>DASQLU010000064.1:0-180251 GCA_035645855.1 Pyrinomonadaceae bacterium
TGATGTCGGTCGCCAGCTCTTTGTCCGGATAACCGACCGCCAGTTCTTTGACGATTAGCGTCTGGTTGCCGGTGCGCTCGACGCCCTTCAACTGAAAATTGCCCTGCGACTGATCGTTGCGCACCGCTTCGACGCGTTCCATTTTCTGCAACATCGTGCGGCGCGACTTGGCCTGCTTGGTCTTCTGCCCGGCGAGGTTGCGGCGGATAAATTCTTCGGTTTTGGCGATGAGGTGCTGCTGGTTTTCGTAAGCGCGCCGCTGCGCCTCGCGTCGCTCCTCGCGCTCGACGAGAAAGGCCGAATAGTTGCCGTTGTAACTGACGGCCTTGCCGTTCTCCACCTCGACGATGCGGCGGCACGAGCGGTCGAGGAAATAACGGTCGTGCGAGATGATGACGTAGGCCGAGGCGTATGACGACAGGAACTCTTCGAGCCATTCGACGCCCGCCACGTCGAGGTGATTCGTCGGCTCGTCTAAGAGGAGCACGTCGGGTTCGGCGAGCAGGAGACGCGCCATGCCGAGCCGGTTCTTCTGCCCGCCCGAAAGTTTCTCCGTCTCCATCCCCCACATCTCGCGCTCGAAGCCGAGGCCGAACAAAATCGCCTCGGCGCGCGCCGCATACTCGAAGCCGCCCTCGCGCTCGAACTCGTGCTGGAGATCGCTGTAGCGTTCGAGCACGGCGTCGAGGTCGTCGGTGGCTTCGGCCATGCGGTGTTCGAGTTCGTGCATCTCGTGCTCGATCTGCTGGAGGCGACCGAAGGCGGCGAGCGCCGATTCGTGGACGGTCATGCCCGGCTCGAAATCAACGTGCTGTTGGAGCAGGCCGAGATTGAGTCCACGCGCGCGCACCACGTCCCCCTCGTCGGGCGTCTCCTCGCCGCCGATGAGGCGGAACAAAGTGGTCTTGCCCGCGCCGTTGCGCCCGACGAGGCCGACGTGTTCGCCCGGATTGATCTGCAGCGACGCGCCGCGCAGCACGTCCTGCGAGCCGTAAGACTTATAAACTTCCGAGAGGCGAAACAGCATGGCTTTGACGAATAGCGAAATGAACGAGACGGTAAATCGTAAATCGTGAATCGTAAACAGAGCCGGGCGAAGCCTCCGTTTACGATTCACGATTCGGGTTCACACTACGAGTTCGATGCGGCGACGGTTACTTGTTGCCGCCTGCCGCGTTGGTGTTGGACGCGGGCGATGCCGTCGCGCCGCCGCTTGCGGGAGAAGCGGCCGGACTCGCCGAAGCTCCGGCCGTCGGGCTGGCCGCCTCGCCTCCTGCGGCCGGACTCGCGGCGGGCATTCCCTGCGGGCGGCTGCCGGCCGGGCGCAGGCTGCTCAGCGAGGTCGAACTGTTGAGCATGTCCTGCGCCAGATGGTTTGTGATCTTCGCCTCGCGCATGGCGACTTCGAGCATCGCGGCGTTCAGAATTTGCTTGCGCTGGTTGAGGATGTTGTCGGTCGCGTCCTTGCGCACTTCGGGGTTGTCGAGCGTCAGGTTTTCGCTCTGCAAACGCTTGTCCGTGAGCTTGAAGATCGTCCAGCGGCCGCTCGACTGGAGCGGCGCCGTGTAGCCGCCGACTTCCATGCCGCTGAAGAAGCGCGCGATCAAGTCCTGCGGGAACCCGCTCTGTTTCAGTTGGTCTTCGGTGAAGAAGCCTATATCGCCACCGCGCTGCACGCTCTGCGGGTCTTCGCTCTCGGCGCGGGCGACGGTGGCGAAGTCCGCGTTGCTCTTGAGGCGCTGGTAGATGATGTCGATCTTGTTCTTGGCCTCGATGTCGGTCTTGGCGTCGTTCGTCGCGCCGTTGTCCGCCGGGTCGACGACGATGGCGGCCAGCCCCACCCCGCGCTGGCTCACGTAACGCGCCCTGTTGTTGTTGTAGAAGTCTTCCACCTCTTTATCGGTCGGCGGCTCGATCTTGGCGGCGGTGCGGTCGAGCAGTTTCTGGATCGCCAGTTGACGCCGCGCGACATCGCGCACGGCCTCCTCCGTCTGCCCCGATTCTTTGAGCGCGCGCTGGAACTCCTCCTGAGTTCCGAGCTGCTGCTTCTGCGCGTTGATGGCCTGCCCCACTTCATCGTCCGTGGGCAAAAGTTTCTCTTTCTCGGCGCGCTGGAACAGCACCTCGCGGCGGATCAACTCGTCGAGCACCTGCAAACGCCCGGCGGCGAGTTCGAGTTGGGACATGTCGGAAAACTGCACCTGCTGGCTCTTGGCCTGCTGTTCGAGAATTTTGTCCACGTCGGTCAACATGATCTTTTTATCGTTGACCGTGGCGGCGGCGGCCGTCCCCTTGCCGTCTCCGCCGCCTTTGGTGCGGTCGCAGGCGACGAAGACAACCGCAAGTGAAACGACGATGGCGAGAAGACTGAACTGTTTGGCGGCTCTGTACACTTTGGCTTTCTACTCCTTCAACTTTTCTGTGATGACCCTTAAAAAGACCCCGCGCACCCGCGAGCAGGCTTGCGCGCTTGACCTTCGGTAAAACTGTTTGCTATAAATTTTGGTTTCCCGCGTGCTCCAAGTGCTCACCGTGTGTGTGTTGGCGACCGGCGCGGCGCGCTTTTACTTATTCGGAGGTACTCAAGGCAATCATGGCAAAACGATGCGAAGTCTGCGGCAAAGGCCCGCAATTCGGTAACAACGTCTCCCACGCGAACAATCGCACCCGCCGGCGTTTCAATCCCAACCTGCAAGAAATCCGCGTGCAGCGCCCGCAGGGCGGCAACATGCGCATGCGTGTCTGCACCAGTTGCATCAAAGGCAACAAGATAACGAAAGTGGCGCAGACGGCGAAAGCTGCTTGAACCGGAACGATGAAGTAAGAACGATGAACGATGAACTGAAATCAACTGCTTTTACTTCATCGTTCATCGTTCCTACTTCATTATTTTCTTCCTGACTGCTATCACGTCTATTTCGACGCGCGCGTCGCGCGGCAGGCGCGCGGCCTGCACGGTCGAACGCGCCGGCGGCTCGTTTGAAAAATAGCGGGCGTACACTTCATTCATCGCCGCGAAATCGTTCATGTCGGCCAGAAACACGGTCGTCTTCACCACCTCTTCGAGCCCTGTGCCCGCCGCCCGCAACACCTCCGCGAGATTGCGCAAAACCTGCTCTGTCTGCTCCGCGATTCCGCCTTCGACGAATACGCCCGTTTGCGGGTCAATCGGAATCTGTCCCGACGTGAACACCAAATCACCGAGCCTGACGGCTTGCGAATACGGGCCGATGGCCTGCGGCGCGGCCTCGGTTGCGACGATCTCCCTCACGGTCTGCACATCCTTTTTTTAGTCTCACCGAGCAAATTGCGCATTGTAACAAAAACTGCGCCGCTAGACCAACGCGGGAACGGCCGGACGCGCGCCTGACGGAGCGCCGGGGGCTCCGTTCAAGACATTCATTGAGCAGACTTAAATATTACAGATGATTTTTCCGGCGCGACGGATGCTTTGGGGGCGAATTTAACGCGCGGGGCGAAATCGTTTCGGCTTCCGGCACGCAGCGGAGTCAGGCCGGGGCGCGAACGTCGATCAGGCTGCCCCCTGCAAACGCTCCACGTCGAGCACGCCGGGGACGCCCCGCACCGCGCGAATGACTTTATCGAGGTGCTTCACGTCGAAGACCTCAACCGTGACCTCGATGCGCCCGCGCTCGTCCGGGGCGACGGAGGCGCGCGCGTCGCGGATGCCGGTCTTCATGTCCGAGATCGCGCTCGTGATGCCCGCGATCATGCCGGTGCGATTTTCCGTGACGGCGAGCAGTTTGACGGCGTAGGCGGCGTGATCGCTCTTGCCCGCCCACTCGACCGCGACGATGCGCTCGGGATTGATCATCAACTGCTGCACGTTCTTGCAACGCTCGGCGTGGACGGCGACGCCCTTGCCGCGCGTCACGTAGCCGATGATCGGTTCGCCGTGAACCGGGTTACAACAACGCGCGCGCGCCACGAGCAGGTCGTCTATCCCGCGCACGACGATGGCATCGTCGCCGAGGCGGATGAGACGCTTGACGGCCTGCACGCTCGTGCGCAAACGCGACTCTTTCCGCACGTCCAGCTCGGCGAACTTTTCGGGGCCGAGAAATTTGGAGATGACGTTGCGCGGGACGAGTTTGCCGTAGCCGATGGCGGCGAGCAGATCGTCTATGCGGCCGTAGCCGTATTCGCCCGCGATCTTTTTGAAGTCGCCGTTGGCATCGCTGAGCAGTTTTTTGGTCGAGAGTTGGAAGCGCGCGGCCTCCTTCTCGAACAGTTTGCGCCCGATCTCGATTGATTCGGTGCGCTGCTGCTCGGCCACCGAGTGGCGCACGCGGTTGCGCGCCTTCGAGGTGACGACGAAGTTGAGCCAATCGCGCGACGGGGTGGAGTTCGGCGAGCGGATGATCTCGACCACGTCGCCGTTCTGGATCGGCGTGCGCAGCGGGACGATGCGATTGTTGATGCGCGCGCCCGTGCAGGTGTTCCCCACCTCCGTGTGGATCATGTAAGCGAAATCCACGGGCGTCGCGCCGCGCGGCAGTTGGATGATCTTGCCCATCGGCGTGAAGGCGTAAACGTCGCGCGGGTAGAGATCGAGCTTGAGCGATTCGAGGAAATCGCGCGAGTCCTTGACCTCCTGTGTCCATTCGACGAGCGAGCGCAGCCACAGAAACGCCTCGTCGTCTTCGTGCGCGCCGCGCCTGCCCTCCTTGTACTTCCAGTGCGCCGCGACGCCTTCTTCGGCGATGCGGTGCATCTCGTCGGTGCGAATCTGCACCTCGAAGGGCTGCCCCTCCGTGCCGATGACGGAGGTGTGGAGCGATTGATAAAGGTTCTCGCGCGGTGTGGCGATCCAGTCTTTGAAACGTCCGGGCAGCGGCCTCCACAAGTTGTGGATAACGCCGAGCGCGGCGTAACAATAGCGCACCTCGTTCGGAAGGACGACGCGCGCGGCCACTAGGTCATAGACCTGATCGAGTTCGATCTTTTGCCGCTTCAGTTTCTTCCAGATCGAATAGAGACGTTTGACGCGCCCCTCGACGCGGATATAAGGCACGTCGGCCTCGCGCAGTTTCTCTTCGATGCGGGCGGTAGTCGCATGGAGGAAGTTTTCGTGTTCGGCGCGGCGCTCTTCGAGTTGGGCGGTGAGCGTGCGGTAGTCTTCAGGGTGGAGGTGCTGGAAAGCGAGGTCTTCGAGTTCGCTGCGGAGTTTGCCCATGCCGAGGCGGTGGGCGATAGGCGCGAAGATGTCGAGCGTCTCCTGCGCGATGCGCTGCCGCTTCTCGGGTTTGAGGAAATGAAGCGTGCGCATGTTGTGCAGGCGGTCGGCCAGTTTGACGAGGACGACGCGCACGTCGTCGATCATCGCCAGCAGCATCTTGCGCACGTTCTCGGCCTGCTGCACTTCCTTCGACTGATTGCTGATCTGCGCTATCTTCGTCAGGCCTTCGACGAGGTGTGCCACCTCTTCGCCGAAATATTCGCGAATCGTCGAAGCTTCGACCAGCGTGTCTTCCACCACATCGTGCAGGAGGCCGGTGGCGACGGAAACTTCATCGAGTCGCATGTCGGCCAGGATGTTGGCGACTTCGAGCGGGTGGACGAGATAAGGCTCGCCCGAGGCGCGCGTTTGCCCTTTGTGCTCGCGCGCCGAAAAGAAATAGGCGCGCCTGAGCATGTCCAGATCAGCCTGCGGGTGATTCCGCCCGACCTTTTCGACGATTTCCTCGATGCGAATCATAAAGTAGAGGTCAGAGGTTAGAGGTCAGAGGTCAGAAGAAAGCAGTTTTCACTGACCTCTGACCTCTAACCTCTGACCTCTCCTGATAAGAATAGGTGATGCCCGACGCGGAAGTCGAGCATCACCTGATGTCTTGCGTTGGAAGTTTACGGAGGCGCGCGTTGCTTGTGCGGGCGCGCGCGGCGCGGGGAGACGCCGGCCGCGCGCTAGCTGGAGGCGGGCGACTTTGACGCCTTGGCCTTCTCTTCTTCGTCTTTCTTGCGCCTGTTCTCTTCGCTCAATTGCGAAGTCTTCTGCTGGGCGGCGCCGGCCTGTTTCTGGTATTCGGCCTTCTTGTCGTTGTTGCCTTCCATCTCGGCCAGTTTGACGAGTTCCAGCAGCAGGTTCGTCTTGTAAGACCAGGCCTGTTCGCTGTTCGGGTCGAGGGCGATGGCGCGCTCGGCCAGCGCCATACCGTCGTTGACGCACTTCATCGCCTTGTCGAAGTCGGCCTGCTCCTTCGGCTTCTTGAACTGGATGGTAGCCCGGCCATCCTTCATCACGGTCTGCTTGTTGTCCTTCTGCTCGGTGATGGTGTAGGAGCAATTCCACTCCTTGCTCGCCATCAGCGTGTAGGCCTGCGACCGTTTGACTTCGGGAATCGAACCCATCTCGGCGCGCGCCGTCAACCATTGGCGCGCCTGCTGCTCGTCCTTGAGTTGGCTGAACAGGTAGATGACGGCGTTGTAGGCTTCATCGTTGCCCTGATCGGATTTCAACACTTCCTCGTAAGCCTTGATTGCCCGGCGAGCCTTCTCCACGTTCTCCGGGGCTTCGACGCCGGGACGATACTGCGCGTGGATCGAGCGTGCGATGAAGAACTTCGCGTTGCGCTGATCGGGGTTGAACCGCAGAGACTCTTCAAAGTGCTGCTGCGCCTCGGCAAACTTTCCGGCCTTGTAAGCGCGCGCGCCTTCGTTCAACTGGTTCTTGGCGCGAATGCTGCTGATCGTGCCGCAGCCGGCGGAACTCACCGCCGCCGCCAAGACCAACATCATCAAGATTGTTCTCGACTGAGAGAGTTTCATCTGTTTAACGACTCCCGAAGGGAATTTTGTACACGATAAAGCTGACAGGTAACGCGAATGGCAAGCGGCGTCAGTGTTTAATTCGTCGCTTGCCATTCACAGGATGTTCCGAGTTCATTGCGCCAGATCGTCAATCTGCAACCCGATGGGATTTCCACCCGCGCCCTTGATCGCGTCGATGACTTTCACCACTTCGACGTATTTAAGGGAGCGCGGGGCTTTGACGAAGACGGCCTTGGCGATGCGTTCCTCTTCGGGCAAGTCCATGCGGTTTTCTTTGCCCGGCTCGTAAGCGCGATTGTCGCGGCGCTCTTTGAAGATTTGCGTCAGCCTGGTGCTGAGCGGCGCAGTGTCGTTGGCCGAACCCATGCTGTCCAGGTTCAACTTGAGCGAGAGATCGCTCTCGATTGCGACGACGAGCGTCAGCGGGTTCGGCTTGATCGGCTCGTTCGTCTCCGGCGGCTCGCTCGGCACGAGCGCCTTGAAGCGCGTCGGCTTGAGCGGCGTGATCACCATGAAGATGATCAAGAGCACCAGCAACACGTCAATCAAAGGGGTCACGTTAATGTAAGGGACGGCGGTTGAGCCACCCTTGCTGTTGTCGGAAGACATTTCCATGATCTTAATATTCCTCTCTGGGCGTCATCATGAGAGACGTCGCGCCGGGAAGCAACCTCGCTCCCTCCCAACTCCACAGCCGCTTTTAAAGCCCGGCGGCGGGAGCGGCGGGAGCAGCGGCGGCGCCGCCCTTCTTCTTATCCGCGACCAATCCGATCTGGTCAACGCCTGCCTGCCGCACGGTGTTAATCACTTCGACGACGCTGCCGTAATTAGCGTTCACGTCGCTCTTGACATACACGATGCGCTCTTCGGGCTTCTTGCTTTCCATGGACTTCTGGATTTTATCCGTGAGGTCGATGGTCTCGACTTTGTCTTTCCCGATGTAATACTCGTTTTCCGCCGTGATGGCGACAACCACGGAAGACTCTTTGATGATCGCGGGGTCAACTTCCGGATTGTTCATCTCCTTCGGCAAAGCGACGGAGACGCCCGATTGCAGCAGCGGCGTGATGACCATGAAGATAATCAGCAGCACCAGCATGATGTCCACCATCGGGGTGACGTTAATGTCCGAGTTGTACTTGTTGGCTCCGCCAACTGCCATACCCATAAATCACTCTCCATTCAACGCGTAAGAATAAACGCGTTCAGACGCGCGCTCTCCCGGAAGTGGCGGGAGAGCGCGCTAGAGGCCGGTCTCTGCGAAGCTCTCGGCAAAGCGCGCCGCAATCGCGATTACGGATTGAGGCGACGCGTGCGATTCTTCAGGAAGTAGTCGAGCAGTTCCGAAGCCGAGTTGTCCATCTCGATGACGAAGCCGTCAACCTTGCCGGTAAAGTAATTGAACATCCACACGGCGGGCACGGCCACGGCCAGCGAAAGAGCCGTCGTCATGAGCGCTTCGGCGATACCGCCGGCCACCGCGCCGATGCCCGCGCTCTCGGCGTTCTTCATACCCGTGAACGCGGCGATGATGCCGAACACCGTCCCGAACAAACCGACGAACGGTGCGGTCGAACCGATGGTTGCGAGGCCTGAGAGGCCGCGGCGGAATTCCGCGCTCTTGATGGCGATGGCGCGTTGGAGCGCGCGTTTCGAGGCTTCGACCTCGTCGCCCGAAATCTCCGTCGATTGTTCGTGCGCGCGAAACTCCTGCAGCCCGGCGTTGACCACCATCGCCAGGTGCGACTTCTTGTGCTTGTCGCTGATGTTGATGGCCTCTTCGATGCGATCATTCTTCAAAGCCTGCGCCACGCGCGGGGCGAACTCGCGCGATTGCGCCTTGGCCGCGCGGTAAGTCAGGAACCGCTCGACCATCACGGCGATGGAGTACATGGACATGACGAGCAGGATGACGATGACACCGATGGCGATGGGGCCGAGATTCTTAATCATCTCGCTCATCGTGAACGCACTGGCCGTCTCGTTGGCAGCCTCGCTGCCCTCCTGCAACAAGAAGGCGAAAAAGCCAAGAAACTTGGTCGCAAGCAAACTCATTGAAATTGTCACGGTAGAACCCTCCACAAATTTTCGGATGCACTTGATAGCAATAGAGCGGTGTCGGATGGCACGGGGTTAAGGCGACGCGGGAGCGTTTAACCCTTCTACTCCCGCCGGGCTTTCCCCGGCTCGGCCATGCTTCACGCCCAGTTAATTAAGCTGGAAGTTAAACGAGATCGTACCCGTCACCTTCACCGGCTGTCCCGACAGGAGCGTGGGCGAGAAGCGCGTTTGATATGCGCCCTGCACAGCCGCTTGCTGCAGGAGAGGATGCCCGGAGACGGCTCTGGCCGAAATCACTTTGCCGCTTTCATCGACGGTGATCTGCACAACGACCGTGCCGGCCGCCCTTGCCGCTTTGGCGATGGGCGGATAACTGGGGTTCGGCTTGCTGATCGCTTTGCCGTTCAACACGCCGCCCGAAATGGGCGCGCGCGGCTTCGGCACGGGCGTCGGCGTCGGCTTCGGCGGCGGTGCCGGTTCCGGGTCATCGTTGCTCACCACGACGGGCGCGCCTCCCCCACCGGTGCCCACGCCGCCCGTTCCCGGGCCGGTCGGGCCGATGGGGCCGGTGTTACCACCGACCGGATCGGTGTTCGACGTGCCGCGGACGGCTCCGCCCGGCGGAACCGGCGGAACTTTACTCGCCACGGCCGAAGTTTTCTCCGGCACTCTGGTCGGGTCTAAGGTGCTGGCAACGAAATCCGTGCGGGTCGCGACCTGACGGTCGGGCGAGGCTTCGGCGGGCTTCGCCTCGGCGGGTTTGTCCGGCTGCGCCTCCGGTTCATTCTGAACCGGCACGGGAGCCACCATCGTCATCAACTCAAGATTGTCGCTCGGCAAGCTGTCGTTGTACAGATAGATGCCGAGGACGAAGAGAGCCGTCAGGATCACGCCGTAAACGGCTAATGTCCCAAGAAAAAACGAGCCTTTCCGCGCAATATCGTCCTTGTGCGAACCAGACTCAACAAGACTATCGAACATCTTTTTCTCCTCCCACTTCCGGTGCCAATGGATCAGGGGCGCGAAATATCAATTCATTAGATGCCTTTGAGAAGCGTTATGTTCCCAAACGTCATGCCTCACGCGAAACGTACCCGTAGATTAAATTGAAACTTAAAATTATAGCGGGGGTAGCAGCGGCGGGCGGGCGCATCCGTCGAGCGCACCGTCTAATTTCACACACGCCGCGCGGGGAAACGGATCGGCCTGCCGAACCACTTTCGGCAAACATCTACAATCACGCATCACCGTCAACGACATGAATCCGGAAAGACGGGAGCGTTCTTGTGTAAGCTATTAAATTGGGCCAGCAACGCGCTCAGTCTATGTCGCGACGCCCGCTCAAGTCAAGCGCAAAATCTTTAAGCTAAAGCACTCTCGAACGCACCGCGCGCGCCGCCGCGCGACCTTACGAGCGCGCCGTGCGTTGCGAGCCGCGCGCCGCCGACTTTGCCTTCGTGCCGTGCCCGCCCGCCGCTGTAGCGGCGACGGCCGACGCGCCGCCGGCCGTCGTCACGGTCGCGCGCTTCGCCGGTTCGAGACGCTGCTGGAACCAGACCATGATCGGCGTGGCGATGGCGATGGTCGAGTAAGTGCCGACGATGATGCCGATAAAGAGGGCGAGAGAGAAACCGCGCAGCACGTCGCCGCCGAAGACCACCATGGCGAGCACGGAGAAGAAGACCAGCCCGGCCGTGATGACCGTGCGCGAGAGCGTCTGGTTGATGGCTTCGTTCGTCAGGTCGTAGAGAGAGGTGCGGCGGCGCAGGCGCAGGTTCTCGCGGATGCGGTCGAAGGTGACGATGGTGTCGTTGACCGAGAAGCCGACGAGCGTCAGGAGCGCGGCGATGACGGTCAGGTCGATCTCCCACTGCATGATGGAGAAGATGCCGAGCGTGACGAGCACATCGTGAAAGACGGTGATGACGGCCGCCGCGCCGTAAGTCCATTCGAAGCGCGACCCGATGTAGACCAGCACGCCGACGAGCGCGAGCAGCGTGACGGCGATGGCCTGATTGCGCAGCGCGCGCCCGGCCGCCGCGCTGACGGCATCCGTGCTTTCAATCGTCCCCCCGACTTCGGGGCCGAGCGTGGTGAGCGCCTCTGCCGTGAGTGTGCGCCCGACATCGACCTGCGCCTGCTCCTGCGCCTGCTCACCGCTGCCCTGCTGCGGCACTTTGATCAAGACCTCGTTCGGCTTGTCGGTCGACTGCACGAGCGCGCCCTGTACGCCTTTCTGCTCAAGCGCCGTGCGGATGGCGTCGTCCGACGGCCGCTGGTTGAAACGCACCCTCATCAACGTCCCGGCCTTGAAGTCCACGCCGAGGTTGAAAGCACCCGTCCCGCCCGGCGCCACCTGACGCGTGACGGCCGAACCCAGACCCGCCAGCATCAGGAGCGAAGAGAAAACGAGCCAGTAGCGGCGCTGCGCGAGCCAATCTATTTTTACGTTATGAAGAAGTCGGATCATAGCTTTTAAAAGTGACAGGTGACGGGTGACAGGTGACAGGAAAGAACAAGTTTCATCTTGTCACCTGTCGCCCGTCACCCGTCACGGCTTTAGATACTGAGCGTTTCGGCGCGTCTTCCCTTGCGGTTCAAAACCCAGATGAAGATCGTGCGCGAGACGTAAACTGCCGAGAACAGGTTTGCGAGCAAGCCGAGGATAAGCGTGACGGCGAATCCGCGAATCGGGCCGGTGCCGAAGATGAAGAGGAACAGCGCCGAGACGATGGTGGTCGCGTGCGTGTCAATGATCGTCACGAAGGCACGCGAGAATCCTGCCTCAACCGCCGAGGCGACCGTTTTGCCCGTCTCCAACTCCTCGCGGATGCGCTCGAAGATGAGGACGTTCGTGTCCACGGCCATACCGATGGTCAGGATCAGTCCGGCGATGCCGGGCAGGGTCAGCGTCGCGTCGAAGACGACGAGCGCGGCCACTGTGATGATCAAGTTCAAGAGCAGCGCGACGATGGCGTTGATGCCTGAGCCGCGATAGTAGAAGACCATGAAGATGACGACGAGCAGCAGCCCGCCGACCGCCGAGGTAACGCCCGCGCGGATCGAATCCGCGCCGAGGCTCGGCCCGACCGTGCGCTCTTCCAGGTAGACGAGCGGCGCGGGCAAAGCGCCCGAGCGCAGCGTGAGGGCGAGGTCTTTCGCCGACTGCTCGGTGAAGTTGCCCGTGATCTGTCCCCGGTCAGTGATCTGCGATTTGATGAAGGGGGCGGATTCGACCTTGTCGTTCAGGACGACGGCCATGTAAGCGCCGACGTTTGCGCCCGTCCACGCGCCGAACTTATCCGCGCCCGTCGGCTTGAGCGTGAAGTCGATTTCGTAATTCGAGTCGCCGCCACCGCCGCCCTGTGCGGCGTCCGCGCTGCGCAATTCGCTGCCGTCCACCACGGCGGGCGATTCAACCACCACCCACGCCGTCGGCTTATTGGCATCCGGCGTCGCCGTCTCGCCGGCGGCCGTCGGCTCGTCGCTCTCGCTGTAGGGCAGCACGCGCCGGTTCGGCGGAACCTGACCGCCGAGCGAAGCCTTCGCGGCTTCCTCGGTGGGGTAGGTCTGCATCGGCGCGGGGTTCGACGGGCTGACGACCTTCATCAATTCCAGGCGCGACTCGCCCGCGATCAACTTCTTGATGCGCTCCGGGTCTTGGATGCCCGGCATCTGCAGAAGAATCTGGTCTGAGCCCTCCCCGCCGTGCCGCTGCAAGGTCGGCTCGGCCACGCCGACGGCGTTGATGCGGCTGTCGACGATGCGGAACGCCTGATCCACGGCCTGATCGCTCAGGATGCGCTGCGCGCTCGCCGGCAACGTCCACGTGATGGCGTTGCCGGAGACGGAAGGCGTCCATAAAGACAGGTCAACCTTCTTCGGCAACTCGTCGCGCATCTCGTTGATCTTCGAGGCGTCGGCCGCCGTCAGCACGATCTGGTAGTTATTGCCGGAGACGTTCGGCGTCACGCTCTGCACGTTATAACCGGCGGACTTGGCGGCGTTCTCCAGCGCGGGCGCGACGAGTTCCTCAGTCAGCTTCTTGAGATACCGGTCAGTCTGCACCTGCATGACGAGGTGCGAGCCGCCCTTGAGGTCGAGGCCGAGACGGATGTTCTCGGAGAGCGTGCGCTTGATTCCCGTATAGGAGAAATCGCTCGCCTTCGGCCATTGCATGTTACCGGCGGCGTCGCGGCGGCGCGGGCCGAGCACGATGTAGAGGCACGCGATGGTGACGATGGCGATGATGATGACGCGCTGTAGGATATTCTTCTTCATAACAAAATAACGGGCACGGGTGCTTTTCGCACCTGCGCGCCGGATCAAACTTTAAACCTTCTTCTCTTCTTCGCCGTGCATCCCGGCGACGGCCGCGCGCGAAATTTCCAGTATAGACTTGTCCGCCGTGCGGATGAGGAGCGACGTGTCGCGCACCTCCGCGATCTTGGCGATGATGCCGCCCGTCGTGATGATCTTGTCGCCGGCCTTCAAGGCGGCGATGGTGGCCTGGAGCTGCTGTTGCCGCTTGCGTTGCGGCATGATGATCAGGAAGTAGAAGACCGCGAAGATCAGCAGGAACGGGAGAATCTGGATAATCGGCCCTAATGCCGATTGCAGGATAAGGACGAGTGTCATGGTTTAAGTTTCAGTTTGAGCAGTTGTAAAGTTGTGCAAGGCGCGTGTGCGCCGCACGGGAATTCAGAGGCGCGCGCGGCTCACGATGTCATCGCCCGAACTCTATGGATTTAACGGATTCCATAGAATTCTAACGCTAAAATCTCACTCGACACCGGAGCGATAACGCTCTAAAAATTCCCGCCGAAATTGCGTGAAATCACCAGACCGGATAGCTTGCCTGACGCGCCGCATGGTGTCAAGGAAGAACGCGAGGTTGTGGTGCGTCAGCAACATGCCCGCGAGCATTTCGCCTGTCGTGTAGAGGTGGCGCAGGTAGGCGCGCGAGTGGCGGCGGCAGACGGAGCAGGCGCACAGTTCGTCCAGCGGGCGCGCGTCGGTCGCCCAGCGCGCGTTTTTGACGTTGAGTTTACCGCGCGCGGTGAAGGCCTGCCCGGTGCGCGCGTTCCTGGTCGGCAGCACGCAATCGAACATGTCCACGCCGCGTGCCACGGCTTCGAGCAAGTCCTCCGGCGTGCCGACGCCCATCAGGTAACGCGGGCGATCCGCGGGCATCAGCGGCGCGAGCATCTCGATGGTGTCGTACATCACGAATTTCTCTTCGCCCACGCTCAGGCCGCCGATGGCGTAGCCGTCGAACCCGATCTCGATTGTGCGCGCGAGGCTTTCGCGCCGCAAGCTCGCGTGCGCCGCCCCCTGCACGATGCCGAACAGAGACTGCGCCCCGTTGACGGACGGGTGTGCTTCCGGCGTGCGCCCCGCGTCTCCCTGCTCTCTCGCCTCTCGCTGCAACTCGTCGAAGCGCCGGCGCGAACGCGCAGCCCAGCGCGCCGTCAGTTCCAGAGACGCGCGCGCCTCTTCATAAGACGCCTCGCCCGGCGCGCATTCGTCAAAGACCATCACGATCTCCGAGCCGAGCGCGGCCTGCACCTCCATCGAAACTTCCGGCGACAAAAAACGCGCGCTCCCATCCACGTGCGAACGAAACTCCACGCCCTCTTCCGTCAACTTCCTGAGCGCGCCCAGACTCCACACCTGAAAGCCGCCCGAATCCGTCAACAGCGCGCGCTCCCAACTCGTGAACCGGTGCAGGCCGCCGCACGCGCGCACGACCTCCGCCCCCGGCCGCAGCCACAGGTGATACGTGTTGCCGAGGATGATGCGCGCATCGAGTTCCGGCGACTCCAGCGCCTCGAAGCGCATCCCCTTCACCGTCCCCGCCGTGCCGACGGGCATAAACACCGGCGTCTCAATCAGCGCGCGCCGCGTCTGCAACAATCCCGCGCGCGCCTCGCCCTCGCGCGCGACCACCTGCCAATCGAGCGCGCTTTTACTCATTGCCGATTCGCTTGCACTCATCACCGATCTATTGCTGTGAACTGGAGTTGTCGGGCTTTTGGCTACCCATTCCCTCCTCATCGCTCGGCTTCTCGCTGCCCATCGCTTCCTTACCGGACTTTCCCGCGCCCGCGTTGCCGCCGCTCCTGCCGTGGCCGCTCGCTTGTTCGTTACCCTGCTCGCTCTCAGCGGCTTCTTCCCGCCTCGTTTTTTCCTGCGCCTTATCTTTCTGATCAGCCATCTTGCTTCTCTCCTTTAACTAACCTCGGATATTAAACACTATTTCCCCCGCCCTTACGCCCCGCGCCGCCCTTCTCGCGCTTGTTGCACTATCTGACATTGCAAAAACAACGATGGAAGAAATGTTACAGGGGCGTCGTGCCGCAATGAATTGCCGGGGCGCTTTATCGGTAACGCAGCAATTCTTCTACTGTCAGGTTGATGTCTGCCGCAATTTGACGAAGGAGGATGGGTGAGATGTCTCTGCCTCTATGAAAAGGAACCGTCGTCCCGCGACCATCCGGATGCCGAAACTGTTTATGAGAGCCGCGCTGACGAACTTCAACAAAGCCAAGTCCGCGTAGGATGGCTACTACTTCAGTGGGCTGAAGGACAGGAACATTGCCCATCTTACGCAACCATCACCGTCTGCGTGCCGACGAAATCCGCCTCCAACTTAGGCTCGCCGTCTTCCAGCAACATTTCAATTACCTCTCGAAGATTGGCATTCAATTCATCAAGCGATTCTCCCTGAGAATGTGCGCCCGGAAATCCCGGCACATAGCCAACGTACAACTTCGTCTCGGGACATCTCTCGATAACCGCGGTAAAGACTTTCATAATTTTCTCCACCACTAACTTCACACCCTCAACTCAACGACTTCCCGCCCCTCAATCTCTTCTGGCTCAGGTTCGAGATACAAGTCAATCGCCTCTCTGATGTTCACCAGAGCTTCTTCCCCGTCTTGCCCTTTGACCAACAGCTTTTCAAAGCCGGCACATGCGCGACGAAATAACCATCTTCGCCTTTTTCGGGTTCATGGCATGACGTTGTTCGGCTGAGTAGTCGCCAAATTTAAGTTATCGCTCTACAAACGTATTCAAAAACCTTTCTTGAGTCTACAGGTTTTCGCAATATGAATTCGAAATCAGAAATTTTGAAATCACGATGAATATATTCTTCCTGCCCCCAAGCTGTTAGAAGGCCAATGGGTACCCAGCGGCTCGTTCCATTTATTCCCTCTGTTTTCCCCGCGCGTACAGCAAGCATGAAATCTATTCCATCCATGTCCTCCATATTTCCATCGGTCAACACAAAATCAAAAGGGCCGCTATCGCGCATAAGCCGCAGTGCCATTTCCCCGCCAATAGCAATAGTTGCTAAGAAATCTCTAGTCTTAGATAAAGATGGGAATATATCAGTAAATAGATGCGCCATTATATCGGCAGATTGCGGTTCATCATCAACAATCAAGATTCGTGGTTTTCCCTTCATTACAGAACCTCCAAATAATGTTGGAGTAATTGCTCGCGGATTGCCTGACGTGAAGCAGCAATAATCATTTGTTGATCTGTGAGTGATTGCCGAACCTCACGAAGGCTTTCAATAATTAGGGGAGGGAGAATTAGAGTATTGTCTGTAGCAGTGTTCTGATTCAATAGCGCGAGTTCAACATCATTGGCACTACTTTTTGCTTTATGCCAAGCGATGCGTGCAACATGGGACAGGTTACTACCCCACTGACCATATCCCTCTACAAGATTCGAATGTGCTTGTTTGAAATCTTTTAAGACTAAATCAAGATCATAGCGTGCAGGTGACACAATTCTTGTAATTAAGTCTTTGATTGTTTGTATATCATGCCACGCCTGAGCTAAAGCAGTTTCTATAGGTTTAGATTCTTCCGATGCTATCTCGAAGGCTTTCCGCCGGCGCTCATTTTCAGTCTTCATCTTTTCCAGAGCAATAGTAGTTTCGGCTTTTATTTTCTCTAAAGATGAGTCGGCCTCCGCTTTGTAGCGCGCTGTGCGTATTGCTTGAATCCAAGCAATAATTCCGCCTGCTACACCAGCAATTCCAGCAATAATGGCTATAATTACTTCCTTTGGCATATTCAACTTAATTATTAGTAGAAGAAGCCTATCGTTATTTCCCCCGCCCGCCCTTGCGGCCGCCGCCCTTCTCGCGCTTGTGGCGTTCGACGATGCGCAGGGGCGTGGCGAAGAAGTCGAATTCTTCGCGGAGGCGGTTGTGCAGGTAGCGTTCGTAGGAGAAGTGGAGGCCGTGCTTGCCGCCCGCGCCGCCCGCCGTGAAGACGATGAAGGTGGGCGGACGCACGCCGACCTGCGTGACGTATTGCACGCGCAGGCGCGAGCGGCCGCCCTTGACCGGCGCGACGGCAGAGGGGGCGCGCGGCGCGTCGATGGCGCGCTCGAAGAAGTCGTTGAGTTGCGAGGTGGAGATGCGGTTGTTGCGCGCGCGGTTGGCGCGTATGGCGAGCGGCAGGAGGCGTTCGACGCGCTGCCCGGTCAGGGCGGAGATCGTCACGACCGGCGCCCATTCCAGAAACTTCATCTTGTCGCGCAGGTTGCGCTCGAACTCGAAGGGCGTGCCCGTCTCCTTGTTCAGGAGCGCATCCCACTTGTTGACGGCGATGATGATCGAGCAGCCCGCTTCGAGCGCGTAGCCCGCGATGTGCGCGTCGAGCGCCGTCACTCCTTCGACGGCGTCGACGACGACGACCGCCACGTCGGCGCGTTCCAGGCTGCGCCGCGCCATCACGACCGACAGCTTCTCGGCCATCTCGCCCGTCTTGCCCTTGCGCCTGATGCCCGCCGTGTCGATCAAACGAAACAACTGCACGCGCGGCGACGAAGGCTCGCCCGTCTCCGTATTTGCACCGTCAGAGTCGGGGCTTGCAGTTTCGACTTCCGAGTCTCCGCTCTCGCGTGTTACTTCCGGCGCATCAATCCTTGCGTCGGACGCTTCGTCGAACGCGCCGGCGGATGCAAACGTCGCCGTATCCGGCGCGGAGTCCGTGCCGGACGCCAAATCTTCGACGGTCGGCGCGGCCACTGTGTCCGCTTCGTCCATATCTTCGAGCGGCCATTCGAGCACGGTGTCGACCGCATCGCGCGTCGTGCCGGCGAGGGGCGAGACGATGACCCGCTCCTCGCCGAGCAGGCGATTCAGGAGCGACGACTTGCCGACGTTCGGCCGCCCGATGATGGCGAGGCGTATCTCGCGCGGCGCATCTTTGTCTTCGTCTCCCACGGCCTCGCCCGCGTCGAAACGCTCGACGAGCGCGTCGAGCAGATCGCCCACGCCGTCGCCGTGCTCGGCCGCGAGCGGATACACGCCCTCGAAACCGAAGCGATAAAACTCGCCCGCGTCGGCCTCGAAGCGCACGGCGTCCGTTTTGTTGGCCGCGACGAGCACGGGCTTGCCCGTCGAGCGCAGCAGGCGCGCGAGTTCCTCGTCGAGCGGCGTCATCCCGGCGCGCGCGTCCACCACCCAGACGAGCGCGACGGCGTCCTCGATGGCCGTCTCGGCCTGCTTCAGAATGTTCAAAGGAATGATGGCCTCGTCGTCCGGCACGATGCCGCCTGTGTCCACCACCTTGAAGCGGCGACCCGCCCACTCGGCCTCGCCGTAGATGCGGTCGCGCGTGATGCCCGGCTCGTCGCCGACGATGGAACGACGCTCGCCCACCAGGCGATTGAACAGCGTCGACTTCCCCACGTTCGGCCGCCCGACGATGGTCACGAGCGGCAGGAAGGCGCGCGTCTTCGTGGCACGCGCTTTCGCCTCGCTTCCTCTATCTTCACTTGTACTCATAGCCACAGATGATGCGCTATACTTCCGCGCCGCGTCAAAGCCGCATCCCGCGCGCCGCGACGCGAATCGTCCGCGCGCTCGCGCTCGTGTACCTCAAGATGAAATTGCCCGGTAGCATTTTACGCATCTTCCAACAGCCCGCCGCGCACGCGCGCGGAGAGGACAGCGCACATGCACTCGGAGAAGACGGCGCGCACGCGCCTGTCGAGGAACGCGCGCACGCAGCTATTGATGAACGCGCGCACGCGCCTGTCGAGGAACGCGCGCACGCCGTCGCGCCGCACGCCGCGCTCGGGCAGTTGGGCGAAGCGCTCGCCGCCGCGCACCTCGAACGCGCGGGCTACGCGCTCGTCGCCGCGAACTTCGCCCTGCCGGTGGGCAGAAATTTGCGCGGCGCGATAGTCAACGCGGAGATCGATCTGGTGGCCTACGAAGGCGACGTGCTTTGTTTCGTCGAAGTCAAAACGCGCGCCTCCGATTGGTTCGCCGCGCCCGAACAGAACGTTGACCGGCGCAAGCAACGCCAGATCACGCGCGCCGCGCGCGTCTACCGGCGCACTTTCGGGCTCACGGCCGCACCCTATCGCTACGACGTGGTGAGCATCGTCCTGCCGCCCGCCACCGTCGCCGAACCCGCGCCCAACCCGCGCATCGAACTTCTGCGCAACTTCTGGACGGATGCCAAATTCCGCAAGCGTCAATGGTCGGACGCGGGCGCGGATAGTTGAACGATGAAGTAGGAACGATGAACGATGAAGTAGAAGACAACTCGCTTTCACTTCATCGTTCATCGTTCCTCCTTCATCGTTCTTTCCCTGTCTGCCGAGCTTTGTTTTAGAATGCCGGGTGCGCGTGTCCCGGCGAGTTAGCGCCCGCACGACCCGCAAGCTGTCAGCCAACACCCATTTCAGCGGAGAAATTAATGCCCCCCAGTGTCGAATTGGCAGGCGACGGAGAGCCTGCGTCCACCACGCGCGTCGCGCCCGCGAACTCCGATTACAAATACTGGGCGTTCATCAGCTACAGCCACAGCGACGAGCAATGGGCGCAGTGGTTGCACAAAGAGTTGGAGACTTACCGCGTGCCGCGTCGTCTCGTCGGGCGCAGGAACGCCTTCGGGCAGGTGCCACGACGCATCTTCCCCGTCTTTCGCGACCGCGAGGAATTGCCCGGCGCGTTCGACCTCGGCAGCAACCTGACGGACGCCCTGCGCCTGTCGCGCAACCTGATTGTGATCTGCTCGCCGCGCTCGGCCGCCTCGCACTGGGTCAACGAAGAGATCAAACTCTACAAGTCCATGGGACGCGAGGATCGCGTCCTCTGTCTCATCGTGGAGGGCGAGCCGAACGCCTCCGACCGCCCCGACATCGCACAGTTTGAGTGCTTCCCGCCCGCCCTGCGTTTCCGCGTCGGCGCGGACGGCGGGCTTTCGGACATCCGCACCGAACCCATCGCCGCGGACGCGCGCAAGGGCAAGGACGGGCGCGAAAACTCCAAGCTCAAACTGCTGGCGGGCGTGCTCGGCGTCGGCTTCGACGAACTGAAGCAGCGCGAGCAGCGTCGCGTCCGGCAGCAACGCCTGCGCCGCGCGGCGGCCGTCGCGGCATCGCTCGTCCTGCTGCTGTTCGCCTACGTCGTCATGGCCGACAAAGGCTTCGCCCTGCCCGGCGGCGAGCGGTTGCGAGCCTTCTTCGACCGGCACGATTCCTCCGTGCTGCGCCCCGCGCGCACGCTGCCGGAGATACGCCGCGCGGCCTCGCCCCTGCGCCGCCGTCTGTTCGACGCGCTCGCCGCCGGGCGCACCACCGAGGGCGACCTGCGCTGGATCAAAGCGACGCTCAAACCGGGCGCCAAATTGAACATCGAGACGTGGACACATTCGCAATCGCTCTTCGCCATGTTTCGCATCCCCGAAGCCTCGAACGAAGAACTGCGCCTGCTGTTGCCATATCTCGAAATGCCCTTCGCGCCCGGCGTCGCCGTGGAACGAGACGGCGTGAAGTACGGCTGGAATTCGCACCAAGGCGACACGGACACGCTCGCCGAACCCGCCCTCTGGACGACGGCCGCGCTCGCCGCCGCGCTCGCCCGCCCCAATCTGCTCGACGAGGCCGAGCGCGAGCGGCTGCTCGCGCACCTCGCCTACACGCAGGAGGTCTTGCGGCTCTACCGCCCGCTCGACAGCGGCGGTTGGAACATGTTCGCGCGACAGAAAGACCCCTCCGAGGCCAACCCCTACACGACCACGCTCGCCCTCCTGACGCTGCTCGAACTGCGCCACGCCGGGCTCACGTGGGAAGGCAGCGCGACGCGACGCGACGAAATGCTGGAGCGCACGGCGCAGTGGTTGATGAATGAATACGACCCGACGACCGCGCCGCCCGGCTGGCGCGGCACGGGCGAAGGCGCGTATGAAATTTTCGACGGGCTGACCCTGCAAATCTACTCGCTGCTCCTGCGCACGCAGGAAGAGACGGGCTTTCAGATTGCGCCCGCCATCCTCGCGAACATCCCGCGCCACCTGTCCGGGATGACGGCGCGCGATTTCAGTTTCCCCATCGGCCGCGCGGAGTTTTCCGCCATCTGCATAGACCACGAGCGGGGCGAGTACACGGGCAAAGAGGGTGTCGGCTTCCTCTGGCATCCGTGGGCGATTGACGGCGCGGAGCGCTGGCTGCGCTGGGCTGAAGAGAACGCCGTGCCGAACGAGGAACGGGTGCGCGTCCGCCGCGCGCTCGGCTATCTCGTCGTCGATCTCGGCGATGAGGCCGTCAAACGCGCCGCCGCCGAATGGACATTCATCCCTGCGGAGACGCTCTACGGGCTGACGGCCGTCAGGCCGCTGTGAAGTTTCAGGTTTCAGGTTTCAAGTTTCAAGTCTGAATGTTTTTGAACTTGAAACCTGAAACCTGAAACTTGAAACTATTATCCGTAAGGAGAAGTTTGTGGCATACAAACCACGCCCCATCGACACGTCCGGCATCACGCTTCCCGAGGAAGTGCTCGAACTGACCGAGTTGCTGGCGAAGAACACGCACGAAATCTGGGCGCGGCAACGTGTCTCCGAACACTGGCGCTACGGCGCAGAGCGCAACGACGAGCGTCTGGAGCATCCCGGCCTCGTCGCTTACGAAGAGTTGTCGGAAGTCGAAAAGCAGTACGACCGCAACACCGCGCTCGAAACTCTCAAGACCATCATCTCGCTCGGCTATCGCATCGAGCCGCCCGCCGAGGCTGCGCGCGCCGACGATGTGGCTTCGCCGGCGCGCGATGCGAACGCCGTCCTCGAAATTCTCAAACAACCCGGCGCGCTCGCGCTCTCAGACCTGCTTGCCATCTGGCGCGCGCGCGACCCCTCGCGCTGGGCGCGGAGCGCGGAAGTCCATCAACAACTCGGCGCGCGCCTCCTGAAGCTCGGCGAGTTGCTGCTGGCCTACGACGTGCTCTCCGAAGGGCTGAAGTTTCGGCCGGGCGACCTGCGCCTGCGTCAGCTACAGGCGCACGCCCTGACGCGACTCGGCGCGACCGAGCGCGCCAATGCACTGCTCCTTGCGCTCTACGAGGAAGGACAACGCGACGAGGAGACCGTCGGCATGCTCGCGCGCACGCACAAAGACCTCTGGCAGCAGGCTGCAGACCCTGCGGAGCGCGAGCGGCAGTTGCAGCAGTCTTACAAGTTTTACGAAGAGGCTTATCAGTTGAGCGGCGGCTACTGGACGGGCATCAACGCGGCCACCATCGCCGTCCTGTCGGGGCGACGCGAACACGCGCGCGCGCTCGCCGTAGAGGTGCGCGCGCTCTGCCTCGCGGACTTGCGACGAATGGTAGAGACGGGCGGGGATCGTTACTGGGCGCTGGCGACGCTCGGCGAGGCCGCGCTCGTCTCCGAAGACTGGCCGGAAGCCGCGCGCCGCTACGACGAAGCGTTGGCCGACGGCCGCAGGCAACTCGGCGAACTGACCTCCACGCGCCGCAACGCGCGGCTCATCATCGAATATCTCGGCGGCGACCCCGCGTTCATCGAGCGACACCTGCCCGTGCCGAAAGTCGCGGTCTTCTTCGCCGCGAGCGACGCGACCGAACCGCAAGTGCCCGCCGCACGCGAAGCGTCGGTGCGACAAGTGTTGCTCGAACGCATCAACGAACTGGGCGCGGGCGTCGGTTATACGGTCGTGCCCTCCGGCGGCGACGCGCCGTTTCTCGAAGCGATGCTCGAAGCGGGCGGCGAGACCCACGCCGTGCTGCCCTGCGAATTGAACGAACTGCTTGCCCCGGAAGACGGCGACGGCCGCGCACAGGCTGAGCGTGCCGCGCGTTACGAATCCCTCCTCGGCCGCTTGACCTCCGTTGTCGCCGCTTCCGAGCAGAACATGACGGAGGGCGACATGTCGGGCGAATATTCACGCCTCCTGCTGCACGGCCTCGCTCTCATTCGCGCCGGCCAACTAGACACCGAACTCGTCCCCCTCTCGCTCCCGGACGTTGACTCCACCGACGCCGCCGCAGGAAAACCCGCCGCAACTGCATCGGCCTTCAAGCGACCGGACGAGCGGGCAGCCGAATCGGCAGATGAACGGTCGGATAGGCGGCCGGATGATTCGATGGTGGTACTGATGGATGGGCGGACGGATAAGCGGCTGGTCGAATTGATGGACGGACGGACGGATGAGCGCCTGGATAAGGGGATGGACGAGCGGGCGGAGTTGAACGAGTTCGCATCTCTCACACCTCGTGCGCCTCTCGCAAGTCTCGACAATTCTCGCATGGTCGACGGGACGCGGGGCGCGGATGTCTCGCCCGAAGCTCGCGCCGCGACGGCCACGGGCTTCAGCGCGCGCATGGCCGCGCTGCTCTTTGCCGATGCAGTCAACTTCAGCAAGCTGACCGAGGCGCAAATTCCCATCTTCGTGCGCGACTTTCTCGGCGCGGTCGGTTCGCTCGTCGCAAGTTTTCAGCCCGCCCCGCTGCTCAAAAACACCTGGGGCGACGGTCTCTATCTCGTCTTCGCGGACGTGGAGATCGCCGGGCGATTCGCCCTCGACCTGTCCGACCTCCTGAACGCGACCGACTGGACGCGGCAGGGCTTGCCCGCCGATTTGAATTTGCGCATCGCGCTCCACGCCGGGCCGGTCTACGCCTGCACAGACCCGGTCACAGACAAACTCAACTTCATCGGCACGCACGTCAGTCGCGCCGCACGCCTCGAACCCATCACGCCGCCCGGACAGGTCTACGCCAGCCAGGCCTTCGCCGCGCTCGCCGCCGCCGCGCGCGTCCGCGGCTTCACCTGCGACTACGTGGGGCAGACACCCCTCGCCAAGAAGTACGGCACGTTCCCCACCTATCACGTCCGGCGGCAACGCTGAACGTCGCGCGGCTAACTCCTCCGCGCTCCATCCCCTGAAGAGAAAAGCCTGATCGAGCGTTAAACTCGATCAGGCTTTTACCGTTCGGGCGCGCGGCTTACTTCGAGGCGGCGCGGCTTACTTCGTGGCCGCCGCCGAAGCCTTCTGCTCCTGCGTGCGCGGCGGCGCGTTCTTCACGTAGCGGTCGAACCAGTTGAGCATTTCATAGAGCACGTGCTCGGTCGTCTCGCGCGCCGCGTAGCCGTGCGATTCGAGCGGGAGCATGACGAGGCGCACCGTGCCGCCCGTGCCGCGTATGGCCTGATACATGCGCTCGGACTGGATCGGGAACGTGCCCGTGTTGTTGTCCGCCTCGCCGTGGATCAAAAGGATCGGCTCCTTGACCTTGTGCGCGTTCATAAACGGCGAGACTTTGATGTACATCTCCGGCGCTTCCCACAAAATACGCCGCTCGCTCTGGAAGCCGAAGGGCGTGAGCGTGCGGTTATACGCGCCGCTCCTGGCGATGCCGGCGCGGAACAGATCGCTGTGCGCGAGCAAATTCGCCGTCATGAACGCGCCGTAACTGTGGCCGCCCACGCCGACCCGCTCCGGGTCTGTCACGCCCATCTCCGTGGCCTTGTCTATCGCCGCCTTCGCGCTTGAGACGATCTGCTCGACGTAAGTGTTGTTGACCGTCTCCGGGTCGCCGACGACCGGCATCGTCGTGTTGTCGAGCACGGCGTAGCCGTTCAACAGGAAGAAGAGGTGCGAGGGGCCGCCGATGGTCGTGAAGCGTTGGGTCGAGCCGGAGACCTGTCCGGCCGTGGCCGCGTCGTTGAACTCCAGTGGATATGCCCAGACGACTGTGGGCAGGCGCGTGCCTTCCTTGTAGCCGGGCGGCAGGTAGAGCGTGAAGGAGAGTTGCACGCCGTCGGCGCGCTTGTAGGTAACGAGTTGTTTCTTGATGTCGCGCAGTTGCGGCGTCGGGTCTGGAAAGTTGGTCAGCGGTTTGGATGTATATCCGACTCCTTCGACGGCAACGGGCGGATTATATGACGTGTGGCCTCTCACGGTTGTCTGCGTGCGTATGAAGAGGTTCCCCGGCTCAATCGGCGTCTCGCGGCGCGTGATGAACTGCGTGCCGTCGTCTTTCAGAAGCGATACGAACGTTTCATAACTCTTCTCGTCGCTGCGGAAGAGGCGTTCGCCTTTGAGCGACGTGAGATTGTAACGGTCGAGGAACGGTCTATCGCCGGCGTTTGAAGCGCCCGCGCCGGAGAGGAAAATCTGTCCGTCGTTGTAAATGATGGCTCGGTGTCCTGTCGGCAGCAGGCGCGTAACGGGCGCGCCGGGATCGTTGTAGCGATCCTGCGCGTTGCGATGCCAGATGACGCGCGGCGCGATGTCCATGTTGTCCGCGTTGACGAGTTGCGTGCGGACGCGTCGCGTGTCGCGGTTGTAGTCGTTCACGAAGGCCAGCCCGTCGCGCTCGAACCACTGCATCCCTGCGTAGCGGTCTTCCAGTTTCAGCAACTCCGTGGGCGCGCCCGTGAACGGCGCTTTCAACATCAACACGCGGTCGCGGTGGGAGACCTTCTTCTTCGGGTCGCCCTCGTCCAAAGCCTCGACCCACACGAGCGTCGCCGGCTCGGTCGGCCTCCAACTGTGCGAGCGCGGCCCCGTCGGCACGCCGTCAATCGGCACCTGATCCTGCAAAGGCGTGCTCGCCAGCTTGTGAATTAACTTGCCGCGCGTGTCCCACACCTCGATCTCCTGCGGGAAATCATTGGCCGGGTGAAGGAATGAGTAAGGGCGTTTGATGCGCGCGACGAGCAGGTGCTGGCCGTCGGGCGCGGGCGCCGCCCTGTCATAGATGGCGGGCTGGCCGATGTTCGTCACGCGACCGCTCGCGATGTCCACGAGCGCGAGTTGCGCCGTCGCATAATAGTCGAACAGTTCCTCGTCGTAAGGCGTCTTGAGCAAATCCTGATAGGTACGCACGGGGCCGGCTCGCCCCGAACTCTCCTGTATGTTCGGCTCGCGCGGCACGCTCGGCGCAGTCGCAAGCCGCGCGCGCGCCGCCGGGACGAGTTGCACGAGGAGCGTGCGGCCATCCGGCATCCACTGGAGCGCATCGCCCATGACCGCGTTGAGCATCACGCCTTTCACCTTCGCGGCGCGCCCCGCCACCGCGTCGCCCACCCACAACTCGATGCCGTTCGTGACCGTGTTGGTGAACGCGAAACGCTTTCCGTCCGGACTCCACTGCGGCAAGCCCGCCTGCGCGCCCGGCGGCAATTCGATCTTCGTCTCCGCGCCGTCCGCGATGCGCTTCAAAGAGAGCGCGACGAAATAAGGCGCGAGGTGACGCCCGTTGGTATTCGGGTTGATGCGATAGCCCGCGAGCCTGAGCATCGGCTGCGCCAAATCGCTGATGGGCGGGTAGCGCACGCCCGTCGCCAGCAACATCTGATCGCGCGCCGGGCTGATTGAGACCGAGGGCGTGACGGGCGAGTTCAGCACGTCGAGCACCGCCTGCGCCGGCTTGCGATAACCCTGACCGGCGGCCACGCCGACAAGCAGCAGCAACAACGCGCACAGCGACATCGCTGCGCGACCGCACGACAACGACATCGCGGCGCGACCACGCGACGCCGACAAAGAATCTCTTGAAAACATGAGCACAGACCTTTCTTCGGCACGGACGCGAGGGACACGCACGCGCGTTTGAACCATTTAACAGTTCGGTTGAGCGATAACGAATTTGAATCGACAAGAAGTATGGTGCTAACGCGGAAAAATTAACCGCGCAGGGGCGGCCTTGTCAAATTTGGCCGGGCGCGTCGCTTGACAAGCGTGTATGAATCGGTAAAATCTCCTTTCGCTGAGCGGGAGTAACTCAGTGGTAGAGTGCGACCTTGCCAAGGTCGAAGTCGCGAGTTCAAATCTCGTCTCCCGCTCCAAACATCTCAAGTGACCAGTGAAAAGGCGAAAGGCGAAAGATTAACTTTCACCTTTCGCCTTTCGCCCTTCACCTTCTCTCGCGGCGGCGTAGCCAAGTGGTAAGGCAGAGGTCTGCAAAACCTTTATTCATCGGTTCGATTCCGATCGCCGCCTTTTTAGAATCGAAGACTTACGGGCAGCTTATAAGCTGCCCTTTGTCATTTGGTCTGCCAACGGTCTGCCAAACCACAAGTTGTCATTTTCTATGCTTATCAATCTGTGCGCCTCTACGTTTCTTTCTTAGTTATCTTAAGGACGCTACCCACCTCAATTCTTGCGCGTGCTGCGACAGCTAAGAACTTGGAGGCGATATGCGTCGCCGATAATTGTCAACAATGACGGGAAAGTTTATGTTGCTGCGAATGGGGCAGCAAGTCAATTTACAGTCTTAATAAACTTGAAAGCGGCTTGCTCGTTTTCTTCAATCGCAATCTCGACAGCACGTTTGGCAACTTCAAGTAACCGTCTTGATTCTACTTTCAATAGGTATGATTTTTCGACGTAATCAGTGATTGTTCGTTGTGAGTTATCCGAAATAAAAGGCATGATAAATTGTGAAATCGCGTTCGAATAAAGCTCTGCTTGTGCGCTTCCCGTTACGATTTGTCGAGTCTGCATTCGTCCGACATAAGAATTAAGAACGAATCCAACATAAACGGGATTGGCATTTTCAATTCGCAAGATGTTGACGTGGTTGCTTGCTAAAGCAGGTTCATCACTCATGTAAACATTTGTCCGCCCAACATTAGCCCCGGTCGTATAAATCAAAACATCGTTTCTAAAAACTCTGGCTAATGGGAACGTCTCCCATTCATCTGCATTTGTGCGTTCAAGATTCTCGTAATCAAGATGTTGCTCGAGAATATGTCGGCTGTTGATCACTCTCAATTTACCATCAGCAATATAGCGTGGCTGCTCTCCCCGCTGATTAAATGTTTCGATTGATTTGACGTGACATACTGAAACAGCATTTGCCTTCACAACATTTTTCATCTCATCGTATTTCAATTGATAATACTCTGCATCTAATCTGCCACTATCTAAGAAGGATTCACGAAGTGACTTAACTGCCGTATTTTTATTTGATGGTGACCACTCACGTAAGCCGAGTTCGTTGAGTAATAAATTGTTGGCTTCAGCGTACACCGCTTTGCTTTCATCTAGCTTCCTATGAGCTTGTTTGACGAGATTTTCGACTTGCGTTTGTAAGAAGAAATCGATTTCTGGAATTAAAATGCTTTTTACCTGTAACAAGTTAAGTAAAGGTTGAACGTTCCCGGTTGAAAACCTTTCTGTTTGGTTCTTACCATATTTACAGTTTAGAAAAGTCGATACAAAGTATGGAGAGAACTTGCTTGTTATATTCTTGATTGTCGCTACATTTCGGTCTGTATTTCCTAGAATGTCCTTATAAATAACACTTGCACTTCCGACCGTTCCAACGATTGACATAAGAATATTATTTTTAACTAATGCTGATCTCGAATTACGTTGATGAAGTGTTTTACTGCAAAATCTTATGTCATCTAAATCTAAGGTGTTATCTAAAATATTTTGGCCAGATAGATAAACAATCCCACTACTCTCGTCTAGGTCTGGTGAACCGTGTTCTCCGTCAGTAACATCTGCGAAAGTTTTTATGTAGACTGAGCCAACATCTCTCAATAGTTTTTCTGTTTCAAGGTATTTTTTCGCAAAGTATTCTGCTTCAATCCGAAAGTAAATATTCCCTTTCAAAACTTCACTAAATTTTAATTCCGCAACTTGTCGCCCGTTCAACAAAGCCTCATACTTCGGTTTATCGAACGGGCTTAGACGAAAAAATCCGATGCAAATGATAACTTCTCTTTCTTGGCAAACTCGCGGAAGGCTTCAAAGACTCCATCCTCTGTTAATCCTTCGTGATTGAAAAGATCATGAGCGACGATGAAATGTCCATGTTCATCGCGGACGAATTGACCTTCTTTGAAGCGATATAGTTTCTCGCCTGAATTATCTTTAGCGGGCATCTGCTGAGTCGCAAAGAAGATGTTGTAATCGTCAACTTTCGCACACAACGCTCCTTTGCTCGCGTCGTCGTTCCACTTCTGCACAAACAGCACGCTTGTTTTCGTACCGGTATGCGGCTTGAATGTGTTGCTATGCAGACCGACAACCGCAAGGATACGGCAACGCTCCGCTATGTATTCACGGATGCGTTTGTCAGATGAATTGTTGAATCTGCCTTGCGGTAAGACGACGGCCATACGCCCGCCGGGTTTTAAGAAATCGAGATTGCGTTCGATGAACAGAATATCGCGCCCAATTTTATCTTCATATTTGCCGTTCTGCTTTTGCGCGATGTCATACTTATTGATAACACGTGTTTCCTTAATGTCACCTGCAAACGGCGGGTTCGCTAACAGAACGTCAAATTTGAATTGCCGATTTTCCTTCGCGCTCAAGCCTAAATCTTGCAGGCGGTCAAAGCCCGCGCCGTAAATTTTGCGCCATAATCTGTCGCTGATTTCATCATTCCAGCGTTCATAGTCCAGCGAGTTGAGATAAAGTACATTGGTTTGGCCGTCGCCAGCAATGAGGTTTAAGGTTTTCGCTACGCGGACGCTTTTCTCATCAAAGTCAATGGCGAAAACTTTTTCCCGGACGTAATCTTCACATCGGGCAGGCTTCTTTTCAGCCGTATAGACTTCGGTTGTAGACATTCCAAGTTCTTCAAAAATCTTGCCCCAGACGTGAAAGATGCTGTGAACCGTAAAGCCCGAACTACCGGCAGCCGGATCAATCACAAACTCATCTTCTTTTGGATCAAGCATCTTCACACACATATCAATGACATAACGTGGTGTGAAGTATTGACCTTTTTCGCCTTTCGCGGATTTATTGACGAGATTCTCAAAAGCATCATCAACAATATCAAGATTCGAGTTAAAGAACTTGACGTTTTGCAGAGAGGCAACACAGATTGGCAAATGCGAACGCTTTAGCTTGATGCGTTCGCTTTGATCGAAAACGCCCTTCCATTTGTCTTTCGCCTTGTCGAACAGCACGGAGATTTTATCGTGAAGTTCGCTTTCCGTTTGTCCTGTATTGCGAAACTCTAAGAGACGTTTGCGATCACGGACGCCTTCAAACTCATCATAGAGCTTGGTAAATACCAACTTAAAACATTCCTCAAAAACATCAACGCCCGCGTTCGCTAAAACTTCATCTTCCATTTCAAGAATGATCTGTTTTAGCGTTTTGCCTTCCGTTACAAGTTTGTCTTTAGCAATAAGATCGTCAATGGTAAATCGCTCACCTATGATTTCGGCTAGGGTTTCCGTAACCTTCGGAATGTCGGTTATATCTTCAAAGTAGTTTGGGTCTTTACGATGGTAAAAAGAGATTTGTGTACCGTTCGTCCACACACCCATAGGCGAACCCGTTGCATGGCAATAGGATTTTAATTGGTCTTTTCCATCCTTCCATTTTGGCTTCTTGAGTTCGACGATGATATAAGCAGAATCGTGGTGCTTTCTGTCGCGGATAACAATGTCGGCCTTCTTCGTTGACGAGCCGAATTTGACGGGAAACTCAACGGCGATCCGTTGTTTTGGATAACCGTAATCATTCATCAAGCGATGAAGATAGAGTTGCGGGACAATTTCTTCAGGCTTTAGTTGCACATCTTTTTCACGGACAAGGCAACGCGCAAAGAAAGCTTCTTTGCCGCGTATTTCCTTGACAGTGATGCGACTTTCAAGTGCATCGATTTCTTCGGATGTAAATAAACTGAGTGAGTAGTTAGAGTCTTTAAGGATTTGCTCAAATTTCATATAAGTGCATTTACCTTTTTGTGTATTTATGATTGCAAACATCAGTTTCGATGTAGTAGGAAATGTAGTAGCTACCTGCACAAATAGAGTATCACGGGCTTGCAACGGATTCTATCAAACCCTTATTTTACAAGCCTGTGACACTCCGTAACACTCTATAACAGATGCCCTATATGGGCTGCAAAACCTTTATTCATCGGTTTGATTCCAATCGCCGCCTTCAATTGAATCAATGATTTAGGGCATCCAGAACAGATGCCCCTAGTCTTTGGTCTGCCAATGGTCTGCCAAAACACAAAGCCTTGTGAGCGGCGGGACGCCAGGCAAGGCTTAATCGGCTTGCTATTCTTTCGGGTCTTTAATGATGCTGCGCAGCCGCTTTTTAGGTGGCGTCCTCTTGTCTAACAGATTCTTATGGCGTGTTTGCAGCATTTGTGCGAACGACTGACGTTTTAACCCCAGCCTCTTGGCGGCGCGTGTGATGCTTCCGCCTTCCAACTCTAAAGCCTGCTCTATCAGCCTCGCTTCCAACTCCTGCACTGCGCCGTAAAAAGTAAAGTTCTTTTCGTGCAACTGCATACCCGAAAGCCTCTGGATCACTTTCAGGGCACACGCCTGTAGCCGCGCTATGTCCCCGGCGTCCTGCGTACCTTTTAGCAGTTCATGGGCGCGCAGATAGACCTGTGTCACCTCCGACAGGGACAGCCGCCACGTCGCGCCGTGTTCTTCTATCAACGTCATCGCGGCCTGTCCGGCCTGCGTGTGCGCGCCGGATTGCTGCGCTATTTTCATAGCCCGCCGCATAATGTCGGCCGAGCTATCGAGGCCGCCGAGCCTCGCCCAAATGATGCCTTGAAGGGTCAGGGCGTCGGCCAGCAAGGCTGACTCGCCGCCCGCTTCGAAAGTCTTAATGACGCTGGCGATGATGCGGTTCGCTTCCCTGTACTTCTGCTCCGCGACCAACACGCGCGCCCGCGTCTCGTCCACCTGCGCCAGGTTGCCGGTGTCTTTAAGTCTCGTGAATATCAGTTGCGCCCGATCAAGATGTTCGTGCGCTTCCCCGTGTCGCCCCAATTTGTAGAGCGTCATAGCAAGGTTATTGAGATTGAGGGCGCAATATCTTTCATGCCCGGCCAGTTCGTAATGATAGATTGCGGCAGTAAATTCTATAATCGCCCTGTCAGTGTAATCGCTATTCCCCTCCAATGGCGCAAGTCGTATCAAGACTAAGGCCATCTGACCGTGCCATCTGCCTTTTAAGGCGTCATTCGCAGACTGGAAAACTGATTCTGCCTTTTCAAGAATGCGCAACGCCGCGTAGTACTTATTCTCCCATATCTCGACACCCGTAAGTCGAATCAAAATTTTTGCCTTCAACTCCAAGTCTTCGTCCCGCAGAAGATTCAATGCCTCCTGCATGATGATGCGCGCGTTGTCGAGTTCGCCCGCCCGCCAGTAGCAGTAACCGAGTTCGTACTGAACCTCGGACACTTTCCTGCATTCGCCCTGAGATTGGAAAAGGCGTAAGGCTTCCGTAAGCAGGTCTTTGGCCTTTTCTTCCGCGTCCGCCACATTCCCCGCGCTCACTAACCAGCCCGTGAGCGCGCCGCATTGAAGCAAGACCTCTGCGGCCGTCATGGGCGGTAACTCTCCAACGTCTGGCCTCTGCCCGATCCCCCGCCAGAGTTCGCCTAGAGCCTCACGCGCGGCCTCATATTGCCCCTTGTGTATGAGGTCTGCCGCAATCTGGCAGCGTAGCAGGGCGCGCTCATTCCCGGTCAGTGAGGAATTATCTAGTTTTCGCAGCCGTTCGTCTGCTAAAGTCATGTGAGGCAAGCCTTTCTTCGTGTATGACAGTTTTACGTCATACGCAGCGATGCCGCCGCACCTTGCGGATGCGGCGGCAATTTCGGTCAACCCTCATAAAAACGAAAAGGTGTAAGGAAATGGGTAAAATTATCCGAACCTCCGCGTTGATTCTTCTACTGGCCTGCTCTGCGCAGGCGGGCTGGATGATGAACGGAGTCGCTGATCCGTCCCCAACGCCGGAAGCGGTAAAGCAGGAGACGACGAGTACAGTTCAAGAGCCGACCGAAGGTGGCGACACACAGGACGAAGCGACGGACAGCCTCACGCAGACTGTTCTCGACCTGCTCGCGGGCGTGTTCTCGCTACTCTAACTTGTAATGCCATTCCAACCTTGACAAGCTGCCCGACGGGGCGGTTAAGGTTTAGTGTGCCTGTGTGAACGCCGGTATCGTGAGGGGCGCACACGCGCTGGAGAGTAACGCCTTGCGAAAAAGTTTGCAATAGAATTTTCCGCCTACATTCTTCAACAACTTCGGCGTTCGCAAGGGGAGTTATCAGGCCATTTATATTGAGGCGGCTATCAGGTTCGTCGGCGCTTGTCTGTGCGGCACAGGTTACGTTCGTTAAACTGTAACAGGGAGAATCGGGTGGCCGTGGAGGCCGCCCGATTCTTTTTGTTTGTTCATGCGGGGACTGCTTTACCTGGTATAGCTTTGTTTGGCGCGCGCGACGGCGCCGGGTTTGGTCGGAAGGCGGAGACGAACTTGCCGGAGACGCCCGTCTCTTCCTTTGTTGGTCGGGTTGAAGGATAAACTATAGACCGTGCCCAGATCGCTGATGACCTTTTCATAAATGCCCGCCAGGTCTTCCAACTTTTCCACTTCATAGAACAGTCCGCTTCCGGCCTCGGAAAGATCATATAACTGGTCATAAGCTAAATCGAAAGTTTCGGGCTGAATATCGAGCGGGCTGTGGGCTTCATATTCCGTATTCGTCCAAATGCAATAAATCATCCCGTCGAATTCCTGTGCGCGGCTGTAGATGGTTTTGTAAGGCAGGATCGAGCCGGAACCGGCGACGTTGGGTAACTCGCTGTCGAGACCGTCGCTCATCACGATAATGGCTTTGCGGCGCGTGCCCGCTGATTCTTTGTCTATATAGTCGAGCGCATAATTTATCCCGTCGTACAGTTTGGTGTCCCCGTTAGGCGATTGCATGGAATTGACCGCCGTGTTGAGGGCGGATTTATTGGAAGTAAAGGGCGAGACGACGATTGTCGTGCCGGAGAAGGCCAGAATCGCTATACGGTCTTGTGGACGTGTGGCGGAGACGAAGCGTTTGGTTGCGGCGCGAATAATATCCGCGACTTTAGCGGTGGAGCCGGATAAATCTATCAGCAAAAGCAGATCAAAAGGCGCATTAACCGTTTCGAAGTGCTCTATTTTTTGCTCGACTCCATCTTCTTCGATCTTGAAGTCCTCCCGCCTCAATCCTGTTATCACTCGCCCCGTGGAACGCTCCACGACGCTCGCATTCAGCGTGACAAGGTCGGTCTCGACTTTTACAACTTCATCTTCATCAACTTCGAGCGGGGCGTCTACGGACGGCTGATTGACGGGACGGTTCGAGCGCGCAGCAGCGGGAGCTTCGTTTTTTAAAACGGGCGGGAGCGGCGCTTCTCCCTGCCGGCCGCCATTTCTTTTCGTAGTTACATTTTCTCTCGCGCCCGCTATATCCGTAGAGCGGTTGACGTTGGAAAGGCGAATTATACCTGTCTCGGAAGACAAGTTTACGCGCGCGGAGCCGGCGCCCCGTCGAGACTGATATTTCGTTTTGATTTCTTTGTTTTCCGCGGAGATGACCGAGCCTTTGACGGAATGAGCGTTGAGGGAAAAATCCGGGTTCTCCGGCAAGTTAAAATTTATGTCGCCGGATACGCTGTGCGCCGAGAGTGACGCGGGGAGGCCATTTATATTAATCGTTCCTTTGCCGGTTGATATTCGTAATCTGCTGTTTGCCGGCACGTTCAATTTTAGCGCGACCGGGTATTGATTTTCGGAGAGACCGGCGGACACCTTAATGTATAAGCCGGTTTCCGAACGCTCTAATTCGAGAGGCGATTTCTTAATACCCGAGGGCAAAACGGAGGTTGAAACCCCGATGTAGGTTTCCTGCCAGACGGCAACTTCAATGTCGCCGAAAAAATTTTCCAGGCGTATTTCTCCGTTCGCGGGAGGGAATATCTTGAGCGCGGGAGACTCCACGGCAGAGACCACTGCGGATAAACAAAGAATTGATATAAATATATTAAACAGTCTTTTTGAACAAAGGTGGTTCATAAATACTCTGATGCTCCGGCACGCGCCGGAAGTTGTGAACGGGCTGTGATGTTCCGAGACATTCCATCATACAGGGCTAAAACGTACCGCAAAACCATTATTCCCTAATTCGACTCCTTCGGCCGCCTTCCTTAGAATCAAATAATCAAGGGCAGCCATAGAGCTGCCCTTCGTCATCCGGCCTATCTTTTTGCAACGCGACAAAAAGGGGCTGTGTCCCGGTTCGAAATCAGAGGCTCGCCGTCCGGGAACAACCGTAGGAAGTTCGGAATCGGGCGTCCTTCTTGCGTTAACTTTTTTTTCGCGTTAGCCTTTCGGCCTGTGTGGAAAGACTGGCAAAGAAAGGTATTCAGACGTGAGCGATAAAGTGACGAAACCGGCGGGAGCGATGGCAGAACTTCAACCGACCGATTTAGTGATCCGCGTCAACACCGTGTTGACCAACGACCCTTGCGCCCTCTGCGGCGAGGCGACAGACCCGACCGGCATAGACATCTACCTCGCCGACCGCCCTGCCCTGGTCTGTCATCGCTGTGGCTTTTTTCACGCACCGGCGCTCGCACGTCTGCTCGATCTGGCGAGCGCGGCCAACACGTTCGTCCGGGCTGAGTACGAGATGTTCGGCGTCCAGTCCGACGACAAGCCGGTTTAACCGGAGCGAGCGCGACAGAGGCGGTCGCCCCGCGCCCCAGGAGTCATGCTTCGGTGTCGGCCGAACCGGACGGACAGCACGGCAACGTTTCCATGACGTGTGCGGCGCGGGCAATGCGATTGGTTCCACTCTTTAACGATTCCCCGTCTTGCCCGCACGCCCCTCTGAGCCGCGCGCCTTATTCGTAGCGCAGAGCGACCATCGGATCGTATGGAGACGCCGCCGGACGCTCGCGCCCGTCGCGCTTAGGATGGTCGCCCCGCAGAGGTTAGGAAAAGTGGCGGGTTAAATTTCGCAGAGTTCGCAGTAGCGGGTGCTTGTTGACACTCACATCAACTGTGCCTGACAGTCCGGCCGCGAAGATGTTGTCCGCTAGCTACAACGCGGCATGTAGGGCTTGCGGCAAGGTGAAGCGTTTCTCATAGAGCGCTTTGCCGACGATGACGCTATCGATTCCGCCGTCGCATTCGACCTTGAGGCGCGCGATGTCGGCCAATGTGGAGACCCCGCCCGAAGCCGTGACCGGCAGACCGGAACGACGCGCGATGGCGCAGGTCTGCTCCACGTTTACCCCTCCGAGCATTCCGTCGCGGGACACATCCGTGTAGATGATTCGTGAGACTCCGAAGCCGGCCATGCGTTCGGCCAGTTCGGTCGCCGCGATGTTCTCTTGTCGTTCCCAGCCGCGCGTGACGACTTTACCGGCACGTGCATCGATCCCGACGGCGATGCGCGCGCCGTAGAGCTTCACCAGATGCGCCAGCAATTCGGCCGACTCCACGACGAGCGTGCCCAGTACGACGCGCGCCGCGCCGTACCCGATCATTTCCCGCACGTCGGATGCCTGGCGCAACCCGCCGCCGAACTGTACGGGTATCGCCACGGCTTCGATAATTCGTCGGGCGACGGCACGATTGGGTGAGTTCGCATCCGCGAACGCGCCGTCCAGATCGACTACGTGCAACATCCGCGCGCCATCCTGTTCGAAGCCGCGCGCGATCTCCACCGGATCGCCATCGTACACGCTGGCCTCCGCTTTGCGCCCCTGCGTCAGGCGAACGCAGCGGCCGTCTTTCAGATCAATGGCTGGAATCACAAGCATCTGATTTTTAAACGTCCCTTTCGGTATGCGGATGAATGGCAACGGCATCGGTTGCCGTCGCGGCTATTCTTCCTCATTGATAACTGCGAAGACTGTTTCCAGGAGCAGCCCGTTGGTCGAAATCGCATTGCCGCCACGGATGGTTTTTCTTCCGCTCCAGTCGGTGAAAGTCCCGCCGGCTTCTTCGAGGATAGGCAATAGCGGGGCGCAGTCCCAGACGTTCATCACCGGGTCGAGCATCACTTCCGCGCGGCCGGTGGCGACGAGAATGTGGCCGTAGCAATCGCCCCACGTGCGGCGTGCGCCCGCGCGCCGCTCCAACCGGCGCGCGGGCGCGCCGAAACCATACCTCTCACACGTGCCGAAGTCGGTCGAAAGCAGCAGCGCGTCTTCCAGCGACGAGACGTCCGACACATGCGCCGCTTCGTTATTCCAGAAGCAGCCGAGACCTCGCGCCGCGTAAATCAATTCACCGAGCGCGGGGAGATTCACGACGCCCAGGCGCGACTCGCCCGCCACCTCCAGCGCGATCATCACCCCGTAGAGCGGGACGCCGTGAACGAACGCATAAGTGCCGTCAATCGGGTCTATGATCCACTGCCTGCCCGATGTGCCCGCGCGCGTCGCCTCTTCTTCGCCCAGAACGGAATCGTGCGAAAATTTTTCTTCGATGCCCGCGCGAATGAACCTTTCGGCTTCGCGATCCGCCTGCGTGACGGGCGAACCGTCGGCCTTGCGCTCGGTGGAGAAAGAGCGCCGGAAATGCCGCAGCGTGATCTCGCCCGCCCCGCGCGCCAACCCCACGGCGAAATCCAACAATTCTTCGAGTTCCGTGTTTTCCGAATTCAACGGGCGACTCCTTTCATCCCGCGCCGGGAAAGTTCACTCTCGACCTCTTCCAGCTTCACGCCGCGTTCGACGAGCAGCACGAGCAGGTGATAGAGCAGGTCGGAAACTTCCGCGACGAGAGCGGGCGCATCCTCATTCTTCGCGGCGATGATCGTCTCGGCCGATTCCTCCCCGACTTTTTTGAGAATCTTATCCAGCCCGCGCTCGAAGAGGTAGGTCGTGTATGATTCGGCCGGGCGCTCTCGCTGCCTGCTTTCGACGAGGTCGTAGAGACCCGCGAGCGTCGCGCCGAGCGCATTCGGCTGCTCACGCGCGCGCTCCGGCGCGGCTTCCTCCAGCACGGCGTCCTCCGGCGCGGCGTCCTGCGGCGCGGCTTCCTGCGGTGTAGCGTCCTGCGGCGCAAGCACGCCCGCGCCTTCAATCTCGTTTTGAAAACAGGAGAGCGCGCCCGTGTGGCAGGCCGCGCCGTTCGGCTCGACGAGCACGAGGAGCGCGTCCGTGTCGCAGTCGGCCACGACGGCGCGGACGCGCTGCGTGTGGCCGGAAGTTTCCCCCTTGTGCCAGAGTTGCGCGCGCGAACGCGACCAGAACCACGTCTCGCCTTCGTCGAGCGTGCGGCGCGCGCTCTCCGCGCTCATGTAGGCGAGGGTCAACACCTCGCGCGTCCGCGCGTCCTGCACGACGACGGGCACGAGGCCGCGTTCGTCGTATCTCAATTCTTCCAACATGATCTTCCTCATCGCACCACGACTCCCCTCCCGCGCAGGTAATTTTTGACTTCGGAAACTTTGTAATCTCCGAAATGAAAGAGCGAGGCGGCGAGCACGGCGCTCGCGCCTCCCCGCGTCAATGCTTCGTAAAAATGTTCGAGCCGCCCCGCGCCGCCCGAGGCGATGACGGGAATCCTCACCGCATTCGCCACGGCGCGCGTCAACTCAATGTCGAAGCCGTCGCGCGTGCCGTCTGCGTCCATGCTCGTCAGCAGAATTTCTCCCGCGCCGAGTCGCTCCGCGCGCCGCGCCCACTCCACGGCGTCCCAACCTCTGTTCCGACGCCCGCCGTGCGTGAAGACTTCCCAACCGCTCGCCGCGTCGCCCGCAAGCCTGCGCCGCGCGTCGATGGCGACGACGATGCACTGGCTGCCGAAGGTCTGCGCGCCCTCGGCGATCACTTCGGGACGCTCGACGGCGGCCGTGTTCAGCGTCACTTTATCCGCCCCGGCGCGCAGCACCGCGCGTATGTCTTCGAGACTTCCGAGACCGCCGCCCACCGTGAACGGGATGAAGACTTCATCGGCCACGCGCCGCACGAGTTCCGCCACGATGGCGCGCTTGCCGGAAGAGGCCGTGATGTCGAGGAATGCCAACTCGTCCGCGCCTTCCGCGTCGTAACGCCGCGCATGTTCGACCGGATCGCCCGCATCGACGAGCGATGCGAAGCGTATGCCTTTGACCACGCGGCCACCGTCAACGTCGAGACACGGGATGATACGTTTCGCCAGCACCTATCTCTCCTCCGTCTCGATTGCGGCGAAGTTTCGCAGCAGGCGCAAGCCCGCCGCCTGGCTCTTCTCCGGGTGAAACTGGACGCCGCAGAGCGCGCCGCGCCCGACGACCGATGCGTAGGCCGCGCCGTACTCCGTCTCGCCGCGCACGACTTCCCGCTCCTCCGGCTCGCAGTAAAACGAATGGACGAAATAGAAGAACGTCCCGTCTTCGATGCCTTCGAGCAACTCGTGCGCGCCGCCGTGCGCCACCTGGTTCCAGCCCGTCTGCGGCACGAGCAACGCCTCCGAAAAGCGGCGCACGCGCCCCCGCAGCAGCCCCAGCCCTTCGCTCCGGCCGAACTCCTCCGACTCCTCGAACAACATCTGCATCCCGACGCACACGCCCAGCAGCGGCGTCCCCGCCAGCGCGCGCTCGCGCACGAGGCGGTCGAAGCCGCGCTCGCGCAGAGCGTCCATGCACGCGCCGAATGCGCCGACTCCCGGCAGCACCAGCCGCCGCGCCTCGCCGAGCACGCGCGCGTCGCCGCTCACCACCGCCTCGCAGCCTGTCGCGGCGAAAGCCTTCTCCACGGAACGCAGGTTGCCGACGCCGTAATCAATGATCGCCACTTCAGCCCCGCTCACAAGACTCCTTTCGTGCTCGGCACGCCCTCGACGCGCGGATCGATTTCCGTCGCCTGCCTGAGCGCGCGCGCCGTCGCCTTGAAGGTCGCTTCGAGAATGTGATGCGTGTTCTGCCCGCGCAGCAGGTCGAGGTGCAAATTGCAGCGCACGGCCATCGCAAAGGAGCGCCAGAAGTGTTCGGCCAGCTCGACCGAGAAATTCCCTATCGACTGCCGCCGCGTCTCCACTTCGTAGACGAGGTGGAAGCGCCCCGACAAATCCACCACCGCGCGGCACAGAGCTTCGTCCATCGGCACGAGCGCCGCGCCGTAGCGCGTGATGCCGCGCTTGTCCGCGAGCGCGGCCGCGAACGCCTCGCCGAGCGAGATGGCAACGTCCTCCACCGAATGATGATCATCTATATGCAGATCGCCGCGGCACGACACGTCCAGATCGAAGAGGCCGTGGCGCGCGAACAGTTCGAGCATGTGATCCAGAAACGGCACGCCCGTCGAGATGCGCGCCTGCCCGCTCCCGTCAAGGTTCAGCGAAACTCGCACTTCCGTCTCTTTCGTCTGCCGCTGAACTTCGCCCGTGCGTGCTCGCGCCTGAAGTTGTGTGTTCATAATTTTCTCCGTTTAAGATTCCCGACCTGCCGGCTTTAAAACATTTGCCGCGTCGCCTTCCGTCTGCGCCGTGGCGCAAATTTCCCGCAAGGCCGAAAGCAGCCACGCGTTCTCGCGCGGCGTGCCGACGCTCACGCGAAAATAGTCCGCGAGCAACGGGTAGCCGCTCACGTCGCGGATGAGTATGTCGCGTTCCAGCAGTTGCCGGTAGATGAAGTGCGGCTTGAACGCGGAACGAACGAGCATGAAGTTGGCCTCCGACGCGACGGGGACGAGACCTTCAATCTCCCGCAGTCCCGCCAGCAGGTGCGCGCGCCCTTCGACGATGCGCGCGACGAGCGGGCGCAACTCCGACTCGTAGAGTTCGACGGCCACTTCGGCTATCGTCTGCGAGACGAAGTTGAGGTTATAGGGCAGCACGGCCTTCGCGATCTCGCGCGCCACTTCGGGCGCGGCCAGCAAATAGCCGACGCGCAACGCCGCCAGCGCCATCGCCTTCGAGAAGGTGCGAAAGACGACGAGATTTTTGTGCGCCTCCAGGAGCGGCACGGCCGTCCGCCCGGAGAACTCGAAGTAGGCTTCGTCAATCGCCACCAGCCCGCGCGAAACTTCGAGCAGCGAGGCGAGGTCGCGCTCAGGTATCGCGCACCCCGTCGGGTTGTTCGGCGAACAGATGATCGTCACGTCCGGGCGGGCGGTCTCAATCTTTTCCCTGATGGCCTCAACGTCGAATTTCAATTCCGCGTCGAGCGGCACGCCGAGCACGTCGCCGCCGAGCACAATCGCCACCTGCCGGTAGAGCGCGAACGTCGGTTCGCAGATGAGCAGCCGCTTCCCTTCGCCGATTGTCACCATCAACAGGGCTTGAATCAATTCGTTCGACCCGTTGCCCGCGACGATGCCGTCGGCGCGCCACCCGGCGAAGGAGGCGAGACGTTCGTGCAGACCGGCGGGCACGAAATCGGGATAGCGCGACCACGCGCGACCGCCCAGACGCCGCAACGCCTCCAGCCTGATTCGCTCCGGCGTGTCCCACGGGTTCTCGTTTTGATTGAGTTTCAGCGCGGCGCGATCCGGCGACAGCGTGTAGGCGCGCAGTTCGCGCACGCGCGGTTTGATCGCTTGCAAAGCATCGAACATGAATAGTCCTCTTTCCTTAATCCTCACCCGCAAACGCTCTCTCAGCGCGGCGCGGCGTCGCCGACGGCTTTAGCGAGCAACTTACGAAGCGCCGTCGTCCAGACGTATGAGCGCGGAGCGCGCGTGCGCGTCCAGCCCCTCGGCGTGCGCCAGAGCGGCGATCATGTGCGCCGTGCGTCCGAGTTCGGCCGCCGAATACCTGATGATGCTCGTGCGCCTGATGAAATCGTAGACGCCGAGCGCGGATGCGTAGCGCGCCGCCCCGCCCGTGGGCAGGACGTGGTTCGGCCCCGCGAAGTAATCGCCGACGGCCTCCGGCGTGTACTCGCCGAGAAAGATCGCGCCCGCGTGACGAATGCGCGCGGCCACGGTCTCCGCGTCGCGCGCCATGATCTCCACGTGTTCCGGCGCGAGTTCGTTGACCAGTTCGCACGCCTCGTCCAAATCGCCGACCACGATGATCGCGCCGAACTCGCCCAGAGACTTCCGCACGAGAGCCACGCGCGGCAGGCTCCGCGCCTGTCGTTCGACTTCGGCGGCGACACCGGACGCGAGCGATTCGCTCGTGGTGATGAGCACGGCCGAAGCGTCCTCGCCGTGTTCGGCCTGCGCGAGCAGATCGGCGGCGCAGAGCGTTGCGCGCGCCGTGTCGTCAGCCACCACCACCACCTCGCTCGGCCCCGCTATCGAATCGATGCCGACGACCCCGAAGACCAGTTTCTTGGCCGCCGCCACGTAGCGATTGCCCGGCCCGGTGATTTTATCCACGCGCGGAATGGTCTCGGTGCCGTAGGCGAGCGCGGCGACGGCCTGCGCGCCGCCGACGGCGTACACCTCCGTCACGTTCAATTCGAGCAGCGCGGCCGCCACCGCCGGATTTTGCGCGAGCGTGCGCGGCGGCGTGCAGACGACGATGCGATCAACTCCCGCCACCTGCGCGGGCACGACGTTCATCACGACCGACGAGGGATAGCTGGCCGTCCCGCCCGGAACGTACAGCCCGGCGCGTTCGAGCGGCGCGACCCGCTGGCCGAGGCGCACGCCCTCCGGCGTCTCCATCTCCCACGATTCCTCGCGCTGCCGCTCGTGAAAGGCGCGCACCCTCCGGCAGGCTTCACCCAGAGCGCGCCGCACGTCGGCCGACACCCCCGCGGCCGTTTCCCGCAATTGCCGCTCGTCGATTTTGAGTTCGTCGCGCCGGAGCCGCACGCCGTCGAAACGCTCCGTCAACTCGATGACGGCCGCGTCGCCGCGTTGCCGCACGTCCGCGATGACACGGCCGACGGCGCGCATCAATTCTTCGTCGAGGGCGACATTGCGCGAGGCGATGCGCGCCAGTTTCGCCGTGCGTCGCTCCCGCTCTCCGACGCGAATTACTTCGATCATCCGCACACTTCCCTTTCCAGTCGCGCGCCCAGCAGTTCGATCAGATTCGACACGGCGGCGGACTTCAGTTGATAACTCGCGCGGTTAACGACGAGTCGCGCAGACGAGTCGGCGATCTCTTCAATGACTTCGAGACCGTTCTCAGAGAGCGTGCGCCCCGACTCCACGAGATCGACGATGCAGTCGGCGAGGCCGAGCACCGGCGCGAGTTCCACCGACCCGGAGAGACGTATGATCTCTACCGGCACGCCGCGCGCGCCGAAGTGTGCGGCGGCGATCTTCGGATACTTCGTGGCGACCCGCAGCGCGCCCGTGGCGGCGAGCGGCAGCCCGCCGGCGCGCGCGGCCACCGCGATGCGGCAATACCCCAGGCGCAAATCCAGCGGTTGCAGGAGGTCTGCGTCGGATTCGAGCAACACGTCGCGCCCCACCACGCCGCAATCCGCGATGCCGTGCTCCACGTAGACGGGCACGTCCGATGGCTTCACGAAGACGAAGCGATACACGCCGCTCTCGTCTTCAACCGCCAGACGCCGCGACTTGAGCGCGCTCTCGCTGACGCCGATGCCGACGCGCGCCAGGAGTCCCAGCGTGTCGTCCTGCATCCTTCCTTTCGCCACCGCGATGGTCAATTCCGGCATACCCTTTTACTCCTCACTCCGCGAAGTTAATCAACACGCGCTCGCTCAGCGCGCGCCGCCGCCGAGCGTCCTTGAAAAGCTCCGCGGGGTCTTGCCCCGCGAGCGCGGGGACGCGTTCGCCGGGCGCGTCGGCGCGCGCGCCGTCCGCCTTTCGCAGGAGCACGTCGGTGAGCGCATCGAGATCGAGGACGAAACCGACGGCCGGCTCGGGTCGCCCGAAACTGGCCGTCAGATTATCGTAGCGGCCGCCGCTGCCGACGCGCGTGCCCGCGCCGGCCACATAGATTTTGAAAGTCAGGCCGGTGTAGTAGTCCAGCCCGGACACGTCTCCGAGGTCTATGTCGCAGTAGTCCGACAAGCCCAGCGCGCACATGATGCGCCAGAGGGATTCGAGGTCGTCGAGCGCGGCCACGGAACGCGGGTTGGTGATGATGCCGCGCGCCTCCGCGAATATCTCGCCCTTGCCGGAGAGCCGGATCAGTTGGGAGAAAGCGGCGCACTCGTTTTCCGTCGTGCCGTAGCGGGCGAGAAATTTTCGCAACTCGGCGGTGTCCCGCCTGTCCACGAGTTGCCGCATCGCCTCGCGCTGCTCGTCGTCGAGCGCGAGGTGTCCGGCGATGCCGTTGAATATTTCGACGCTGTTGACGGTGATCCGGTAGTTCGGCGAGAGGCGCAAGGCGGCGAGGATTTCCGCCGCGACCGAGAGCATTTCGATCTCCGCGCCGTTGCCGCCCGCGCCGAACAGTTCGCAACCCAGTTGCCGGTTCTCGCGTTTCCATTCGGCATGCGACTGAGGCCGCTGGCGGAACACGGGCGACGCATAGCAAAAGCGGAGCGGGCGGGCGCGTCCGGCGAAGAGCGTGGCGGCGGCGCGCGCCACGGAGGAGGTCACGTCGGGGCGCAGGGCGAGCATGCGCCCGTCGCAGTCCGTGAAACGAAAAGCCCTGTGGGCGTGCGCGCGGCCGATCCCGCGCTCGAAGAGGGCGAGGTAATCCACACAGGGCGTCGTTATCTCTTCGTAAGACCAGCCGTCGAAGACGCTCATAATCGTATCCTCGACGCTGCGCCGCAGGCGCGCCTCCGCCCCCGCGTAATACCTCATCCCATCGGGAATTTTAGACAATGGCTCAGACATAAATCGCTCGTAGTTGCCGGGAACGTTCGTTGAACAAAAAGAGAAACCCGCTGCCGTCCGTCTCTGGACTCTGTGGCAGCGGGTTTCTCGGAAAACGAAGTGTGAGTTTTTTTTAACTACTCACAAGTCTTTTTGTGAAGCTCACAAAAACCGGCGCGCTGCCTCTCGCATGGCAATGATGGTTGCCATGATGGATCGCCGCGCCGTGGTGCAGGGCTTCAACGCAATACTGTTTGACATTCTTAAGCTTCATAAGAAGAAAGAGGTTTATAACCGACCCGCCGCCTCGTGTCAAACGAGGCTCATCCCCGGCGCGGCATCGATAGTTTCAAGTTTCAGGTTTCAAGTTAAAGACCCGGAGACCTTTCAGTTCCGAAGCTTGAAATTCATAACCTGAAGTTCATCCGCTTACGCAAACATTCCGGCGGCGGCTCTCAGACGCCGGGCGCGATGGTGTAAGCTAACGCCATTCAACTGAAGTTCGGCGACCGAGCAATCGACGCGGGCAACCGCCAAAACATGTGAGGCTTATGAAAAGAATTTTATGGCTCGCCATCCTGCTTTCGTTCTCCGCGCTGCCTTCGTTTGCGGCCGAGACCATGACCATGCGGCTCGACTTTTATCACAGCGGCAATGCGATGCAGGAGTTGTTCAGCGTGGACAGGGTCGTCGTCGAACCGCTCCCGTGGCCGGGCAACCCGCGCCGCGCCGTGGACGAATCGAACCTCGGAAAGTACCTGTTTGAAGTGCGGGACAGACAGACGAATCGCCTGCTCTATTCGCGCGGCTTCGCTTCGATCTACGGCGAGTGGGAAACGACGGACGAGGCCAAAACGGCGAACCGCACCTTTCAGGAATCGCTGCGGTTTCCCGCGCCCGCCGCGCCCGTGCAAATTTTGTTGAAGAAACGCGACGCACGCAACCTCTTCCGCGAAATCTGGGCGACGACCATCGACCCGCGCGACGCCTTCGTCTCGAACGCTAAATTGGCCGCGCCCGCGCGCGTCATCGAAATCGAGCGTAACGGCGACCCGGCCTTGAAAGTCGATCTGCTGTTGCTCGGCGACGGCTACACGGCGGCAGAGGCGGTCAAGTTCGAGCGCGACGCGCGGCGTCTCACCGCGACACTTTTTCAGACCTCCCCGTTCAAAGAACGGCGCAGGGATTTCAACGTCTGGGGACTCGCGCCGCCGGCCGCCGAGTCGGGCATCTCGCGCCCCTCGACGGGCGTGCACCGCGACTCGCCGCTCGGCACGACCTACGACGTTTTCGGCTCGGAACGCTACATACTCACGTTCGACAACCGAGCCTTCCGTCGCGCGGCCTCGTTCGCGCCCTACGACTTCGTGGAGATTCTCGTCAACAATCGTACCTACGGCGGCGGCGGCATCTTCAACCTCTACGGCACGGTCGCCGCCGACAGCGGGTGGGCGCCCTACGTCTTCGTGCACGAGTTCGGGCATCACTTCGCCGCGCTGGCCGATGAGTATTACACCTCGCCCGTGGCCTACGCCCCCGCCTCGGGCGAACGCATCGAGCCGTGGGAGCCGAACGTGACGGCGCTGCTCGACCCGAAGAATCTGAAATGGCGCGACCTCGTCAGCCCGGACACGCCGCTGCCGACTCCCTGGGAGAAAGAGGCGTTTGAAAAATACTCGCGCGAGGCTCAGGCACGCCGGGGCGAGATACGCCGGCAGGGGCGGCCGGAACAGGAGATGGACGCGCTCTTCAACGAAGTGCGGGCGCACGAGAAAGCCTCGTTCGCGCGCGAGAAATACGCGAACCGCGTGGGCGCGTTCGAGGGCGCGAACTACGAGGCGCGAGGCTTCTACCGGCCGCAGGTGGATTGCATCATGTTCACGCGCACGGACACTTTTTGCGCCGTCTGTCGTCGCGCCATCGAGCGCGTCGTGGACATGTACTCGCGTCCCTGACGCGCAACCGCGAGGCGCAAACGTGGCGCGCAAACGCGACGCACAATCACGACGCGCAACCGCGCTCGCGCTTCACAACTGTTCGATGACGGTGGCGCGCACGATCATCTTCTCCTGACGGAAGCGTGTTTCCAGCCCGTTGCGATAGGTCGTCCACCATTCGCGCTCAAGTTCGCGGGTCATGACTTCAAAGATGATGATCGTGTCGCGGCTGATCTGCCCGCCCTCGCTCCAGATTCCCTCCGCGGGCGAACCGCGAAAGGCAGTGACGCCGCCGAATTTTTTCATCAACTCGTCGCGCACGCGGTCATAGACTTTCCGCTCGAAAGACTCACCTTCGTTGTCGTACAACGGCAGCAATATTTGAATGAGATACATGAGAGATAAATGCGGATGCTCAAACTCCTGTCGAAATATGCGCTCGGCCTGTTGTTCATACTCGGAGGGCTGTACCACTTCGTCAACCCCTCGCTCTACCTGCGGATGATGCCGTCTTACCTGCCCTGGCATCTCTTCCTCGTCTATCTGAGCGGCTTCTTCGAAGCGGGTCTCGGCCTAATGCTGCTCGTGCCGCGATACACGCGCCTCGCCGCATGGGGCTTGATCGCGCTGCTCGTCGCTGTGTTCCCCGCCAACGTCCAGATGGCGCTCAACCCGCAACAGTTCCCGGACATCCCGCCCGCCGCCCTGTGGCTCAGGCTGCCTTTGCAGGCCGTGTTCATCGCGTGGGCTTATTGGTTTACAAGGCGCGACCGCGCGAGCGCGGGCACAACCGCCCGCACGAATAAATCCGGCTAAGCGTACTGCCCGGCGGCGTAGCCCGAAGCCCACGCCCATTGAAAATTGTGACCGCCGAGATGGCCGGTCACGTCCAACACTTCGCCGATGAAGTAGAGACCGGCGACGCGCGTCGCTTCCAGCGTGCGCGAAGACAGCTCAGAGGTCGCAACGCCGCCCGCCGTCACCTCCGCTTTCTTATATCCTTCCGTCCCGGCGGGCGTGATCTGCCAGTCGTGAAGTTTCGCGGCCAGCGCGTCGAGTTCGCGCTCCGCGAAACGCCTGAGCGGTTTGGAGGGCGCGTACAGTTCGCACCAGGCCAGCGCGAAGCGGCGCGGCAGGTGGCGCGCGAGCACGCTCGCGGGTTCGCTCTCGGAATCCGCCTGCGCCTGGAGGAGCGCGCGCGCGTCCGCATCCGGCAGGAGGTTGAGATTGACCGCTTCGCCGCGTTGCCAGTAGGAAGAGACCTGCAGGATGGCGGGGCCGCTCAAGCCCCTGTGCGTGACGAGTATGTTTTCCCGAAACGACGCGCCGCCGCAACTGGCGACGGCGTCGAGCGACACGCCGCTCAAGGCCGAGAGGCTTCCCTGCGTCGCGGCGGGCAGGGTCAGAGGCACGAGCGCGGGGCGGGTCGGCTCGATTCGCAGGTCGAACTGCCGCGCGAGTTGGTAGCCGAAATCCGTCGCGCCGAGTTGCGGGATGGAGAGGCCGCCCGTGGCGACGACGAGCGAGGCGGAAGTGAACGCCCCCTGCTCCGTCTCCACGCGAAACGCGCCTTCGCGCGCGACGCGGCGCACGCGCGCGCCGCAACGGATTTCCACTCCCGCGTCGGCGCATTCGGCCAGCAGCAAATTGATGATCTGGCGCGCGCTGCCGTCGCAGAACAACTGCCCCAGTTTTTTTTCGTGGTAACTGATGCCGTGCCGTTCGACGAGCGCGACGAAATCGGCGGGCGTATAGCGCGCGAGCGCGGACTTGGCGAAGTGCGGGTTGGCGGAGATGAAGTTGGCCGCGCTCGTGTTGACGTTGGTGAAATTGCAACGCCCGCCGCCGGAGATGGCGATCTTCCTGCCGACCTGCCCGCCGTGTTCCAGCACCAGCACACGGCGGCCGCGCTTCCCCGCCTCAATCGCGCAGAAGAGGCCGGCCGCGCCGCCGCCGATGATGATCACGTCTTTCTCTATCAAGCTCTTTAACTGTCCGCCGTTGAAATTTATGTTGCCGCGTCGCCCTTACCGCAACGCTGTCACCGCGTCGCTGTTACCGCGTCACTATAACGTCTGCGCCTCCGGCCGCAAAAACGTTCACCGCCGGGGCGCGAAGTTTCGCGGAAACGGCTTGGAGATTGAGAGCGCGCGCGGGGAGTGGGGGCGCGTGCGGGTGCGTGGGGTGAGAGCGCGTGCGAGCGTGTGGGGTGAGAGCGCGTGCGAGCCTGCGGGACGGGGAGAGTGTGCGCGCGGGGCGTGCGACTCAAAGCGGCAGTTGGAGGCGCGCTTCGCAGCCCGTGCCGCGGCGGCGGTTGGTGAGCGTGAGGGTGCCGCCGTGCGCCTCGGCGATCTGCCGGCTGAGGACGAGACCGATGCCGGAACCGCCCGGCTTCGTCGTGAAGAACGGGACGAAGAGGTTCGACGTGTTGGAAAGTCCCGGCCCTTCGTCTTCGACGATGAGGGTGAACTGATTCGTGTTCCTGATCCAGCCGACGGAGACGCCGCCGCCCGTCTGCAAGGCGGCGTCGGCGGCGTTGCGCTGCAAGTTGATGAGCAGTTGTTCAAGTTGATCCGCGTCGGCCTGAATGGTCAGTTCCGCGCCGGGCACGATTTTCACCGGCAGGCGCGTTTCCAGTTCCGCCACGCGGCGCACGAGTTCGTGGACGTTGACGGGCGCGAAGCGCGGGGGGGGCAGGCGCGCGAGGTGCGCATAGGCTTGCATGAAGCGACTGAGCGATTCGGAGCGCGTGCCGATGATGGAGAGGCCGCGCGCCATGTCGTCGTGCCAGTCCGCGGGGCGCGGCTCGCGCACGAGCAGACTCTCAAGGCTGCCGGCGATGGATTTGATCGGCGTCAGAGAGTTGTTCAGTTCGTGGCCGAGCACGCGCACGAGCCGCTTCCAGGCTTCGCGCTCCTCCTCGCGCAGTTCGCGGCTGAGGTCGGAGAGGACCAGGAGTTGATGCGGCAGGCCGCGCTCGCGGAAGGTGCTGCGCCGCACGCCCCAACGCCCGGCGCGGCCGGGGAAAGTTTTGGGGATGATCTGCGAATCGTCCGCGTCCGAAAAATGCAGAAACTCTTCGAGGCCGAGCTCGTCGGCCGTGCGCCCGAGGAGGCGTCCGGCGGGCTGCGCGAAGAGACGCTCGCCCGCGCGGTTGACGAGGCGCAGGCGCTCCTCCTCCGCGTCGAAGGCGAAGACGGCCACGTCGATCTCGCCCATCACCGTGCGCAGGAGCGCCGTGGCCTCCATCGCGCCGAGCCGCTGCGCGCGCAGGGTTTCGCTGAGCGCGTTGACTTCGAGCATCACGTCGCCGAGGGCGTCTTCGCGTCCCGCGCCGCGCGCGCGGATCGAGTAGTCGCCCTCGCGCATGGCGGCCAGCAGGTTCGAGAGCGTTTGCAGGTGGCGCACCACGCGGCCGCGCAGCGAGAAGGCCAGGCTCAGCCAGAAGCCGAGGATGAGGAGCGAGAGCGTCCACTGCACTTTCGCCGTGTAGGAGCGGTTCCAGATGAGGATGAGCGAGATGAGCGTGGCGGGCAGGCCACCCGTCAGAGCCATCAGGAGAATGCGCTGCTCGTGGTTAAGCCTGTCGCGCCGTGGGGAGTTAGGTGGCTGCTGCTGGCCGTCGGTCATAAGCCGTAACGTTGGAGTCGGCGATAGAGCGCGCTGCGGCTGAGGCCGAGAGCTTCGGCCGTCTGGCCGACGTTGCCGTCGAAACGCGCGAGCGTTTTGCGAATCAGGAAACACTCTACCTCATCGAGGCTCATCTCTTCGAGTCCGCGCTCGGCCTCCGCCCCGGCGCGCAAATTGAGGTCGGCGGCATCCACCACCTCGCCCCTCGCCATCAACACGGCGCGCTCCACCGCATGATCCAACTCGCGCACGTTGCCCGGCCACTCGTAACGGAGCAGCGCGCTCGTCGCTTCGGTGGAAAACGTCGTCAAAAATTTGCGATAGCGGCGCGCGTAAAGTTCGAGAAAGTGGTGTGCGAGCAGCGGGATGTCTTCGCGCCGCTCGCGCAAGGGGGGCAGGTGTATCTCGACCGTGTTCAGACGAAACAGCAAATCCTGTCGGAAACGCCCGCCCGCGACCTCCTCTCGCAAATCCGCGTTCGTGGCCGACAGGATACGCACGTCCACGCGCCGCGTCTTCGATGAGCCGACGCGCTCGAACTCGCCCGTCTCCACCACGCGCAGCAACTTCGCCTGCTGCGCCACGGGGACGTTGGCGATCTCGTCGAGAAAAAGCGTGCCGCCGTCGGCCAACTCGAAACGGCCGACGCGATCCGTCCGCGCGTCCGTGAACGCGCCCTTGACGTGGCCGAACAACTCGGACTCGAACGTGCCCTCGGAGAGCGCGCCGACGTTGACCGTGACCATCGTCTTCGACGCGCGCGTGGAGACGGCGTGGAGCGTCTGCGCCACCACTTCCTTGCCCGTGCCGTTCGCGCCCGTGATGAGCACGTTCGCGTCCGATGCGCCGACGCTTTCGATCATCTGAAGCACGGGGCGCATGCTGGCGGCCGTGGCGATCATGCGCTGCGGCGGCGCGTGGCCGTCGCGCAGGAGCTTGTTCTCGGCTTCGAGCCGCTGCCCCTTGCGCAGCGCGCGGCTCAGTTCGAACTGCGTGCGCAGGACGGAGAGCAGACGCGCATTCTCCCACGGCTTCTGGATGAAATCGCGCGCGCCGCGACGCATCGCCTCGACCGCCACCTCGACGCTGCCCCATGCCGTCATCACCACGACGGGCAGCGTCGCGTCAATGGCCTGTATGCGTGAGAGCAGATCGAGACCTTCCTGGCCGGAGGTGGTGTCGCGCGTGTAGTTGAGGTCGATGAGGAGCAGGTCGAACTCCGCGGCCTTGATGGCGGTGAGCACGGCGGGCGGCGAGGTGACGGCCTCGATCAGGTAGCCCTCGCCCTTCAACAACAGGCGCAGGGCTTCGAGCACGTCGGGCTGGTCGTCCGCGACGAGCACGCGGGGAATGGATGCTTCGATTGGCTTCATACGTTCATGCGAGACGCCTCAGACCGGGGCGGCTACCGCGCGCGCGAAACTTCGAACCGCGACGCTTTTTCACACGCAGCCCTGCTCCCGGCGCACGCGCGCGACTTCAAACCGCGACGCCCCCCGCGCGTAACTTCAGACCGCGACAGCGCACGCGCGAAACTTCAGACCGCGACGCTTTCGCACGCGCGCATTGTAATTCCGGGATTTCACTCAAACACAACTCAAAACGGCGTCGGCGCGTTGACGAACTTTCCCCGCTTCGCGCGGGCGCTGCCCTCTACAATCCCTTTTTCGTCACGGCCGCGAGCACGCGCCCGCGCTCGTGATCGGACGAGAGCGCGTGCGCGTGCTCGACAATCGCGGCGCGCACCGATTCGTTGGCCGCGCCCGTTCCCGCCGCGCGAATCAGGACGTTCGCCTTCTCGAAATCCGAACTCATCTCGCGCGCGGATTTGAGCGCGAGCAGGAGCGTCTCCGGCGTGAGGTCGCTCTGCTTGAACAGCACGGCCAGCACGCGCCCCCGCTCGTAATCGGAAGAGAGCGTGTTCGCCGCCTCGAAGAAGGCCGCGCGCACGCCGGCATCCGCCGGGTCGTTCTTCAAAACGTGGATGAGCAGCGTGGCCTTTTCGTAATCGGAAGAGATCGCTTCGCCGCTCTGCGAGAGCAGCTTCGCCAACTGCGCGGCGCTCGGATTCCCGCGCTCGATGAGGGCGGTCGCATAGACGCGCCGCGCGTAATCGTTTTTGAGCCGCGCGATCTCGGCCAGCACGGCGTTTGCGCCGCCGCGCCTGAGAATCCGTTCGACGCGCGCCTCCGCGTCGAAGCCGCTCCCGGCCACCGAGTCCGACAGCAGTTTTGCGAGCCATCTGCGCGCCTCCCCGTCGAACGGGCGCGCCTCGCCGTTCTCCCAGTAAGCGCGCTTGAGTTGGCCGTCCACGCCCGGTTTGATGTCGAGCCGGCGCACGCGGCCGTCGCGCGTCTCCGAGAGGCGGAAGTAGCCGCCGCCCGTGATGCGTTCAACGTCCGTGTAGTCGTCGTTGAACTCCACGTTCTTCGTGTCGAGCGTGATGTCCACGCCGTCGTCGCTGCTGCGGTGTTCCCAGCGCAGGCTGCGCCCGTTGATCTGGATGTGATCTTGTTCCGCTTTCTTCTTCTTCGCGGGCTGTTTCTCCTGAGCCGGCACCGCGACGCACAGGCAGACGGCGACCGTCCACGCGACAAACATTTTCTTATTCATAACTTGAACCTTATCTCCTATTCGTATCTCAAGGCCACCATCGGATCGACTTTGGTCGCGCGCCGCGCCGGGAGGTAGCAAGCGAGCATCGCGACGCCGCCGAGCAGCAAAGTGATACCCACGAAAGTTACAGGGTCGGTTGCGCTCACCCCGAAAAGCAGGCTTGAGATGAGCCGCGTCAAAGCGAAGGCCGCGGCCAGCCCGACCACGCTGCCCACCAGCAGGAGCGCCATGCCCTGCCACAAAACGAGCTTGATGATGTCGCCCCGCTGCGCGCCGAGCGCCATCCGCACGCCGATCTCGTGCGTGCGCCGCGCCACCGCGTAGGACATCACGCCGTAGAGTCCGACGGCGGCCAGCAACAGCGCCGCGACGCCGAACACGCCGAGCAGCACGGCGATCATCCGGTCGGCGGAAAGGGCGGAGGCGAGGTGCGCGGAGAAGGTGTTGATCTGAAACAGGGTGAGGTTCTTATTGAGATTCTTCAACTCGGCGCGCACCGACGGAAGCACCGCCAGCGGGTCGCCGTCCGTGCGCACGAAGAGCGCCATCGAGGACATCGAGCTTTGCGCGAGCGGCGTGTAGAAGAACGGCAGCGGCTCCTCGCGCAAGCCCCTGTATTTGGCATTCTTCGCCACACCGATAATCTCTGAATAAGGCCCTTCCGAATCCGTCCGCACGCGCTTGCCCAGCGGACTCGCGCCCGGAAAATAACGCCGCGCAAACTCCTCGTTGATGATGACGACGCCGGGGGCGTTGGCCGTGTCGGCAGCCCCGAAGTCGCGCCCCTGTAGGAGGGGAATGCCGAGCGTCTTGAAGTAGTTCGCGCTGACGACGTTGGTGTTGAGTTCCGTGTCCTCGTTCGGCTTGGGTTGATAGCCTTCGATATAGACGCTCGTGCGCATCCCGCCGCCGCTGATGGGCACGATGTGTCCAAGCGCGACGGAGCGCACGCCCGGTAGCGCCGACACCTGCTCCTGCACGCGGCGATGGAAAACCTCCGCCTCCGCGCGAGCCATCTTCGCGCCGGGCATCTCCATCTGCGTGATCAGGACATTCTCGGCGTTGAAGCCCGGATCGGCCGTCGAGGCGGCGCGCAGGCTGCGCATGAACAGTCCGGCGCAGATGAGCAGGATGAGCGACAGCGCGACCTGCAGGACGACGAGCGCGTTGCGCAACCCGAACCTTCCGAAACCGCGCACTTCCGGCGCGCCCGTGTCGTCCTTCAAAGCCGACAGCAAATTTTGCCGCGAGGCCTGCAGCGCGGGCACGAGACCGAAGACGAGGCCGGTCACGACCGAGAGGCCGAGCGTGAAGGCCAGCACTCGCCAATCGACGCCCAGATCGACGCCGCCCATCTCTTCGGGGGGGAAGAGCTTCGGCAAAAAGTCGGACGTCCAGAGCGTCAGCAGGAGCCCGAAAAGGCCGCCCAGCAGCGAGAGACACATGCTCTCGGTCAACAGTTGGCGCACGAGGCGCAGGCGGCCGGAACCGAGCGCCAGCCTGATGGCGATCTCGCGTTGCCGCATAGAGGCGCGCGCCAGCAGCAAATTCGCCACGTTGGCGCAGGCGATGAGCAGCACCAGAGCCACCATCAACATCAGCATCCCCGTCACGCCCGCGATGCTTTTGCGGTGTCGCTCGCCGGTGCGCGATTCACGCACCACGGTGATGGGGCGCGGTTCGTCCGGGCGTTCGAGCGTGCCCCGGTTCGTTTCGGGAAAGTCCTGCGCGAGCCGCGCGGCGACGGCCGTGAGTTGCCGGTTGGCCTCTTCGGGCGTTGCGCCCGCCCTGAGCCGCCCGACGAGCCCCAGTCCGCGATTGCCCCGCTCGCCCGGATCATTCGGGGGCGGCGGCAGAGGCCGCCAGAACTCCGGCAGCATGCCCATGCGCAGCCCGCGAAAACTTTCCACCGCCACGCCCACCACCGTGTGCGCCCGCCCGTCCAGATTGATCGTGCGATTGACGATGGCCGCATCCGAGTTGAACCGACGCTGCCAGAGGTGATGACTGATGACGACGACCGGATTACCGCTAGCCGCCGCTTCGTCTTCCGGCAGGAGCGGCCGGCCGGCCGACACCCCGACGCCGAGCACTTTGAAATAGTTCCCCGTCACGCTCTCGCCGCGCAGCCGCTCCGGCTCGTCGCCTTCGTTCAAACTCGCCACCGCGCCTTCATAGGCCGCCAGCCCCTCGAAGGCGTTTGCCCCGTCACGAAAAGAGATGTAGTCGGGATAGGACGAACCGCCGTACAGCCCGCTGCTGTAATCGCTCGTATAAACGGCCGCGAGCGTCTCCGGCGATTCGACGCCGGCGGGCGGCCTGAGCAACAGCCCGTTAATCAGGCTGAAGATCGTCGTGTTCGCGCCGATGCCCAAACCGAGCACCACGACCGCGACGAGCGTGAAGCTCGGATTCTTCCACAGCATGCGCGCGCCGTAGCGCAGGTCTTGCCACAATATTCCCATTACCATCTCCTCGCACCGGCTTATTCGTATCTCAAGGCTACCATCGGATCGACTTTGGTCGCGCGCCGCGCCGGAATGTAGTTGGCGGCGAAGGCGACGAGCAGCAGCACGAGTGAGATCAACCCGAAGGTCGTCGGGTCGGTCGCGCTCACGCCGTAGAGCAGGCTCGCCATGCTGCGCGTGAGCGCGTAGGCGCACACGAGGCCGAGCGCGATCCCTAACGCAACCAGCACCATTCCCTGCCTGAGCACCATTTTGAGCACGTCTGACGGCTGCGCGCCGAGCGCCAGGCGGACGCCGATCTCGTGCGTGCGCTGCGTCACCGAGTAAGACATCACGCCGTAGATACCGAGGCTCGCCAAAAGCAGCGCGACGAGCGCGAAGAGGCCGAGCAGCGTCGTGTTGAAGCGATGACGCGCGACCGACTCGGAGAGCAGCGAGTTCATCGTGCGGACGTTCCACAGCGGCAAGTCTTTATCGGCCTCCCTGATCAGGCCGCGCAGGGCGGGGACGATGCTCGCCGGGTCGCTCGAAGTTGTGCGTGCCACGAGCGTCACGCGGGCGACGGGAGACTGCGCGTAAGGGACGTAATACTCAAGCCCGGCCGGCGCATCGAGTCCCGCGTGATGAACATCGGCGACGACGCCGACCACTTCACGCGCGGGCGCGTCGGGCGCGTCGGTGAAGACGATCCGCTGTCCGAGCGGTTCCGTGTCGGCGAAGAAGCGGCGCGCGAAAGTCTCGTTGACGACGACGACGGCGGGCGCGTCCGCCGTGTCGCGCTCCGAAAAGAAACGCCCCTTGCGCACCGGAATGCTCATCGCGCGGAAATAGTCGGAACTGACGATGCGCCGGTCGGCGGAGGGCTCCGCGCCGGGCGCGGCGGGCGCGCGTCCGGGCAGTTCAAAAGTGTAGGCGCTGAAGTTTCCGTTCAGCGGGAGCGGGTTGACCGTGCCGACGGCTTCCACGCCGGGGAGCGCCCCGGCGCGCTGCAACAAATTTTGCAGAAACACTGTCTGCCGCGCCCCGTCAGGATATTTTTGCCGCCCCATAACGAGGTCGAGCGTCATCACGCGTTCGGGGTTGAAGCCCGGCGAAACGTTCAACAGGCGCAGGAAACTCTGCGCCAGCAATCCCGCGCCCATCAGCAGCACCAGCGACATCGCCACTTCGGCAACGACGAGCGCGCCGCGCAGTTTGTTCCGGCCGCCGCCTTCGCCCGAACCGCGCCCGCCGTCTTTGAGCGCGTCGTTCAGATCGGTTTTGGAGGCACGCAGCGCCGGGGCTAAACCGAAGATGAAGCCCGTGACGAGCGTCATGGCGACGGTGAAGCCGATGGCGCGGCCGTCGAGCGCGATCTCACTTTGACGCGGGAGGTCTGCCGGACTCGCCGCGAGCAGCAGGTCGACGCCCCACATCGCGATCAGCAGGCCGAGCGCGCCGCCCATCAGGGCGAGCAGCAGGCTCTCCGTGAGCAACTGCCGCACGATGCGCCAGCGGCTCGCGCCGAGCGCCGTCCTGATAGAAATCTCCCGCTGCCTGCCCGCCGCGCGCGCCAGCAGCAGATTCGCCACGTTGACGCACGCAATGAGCAGCACGCAGCCGACCGCGCCGAGCAGCACGAGGAGCGCGGGGCGCAAATCGCCCACGAGATTTTCGTGCATGGGTTTGAGCGCGTAGCCCTGCGCGGTGTTGGTTGCCGGATACTGCATCGCCAGGCGGCTCGCGATGGTGTCGGCCTCGGCCTGCGCCTGCGCGATGGTGACGCCCTCTTTCAGCCGCGCCGCGACGGGCAGAAAGACGCTGCCGCGCCGCTCCAGGTCGCCGGCCGGGGTGGCATTCGAGAGCGGCATCCAGAAATCGTAAGTCTCGCCGCCGAGCGGGTATTTGAAGTTCTGCGGCATCACGCCCAAAACGAGCGACGGCGCGCTCCCGAGCGGTATCTCCTGCCCGACGATCTTCGGGTCGCCGCCGAAGCGACGCTGCCACAGCCCGTAACTGATGACGACCGTGCGCTGCGTGCCCGGCTTGTCTTCCTCGCGTGTGAAGACGCGCCCGAGCGCGGGCTGCACGCCGAGCAGCGGGAAGAGATCGGCCGAAGCGAGTATGCCGCGGACGCGCTCCGGCTCATCGCCGCCCGTGATGAAGGCCGTCGTCGGGTTGTAGGCCGCGACGTGCGCGAAACTTTGACTCTGGTCTCTGAGGTCTGCGAAGTTGGGATAGGAGTGCTCGTCGAACAGCGATCCGTCGCGCTCGTTGCGCCCCTGCACGCTCAACAGTTGTTCGGGCGAGGCGAACGGCAGGGGGCGCAGCAACACTGCATTGACCACGCTGAAGATCGCGCTGTTCGCGCCGATTCCCAAAGCCAGCGCCGACACCGCCACCAGCGTGAAGCCCTTGCTCTTGAGCAGAGAGCGAAAGCCGTAGCGCAGGTCTTGACCGAATGTGTTCATAGTTCCAACTCCTCTAACGTGTCGCGGGTGTTAGCATTGCTGATTAGCTGCAAGGACGGCACGCCCCGTGCGCCTTCATCATTCATTTCTGAGCGCCACCATCGGATCGACTTTCAGAGCGCGGCGCGTAGGGATGTAGCAGGCCAGGAGCGCCACCGCGGTCAGCAGCAGCGAGAGGCCGCCGAAGGCCGCCGGGTCGGTTGCGCTGACGCCGAACAGGAGGCTCGACATAACGCGCGTTAAAGCGAACGAGGCGACGAGGCCGAGCGCGATGCCGACGAGCGTCAGGCCGAAGCCGCGACCGAGTATGAGTTTGAGCAAATCGCGGCTCTGCGCGCCGAGCGCGATGCGGATGCCGAGTTCGTGCGTGCGCTGCGTCACCGAATAAGACATCACGCCGTAGATGCCGATGGCGGCGAGAATGAGCGCGAGCGCGGCGAAGATGCCGAGCAGCAACGTGCCGAAGCGGCTGCGCGCCGTCAACTCGTTGATCCAACTCTGCATCGTCCGCACGTCGGCGACGGGCTGGTCTTTGTCGATCATTTGAATCTCGCGCCGCGCGGCGGCGGCCAAATTCATCGGATCGCCGTTGGTGCGCACGATGTAGGTCATCTCGTTGTAGACGAGTTGCGGGTGCGCCCAGTAGACCATCGGGAAGGGCGTCCCTTCGAGCGTCTTGTACTTCGCGTCGGCCACGACGCCGACGATCTCCATCGGCTGCGGGTCGGGCATCATCTGCACACGGACGTATTTACCTATCGGGTTCTCGCCGGGGAAGTGTTGCCGCGCCATCGACTCGTTGACGACGATGGTGCGCCGGTCTTCCCTCGCCTCCTGTTCGGTGAACGTGCGGCCGCCGAGCACCGGGATGCCTATCGTCTGAAAATAGTTTTCATCCGTGACGCGCACGTCCGTCGAGAGTTCTTCGCCCGGCGGCGGGGCGGGACGCCCTTCGACGCTGAAAGAGGTGCGCGCGCCGAGGTTGCCGCCGAAAGGCAGCGCGCTCACCGCCCCCACCGAGCGCACGTCGGGCAACGTCCGCAACCGTTCGAGAGCCTGCCGGTGGAAGGCCACGACCTGAGCGTCCTCCGGGTATTTCGACCCCGGCAGGGTGACGCGCAGCGTCAACAAATTCTCGGTCTTGAAGCCGGGGTCGACCGCCTGCAGCCGGAGAAAACTCTTGATCATCAAGGTCGAGCCGATCAGGAGCACCAGCGCGAGCGCGACCTGCGCCACGACGAACACGCTGCTCAGGCGGCGGCTGCGCTGGCTGCTCATGTTGCTCTTGCCCGTCTCTTTGAGCGTTTCGTTCAGATTCAGACGCGCCGCTTCGAGCGCGGGCGCGAGGCCGAACACGACGCCCGTCAGCAGAGAGACCAGCGAGGTGAACAGGAGCACGGGCAGGCTGAGGCTGATCTTTTCCGTCCCCAGGAGGTTCGGGGGGCTGAGCGCGACGAGCGCGTCCACGCCCCACACCGCGATGAGCAACCCGAGCGCGCCGCCGAGCACCGACAGCAACACGCTCTCGGTCAACAACTGCCTCACGATGCGCCCGCGTCCCGCGCCGAGCGCGGTGCGGATGGAGAACTCGCTCTGGCGCGAGGCGGCGCGCGCCAGCATCAGGTTCGCCACGTTGGCGCACGCGATGAGCAGCACGAAGCCGACCGCGCCGAGCAGCACGTAGAGCGCGGTCTTGATCTCGCCCGCCAGTTGCTCGCGCACGGGCACGACGCGGACGCCCATGTTGACGTTGTATTGCGAGGCCTGTTCGAGGCGGGCGGCGATGGTGGACATCTCGGCCTGCGCCTGTTCGGGAGTGACGCCCGGCTTGAGCCGGCCGGCCACGGTGATGAAGCGTCCACGGCCTTTGGTCGGGCCGTTCAGGATCGCGGCGAAGTTCGTCGGCGTCCACATCTCGGCGGCCTTGCCGGTGCGCGAGCCTTCTTTCATGAACCATTTGAAGCCCGGCGGCATCACGCCGAGGACGGTCGCGCTCTCCCCGTTGAGGCTGATTTTTTTGCCGACGACATCCGCCGCGCCGCCGAAGCGACGCTGCCACAGGCCGTGGCTGATGACGACCACGTCGTTGCGCCCCGGCTCGGCCTCTTCCTTCGTATAGACGCGGCCGAGCGCAGGCTCCGTGCCGAGCAGGGTCAGTAGATTTCCGCTCGTCACCTGCCCCGCGATCTCTTCCGGGTTGCCTTCGCCCGTCAGGTTGAAGGGGCCATCGTAGAAAGCGGCCATCTCCTGAAAACTGTTCGACTGCTGCTGCCACTCTAAAAAGTTAGCCAGCGAGGCGACGTTATTGCGCCCGCCGCGCGCGCGATTCTGCTCCCACACGATCATCACCTGCCCGGCGTCGCGATAGGGCAGCGGGCTCAGGAGCACCGCGTTGACGACGCTGAAGATGGCCGTGTTCGCCCCGATGCCGAGCGCGAGCGCGGTCAGCGCGACGAGCGTGAACACGGGGCTGTTCGACAGCGTTCGCAGGCCGTAGCGAATATCTTGCCAGAAGTTTCCCATCACATCACCTCCACGCGAGACCCGACCAGAGACGATCCTTCTTCGTCCTGTTTAAAGCTGACCATTTCTTCCTTCACGACGCGGCCGTCGAAGAGATGTATGGCGCGGTCGGCGAAGGTGGCGTAACGCGGATCGTGCGTGACCATGCAGATGGTCGCGCCGCCGCGGTGCAGTTCGCGCATCAAGTCCATCACGGCTTCGCCGTTTTTGGAATCGAGGTTGCCCGTCGGCTCGTCCGCGAGCAGGATGAGCGGCTGTCCGGCGACGGCGCGGGCGACGGCCACGCGCTGCTGCTGACCGCCGGAGAGCTGGCTCGGCAGGTGTTTGGCGCGGTGCGCCATGCCGACCTTCTCCAACGCCTCGGTGACGCGCGTCTTGCGATCCGCGCTGCTCAGGCCGCGATAGGTGAGCGGCAGTTCGACGTTCTCGTAAACCGAGAGGTCGCCGATCAGGTTGAAGCTCTGGAAGATGAAGCCGACTTCGCGGTTGCGGATGAGCGCGCGCTCGCTGAGCGAGAGATCGGAGACGAGTTTGCCGTTCAACCAGTACTTGCCTTCCGTCGGCGAATCGAGCAGGCCGAGGATGGAGAGCAGCGTTGACTTGCCGCAGCCGGAGGGGCCGGTGATGGAAACGTATTCGCCGTTGGCAATGTCGAGGTGCGTGCCGGCGAGGGCGTGCGTCTCAACTTCGTCGGTGAAGAAAACCTTCTTCACGTCTTGCAGGCGGATCAGGGGTTGTTTCGTTGCGCTCATAGTTTTTTGGGTGACGGGTGACGGGTGACAGGTGACAAGATGCAATGCCGTGTTTCGATCTTGTCACCCGTCACCTGTCACCCGTCACTTATCCTTTCTCTAGTTAAGTCGTATGCGGTTAAAGGCGTCCCACTGGGAAGTGTCGGAGAGGATCACCTGATCGCCTTCCTGTAAGCCTTCCAGAACTTCGATGGTGCTGACGGAGCTGCGGCCGAGTTTGACTTGGACGCGCGTGGCGAACTGCCCCCCCGGTTCGAGTTTGAACATCCCGACGCTCGACTGCCCTTGGCTGAAGGCGGGACGCGCGACGTAGAGAATGTTGTCGAGGCGTTCGAGTTCGATGGTGCCGTCCACGGAGAGGTCTGGGCGCGCGCCCTGCGGGAGCGCGGCGTCGAGCGCGATGTCGACTTTGACGGTGCTGTTCTCGGCCGCCGGGTCGATGCGGACGACGTGGCCGGGGATGATGCCGTTGCGCGTGTCGACGCTGGCCTGCTGGCCGAGCGAGATGTCTTTGGCCTGCGTCTCCGCGATGCGGAGTTCCGCCTTCAGGTTTTGCGGCTCGACGACGCGCGCGAGATTCGTTCCCGGCTGCACCTGCTGGCCGACGACGACCTGCATCTGTTGCAGCACGCCGTTCGTCCCGGCGAGCACGCGCAAGGTCGCCACCTGCGTCTGCCGGAGTTGGAGTTGCGCCTTGAGTTGATTGATGCGCGCCGTCTGCGCGGCGAGTTGCGCCTGCGACGACTTCGAAGTGCCTTGCAGTCGCTGCTGCTCGATGGAGTAACGGTTGGCTAAATCGGCCACGCGGACGCGCGAGAGCTTGAGGTTGATGGCCGGGATCAAACCTTCCCTGGCGAGTTGCTCGTCGGTGTCGGATTGCAGTTTCGCCTGCTGGTATTCGGCCTGCGCGGTGGCGGTGGCGGATTGCTGGGTCATGCGCTCGCTCTCCAGCCGCGCGCGGATATTATTGTATTCGGCCTCTGCGGCGCGCATCTGGTATTCGATGTCGACCGTGCCCTGCTGCAACTCCGGGTTGCTCAACTCGATCAAGACCGTGCCCGCCGTCACTTCCGTGCCCGGCTGGACGTGGATGCGCTCGACGAGTCCCTGCGTGGCCGCCGCGATGACGCGCACGTCCTGCGGCACGAGCGTGCCGATGCCGCGCACCTGCCGGAGCATCTGGCCGCGCTTCACCGAATCAATGAGCGTGGTCGAACGTTCGACGCTCGGCGCGGCCGGCTTCATGCGCGACACGCCGAAGGTGATCGCCGTGACCGCCACGATGGCGACGGCCGCATACAGCACGATGCGCACGCGCCGCTTGCGTGCCGTAGAATTACCGCGTGGAACATCCATGCCCAAAATGTTTACTTCCTTCCTGACTTGATCGTCGTCACCGCGAGCCTTAGCGAAAGGCGTGCCAACTCTCGAAATCTCGATTTCCCCTTTGTTTTCGCGCTTTTCCGCACGCCCCGCTCCCGCTCCCGCCCGCTCGCTTTCCCAATATCGAAAACGCGTCCCGCCGATTTCGGAATGCGGATTCTTCAATTGCGGATTTCGGATTGCGGAATGCGGATTGAAAGACAAATTGTTTTCTAATCCGCATTCCGCAATCCGAAATCCGCAATCGGCTCACTCTTTCACCACCCAGCCGTCCGCAAGCTGCACGACGCGGTTGCCGTACCGTGCGTTTTGTTCGGAGTGCGTGACCTGCACGATGGTCGTGCCCTCTTCGTTGAGACGCTTGAAGAGTTCCATGATCTCGCGCCCCTGACTGGAATGTAGATTCCCGGTCGGCTCGTCTGCGAGGAGCAGTTTCGGGTTCGAGATGACGGCGCGCGCAACGGCCACCAACTGCTGCTGCCCGCCCGACAACTGGTTCGGGTACAAGTCTTTCTTTCCGACGATCTGAAAACGGTCGAGCACGTCGCCGACCATCGACTGGCGGTCGGCCTTCTTCACGTCCTTGTAAGAGAGCGGCATATCCAGGTTTTCGTAAACGGTCAGGTGATCGAGCAGGTGATAGCTCTGGAAGACGAAACCGATCTGGCGTTTGTGCAGTTCGGCGCGCTCCTTCTTTCCGAGCCGGTGGACGGCCGCATCCCGGAAATAATATTCGCCCGTCCACGCGCTATCGAACATGCCGAGGATACTCAGGAGCGTGGACTTGCCCGCGCCCGACGGCCCCATGATGGAGACGAATTCGCCCTCCCGCACGTCGAAATCGACGCGCCGCAGCACGTAAGTTTTATTCACGCCCTGCTCGTAAACTTTTTCGATATTGCGCAAACGGATCATGTCTCACCTCGGCGCTGTCGGCGCGCACGGAGCATTCATTCCTGCGGGTTGGTAGGGAAACGAAGGACGCGCGCCCTTCGTCTCATCTTTCGCTCGGTCTGCGTCAGGTCTATGGAAGCGGCGTGCCAGCGAGGACGGGGCGGGGCGTGAACAATTTGCGGGCGTTTCGACCTGCGGCCGGCGATCTCAAATTCATTCAATCCCACTTTCGGGACGCGCCCTCTCCGAAAGCGAACAACGCCCGCCGCGATGTACGAGAGAATGGATATTCAAAGCGAAACGCGGAAGTAGGAACGATGAACGATGAAGTAAAAGCAGCTTGCTTTCAGTTCATCGTTCCGCGTTCCTACTTCCGCGTTTCCCCTACTCGGTCTCGGTTCGCCGGGCGTCGTCGCCGCCATCGTCGTCTTTGATCCAGACGGTCTTGACGTTGACGAACTCGCGTATGCCGAACGCGCTCAGCTCGCGCCCGTAGCCGGAACGCTTGACGCCGCCGAAGGGCAGGCGCGGGTCTGACGCCACCATCGCGTTGATGAAGACCGCGCCCGCTTCGATCTCGGCGACGAACCGCGCGCGGTCGCCCGCGTCTCGCGTCCACGCGCTCGCGCCGAGGCCGAAGGTCGTATCGTTGGCAAGCTCTATCGCCTCGTCAATCGAACTCACGCGAAACAACAGCGCGACGGGGCCGAAAAACTCTTCCGTGTAGGCCGGGGAGTTTTTCGGGATGTCCGCGAGCACGGTCGGCGCATAATAATTGCCCGGCCGGCGCAGGCGTTCGCCGCCCGTGAGGACGCGCGCCCCGGCCGCGACCGACCGGCGCACCTGCTCGTCCAGTTCTTCCGCGATGCTCGCGGTGGCGAGCGGCCCCGTCTCCGTCGTCTCGTCCGCCGGGTCGCCGACGCGCAACGCCGCCATCCCCATGACGAAGCGGCGCGCAAATTCATCGTACACGTCCGCGTGGACGATAAAGCGTTTGGCCGCGATGCACGACTGGCCGTTGTTGATCGTGCGCGCCTTGACGGCGGTCTTGATCGCGGCCTCCAAATCCGCGCTCGGCATGACGATGAAGGGATCGCTGCCGCCCAGTTCGAGCACGGTCTTCTTGAGCGCGCGCCCGGCGCGGCTCGCCACCACGCTCCCGGCGTGCTCGCTGCCCGTCAGCGTCACCGCGCCGACGCGCGCATCGTCGATCACGCGCCCGACCTGTGCGGCGTCGAGCAGGAGCGTTTGAAAGACGCCCTCGATAAAGCCCGCGCGACGGAAAATCTCCTCTATCGCCAGCGCGCACTGCGGCACGTTCGAGGCGTGTTTGAGCAGCCCCGCGTTTCCGGCCATCAACGCGGGCGCGGCGAAGCGGAAGACCTGCCAGAAGGGGAAGTTCCAGGGCATCACGGCGAGCACCGCGCCCACGGGTTCGTAGCGGATGAAAGATCGCGTCGCGCTCGTCTCCACTTCCTCGTCCGCGAGGAACCGGGCGGCGTGCTCCGCGTAATAGCGACACACAAGCGCGCACTTGGCGGCCTCGTCGCGCGCCGCCTGCAGGGGCTTGCCCATCTCCGCCGTCATCAAACGCGCGAACTCTTCCCGGCGCGCGTCCAGTATGTCGGCCGCGCCGAGCATCCGTGCGGCGCGCTCGGCGAAACTCGTGCGGCGATGCTGATGGTAAGCCGCGACGGCGCGTTGCAGTTTCTCTTCGATCTCGTCTTCGTTGAGCGGCGCGAACTCGCGCCAACGCTCGCCCGTCGCCGGGTTCACACTCGCGATTGCCATAACACATTCCCCCACGTCTGTCTCCGGGTTATGCGCTCATCATAACGCAACTGCCCGCGCCCGCGCTCATCATGTATAGTTTCCCTGTTCATCCAACTATAGTTTTCGTGTTCATCCATGCGGCGCGCGGCGAGGCGGCGGCTAATCACATGAATTTCAGTCTTCTTCAGGGAGTCGCTTTGTTCGCGTCGGCGTTCGTTGCGGGGATGATCAATTCCATCGCGGGCGGCGGCACGCTCCTCACTTTTCCCACGCTCATCTGGCTCGGCCTCGACGCCAAAGAGGCCAACGCGACGAGCACCGTCGCGCTCTGGCCGGGACTCATCGGCGGCCTGTACGGCTTCCGGCGCGAGTTGGAACGCAGCCGCCCGCTGCTCGTCCGCCTGGGGCTGGCGAGCCTCTCCGGCGGCGCGGCCGGCGCGGCGCTCCTCATCTGGACGCCTTCCCAAACCTTCGCGCGCCTCGTCCCCTTTCTCATCTTCTTCGCCACGCTCCTCTTCATGGCGCAGGAACCCATCACACGCCGGCTGCGGCTGGAGACCGCGCCCGACGAGCGGCAGAGGGGCTGGTGGACGGGCGCGATTCTCTTCCAGTTCTGCGCCGCCGTCTATGGCGGCTACTTCGGCGCGGGCAACGGCATCCTCATGCTCTCCGCGCTCGGCCTGCTCGGCATCTCCGACATACACCGCGCCAACGGACTCAAGAATTTTCTCGCGCTGACTTTGAACAGCGCGGCCGTCATCGCCTTCGCCGCCTCCGGCCTCGTCAGTTGGCCGAAAGCTCTCCTGATGGCGTCGGGCGCCATGCTCGGCGGCTACTACGGCGCGGCGATAGCGCGCCGACTCGGCCGCACGTTCGTCCGCCGCGCCGTCATCCTCATCGGCCTCACCATCGGCTGCCTCATGCTCTGGCGACTCTCGCGCTAAATACACGCCGCCCGCCGTAATTCCGAACCTTCCGTTTGATTACGATTGAGCGTGCTGATCGTCGTAACTGGCCGCGCCCGCTCAGTCGCCCGATGTGGCGGACAAGGTGACGGGGCGCAGGGAGATGACGACGGACTTGGAGGCGGGCGTGTTGCTTTTCTCGGCGACGCTGTTGATGGGGACGAGCACGTTCGTTTCGGGGAAATAGGTGGCGGCCGAGCGGCGCGGGATGTTGTAGGGCACGACGATGAAACGGCGCGCGACGCGCTCTTCGCCCTCGAAGTGGCTGACTAAATCCACGACCGCGCCCTCGCCGAGTCCGGCCTCGCGTATGTCTTCGGAATTGAGCAGGACGACGCGCCGCTCGTTGCGGATGCCACGGTAGCGGTCGTCGAGTCCGTAGATGGTCGTGTTGAATTGATCGTGGCTGCGGATGGTCATCATCAAAAACTGGCCGGGCGCGAGTTCGTGGCGGGGCAGCGGATGAACCGTGAATCCGGCCTTGCCCGAAGCGGTTTTCCATTCGCGCTCGCGCGCGAGGTTGGGCAGGTAGAAGCCGCCCGGCCGTCGCACGCGCTCGTTGTAACGCTCGAAGCCGACGACGACGCGCGCGATACGTTCGCGTATCAGATCGTAGTCGGCGGCGAGTTCCATCCAGTTGACGCCTTTCGAGCGCGCGCCGAGCGTCGCCTCGGCCAGCCGCGCGACGATCATCGGCTCGCTCAACAATTCGGCGGAGGCGGGCTGCAAGTTGCCGCGCGAGGATTGCACGACGCCCATCGAATTCTCCGCGCTGACGAACTGCTCGCCCGTCGCCTGCCAGTCGATTTCCGTCCGGCCGAGACACGGCAGGATGAGCGCGCGCTCGCCCGTGATGAGGTGCGCGCGGTTGAGCTTGGTGGAGACCTGCACGGTCAGGCGCAGGCGGCGGAGGGCTGCGGCCGTGTACTCGGTGTCGGGCGTGGCCGAGAGAAAGTTGCCGCCCATGGCGAAGAAGACTTTCGCGCGCCCGGCGTGCATCGCCTTGATCGCTTCCACGGTGTCGAAGCCGTGCCGGCGCGGCGGCTCGAAGTCGAACTCGCGCGCGAGCGCGTCGAGGAAGGCCGGGGTGGGGCGTTCCCAAATGCCCATCGTGCGGTCGCCCTGCACGTTCGAGTGGCCGCGCACGGGGCAGACGCCCGCGCCCGGTCGCCCGATCTGCCCGCGCAGCAGCAGGAGGTTGACGATCTCCTGTATGTTCGCCACGGCGTTCCGGTGCTGCGTGAGTCCCATCGCCCAGCAGAAGATCGTGCGCTCGGACTCGATGAACGCCTGCGCGGCCTGGCGTATCTGTTCGCGCCCGATGCCGCAGCCTTCCGTGATCTCGTCCCAACCGACACGGGCGAGCGAGGCGGCGAACTCCGCGAAGCCGTCCGTGTGCGTCGCGATAAAATCGCGGTCGAGCACCGCGCCGCCGCCGCGCCGCGCGTCTTCCTCCAGCACCTCTTTCGAGATGCCTTGCAGCAACGCCACGTCGCCGTTGATACGCACCTGTAGGAACAGGTCGGCGAGTTGCGTGCCCCGCCCGGCGAGCGTGTCGAAGACCTCCTGCGGGTGTTTGAAACGCGACATGCCCGCTTCGGGCAGCGGGTTGATGTGGACGATGCGACAACCGCGCCGCTTCGCCGCTTGCAGCGTCGAGAGCATGCGCGGATGGTTAGTTCCCGGATTCTGCCCGATGACGAAGATCGCCTCGGCCTCCGCGAAATCGTCGAGCGTGACCGTCCCCTTGCCGACGCCGATTGTTTCCGACAACGCAGACCCGCTCGATTCGTGGCACATGTTCGAGCAGTCGGGCAGGTTGTTCGTGCCGAACTGGCGGACGAAGAGTTGATAGAGGAACGCCGCCTCGTTGCTCGTGCGCCCGGAGGTGTAAAAGACGGCCTCGTCGGGCGAGCGGAGCGCGTTCAACTCCGCGGCGATCAATTTAAAGGCTTCGTCCCAACTGACAGGCTCGTAGTGTTCGCTCCCTCGACGGAGCAGCATCGGGTGCGTCAGCCGCCCCTGATCGTTCAGCCACATATCGGACTGCCGCGAGAGTTCCGCGACGCTCCACTGCCGAAAGAACTCCGGCGTGATGCGTTTCGTCGTCGCCTCGTCGGCGACGTGCTTCGCGCCGTTTTCGCAAAACTCGAAATGCGTGCGCTCGCCGTCCGGCTCAGGCCACGCGCAGCCGGGACAATCGAAACCGCCCTTCTGGTTGATGCGCGTGAGCGTCCGCAGCGTGCGCGTCGCGCCCATCTCCGTCCAGGAATGTTTCAGCGCGGACATGATGGCGGGCAGGCCGCCCGCCGTCTCGCTCGCGGGCGAGATTTTTATCTTCGTGAAATCTTCGGGCGGCTGCGCGCGGGGCGAATCCCCCACGGCTCCCGGCGCGCGCGTGTCCGTCTCGTCCCGGCGCGTATCCGTCTCGACCGGGCGCGGCCGCTCATCCACGGACGTGGCCAACGCTTCGTCGCGCACCAGTTCGCGCTCCGTCTTCAAGTCCTGCTTGGCCGGCTCGTAGTGGCTCGGATGCGCCTCGGCCTGCTGCTCTGGCGCGCCCTGCTGTTGCTGCTCGGGCGCGCTCTGTTGCTGCTGCTCGTGCCGTCCCTGAGTTGTGATCTCCTGCTTCGTCATTTCTCTCCGAGTAATTCTCTGCCAATCCGCTCCGGCCGAAGTCCGTCGATTGCCGACGGCGATAATCTTTCGCCGTCAGACCAAAATGAAATACACAATATCAAAGAGACCGGCCGCGCCGGAAGCGCGCGGGCGTTGAGCGCCGTAGCAGGAAATAGCGAGAACAAACGAAGTTCCCGCAGCAGGCCGTAACGAAGGGGAGGAATCAGGGAACGCGGGAAATTTCCCACCCACTCATGGAAGGAACAAAAGAAGACTTTCTTCAAAGGTAGTTGTTTACCCCTTGACACTTATTCACCGGGGGCGATACCGTGCGGCCTGAGCCGTCGTGCGGGTTATCTTCGCCGAATCCGCCGGTGCATCCTGACGTCTCGCACAATTAATGATGATGAAGAATGTGTTGATTCTCTGCCCGACGCGCAGGGAGTATGGCTATCTGCCCGCCGTCGCCGACGAGTTGGGCTGCCGCCTCGTCTTCGACGAGTTTGCGGGCGACTACTTCGACCGGCAACTGGCGGGGGGGCGGGCAATCGCCGCGCAGCCGCTCGACATCCTTTCGCTGATCGAAGCGACCGTCGAACGCTACCGGCAGAGCGACATCGCGGGCGTGACGTCGGCCGAGGGCTATCCCGGCATGGCGGTGGCGAGCATCGTGGCCGAGCGTCTGGGTTTGGCGGGCACGAAAATCGGGCGCGTGCTGCTCTGCGAGCATAAGTATTATTCGCGTGTGGCGCAGCGGGCGCTCGTCCCCGCCGCCGCGCCGTCTTTCCGGATCGTGCAGCCGGCGAATCTCGAACACAGTGCGCCCGACCTTCCCTTTCCGATTTTTTTGAAACCCGTCAAGTCGTGCTTCTCCATCAACGCGCAGAAAATATCTTCCCTGCCGGAGTTGCGCCGGGCGGCCTCCGGCGGCCTGCTCCCGGAAGGCTTCCTGCGCCCCTTCAACGATCTGCTCCGGGCGCACACCGATTACGCCTACGACGCTTCGCACCTGCTGGCCGAGTCGTTGCTCGAAGGCGTACAGGTCTCTCTCGAAGGCTACGTCTTCCGCGGCCGGCCGCACGTCCTCGGCATCGTGGATTCGCTGATGTTCCCCGGCACGATTTCGTTCGAGCGTTTCCTTTATCCTTCGCGCCTGCCGGCGGAGGTGCAGGCCGCCATGTCGCGGATCGCCGAAACGTTCATGGGCGGCATCGGCTACGACAACGCGCTCTTCAACATGGAGTTGATGTATAACCCCGCGACCGGCGAGATACATATTATAGAGGTCAACCCGAAGATCGCCTCGCAGTTCCCGGACTTGTTCGAGAAGGTGGACGGCGCGAGTTCCTACGTCACGCTTTTACAGCTCGCGCTCGGCGAAGAACCGTCCTTCCCGCGCGGTCGCGGCGCTTTCAAGCTGGCCGCGAGTTGCGTGCTGCGCACTTTTGCGGACAAGAGAGTGGTGCGCGTGCCCTCCGGCGAGCAACTGGCGGAACTGGCGCGCGTGTTTCCCGACGCGCGCGTGGAGGTGGCCGTCGGCGTCGGAGACCTGCTTTCGGACATCATGCAGGACGGGAAGAGTTTTCGCTACGGCCTCGTCAACATCGGCGCGAACTCTCTGGAAGAGTTGGACGCAAAACTCGCCCGCTGCGAAACCTTACTCGACTTCCAATTCGCCGCGCCCTGAAACTCCCGTCCCGTAACGACGCGTTAAAACTTCTCCGTCCAACACGGCGGCGTCGCCCTGAATGGGCGTCCCGAGTCAGGCGAAGGCCGGCCGGGCGCGCCGGCGGAAAAGTTATTGACAGCGAAGCCGCGTGCCTCATAAAGTGTCAGCGTCTTACTCAACCGGCCTTGCATTCGGCCAAACAGATTTTCCACAAAGACATCCAGCAGGGTATGCACGCGGGGGAAGTTTTCTCGTCGAGAATTTCAGCCTTACACGTTCTTACCACTACCAGCACTAACAGCGACGCGCCGGGCATCTCGCACCCGTTGTTCGCCGCGCGGGGTCGGCCGTGACCGAACAGACTGCTCCCTTTCCACCGAGGAGGCCCGATTGAAGATCGCAAAAACGCTTGCCTGTTGCTGTTTCTTCCTGCTTTTAATCACCGTCTGTGTCGTGTTCAACCCCGCCGGTTACGGCGTCGAGGTGGCGTCCGCGCGTTCCGGCGCGCAGAGAGGCTGCGGGTGGCCGCTCGGCCAATTGCCGAGCCGGATCGGCACGAAAGACTTCGAAAACAACCACCTGAGCAAGTACATACAGAGCGGTTGTTATAAAACCGACGCCGGCTGGAAATCCGATCTGGAGATTCGCGATACCGGCGCATACCTCGGCGGCAAATATTACGGGACGCACAACGCCGTCAGGGTTTACTACTCGCCGGAGATCGTGAAGTGGCTGGGAACGGGCAAGGAGACCGACCGCAAAGAGGGCGACATCCCCGACGGCGCCATGATCGTCAAGGAGATGTACACCCCGCCCGCGCAGCAAACGCCCGGCCAGAAGGTGAACGGCTGGGCGATCATGTTCAAGGACAAAATGGGTTCGTATGACGGCTGGTTCTGGAGCGACGGCGACCCCGTCAAGGACGATTACACTATGTACCCGAACGCCGGGTTCGGCCTCTACTGCATCAACTGCCACGCCTCCGCCAAAACCGAACTAACCTTCTCCACGCTCAACAACATCATCGGCGATTCGATCACCTTCAACCCGACGATGCCGCCCAAGCAGATCGTCGTGCCCGCCGCGGCGCCGCCCACTGCGCGCGCCGCCTCTGCGCGCCCGCGTGCGCGGGTCGCCCCGACCGAACGTCTGAGCGAGGAAGAGGACATCGCCGTCCACCTGAAGCGTTCGCGCGACGGGATGGACGCGGCGAGAGCCGCCGCCAACGCTTCGCAACTTCCGACCGCGCCCGCCCATCGAAGCGCCGTGGGCGCGCCGCGCGCGCCCACGGCGCTGCCCACGCCGAAACAGTTGGTGAGCGAGTGGTACGACACGGCCACGCAGCGGCCGCGTTCGCAAAAGCCGCAGATGTTCGTCACGTCGAATCAATGCATCGGCTGCCACGACGCGACGCAGAACAACCCCTCGATGCCGAACATGATCTATCCCCAGATTTACATGCCCGCCACGAACGGCAGCGCCAGCCCGACGCCGACGCCCGTGGCGGAGTTAGACCTCAACCTCTCGCCCTACAGCGAATGGCGTTCGTCCATGATGGGACTGGCCGGCCGCGACCCGGTCTTCTTCTCGCAATTGGAAACCGAGTTGAATTTGTATCCGGGTATCAAGGATCAGATCGTCAACACCTGTCTCAGTTGCCACGGCGTCATGGGGCAGCGTCAACTCGCGCTCGACACGGGCTTGCCTAATCAGTTCAAGTTGGAGTACCTCGACCTGAAGACCGACCAATCGCCTCCGCAGCCCCTCGCCAAATACGGCGCGCTCGCGCGCGACGGCATCTCCTGCGCCGTCTGCCACCACATCTCCGACGAAGGTCTGGGCACGCCCGCGACCTACACGGGCAAGTTCAGGACGGGCAAGCCCGACGAGATTTACGGCCCCTACCAGGACGTTGCGACCGTTCCGATGAAGAACTCTCTCGGCCTGACGCCGCTCAAGACGAAGGCGAACCAGATACAGAAGTCGGCCATGTGCGGCTCGTGTCACACGGTCATCCTGCCGGTGTTGAAGCCCGGCACGCCCTACAAGCCGGGCGACAACGTGTTCACCAATCCCAACCAGCCCGTGGAGCACGAGCAGAACACGTATCTCGAATGGCGCAACAGCAAATACCAGGACGAGCGGCCGCCGGTGAACCGCGAGACGGCACAGTCGTGCCAGCAGTGTCACATGCCCGGCATGTATCCGAGCAAGACCGGCGACAAGTTGAAGTTCAAGATCGCCAGTATCGAAGACGAAACTTTCCCGGCCGTGGAATTCCGCGCGCCCGACGAGGACATCCACCTGCGCGTGCGCGGCGGCAACGGCGAAGGCGACTATTCGCGCCACACGCTCGTCGGCCTCAACCTCTTCGTCATGGAAATCTTCAACCAGTTTCCGAAGCCGCTCGGCATCTCATACCTCGACTACAACAGCAACCTGGTGCCCTTCTTCGACCCGATGGCGACCTACGGCAACCCCGTGCCCAGCATGCTGGTGACGAAAAAAGCCGCGCTCCAGATGGCGCGCAACGAGACGGCGCAAGTCGAAGTGGCCGCGCTCAGGCGCACGGCGAAAGGTCTCAGCGCGCAGGTCAAAGTCACGAACCTCGCCGGCCACAAGTTCCCTTCCGGCGTCAGCTTCCGGCGCGCCTTCATCGAGTTTCGCGTGGAAGTCGGCGGCAAGCCTTACTGGGTTTCCGGGGCGACGAACGAGAAGGGCGTGATCGGCGTGTGGAAGGGCGGGCAGTTCACGCCGCTCATCACCGAATCGTTCTCGCGGACGACCAACCCGCAGCAGTTGTTTCAACCGCATTACGACGTCATCAACAGCGAACAGCAGGTGCAGATTTACGAGGAACTCGTGAAGGACGCCAACGGCTATTTCACCACCAGTTTCCTCAGCCTCGCCAACGAAGCCAAAGACAATCGCATGATGCCGCAGGGCTGGAGCGAGCAGGGGCCGGACGCGAAAGACACCGCGCCGCACGGCGTGCCGAGGGCATCGAATCCCTCTTACTTCGACGGCAGCGGCACGGACGTGTTGACCTACGAGGTTCCGCTCGACCCGCGCATCACCGCGCCCGTCAGCGTCACGGCCACGATCTATTACCAGACCATCCCGCCCTACTATCTCGAACAGCGTTTCGCCAACGCACCCAACGGCGAGTTTACGAACTCGCTCAAGTACTACACCGCGAACCTGAACGTGAATAAGATCGATCCGAAGTGGAAATTGTTCCTGGACGAAGCGCCCATCAAAGACTGGAAGTTGCGCATCGTCAGCACGCGGCCTCAGACGCTTCGTTAAACTCCGCGCGCCGGCGCGTGCGCGAGCATGGCGCTAACGCCCTGCGGTCGCGCACACGCGGAAGAAACGAATGGCCTGACGGAGCAAGTGTTCCGTCAGGCCAAAATTTTCACGCCGCGCCGCCCCCACGCCGCTATAGACGCTCAGCGTCGCCTGAGCAGCCCTTCGAAATAGGCCGCGATCTTCTTCCCGAACTCCTCTCCCCGGCCGCAATAGCGCGCGAAGATTGAAGGGTTGATGAGTTCGGCCTCCATCAGCATCAGTCCGCGTTCGCTTTCGATGAGGTCTATGCGGCTGTAGTGGATAGGACAGCCGAACGACTCGTAGGCGCGCAGAACGCTGAGAGCGAAATCCATTTCCGCCGCCGTCGGCTCGTAGCGCTCGACCGTGCCGCCCCGCGATTCGTTGCAGCGAAACTCCCCCGCATTCGCGGGTCGCTTCAGGATCGCGTGCTGGTATTCAAATCCCAGGAAGACCAGGCTGCGCTCTCCCTCACTGATTCCGGGGATGAACTCCTGCGCCAGATACTCCTCCTCGTGCCCCGCGATGGCGGCGTCGAACTCTTCGGTCGTCCTCACGAGCGTCACGCCCCTGCCGCGCTCGCCGCTGATCGGCTTGAGCACGAACGGCTCGCCCCCGGCTATGCGCTCGCGCAACGAATCATCGATCAAACGCGTGGGCGGCACGCGAATCCCCGCGCGCTCCAATTCAAAGAGGTATCGCTTGTCTATGTTGTGCCTGATCGTGGCCGGGTCGTTGACGACGAGCGGCGCGGCCTCCGCGAACCTGCGCACCATCCCGAAAAATCGCGGCAGGTCGAAATAGAATCCTTCCATCTTGTAGACGAAGATCAAATCCATGCTGGAGAGCGGCGGGGGCGTGATGAATCTCTTCGCGTTGTCGTGGAACAGGCGCGAGAATTCAAGTTCGCCGAGATCGTCCCAGTTGGCGAAAAACACCTCGTGGCCGAGCGCCTGCAACCCTGCGGAAAAATCGTAGCAATCGCCTTCGTCAACTTCCAGCTTCACCGCGAAATGTTCATCCCGCGTCAACTCTCGATCTTCCGCCATCGTCAACAGGATGTTGCTCAAGAATCTTCACCTCCGACGAAGAAACTCCGCTCACGCCCCCTTGCTCTAACTCGCGTGTGTACCCGAAACCTCCCTCCGCGCTCTCTCGCCGCCATCAACGTCCGGCCTGGCGCGCGCGACGGCCACACGGGCGATGATCTCCAACGGGTCGATCACCTCGAAAGGCGAGTTGGCTGATGACAACACGAGCGAAACTTCCGTGCAGCCGGCGATGATCATTTCCGCGCCCGCCTCCACGAGACGCTCCGCCGCGCGCGTCAGCAACGCGCGCGGCTCGTCCTTATAACCGCACTTGATTCCCGCCGCGCCGTAGATGGCCTGCATCACCGTCTCCGCCTGCTCGTCTGCGTCGGGCGCAAGCAGCCGCTTGCCGTGTTTTTGAAATGACTCGTGGTAGAGGCCGCTTTGCAGGGTGGGCGTCGAGGCGAGTATCCCGGCCTGGCGGCTCTGCGGGTAATGCTCCGCGATGTGGCCGACCGTCTCCTCGATCATGTCGAGAATCGGAACTTGGACAGCCGCCTGCACGTCCGCCAGAAAGAGGTGCGCGAGATTACAGGGCATGAGGAGGAAGTCCGCGCCCGCCCCCTCCAGCACGCGCGCCGTCCGGATCATCTCCGGCACGGGACTCTCGCCATCGCCACGCGCGGCGCTCACGCGGCTGGGGATGAGAGAGTTATTGAAGGTGATGACCGGGATGTGATCCTGATCCCTGCCGACCGGCGTGTGCGCCGTGATCAACGCGCACAATTGATTCGTCGCCTCCGGCCCCATCCCGCCGAGAATACCTATCGTTGAAATAGTTGACATCGCCGGAGTGCAAACAAAAGCCGACACCAACGGGTTCGCAAGCCGGGTCGAATATCCGGCTCAGAGTCCGGTTCAAAGCCCGCTTCAAAGGAAAGCAACGGGCGGCGCGCGCGCGCCTACTCTTCCCTGTCCAACTTGAGCACGACCGAGTTGATGCAGTAGCGCAGTCCGGTCGGGCGCGGCCCGTCTTCGAAGACGTGGCCGAGGTGTGAATCGCACGCGGCGCATAAGACTTCCGTGCGCCGCATCCCATGGCTCGTATCAACCTCCGTGCGGACGTGTTCAGCGGCCGCCGGCGCGGTGAAACTCGGCCACCCGCACCCCGAATCGAACTTGGCCTCGGAGGTGAACAACTCGTTGTCGCAGGCCGCGCACTTGTAAGTTCCGGCGTCCTTCGCATCGTGGTATTCGCCGGTGAAAGGACGCTCCGTCCCCTTTTGCCGTGCGACGCGATATTGTTCGGGCGTCAGCGTCGTGCGCCACTCCTCTTCGCTTCTGACAACTTTTTTCGTCATGCTTCAAACCTTCCCGCAAACTTCAGTTACTTCGAGATCGCACGCGCGCCCTTCAGGCGGCGATGAATTTCAACGCCACGCCGTTCATACAATAGCGCAGGCCGGTCGGGTCGGGGCCGTCGTCGAAGACGTGACCGAGGTGTGCGTCGCAGCGGTTGCAGACCACTTCGATGCGCGTCATGCCGCCATCCGTGTCCTGTCGCTCGCGGACGTTTCGCCTGGCGATGGGCGTCCAGAAACTCGGCCAGCCCGTGTGGGAATCATACTTCGCCCTCGAACTGAACAGGGGCAGCGCGCAGCCGGCGCAGACATATGTGCCTTTCGCGTAGTGCTTCAGCAGCGGACTCGAACCCGGCGCTTCCGTCCCCTTCTCACGCATGACGTGATACTGTTCCGCCGTCAGCATGCGCCGCCACTCCGCCTCCGTCCTGACCACTTTTTTCAACGGAGCCGCGCCCGCCCGCGCGCCCGCGCTTCTCTGCGCCAACGCCTCCGCGAACGGCGCGCGCAACAGCACGACCGCCCCTGCGAGAGTCACACCTGATTTGATAAAATAGCGTCTATTCATTAACAACCTCTCTTTAATCTGTTCTCCCTACTATCTACGTAGCGAACGGGGCGTTGGATTGAAGGGGGAACTTATTGTAGCGTGTTCGCACCAGACGCAAATATTTTAACCGACCGGCAATGCATATTCTATCCATCGAGTCGCTCAGCAAGAACTACGGGCTGAAGCCGCTCTTCCAAAACGTCACGCTCGGCTTCGACTCGCAAGACCGCATCGGCGTGGTCGGCGCGAACGGTTCGGGCAAAACGACGCTCCTGCGGCTCATCGCGGGCGCGGAGCAGCCGGACACCGGCCGCGTCGTCTTCGCCGAAGGCGTCTCGCTCGGCTACCTGCCGCAGAACCCGCCCTACGACGCCGCGCAGACCGTGCTCGAAGCCGTCTTCGCCGCCAGCGACTCGCGTACGAAACTGCTGCTCGATTACGAGCGCGCCTGCCAGGCGTTGGCCTCCGGCGACGGGCGCGACGAGCGTCTGCTCAAACGCATCTCGGAACTGGCGCACGAGTTGGAGGCTTCGGGCGCGTGGGAGTTGGAGACGAACGCGCGCGCCGTCCTGAGCCGCCTCGGCATACGTGACACGGACGCACAGATGGGCACGCTCTCCGGCGGGCAGCGCAAGCGGGTCGCGCTGGCGCACGCTCTCATCTCGAACCCGCAACTGCTCATCCTCGACGAGCCGACCAACCACCTCGACGCGGAAACCATCACCTGGCTCGAAAATTATCTCGCGCGTTATCGCGGCGCGCTGCTCCTCGTCACACACGACCGCTATTTCCTCGACCGTGTCACGGGACGCATCCTCGAAATTGATCGCGGCACGGTGCAGGCCTTCGACGGCAACTATGCCTACTATCTCGAACGCAAAGAGGAGCAGGCGCTCGCACGCGCCGCCGAAGGGCAGAAACGCGAAATGCTCATCCGGCGCGAACTGGCCTGGCTGCGGCGTGGGGCGAAGGCGCGCACGCGCAAATCGAAAGCGCGCATCGACCGCGCCGAGAGTTTGATGGCGCAACCGAAAGACGCGGCGCGCGCCGAACTCGACATCTCCGTCACTTCCAGCCGCATCGGCAGGAAGATTCTGGAACTGCGCGACATCTCTAAATCTTACGACGGGCGCACCCTCATCGAAGATTTCAGCTACATCTTGAAGCCCGGCGCGCGGCTCGGCATCATCGGGCCGAACGGCGCGGGCAAAACCACGCTGCTCGAAATCATCACCGGCCGCACGCCGCCCGACAGCGGCTCGCTCGAAGTCGGGCAGACCGTCCGCTTCGGCTATTACGATCAGGAGAACCGCGCGCTCGACGAAGAGGAACGCGTCATAGACTACATACGCCAGATCGCCGAGCGCATCGAAACCGCCGACGGCACACACATCACCGCCGGGCAGATGCTCGAAAAGTTTCTCTTCAACGGCGCGATGCAATATGCGCCCATCTCGAAGTTGTCCGGCGGCGAGCGGCGCCGGCTCTACCTGCTGCGCGTGCTGATGAGCGCGCCGAACGTTCTCATCCTCGACGAGCCGACCAACGACCTCGACATTCAAACAATGGTCACGCTCGAAGACTACCTCGACGCCTTCAACGGCTGCCTCATCGTCGTCAGCCACGACCGCTATTTCCTCGACCGCACAATCGAACACGTTTTCCGTTTCGAGGAAGGCGGCCGTGTGCGCGAGTATCCGGGCAACTATACCGCTTTCCTCGAAGCGCGCGGGCGGGAGGAGCAGGAGGAGGCGGCCGCCGCCGCCGTCGCCGCAGGAAGCGCGCCCGCCGCGCCCGCCCGCACAGCCAGGCGGGAGAGCGCCGACGACGCCGACACCGGCGGCGCGAAGCCGCGGCGTAAACTGACTTTCAAAGAGCAACGCGAGTTGGAAGCGTTGGAGACGCGTATCGCGGAGACCGAAGGGCGGCAAAGCGAAATCGAACTCCAGCTCGCCGCCAACTCAAGCGACGCGCATCTCGTCAACCAGCTTTTCACGGAGCGGGAAACTCTCGCCGCAGGGCTCGCACGCGACCTCGAACGCTGGGCTGAACTCGCCGAACTCGCCTGAGCGAGACGCCTCTCGAAATCCGTTGACCGCCGCGACCGAAGACTGTTATAGACAACGCTATCCGCTCCTGAGGAGAGAGGCATGTGCGCACACGCGCCGGGGCTACGTCTCGCGGGCACACGCCGCGCGGCAACGTCTCGCGGCCACCGGCGCGGCAACGCCCGGCACGCACATTTTACCGGCAGCCGCATTCGTTTTTTACCCGGAGCCGCTTTTTACCCGGAGCCGCCCTGCGCTTTTACGTTTCTTAACATTCGAGAGCCATTTTGAAACTTCTCAAAAACTTACGCCTCGCCTCACACACGGCTTTCGTCGCCTGCATTCTCCTTCAACTGATGTGCCCGCCCGCAGTCGTCGCGCAAAAAAAGCCTGCGACGCGCGGCGGCGGCGCGCACGCGCAACTCGCGGACTCGGCCAGGGATCGTGAAATAGCTTCGCAATTCGCGCCCGTCTTCCGGCAGGGTCTCGGCGACAGACGGCGTTACGATTACATCACCAACTTCGACTTCGACGGCGACTGGCGCGGCGACAACAACTGGGACAACGCCGACGACGCGCGCTTCCCCCAACGCGCATACGTCTATTACGCCGTCAGCGAAACGCCGACCCACTTCTTCGTTCATTACGCAGTCTTCCACCCGCGCGACTACAAGGGCGACTCGACGGGCGGGCGCATTCTCACACAGATCATGCGCGAGGGCGTGCGGCGCGGCGGGCGTTATGATCCGACGGGTCTGTCGGGCGAGGCGGTGCTGGCTCACGAAAACGACATGGAGGGCTGCCTCGTCGTGGCGTCGAAGGCCGGAGACGACGTGGGGCGTGCGCGCGTCGTGTTCGTGGAGACGCTGGCTCACGACCGTTTCCTGAAATACATGCCTGGAACCGAAGGCGGCCATAGGAGCGAGTTCGATGTGGTCAGGTTAGAAGCCGGGCGTCCAGAGTTGTACGTGGAGGCCAGAGGGCACGGCATCTACGCTTACGACGGCGGCGAGAAACAGATGCCGTCGGGCGGGATGCTCGTCTATAAATTCGCGGGGCAGGCTGACGACCCGGAACAGTCTCCGGCGGGCGAGGTCGGCTACGCGCTACTGCCCCTCTCCACGACGCTCTGGCCGCGCGCGCGTGGCGGCGTCAATCAAACTTTCGGCGCGGTACATCATTACGGCGCGCGTGCCTTCAGCGCGGCGCAAAATGCGACGCGGGCGGCCGTGGCGCAGCGGCGCAACGTCAATCTCGGCAGCCTCGGCGTGGCCTTTCGCGGAAACAGAGGCGCGCCGAACGCCGCGCGACCGCCGTGGGGCTGGTTCGACAGGAGCGAGCGCGGGCAGGCGCGCGGCGAGTGGTTCTTCGACCCGGCCGCCACCGTCAAACGCCACTTCGGACTCGACGACAACTTCTCCGTCGCTTACACGCACGCGCCCTTTCTCGGCGTCTCACGGAAATAGTCTTTGACGCCGCCTTAAACCGGATTGCGATCAACTCGCTCTCCGTGCCGTTTGCCGGCCGGTGCACGCGGGGCGTGAGAGCGTTGGATTTTCGTATCTGAAATTATGTATGCGTCCGTGGAAAGTTTTTTAAGGGCGACCGCCTCCGGTGTTGCTATAATCGGCCATCCTCCAAATCGAGTTCGAAGTGTAAGGAGCATTCCCGATGAAGAATCTAAGTTGGAAGGTCGCGCCGGTTTGGGCTTTGTTGCTGCTGTTGTGCCTGTGCGTGCAGGCGGCGGGGCAGACGGCCGCCGCCAACACCACTGCCGCGGCCAACACGGCGGGCGGCAACTGGCCGCAGTGGCGCGGCCCGAACCGCGACGGCATCTCCAGGGAGACCGGGCTGCTCAAGCAGTGGCCGGCCGAAGGGCCGCCGCTCGTCTGGAAAGCGACGGGCGCGGGGCGCGGCTTTTCTTCGCTCGCCGTCGCCGGCAATCGTCTCTACACTCTGGGCTTGCGCGGCGACCGCGAGTTCATCATCGCCTTCGACGTGGCGACCGGCAAAGAAATCTGGGCGAAGCCGCACGGCGCGGCCTTTCGCAACGACCGCGGCGACGGCCCGCGCGGCACGCCCACCGTCGAGGGCGAACGCCTCTACGCACTCGGCGGCAACGGCGACCTCTCGTGTCTTGAGACGCGCACGGGCAAGACGATCTGGACGATGAACGTCCTCTCGAAGTTCAACGGGTCGAACATCACCTGGGGCATCAGCGAATCGCCGCTCGTCGTCGGCGATAAACTGCTCGTCAACGCGGGCGGCGAAAACGCCTCCATCGTCGCGCTCAACAAGCGCGACGGCTCGCTCATCTGGAAAAGCCAGAGCGACGAGGCGGGCTATTCGTCGGCCATCGCGATGGAGGCGGGCGGCACGTCGCAAGTGGTCTTCTTCACTTCGCGCCGCGCCGTCGGCTTAGCCCTCAGCGACGGCAAACTGCTCTGGGAATACGCGCGCGCCGCGAACCGCACGGCCAACGCGGCCACGCCCGTCGTGCGCGGCAACCGCGTCTTCATCTCTTCGGACTACGGCACGGGCGCGGGGTTGGTCGAAATCAAGGCCGGAGAACGCGGCGGGCTGACGGCGCAGGAAGTCTATTTCACGAGAGACATGCGCAACCACCACAGCACTTCGATCCTCGTCGGCGATCATCTCTACGGTTTTTCCGGCGGCATCCTGACAGCCATGCGTTTCGACAACGGGCAGGTGGCGTGGAAAGATCGCAGCGTCGGCAAAGGCTCGTTGGTGTACGCCGACGGCAACCTCTATTGCCTGAGCGAGAACGGCGTGGTCGGCCTCGTCGAGGCGACGCCCGAAGCCTATCGCGAGCGCGGCCGTTTCCGCATCGCGCAGGATTCGCTGCACACCTGGGCGCACCCCATCATCGCGGGCGGCCGCCTCTACCTGCGCGATCAGGACACGATCTACGCCTATGACGTGAGGCAGAAAAAGTAACGCGAACGACGCGCCGTCGCGGGAGAGACGGCCGTCGCCGCCCGCGCGGCAACCTGGCCGTTTAACCAACCGGAGAGAATGACACATGCGCGTGGAGCATTTGGAAGAACTAGCGAGGCAGGCGTTGGTCGAGTCGCGACGCAATGACTGCGAGCTGATCTCGGTGCAGCCGACCGACGGCGCGGAGCATTCGTGGACAATCGACCTGCTCGACGTGATGCAGCAGCAGGAGCCGTTTCGCGTCACGCTCGATGCCGCGCCCGCCGCCACGGAAGAAGAGATCAAAGAGGCCATCCGGCGCGGCATCGCCGAACACTTCAGTGCGACGAGCTATTGACCCGGCGGCCACGCCCGAACATTTCCCGACCAACTCCGATGAATGAAGCAACTTTGCGGGCGCACGCCGGAGACGCCCCGCCGGTCGAAGCGATCAGAGCGCACTTCCCCGCCCTCGAACGCCGACACGGCGGCCACGCGGTCGCCTATTTCGACGGGCCGGGCGGCACGCAGGTTCCGCGCGCCGTGGTCGAGGCCATCACGGATTATCTCTATCACCACAACGCCAACACGCACTGGGCATACCCGGCCAGCGCGGAAACCGACGCCACGCTCGATTACGCGCGCCACGCCCTCGCGGACTTCCTGCGCGCCGCGCCCACGGAGATCGCCTTCGGCGCGAACATGACGACGCTCACCTTTCATCTTTCCAGAGCATTAGGCCGCAGCCACTTCAAAGCGGGTGACGAGATCATCGTCACCGAACTCGATCACCACGCCAACGTCGCCCCGTGGCACGCCCTCGCGCGCGAGCGCGGCGTGGTCGTGCGCACGGCTCGGATGTCGCCGGAGACGGGCACGCTCGACTGGGAAGACTTCGACGGCCTCCTCAACGAGCGCACGAAGCTGGTCGCCGTCGGCGCGGCATCAAACGCCCTCGGCACGATCACGGACGTGCGCCGCGCGACGGAGGCCGCGCACGCCGTCGGTGCTTTGTCCTTCGTGGATGCCGTCCACTACGCGCCGCACCAACTCGTAGACGTGCGCGCGCTCGACTGCGACTTTCTCGCCTGCTCGGCCTACAAGTTCTGCGGCCCCCACGTCGGCATCCTCTACGGCAAGCGACAGTTGTTGGACTCGCTCGATTTCCCCAGACTCGCGCCCGCCCCCGATGCCGCGCCCGAGCGCGCGGAGACCGGGACGCTCAACCACGAGGGCATCGCAGGGGCGGCGGCGGCCGTCGACTTCTTCGCCTCGCTCGCCCCGTCCGCGCCGGCCGACGCCGCGGCGAACGAATCGCGCCGCGCGCGTCTGCATGCCTCGTTCGCCGCGCTCCACGCACGCGGCGCGGCCTTGACCGAACAACTCTGGCACGGTCTGCATGAGATTAAAGGCGTGCGCGTTTACGGCCCCCCGCCCGGCGCGCCACGCACGCCCACCGTCTCGTTCACCGTCGCGGGTGTCAATTCGACCATCGTCGCGGAGGAATTGGCCGCGCGCGGACTTTTCCTGTCGCACGGAGATTTTTACGCGGCCACGGTGATCGAACGGCTCGCGCTCGGCGTCGAAGGCCTGGTGCGCGCCGGGTGTGCCTGCTACACCACGTCGGAAGAGGTGGAAAGGCTCGTCCGCGCCGTCGCCGAGGTGGCGCGCCGAGCATAAGTGTGGCGCGCGGAGCATGAGTGTGGAGAGCGGAGTACGAGTTTCGCGCGCCGGCCTCGCCGTCGTCCGGTCGAAGGAACATTCACCAACCCCGCAAACTGAATCGGCATAGACGTGGGGCGTAAATTTACGTCGGGCACGGGCGGCGTGGCCGCAAGAACGGCCTGACAGGTAGACGAAGCGGCGTTCGGAGAATTTTCGCGTCGTATCCACGCCGGGCGACCGTGATGGCGGCCTTCGCCGCGCGAATTTATTTCGCGGATTTCATTGACGCGTGTGCGGTTTGGTGTTAGCCTCTGCTCAATAAAAGGCGTGAGGTGTAGTGAGGACACCGCTCGCCGCGACCGTCAACGGTCACAAAGCGAACAACAACTTCCGAGTACGCGCCGCCCGGCGCATCGGGAGATTGAACAAGCCCGTAGAAGGTGCTGTGAGGACATCTTCTACGGGCGTTCGCTTTTGTCGGGTCAACCTTTCCCCCTCGACTACATCGCCATAGAGGGTTGCCGGGCGGCAGCGAACGGAAGTCTACGCCCGCGCGGGGTTCCTTACGCGCGCCGTTTAATCAAGGTTATAATCCACGCATGCGCGATGCTTACGTACTCCGTTTCCGCGACATGGCGTTGCGGCAACAGAAGGGGCGCTGGGCGCGTCGCCTCGTCCACCTCATCCTGAGCATCGCGCTCCGCCTCTTCTTTCGCCGCATCGAGATCAGCGGGGCGCATTACGTGCCGGCGAACGAGCCGCTCATCTTCGTCTCGAACCACCCGAACGGATTGATCGATCCCGCGCTCATCTTCTGCGCGCTGCCGCGTCGTATCTCCTTCCTCGCCAAGTCCACGCTCTTTCGCGTCCCCGTCATCAAGTCTCTCATCAACGCCGTCGAGACTCTGCCGCTCTACCGGCGCATCGACCTGGAAGAAGACCACTGGAAGAACCCGCTCACCTTCGTGCGCTGTCACGCGCTGCTCAGGCAGAACCGCTGCATCGCGCTTTTTCCCGAAGGCGTCTCGCACAGCGCGACGCGGTTGCTGCCCGTCAAGACCGGCGCGGCGCGCATCGCCCTCGGCGCGATCTCAGTCGCCCGCGACGCGCGGGACGAGGGCGCGCTCGACCGTCTGAAGATCGTCCCCGTCGGGCTTTACTACACCTCGAAAACTTCCTTCCGCAGCGAAGCGCTGATCCGTTTCGGCGCGCCGGTCGAAGCGCGCGCCGTCGAATTGGACGAGCAGGGCGAGCCGCCGCGCGAGGCCGTCAGGGAGCTTTCGGCGCGCATCCGGGAGTCGCTGCTCGAAGTTACGCTGAACGTCGAAGACGACGAGGAATTGGGAGTGGTGTCGAAAGCGCAGGAGCTTTTTTCGTCGCTCTACGAAACCCTCAGCCTGCGCGGGACAGTCTCGGCGGAGTTCGACCTGCGTCGCCGCATCGCGGAAAAGTTGTCGCGCGGCGTGGGCGGCGCGCGACAGGACGAATTGCGGCGCAGAATATTGAAGCACGAAGAGGAACTCGGCGCGCTCGGCATCGACGCGGAAAATTTGTCGCTGCTGACGCACACCCGCTGGAACGTCTTCCGCCATTTCCTGCTGCGCGGCGCGCTCCTCCTGCTGCTCCTGCCGCTGTCGTTGACGGGCGCGCTCCTGCACCTGCCCGCGTTCCTCATCTGCGATCTGCTCTCGCGCTTTTACGGCCGCCACGGCGTAGACGAGATCGCGCCGACGGTCAAGATACTGGCCGCCATGGCGCTCATGCCGCTGACGTGGCTCGTGGTCGCCGCGCTCGCCTACTTCCGTTGGGACTGGCGCGTCGCGCTGTTGGCATTCCCCGCCGCAATCGTGTGCGGCTATGCGGCGATGCGTTCGCTGGAGACGCTGTACGACATGCGCGGCTGGTTCAAGGGCGTGCTGGTGCTCTTCAACTACCGGCGGCGCGTGCTGCGCCTCTTTCTCGAACGGCGCGCGCTGCACCAGGAGATGTTGAAGTTCGTGAAGGTCGCCCCGGAATGAGAGGCGAAGCAGGAACGATGAATGATGAACGATGAACGATGAAGTAAAGACAGGTTGCTTTTACTTCATCGTTCATCGTTCCGCGTTCATCGTTTATCTTCGCCCGGCCTTTTCGGCGAGCGCATTGTCGATGACGGCCTTGAGTCCTTCGTAGGTGAGCGTACTGGCGGCGCGGCCGTTGACGAAGAAGTAGGGCGTGCCGCTGACGCCTAAGCGGATGCCGTCATTCAGGTCGCGCTGCACCTTGCCGGCCATCTGACCCGAGTCGAGCGCGGCGTCGAACTTCTGCCGGTCAAGGCCGAGCCGCGTCGCGTACTCTTTCAACTTATCCACGCCGAGCGCCGTCTGGTTCGTGAACAACAAATTGGCATACTCCCAGTATTTTCCCTGCGCGCGCGCCGCCTCGGCAGCCTCGGCCGCTTTCGCCGCTTGCGGGTGTCGTTCCAGTGGGAAATCGCGGACGACGAGGCGCACGCGTTCCCCATATTCGGCCATGAGTCTTTCCAGGACGGGCTGCGCGGCGGCGCAACTGGGACACTGGAAATCGGTGAACTCCACAATCGTCACGGGCGCGGCCGGGTTGCCCTTCGCTGGCTGATCGTCAATCGCGATTTGCAGGACGGGAGCCTGTGGGGCGCGCAAATTAACTTCGAGAGCGGCGGTCTGCCGCAACTGCCGCGCGAAGGCCTCCTCCGCTTCCCGCTTCTGCATGTCCTGGAGGTAGTCGATGATCTGCGGCTTGAGTTGCGCGAACTCGCCGTTCACCCTCTCCCTGTTATCGTTGTAGAACTTCTGCGCCTCGGCCTCGGTGACGGGTTTCATTCTGGCCGCGACTTCCGCATCCACGAGCGCCTTCATCTCGACGTTGCGCCGCTGCGCTTCCTGCCGGAGCAGCACGTCGTTGACGCGGAGGTCAACTTCGTTCCTGCGCAACAGGTAGATGCGCTGCTGCACGCTGTAGATGAGAGGCTTCAGCGAGTCTTCGATGTCGGCGGACGTGATGCGCTGGCCGTTGACGACGGCGAAGAGGCGCGCGCGTTCGGCGGCGCTCGCGGGCGGCGTCGCCACGGGGACGCTGACCTTGACCGCGGCGGCGACGCGCAGGCGATCCGCAAACTGTTTCGCCATCTCGCGCTGCCGCTGTCCGCGCAGGTAGGAGATGATGTCGGTTTTGACGGCGTTGAAGTCGTTGCCGATCCTCACCCTGTTTTCATCATAGAACTTCTGCGCCTCGGCCTCGGTCGGGTCGGCCACTTTGGAGACGACCTCTTCTTCCAGCAGCTCGGTCGTCGTCTTGCCGCGCTTCTTCGCTTCAACGTCGAGCAGCTTTGTGTTGACCTGTAGATCGAGTTCGCGCGCTCGTGCGTCGACGACGCTCTTGCGCAGTTCGGCGATCTGCGGCTCGATGCGTGAATCGACTTCCTGCCTCGTGATCTTGACGCCGTTCACCACGGCCACGATTTCGGGCAGTGGCTCGCCTTCACAGGCGCACAAGGTTGTCGCCCCGGCGGCCAGCGCTTCGGCGGAGGGCAGTCCGGGCGTCTGTGTGCGCGGAGTGGGCTGGGGCTGCGCGGGTTTGGCCTGCGTCGCGCGCGGGGTCTGTGTCCGGCGGCGCGTCTGCGCATCGGCCGGGAGAGAGACGGACGCGACGACGAACGCGAGAGCTAGAAACTTCTTCATTATTCCTCCAAAGGCAATTGAGACGGGTAAAAGTGCGGCTCGCTATTGTAACAATTGAGATGAGTTTTTCCACTCCGGCGGATGCTTCCGTTACGCCGCCCGAAAATTTTCGCGCCGGGGCGATTGGATGCGCTGAAGACGAGCGCGGGCGCGTTGCGCCCGCCCCCGCGCGGCAGGATGCGCCGGGATGCGCCTAGCGTCCGCCGGGGAACTCTTCAAACTCACGGAGAGCAAGAGCGGGACGGCCGACGCGGCGAACAGAACGTTTAGCCCGCGCCCTACGGTTTTTCAAGCTCATCCGCTTTTCTCACATGGCGATGTTTTTCAGGTGATAGCGCTCCGTGTCGTAGTGGCGTTCGATGTCCACCGTGTTGAGTTTGCCGAGCACGGACGTGATTTCGACGAGCGAGAGTTCGCACGCCGGGGCGATGCCGCGCGCAGAGACCATCATGCCGAGATCGCCCGCGGCCAGGGCATCGGCGGCGCGCGCGCCGAACATCATGCCCATCATGCGGTCGATGGGCGAGGGCGCGCCGCCGCGCTGCGGGTGGCCGAGCATGGCCGAGCGCGCGTCGTAGGGCGTCTCGCTCATGATGCGGCGCGCGAGCACTTCGCCGATGCCGCCGAGCCGCGCATGGCCGAACGAATCGTGGCGGTCGTCAACCGTGACGAGGCCGCCGTCCTCCGCATACGCGCCTTCGGCGACGACGATGACGGAGTAGCGCGGCCGCGTGCGGTCGAGGCGCGGAGCCGACGTGTCGCCGAGCCGCTCCTGGAGATGGCGGTAAATCTTCTCGTAGCGAAACGGGTGTTCGGGGATGAGGATCAAGTCCGCGCCGCCCGCTACGCCCGCCCAGAGCGCCAGGTGCCCGGCGTGGCGTCCCATCACCTCGATCACCTGCACCCAGCCGTGCGAGCCGGCCGGCGTGCGCGAACGCTCGATCACTTCCGTCACGTTCCTGAGCGCCGTGTCGAAGCCGAGCGTGTAATCCGTCCCGGCGAGGTCTTTGTCAATCGTCTTGGGGATGCCGACAACGCGCACGCCGCGCTCGTGCAGGCGCGCGGCGACGCCGAGCGTGTCCTCGCCGCCGCAGGCGACCACGGCGTCGAGTCCGAGCCGCTCGATGTTCTCCAACACTTCGGCCGAGCGGTCGGCGCGCTCGCCCGCGCCCGTTGCGTTCTTGAAGGGGTTCGTGCGCGACGAGCCGAGGTTAGTGCCGCCGTCCCTGTCCCAGCGGCGCACGGCGTTGCGGTCGAGCGCGAGCGGTTCGGGCGCGGGGTTGAGCAGGCCGCGCCAGCCGTCGTAGAGGCCGAAGACCTTGATGCCGTGCTCCGAGGCGCGATAAACCAGTCCCTTGATCGCGGGGTTGAGGCCGGGCGCGTCGCCGCCGCCCGTTAACACGCCGATAACTTTTACTGCGTCCATTAAAGGCAACCTTGCTCCTTAGACTACCAGTTGTCAGTTGTCAGTTTTCAGTTTTCAGTTTTTCAATGCCTTCTTTAGTAACTTGCGTGGTCGCCACGTGCAACTGAAAACTGAAAACTGAAAACTGACAACGAACAGTCTTTCGTCCGTCGTTCACCGTTTCACGCGCCCTCGCCTTCATCGACGCGCGGCGCTTCGAGCCAGATGGTCGAGAGCGGCGGCAGGTCAAGGCGAGCGGAGCAGGGGCGCAGGTGCAGGGGCGCGGCCTCCGCTTCGATTGATTCGAGGGCGGCCGCGCCGCTCCCGTCGTAGATGGCGGCGTCCGTATTCAGTATCACGCGGTAGCTTCCCATACGCGGCAGCGCGAGGCGATAACCGGCGCGCGGGACGTTTGAGAAATTGCAGACGCAGATGAGTTGACGATTCGACGCGGGCGCGCGGCGGATGAAGGCGACGATGTTTTCGGCCGCGCCGTTGGCGTCGATCCACTCGAAGCCCGCCGGTTCTATGTCGGCCTCCCAGAGCGCGGGTTCCGCCAGGTACAGGCGATTGAGATCGCGTAGGAGCGTCTGCACGCCTTTGTGCGCCGGCTCGTCGAGCAAGTGCCAGTCGAGACTCTGGTCGTTGTTCCACTCGCGCCACTGTCCGAGTTCGCCGCCCATGAAGAGAAGTTTCTTGCCGGGATGCGCCCACATGTAGCCGTAGAGGGCGCGCAAATTCGCGAACTTCTCCGCGCGGTTGCCCTGCATCTTCGTGAGCATCGAACCCTTGAGATGGACGACCTCGTCGTGCGAGAAGGGCAGGATGAAGTTTTCGCTCCAGGCGTAGATGAAACCGAACGTCAGGTTGTTGTGATGAAAGCGGCGGTAGAGCGCGTCCTTGCCGAAATATTGCAGCGTGTCGTGCATCCAGCCCATGTTCCACTTGAAGTCGAAGCCGAGTCCGCCCTCCGCGATGGGATGGCAGACCTTCGGCCACGACGTGGACTCTTCCGCGATCATCATGACGCCGGGGTGCTCGCGGCGGACGGTCTCGTTCAACTCCCGCAGGAAATCAATCGCTTCCAGATTCTCGCGCCCGCCGTACCTGTTCGGCAGCCAGCGGCCGTCTTCGCGGCTGTAATCGAGATAGAGCATCGAGGCCACGGCATCGACGCGCAAACCGTCGATGTGGCACTCCCTGATCCAGAAGAGGGCGTTGGCGATGAGGAAGTTGCGCACCTCGTTGCGCCCGTAGTTGAAGATGTAAGTGCCCCAGTCCGGATGTTCGCCCCGGCGCGGGTCGAGGTGTTCGTAGAGCGCGCTGCCGTCGAAGCGGCCGAGCGCGAAAGCGTCTTTGGGGAAGTGCGCGGGAACCCAGTCCATGATCACGCCGAGGCCGCGCCCGTGCAGGTAATCGACGAGGTAGCGGAAATCGTCGGGCGTGCCGAAGCGCGCGGTGGCCGCGTAGTAGTTCGCCACCTGATAGCCCCACGAGCCGCCGTAAGGATGACCTTTGAGCGGCAGAAACTCGACGTGCGTGAACCCCATTTCCTGCAAATAATCGGCGAGCGCGGGCGCGGTTTCGCGATAGCTGAGCGGGCGGTTGCCTTCCTCGCGCACGCGCCGCCACGAGCCGAGGTGCATCTCGTAGATCGAGAGCGGGCGGCGCAGGTGATCGGTGCCCGCGCGCCGCTCGATCCATTCGTCGTCCGTGAACGTGTAGTTCGGCTCGAAGACGATGGAGGAGGTGGCGGGCGGCACTTCGGTTTGCAGCGCGTAAGGGTCGGTCTTGAGAAAGGCCGGGCGGCCGCGCTGATGTATCTCGTACTTGTAGAGCGCGCCGGGCGCGATGTCCGGGATGAACAACTCCCAGATGCCGGAGACGCCGAGCCTGCGCATTTGATGCAGACGCCCGTCCCAACGGTTGAAGTCGCCGACGACGCTCACGCCCTCCGCGTTCGGCGCCCAGACGGCGAAGGAGACGCCCCGCGCGTCGCCTATACGCCGCACGTGCGCGCCCAGTTTTTCGTAGAGCTTCCAGTGTCGTCCTTCGGCGAAGAGGTGTTCGTCGAAGTTGTCGAGCGTGGGGAGAAACTGGTAGGAGTCGCGCTGCGTGTAGACGTTGCCGTCCGGGTAAGCGACGCGCAGGCGATAGGGGAAGGTCTCGGTTTTGTCGGCGACGAGAATCTCGAAGAGTCCGGCCGGGTGCGTGCGCGCGAGCGGGCGCGGCGTCTCGCCCGCGATGAGCAGTTCGACGCTCGCGGCTTCCGGCCGGTAAGCGCGCACGATGATTCCACGCGGTGTGGGGTGCGCGCCGAGGAGCGAGTGCGGGTCGTGATGGACGTATGCGAACAGCCGCCCCAACTCCTCTGCCGAAACTGTCGGTTGGTTAATCTCTGACATCATTTTTCGGAGCCGGCGGCGCGGCCACGCCTCGCGCGAGCGACTTTAACGGCGACGACAAAAACACCCGCCGCACGCATCTTTCGTGAACTCGCCGCGCGTCTCTCTTGAATTCGCCGCGTGTGTCTCTCTTGAACTCGCCGCACGCATCTCTCGCGAGTTCGTCGGGCGCATCTTTACGGGACTTCGCCGCGCGCGCATCTTTCGCGAGTTGGCCGTGCGCGCGTTTCGCCGTTTGAGCGTGCGGCGAACAAGGCGGAAGCGCGCGCCCGTTATTCTTCTTAATTTACGACAGCACGGATTCCGCGAAGGGTTCGACGGACGCGTCCGCCGCCGCCGTCGGCACGGCTTCGTGCGACACGCCCGGCGCGAGACCGAGTTTCACGGCCAACGCGGACGCGCCCGCGCCGCGTGCGCGCCCGTCCCGCACTGCCTCGTAGATGATCTCCTGCGCGCGCTCAAGGTTCGCGTGCAAATTCAGTTCGCCCGCGAGGTCTATCAGGGCGCGCGCGGCCTCGTAAGTTTCCGGGTCTGAGTCGCCGACGGCCGCGCCGACGGTCGCCTCGATCAACTTCTCGAACTTGCCGCGCATGCTCGTGCGGTCGAGCCTGTAGCCGAGCCGCGCCACCTCGCCCGCGATCCGCAACGCCTCGCGCAAGGCCGCGCGGTCGTTTCGCTGCTCGAACTTTTGCAGCTCGCGTTCGAGCCGCCGCGTGATGGTGAACTCGGCGGCGGCGCGCAGTTCCTCCGGCAGTTGGAAGCCCGCCCCCTGCAGCATCTCGATGTTGCGCCGGTTCTCCTCGTAGAGATATTCGTACTGCTCCGAGAAACGCCCGACCATCCGGCCGAACATGATCTCGTAAATGCGCTGGCGACCTTCGGGCAGGAGGTGTTCGAGGCCGAACTCCGAGGGGCCGAACTTCTCCTGCATCAGCCGCAGGAGCGCGGGAACCGAGCCGGTGCGAAATTGCGACCAGAGATTTTCCGTCGCCGCGCGAAACTCTTCGTGCCCCGGATACTCTTTCAACACGCAGTAAAAATCCACGTCGCCGACGTGCATCGCCGCCGCCGCGAAGTCCAGCCGCTTGCCCGTCGCAAAAGTTTTCAACACGATGCGTCCCGTGGCGAGCGCGAGCCGCCCGTGCTGCTCCTGCCGGAAATCGGTGAGCGTGAAAGCGTGCCCCGCGATTTCGCCGTCCTGCTCGCTCTTGTCCAGGAGGCTTGAGATGGCGAGGCTCGCCGCGATGCGCCCCGGTGCAACGCGCACGCGCTCGACCTGTGCGCGAAAGATGTCCGCCCCGTTGCCGTGCTGCGAGAGGTTGCTTGCGGCTTCGCTCAAACGTTCGAGGAAATTGGCGCGCGGACTCGGCAGTCCCAGTTCAGACATGAAATCCATGGCGCGCGCGGCGTACTTCAACACCTGCACGGTCTCGATGCCGGAGATGTCGTTGAAGAACCAGCCGCAACTCGTGTACATCAACAGCGAACTGCGCTGGAGTTCGAGCAGCGTGAGCGCGCGCCGCTCGTCGGCTTCATGCAGACGGCGTCCCGCCTGTCGCTCCAGAAACTCTGCGGCGCGGTCGTGCTTCGCCCCGGCCAGCAACTCGACGTAGCGGTCGCGCGCCTGCCACGAATCCCGGAAGAGTTCGCCGCCCTGTTCCTCGTAGCCGCGCGCGGCCTCGTCGCGCACGTAGTTCAGGGCATCGCGCAGGGGCGCGCGCCATTTTTGATTCCAGCCTTCGGGCGCGCTCGCGTGGCAACTGCAATCGCGCGTCCAGCGGCCGACGCCGTGCGCGCAACTCCACGCAGTTCCTTCGCCTTCCGCCCCCGTCTTGATCTCCGCCTCCCAGCGCGGCTCGTTCTCCGCGAGAAATTCCCCGTAGTTCGTCACGCGCAACAGGCCGCGCGCCGCCGCCTCCACCTCCAGCCCGTAGGCCAGACAGCGTTCGCCGAATTTGAAATGATGTCCGTAAGACTCGCCGTCGGTCGCGACGTGGACGACGCGGCCGTCCGCGCCACCGCCGCCGACGGCGCTGCTCGCCGCGCGCTCGCGCGCCCTGCGCTCGAAGCGTTCGATGAGCATGTGCGAGGAGGCGAGCGCGCCGTCGAAGGCGATGGCTTTGGCAAGTTCGCCGTCGTAGAAAAAGATCGCGAGTGAACGACCCGATCCGTCCGTGTGCGCGTAGCGATAAGGGATGGTGGTGTCGAGTTGGCCGTCGACGACCGAGAGCCACGTCTCGCCGCCGACGGGGCGCACGCGCGCGGCCTGAAACGGCGAAAGGATAACGTAACGCAAGCCCTCGTCGATGAGCGCGCCGAGCGTGGCATCGTCGCAGGCCGTCTCCGGCAGCCAGAGCGATTCGGCTTCGCGCCCGAATCGCCGGCGGAAATCGGCCAGCCCCCAGCGAATCTCCGTGCGCCGGTCGCGCTCGTTGCAGAGCGGCAGGATCGAATGGTGATAGCCCTGCGCGATGGCGTTGCCATGCCCGCCGCGCGCGCGCCGGCTCTCGCGGTCTGCTTCGAGGATGCGCGCGTAGGTGGCCGGGTGGAAGCGTTCGAGCCAGGCGAGGAGCGTGGGGCCGAAGTTGAAATTGATCAGCGAGTAGTTGTTGACGATGCGCTCGACGCGGCCGTAATTGTCCACGATGCGGGCGAAGGCGTTCGGGCGATAGCATTCGCTCGTGATGCGCTCGTTCCAGTTGGTGTAGGGACGCGCGCTCGGCTGGTGTTCGATGTGGTCAGTCCAGGGGTTCTCGCGCGGCGGTTGATAGAAGTGCCCGTGAATGACCAGCGCCGTCTTACCTGAGTTGCTCATCGAGTCTCGCCCCCGAAATGTGCGCCGCCGCCCACCCCCGCCGCAGTGTCCGCCCCTCGCACGCCTTTTTAGATTGATTTCCCTTTGCGCTCAGTTTAACAATCAACGGCGGGCAGGGGGAAGCGGCGGGCGGGAAAAACCCTTGTAGAGCCGCGGGCGGTTGTAGTAATTTGGCCGCAAACTGAGACGTTAAAGCTCGTGTGCGAGAGAGGCGGGCGGCCATTTCCGCGTCGGCCGCTGACTACGGCAGGCGGCCGATGCGGAAGTCGTGGAAGACGCGGATTGTAACGTGACACGGTCGGCGGATTGATAACCTGACGCGATCAAAGGAGAATTTGTGATGGCGACCAGAGACGGGCGTGCGGCGGAAGGCGGGCGCGACGAGCAGCAGCAGCAGCGGCGCGCGCGGCGCGTCAACAAAAAGGATCAAATACTCGCGCTCTTTACCTCCGGCATCGGTGAAGTCGGAGACCTCGCCATGATCACCGGCTCGCGTCCCTCTTACGTCGGCTCGATTTTGCAGGAAGCCGGACTCAAGCCCGGCTACTTCGACCTCTACACCTCGACCTCGCATTCGATGAACGTCTATTCCAAGTTCTTCGCCGGCAAGCTCGGCTTCAAAGACGAAGAGACGGCGCGCGCGAGCCTCGAATTGATCGAACGCCTCTACCGCCAGTTCGAGTTCGCGGGCGACCGCGCCGGCCAGCATCACGCGATGACGATGGGTCTCATTATGTACAATCGCTCGCGCTGGACGGGCAAGTCCGCCGAGGCCGCCATCTTCCGCGAATGGCTCCTGGCCTGCATGCAGGAAGAAGTTGACGAGGGCGGTGCGGGCGACACGGGCGATGCCCGGACGGAGTTTGCAGAGGAGAGCGACGCGCTCCCCTCCCTCGATTAAGTTAAAGACGCACGCGCAAACTGAAAGACGCGCACTCGAATTAAGGACGCACGCTAAAAGTAAGGCCGGGAGCACACGCAAATGATCGTCGAAGGCTTCGACAACGCCTGGCACATCCTGCGCCACTGGGGCGAGAGCGGCTACGAATATTTCGCGCTCGACACGACGGGGCGCGTGCCGCAGCCTCGCCCGCTCGAACGCGCCGCGCTCGACGCCGCCGGTCTCCCCGGACTCGACTACTTACCCATTCCGCCTCTCGCCCCGCGCGAAGGCCACGGCGACAATCCAGACCCCGCGCGCGCCCTCACCATCGCCGAAATCATCCTCGCCACCGCCATCGCCGAAGGCTGGGAGCCGGAGTCGGGTGAGGCGGCGTAAGATTCGAGACACGACACCGGCCGGACGGCATACGCCTTCAGTCGGATGCGGTGAGGCCGTCGTCGAAGGTTGACTTTTACGCTTCATCGTCCGCCTTCGCCTGTCATCTCCGGCTCTAAATAAACTCTACCGTATCTGTTACATTCCCGCTCTCAGGAGGAGACGATCATGTTGAAATTGCCTTTAGCGCTATCGGCCTGTGTGTTGGCTCTTACTTTCTCGCAATGCGGCAACCCGCCGGCGGACAACGTAAACAACAACAACGGCAACTCTCAGCACAACGAGCAGGTGAAGGCGAAAAGTCAGGAAGTGGAACGGACACTGGGCGAGATCAACAGTTTCGCCGCAGACGTTCAGAGGAAGGTTTATACGAACCCCGAGGTTGCCAGGGGCATCGACGAAGCGCAGGCCTTGCTCGACTCGAAAAAGCAGGAAATGAGGGCGAAGGTGCTGGCGGTAAAAAACACGCCCGCCGTTGAGATCACGCCCGAACTGGAAGCCAAGAGAGGGCAGTTGTTGTACGCCGCCGCGACGGGCTTGGGGAGCTTACGGATAACGTCTCCCGGAAAGTACGACACGCCCGAATTGAAACCCAAATTCGACAAACTGCTTCAGAGTTATGATGAAACGTTCAAGCCTTGAAGTCGTGAGGTGAGAACGGGGCGGCATGTCGTGCTAATCCGGATTCGCAATCCCTCTACCGATACGGCCGGCCGAATCACGGAGGAGACACAATAGACGGGCTGTTTTTACCGCCCGCCCGCCCGGTCGCCCGAAACGGTGGCGGCGCGACGCCCCTTCGGGAGACCGGCGCGGCCGCTGGAGGTCGGCCGGGAGATCAATCTCCGGCGAGCTATTTAGTGGTGCCCTTCGTCGTTGCCGCCGCGGCCTGCGCGCGAAACACTCTGAGCACCTCGCGCTTGTCGTCCGCTTCGAGGGCGGCGAGCCCGCCCGTGACCTTGTACTTTTGATCGATCCACTTGCGCACCTTCGCCGCGTCGTAGCCGAGCGCGTCCGCGCTTTGCAGGATTTCGGCGTCGAGGTTGTCCGTGGAGGCGTTGGCGGAGGCGGCGGGAGTCGCCGCCGGAGTTGAAGTCGCCGCCGGAGTTGAAGTTGGTGACGGGGTTGAAGCCGGCGACGGAGTTGCGGCCGGGGCGTTCGTCGCGCCGCGCCCTGCCCTGTCCGCCATCCGCGAGGTCTTTTCGAGTTCCTCGCGGCTCGCGATGCCGCGCTTCACCTCGAAGCCGAGCAAGGCCAGCGCGCGCCCGACGCTTCCTGTTTCGCAGTTTTCTATGTAACTCGTCTTGTTGACGTAGCTCTCGCCGCGCACCTCGAAGGCGTGGCCGGTGGCGGCGGGTTGCGCGTCGTCCGGCGAGCGGTAGACTTCGGCGCGCATGAGAACGAAACCGCTCTCTGAGTTGTGTTCGATGATGTGCGTGATGACGCGCCCATCCGGAAATCTCTCGTAAAACCGTTCCAGCCTTTCGGCGACGGGGACGTAATCCTCGAATCTATCGTTACGCGGTGGCGAAGGCCTCGACATGGTGTTGGTTGCTCCTCGGAGTTCGACTTCAAAGACTGCTCTTCCGCGCCCAAAGTTCGCAGGCGCAGACAATCTAACCCTCCCCCTGTTTTTTTTCAAACACGAAGCGCGCCGCGACATGGCGACGACGTGGCGACTGTCCCTCGCCCCCGGCGCGCGGTTCATTTACGACGATTCGCCTTAGCCCGCGCGAGGTTCAAAGTCTTACGCCGGGCTGTCCTCGCGGCGCGGCACTTCAAAGGTCGCGAGATCGCGCGCCATGTCCGTGTTGGGGAAGACGGCGCGCGCCTGCGCGAGCAATTCTTCGGACGTGACGGCCGAGTCAGTCGTGTAGCGCGGGCTGATGTGTGTGAGGATCAGTTGGCGCACGCGCGCTTCGCACGCCACGCGCGCGGCCGTCGCGGCGGTCGAGTGCATGCTCTGCACGGCCAGCGTCTCGTCCTGCGCGGCGAAAGTCGCCTCGTGAATCAGTGTGTCCGCGCCCTCGGAGAGCGCGACCGCGCCCCGGCAATAAGTCGTGTCGGTGCAATAGACGATTGCACGCCCGGCGAGCGTCGCCCCGATCAACTCGCGCCCGTCAACCACGCGCCCGTCCGCCAGTTCGACGCTCTCGCCCTGCTTCAAACGACCATAGAGAGGGCCGGGCGGGATGCCGAGCGCATGCGCCCGCTCGACATCGAATTTCCCCGGCCGGTCGGCCTCCGTGACGCGATAGCCGAAGGCCGGGATGCGATGCCGGAGCGGTTGGCAAGAGACGCTGAACTCCTCTTCGCGGTGGACGATGCCGGGTTCGACCGTGTGTATTTTGAGCGTGTCTGAGAGCGCGGTGCGCGAGATTTGGCTGCAGACGCGCACGTATTCCCGCAGGCTGTCGGGGCCGTAGAGGTGTATCTCCTGCCCCTGCCCGGCCAGCCCGCAGGTTGCGAGCAGCCCCATCAGGCCGAAGAGGTGGTCGCCGTGCAGGTGTGTGATGAAGATGCGGCTGATCTGGCTGATCTTGATCGGCGTGCGCTGCAACTGGTGCTGCGTGGCCTCGCCGCAGTCGAACAGCCACACCTCCGCGCGCTGCGGCAGGCGCAGGGCGACGCTGGAAACATTCCGCGCACGAGTGGGCACGCCCGCGCTCGTCCCTAAGAAAGTGATCTGCAAAGTTAAGCGGAATCTCCCCTCACGCCGGCCGGTTGAAACGATGGTTGACTAAAAAAAGATTTTGGCTTAAGAAACAATCTGATCGTGCTCCAAACCCCCGGCGCAAAATTAAGCGCAGAAGGATTCCCCCGCATGACGAGCATTTTAATTGTAGACGACTCAGACATCTGGCGTCGCCTCACGAAGGACATTCTCAGGAAAAACCCCTACCGGCTGTTCGAAGCCGACTCGGGCGAGCAAGCCCTGCGCGTGGCGCGCGAAAATCCCGTCAACCTCGTGGTCATGGACTACCGGATGCACCATCTCGACGGGATGGACACCTCGCGCCAACTGCGCGAGATTCCCGGCTACGAACAAGTCCCGGTCATCCTCATCACGTCGGAAAATTTTCCCGGCGATTGCAAAGAGACGCCCGCGCCGCACGTTGACGGCTACGTGGACAAGAAACATCTGATCCGTGAACTCGACGATTGCGTCAAACATCATCTTAAACTTGACGCGCGCGTGGCCTGAAAGCGCCCGCGCGGAAATGTTCGCACTTCGTTCTACTTTTCGCTATTCAGGACTTGCCAGATAGAATTTTTGGTGTTAGAGTGCGCGCCGTATCGCATCCTTCCCCCAAAATGGGATGATGTGAGAGACGAGAGGCCGACTGCGTTGCGAGGGCGCAGTCGGCCTCTCGTCATTCAGCCGCCCATGTTTTCGCCAGCGCGCCCGCCACCCTTCTCCCTGCAAGCCCCGCCGAAAGAAAAAGCCGCAGCCTTCAGACTTTCGGGTCGCGTTTGCGCGGAGAAAGTTTCGTTGCTAAGCTGGTCGGCCATGCCCTGCAAAATATCAATTCGTTGCGAGCGTAACAGATGAAAAGACCCTTTCTCCTTCCGGCCGCCCCGTTGCTGCTGCTGCTGTCGCTTCTTCTCTTCCCTGCGGCCTGCAAAAAATCGAAGCCGCAACCCGTCGCCAAACCGGAGGCGGCAACCGCCTCGCCCACACCGAACGTCGAGGCGGCGTTGCAGGAGTTCGTCAAACGCGATCAGGAAGCCATTCGCCAGAACCCGAACGACGCGGGCAACTATTACAATCTCGCCAACTTATATTTCTCGGCCGGAAAATTTCGCGAGGCCATCGAACAATACCAGCAGGCCATCCGCCTCGACCCGAAAGACGCGGAGGCGCGTTACCAACTCGGCCAGTGTTACCTGCGCCTGGAACGCTACGACGACGCTTTCGCAGCCTTCAACGAGTCGCTCAAACTCAACCCTAAGAACGCGGACGTTTACAACGAGATGGGTAACGCCTACCTCAAACAGGAACGCACGAAGGAGGCGCTCGAAGCCTATCGGAAAGCCCTGAGCATCAAGCCCGACCACGCCGAAACCCATTTCAACCTCGGCAATCTACACACCCAGCTCGGACAACTGCCGGAGGCCGTCAAAGCCTTCCAGCAGGCCACGCGCCACAACCCGAAAGACGCGGACGCCTTCTTCAATCTGGGCGGCTCCCACAGCCGGCTTAAACAATTCGACGAGGCCATCAAAGCTTATCAGGAAACCGTCAAGCTCAATCCCGGCGACGGGCAGGCGCACTTGCGTCTCGCCGTGCTGTACCTGGAAACCGGCAAGCGCGAGGCGGCCGCGGCCGAATACAACGTGCTGAAAGGTCTGAACCCGGAACTCGCCGTCCTGCTCGACGAGAAAATGAAGCAACAAAAGTAGGCGCGGCGAAAAAAAGCAGGCGCGGCGAAATTAATTTCGTGTTTATTCGTTATGTAATCCAACCGCAATCTCTTTGCAACCTGTGCCGCCCGCACCGCGCGTATATTCCGTTCATCCTTTTACGGCAACTGGACGGACAAAGAGGGGCGGCAGGCTTGGGGGAGTCTGACGCCCCTTTTGCCGTCCGGGCAACGTTCGCGCCCCGCTTTTCGTCCGGCTCGATGCGAGTACGTTCTCGTACAGACGCCCCTCTCCGCCCACGCTAAAATCCACGCCCTTCGCACGTCGAACATCTGTCACAGGGAATAGGTAAGAACTGTTCACCTCTGAAGCAAAGCGAACGGCGGAACTAACATTCGATTCAACCAACGGGCGGAGCGGCGCTGGAAACAGATGGTGCGCACCGCCCTTTCTTTTATCGCCGCCGCCGCGAGCAGCCACATTTAGATTTCCGACGCATTGACTCGCGCCGTGTTTTGGAATAGATCATAACTGTTCCCGATTCCAAACATCACAGGTCGCGGTCATGAGACATTCGGTCATAATCACGCTCTTTTTTTTGCTCGCGCTCGGCCAGTACGGGTGTGCCAGACAACCTGCCCCGGCCACGGACATTATCGTCGCGGGCAGCCCGACGCCCGCCGCACCCGCGCCCGAAAGTTCTCCCGCCGAAGCCGTCGCCGTCCCTCAGCCGCCTACCGAGGACGCGCCGGGGTATTACGCGCTGGGGCTTGAACTCTACAAGCAGAACCGCGACGAGCAGGCGGTAGAGGCGTTTCGGAAGGCGACCGAACTCGACCCCGCATACGCCGCCGCCTACCTGAAACTCGGTCTGGCTTACAAGGCGCTCGGCAGGAAAGACGAGGCCGAGAAGGCTTACGAACAGGCGGTTAAGGTTTACGAGAAGCTGGTGGACAGGGAGCCGAAAAACGGGGAGGCGCAATTGAACCTCGGCGAGGCTTACAGTCGTCTGGGCGACTATCAGAAGTCGGTCGAGGCTTACCGGCGCGGCGTCAAACTCAAGGAACCCGATAGCGCAACCTACTACGACATCGGGCTGGCCTACAACAAGCTGGCGCGCTACAGCGACGCCGTCGGCGCGTTCAAAAAATCAATCCAACTCGACCCGGACGACTATCGCGCGCAGGAAGCGCTGGAACGCGCCGAGTCCGATGCGAGCCGACAAAAGGCGCGCATCGAAGAAGAAAAGAAGAAACTGGAACGGACGACCGTCAAGTTGAATCCCACCGCGAAGTCCAAACCAAACAGCAACTCGAACGGCAACTCGAACGGCAACAACAACCGGGCGAACAGGAACACGAACCAGTAAGGCTCACTTCTCAAGTTACCGCCGCCGCACACTCTCCGGCGCTCAAACTCAACGCTTCAGGCCGCCAGTGTCGCGCGGCCGCCGCGTCCGGCCGCACGTCAACGCGCGCACGTCTGCGCCCGACCGCCGTCAATCGAATAGGTCGCGCCCGTGATCCAGGCGGCGCGCGCCGAGGCGAGAAATAAGATCAATTCGGCCACTTCCTCCGCGTCGCCGACGCGCCCGAGCGGGTGCGTCGTGCGCGAGTGTTCGAGGAAGGCCGCGTATGCCTCTTCGTTCATCCCGCCGCGCCGGTGTACCTGCGTGCGCACGACGCCGGGGTTGACGGCGTTGACCCTGATCTGTTTGCCCGCCAGTTCCAGCGCGGCGCAGCGCGTCAACTGGTCTACGCCCGCCTTCGACACGCAATAGGCGAGGACGCCGGGAAAGGAGCGCAAGCCCGTCACGCTCGAAACGTTGACGATGTTTCCCCGCCGACGTTCGAGATGCGGAATCGACAGTTGCATCAGGTGAAAGACGGCGCGCAAATTCACGTCGAGCATCGCGTCCCAGGCGGAGAGCGTCGTCGTCTCGACCGTCCCGCTCTGTAGTCCCCCGGCCGCGTTGACGAGCACGTCCAACCCGCCGAATCGCTCGACGCAGGCGGCCACGGCGCGCTCCGCGTCCGGCTCGCTCGTCACGTCCGCGGCGACGGTAAACGACTCCCCGCCGAGTTTCGCGATCTCGTCCGCGACCGTCTCCAGCGCACCCGCGTCGCGCCCGACGAGCGCGACGCGCGCCCCCGCCGACGCGAACTTCAACGCGGTCGCGCGCCCGATCCCAGAACTCGCGCCCGTGACGAGCGCGATCTTGTCCTTCAACTCAACGTCCATCGTCCGGCCAGCCCTTCCAAATGCGTTCAATTCTCAACAAGCCTCATCTTCCTACTCACGCTCCCGCGCCAATTCCTGAAAACGCGCGGCGTCGTCGAGCATCCGCACGTTATTGAACAGCACGTAAGAGACGCCCCGCGTCGGCAGCATCGAGACGAGTTCGGCGAGTTCGTCTTCTTCGTATTTGTAACGCCAGCCGCTACGCCCGTGGAGGCGATAATAACATCGCTCCGGCGTCAGAGTGCGCGCGGCGAACGGGTCTACGACGTGCGTCAGATCGAGTTCGACGCACAAGTCCCTGACCAACTCCTCCGGCCAGTTCCCGCGCGGTTCCCAGAGGCAGACGAGTTTACGCGGCCGCTCGATGCGCTCGAAAAATCGGCGCAGGTCGCGCACGTGTTCCTGCGTCGGCGTGAAACTGGACGGGCATTGAAACAGCACGCGCGCGGCCTGCAAAGCCTCCGCGCAGGCGAGCGTCACGTCCCATGCCTCGCGCACGATAGCCGTGGGACGAAACGAACCCGCCCCCGCCTTTTCGTCTTCGGTCAATTCTCTTTTCAGGCGGCGGTAGGTGGGGCTGCGGGCTTCGTGTGTGATGAGTTGCCAGGCTTTGAGCGTGAATTCAAAATCGGCCGGGGCGTCGGCGCGCCAGCGTTCGAGCGTCTTCACCTGTGGCGGCTGGTAAAACGTCTGCTGCACTTCGACCACCGGAAAGCGCGCCGCGTACTCGGCCTGCGCCATGCGAAACCCGCAGCACCCCACCTTGATCGACGGCTTGTCGCTTCTCTTCACCTTAATTGACTCACAAAGATTGACTCACAAACTCTGGCGTGCCCCTTCGCCGCGCGCCGCGTCTTGCGACGGCGAATGCTTATCATTGCCATTCGCCGTCGCAAGGCGCGGAGCACGCATTTGAGCGGCACGGATAAAAAAGACCCGTCTCTTAACCGCGCGTCAACTGGCGATACTTGATGCGGTGCGGCTGGTCTGCGGCCGCGCCGAGCCGCGCGCGCCGGTCGGCCTCGTACTCCGAATAGTTGCCCTCGAACCAGTAGATTTTGCTCTCGCCCTCGAAGGCGAGAATATGGGTGGCGATGCGGTCGAGAAACCAGCGGTCGTGGCTGATGACGACGGCGCACCCGGCGAAGTTTTCCAAAGCCTCTTCGAGCGCGCGCATCGTGTTCACGTCCAGATCGTTCGTCGGCTCGTCGAGCAGCAAAACGTTCGCCTCCTGCTTCAACATCTTCGCCAGGTGGACGCGGTTGCGCTCGCCGCCGGAGAGCGCGCCCACCTTCTTCTGCTGGTCTGAGCCGGAGAAGTTGAAGCGCGCCACGTAAGCGCGCGAGTTCACCTGTCGCGTGCCGAGCATCACGATGTCGAGGCCGTCCGAGATCACTTCCCAGATCGTCTTGTCGGCCGCGAGCGCGTCGCGGCTCTGATCCACGTAGGCGAGCTTGACCGTCTCGCCCGTGCGAAAACTCCCGCCGTCGGGTTCTTCCTGCTTCGTGATCATGCGGAAGAGCGTGGTCTTGCCCGCGCCGTTCGGGCCGATGATGCCGACGATGCCGCCCGGCGGCAGCGAGAACGTCAGATCGTCTATGAGCAGCCGATCCCCGAAGGCTTTCGAGACGTGCTCGGCCTGTATCACGATGTCGCCGAGACGCGGCCCCGGCGGGATGTAGATTTCCAACTCCGACGCGCTGCGCTGCCGCTCCTGGCTCGCCAGCGCCTCGTAAGAGTTGATGCGCGCTTTCGACTTCGCCTGCCGCCCCTTCGGCGACATCCTGATCCATTCCAACTCGCGCTGCAAAGTTTTCTGCCGCTCGGATTCCTGTTTCTCCTCCACGGCGAGCCGCTGGCCTTTTTGTTCGAGCCACGAAGAATAGTTGCCCTGCCAGGGGATGCCCTGCCCGCGGTCGAGTTCGAGAATCCACCCGGCCACGTTGTCGAGGAAATAGCGGTCGTGCGTCACGGCAATGACCGTGCCCGGATACTTCTGCAAATGTTGTTCGAGCCAACTGACGGATTCTGCGTCGAGGTGGTTGGTCGGTTCGTCCAGGAGCAGGATGTCGGGCTGTTGCAGCAGGAGGCGGCAGAGCGCGACGCGCCGCTTCTCGCCGCCCGAAAGAATTTTGACGGGCGTCTCCGGCGGCGGGCAGCGCAGGGCGTCCATCGCGAGTTCGAGGCGCGAGTCCAAATCCCAGGCGTCGGCCGCGTCGAGTTTCTCCTGCACGGCGCCCTGCCGTTCGAGGAGCGCGGACATCTCGTCGTCCGACATCGGCTCGGAAAACTTCTCGTTGATCTCTTCATACTCCTTCAACAGATCGACCGTGGCCTGCACGGCCTGTTCGACGATCTCGCGCACGGTCTTCGTCTCGTCGAGACGCGGCTCCTGTTCGAGAAAGCCGACCGTGTGGCCGGGCGAGAGCACGGTCTCGCCGTTGAACTCCTTGTCCATACCGGCCAGTATGCGCAGCAGCGAACTCTTGCCCGAACCGTTCAGGCCGATGACGCCGATCTTCGCGCCGTAGAAATAAGAGAGGTAGATGTCTTTGAGGACTGGCTTCTTGTCGTAAAACTTGCTGACCCCGATCATCGAGTAGATAACTTTGTTGGGAACGCTGCTCATAACTGGATTCACTTTCTCCTTCAACTTTAGCGGTAGCGATTTTTGCACTGACTGCAACGGCGGCGACGCCGCGAAAATTTTACGGCGTGGATTCCGGCTGGCCTGCGGCACAGGCGTAGACGACGGCGCTGCCGACGCGCACGGGCGTCAGGGGGCTTTCGCCCTCAAGAGCCGCCCGGTTGATGGCGTCAACCACGTCCATGCCCTTCGTGACGCGCCCGAAGGCCGCGAAGGTTTTGTCCAGGTGAGACCCGTTGCCCACGAGGATGAAGAAATTCGTGGTCGCGCTGTTCGGCGTGTCGGGGCGCGCCATGGAGACGACGCCGCGCACGTGTTTGACGGAATTAGGCTCGTCGGGAATCTTGCGCCGGGAGCGCGCGGCGAGCGCCGCCGTCAACTCGGTGCGCGTGGAGAGGTTGCCGCCCTGGATGACGAAATTTCTGACGACGCGGCTGAAGGTCGTCGTGTCGAACGCTTTCGTGGCCGCGAGGTTCAGAAAATTGCGTACGGTTTCGGGCGCAACTTCCGGCAGCATCTTCATCTCAATCGTGCCCGCCTCGGTCTCCAGCCTGACGCATTGCGCGGCCATCTGCTCGACTGTCGCGGAGTCAAAAGGTTCGGGCGCGGGCGTGGGCGCGGGCGTCGGAGTGGGCGCAGGTGTCGGCATGGGCGTGGGTTTAACCTGCGGCGTCGGCGTGCCTTTTTTTGGCGCGGGCTTCGGCGCGGGGCGTCTCTGCGCGGGCGCGTGCGACGCCGGAAAAAGCGTCGCTAAAAAAAGTGTGGCGCAGAGGGCGAGGCTTGAGTTAATAAGTTTCTTCATAGTCGTTTTGTGTGAAATTGCGAATTGCTGCTATATCATTATCACAAAGCGCGCCGCTGTTGCACGAGCCGAAAATTTTTGTGGCGACGCCCGGCGTGGCGCGCTACGAAATTAAGGTGGTCGCCATTCAGTGATGGTGGGGGACGCGGAGAACGTAAGAGGAGACACGAGGAAAGACGGGGATGACGGACGAATTGAGTTTGCAGGAGACGTATGCGCCCCGCATGGCCTGTTACGGGTGCGGCCCGGCCAACGAGCGGGGCTTGCGCATACGCAGTTTCGCACGCGGCGACGACGCGGCCGTCTGCGAATGGCAGCCGCGAGAATATCACGAGGCGTTTCCGGGCATGTTGAACGGCGGCGTCATCGGCTCGCTCATCGATTGTCATGCCAACTGGACGGCCGCGTGGCATCTGATGCGACGCGCGAACCTCGATGCGCCGCCCTGCACCGTCACGTCGGAGTATTCCGTCAAACTCCTGCGCCCGACGCCGACGGGTGCGCCCGTGCTCCTGACGGCGCGCGTCGTGGAGGCGAAGGAGGATCGCGCCACGGTCGAAGTCGAACTCGCGGCGGGCGGGCGCGTGTGCGCCACGGGACGCGGCACTTTCGTCGCCGTCAAGCCCGGCCACCCCGCCTATCATCGCTGGTAACGGATCATGTCGAAGAAAAAGATACTCGCACGCCGGGGATGCGCACGCACGATTGCACTTCTCCTATGCCTGCTCACTTTCGCGTCCGCGCAGCAGCCGCAGCGGCGCGCGACATACACCAATCCGGTCATCGCGGGCGACTTTCCAGACCCCTCCGTGATTCGCGTCGGCGACGACTACTGGACGACCGCCACGACGGGCGAGTGGTCGCCCATCTTTACCATCATGCACTCGCGCGATCTCGTCCACTGGGAGGCGCGGGGCGCGGTCTTCCAGTCCCCCCCGGTGTGGGCGGCGAAGAATTTCTGGGCGCCCGAGTTGCAGCAGTTCGGCAATCGTTTCTACGTCTATTACACGGCGCGCATGAAGAACGGCCCGCTCTGCGTCGCCGTGGCGAGCGCGGCCGCGCCGCAGGGGCCGTACACGGATCACGGCACGCTCGTCTGCCAGGAGATCGGTTCGATTGACGCCGTGGCGACCGCTGACGAGTCGGGCGACGTGTACCTGATCTGGAAAGAGGACGGCAACAGCCGCAACCAGCCGACGCCGCTCTGGGCGCAGAAACTTTCGGCCGACGGGACGAGACTCGTCGGCAGCCGCAAGGAGTTGTTTCGCAACAACCCGACGACGTGGGAGGGCGGCGTGGTCGAAGGGTCGTACATCGTGCGGCGCGGCGCGTGGTTCTACATGTTCTATTCGGGCAACGCCTGTTGCGGCCGGCGTTGCGACTACGCGCTCGGCGTTGCGCGCGCGCCCAAGCTTCTCGGCCCCTGGGAGAAGAATCCCGCGAACCCGATCCTCGCCGAGAACAACGTCTGGCAGTGTCCCGGCCACGGCAGCATCGTGACGAACAAACAGGGTAAGGATTACCTGCTCTACCACGCCTACCGGAAATCCGACACGGCCTTCCACATCGGGCGCGAGGCGTTGCTCGACGAAATTACGTGGGAGGCGAACGGCTGGCCTTCGATCAACGGCGGGCGCGGGCCGAGCACGATTGCCCCGCGCCCGCCCGCCTCCGGCGTCGTCGTCAGCCAGGACTCTTTCTTCGACGACTTCGACGCGCCCGCCATCGCGCACGGCTGGCAGTGGCCGCAATGGAGCGTGCCCGCGATTGCCGTCGAGACGGAGCGCGGCGGGCGGCTGGCTTTGTCCGCCGGCGACAAAAAATCCAAAGACGCGCTCGCCGCGCTCGTCACGCAGCGCGCGCCCGGCGCGAACTACACGGCGACCACAGGCGTCAATCTCGCGGAGCAGGCGCGCGGCGCGCTCGTGGGTCTCGCGGCCTACGGCGGCGAGGAGAATGCCGTCGGCGTGGCGGCCGGCGGCGGCGAGATCAAGGTGTGGCGGATGGAGAACAAAGGGCGGCGCACCCTGGCCGCCGTGAAGACGACGGCGCAAAGCATCTCGCTTCGCATGACGGCGACGCAGGCCGAGCGTTATCGCTTCAGTTACAGCACTGACGGAAAAACGTGGACGCCCGTCGGCGACGAAGTAGACGGCACGCACCTCGGCTACGTGCGCGTCGCGCTCAGCGTCGGCGGCGCGGCCGGCGCGGTCGGGAAATTCGAGTGGCTGCGCATCGAACCCGCGCGCTGAATCAATAGAACGCGGTGCGGGGAACGAGGGACGCGGACGGTTGAAGGTTGAAGGTTGAATTGAAATCGTTGAATTGAAATCGCTGAACTGAAATCAAGGCGGCTTCGCTTCGTTATTCCCCGTCCCGCGTTCCGCGTGCGCCTTTCAACGTTCCGCGTTCCCCGTCCCGCGTTCCCCGTCCCGCGTTCATCGTTCATCATTCCTCGTTCATCGTTTCTCTCAAAACCTCTTAGCCAGCAGTTCCTTCGCCTTCGTCACTGCTTCCTTATGTTCGGGGACGAAGGCGGGGTGCGGGGTCATGCTGAGGATGGTGTTGAGATGTTTGCGCGCGTCGTCCATGCGCTTGTTCCGGATGTAAGCCTCTGCGAGACGCAGGCGATAGAGGGCGTTCTGTTCGCCGTACTTCATGCCGCGTTCGAGCGTTTCGACGGCGCGCCTGGGGTCGCCGCCGAGCATCGAGGGAAGTTCGAGGTCGAGACGTCCGAGCACCATGAAGGCGCTGCCGCCCTGAAAGCCCTCGTCCAGTTTGACGACCGTCTCCATCTCCTTGCGCAAACCTTCCGCCGCCGACAAGCCGTAGAGCGGCCCCTTCGCCTGCGCGTAACCGCCCTGATTCGCGCCGAGCCAGAAGTGGCCTTCCACGCGCTGCGGCTCGACGCGCACGGCCGTCTCGCCGGCCTCGACGCCTTCGCGGAAAGCCTTCTCGCGTTCGGCGGCATCCGGGGTCGTGTCGCCGAGCGTGTAGTTGAGGCGGGCGGTGCGCCAGGCGACTTCGTAGTCGTTGAAATTAACGGCGCGGGCGCGGCGCAGCGTCTCCAAGCCCTCGCGGACGCGCGCCAAATCTTCGCGCTGCGCATAAGACTGGTCGGCCTGCTGCAGGAGTTCGGGACTGGCCTTGTCGTTCGAGCCGGACGAGGCCGGCGCGGACGCGCTATCGGGGGACGCGGAGCAGCCCGCGTAGAGAAGCGCGCCGCACAGGACGAGCATCCGTAAAGTGGTTTTCCGGTAAAGAGGTCTGTTCTCTCTCATGAATTAACAAAGTTCCTTTCCGCTGTTGACGATTTCCAATAGCTTCAACTTCACCCGCCGTGCCGCGCGCCGCGCGTCGCCGCCGCGCGGCTACGACGACGACTGCTCGGAGAGATTCCTGATGTGGTCGAGCACGCGCGCGTGGATGCGCCCGATGATGTGATCCGACCAGAGATTCCAGTAAGCGCCCGGCCAGAAATTGTTTTGATACCACGTTGTGCCTTCGAGGAGCGTGCGCCGGCCGCCGGCAAGCGGGGTCAGCAAAAACTGTCCGCGCCTCGACTGTAGATAGTGGTTGAGGTGCGGCGGTTTCAAATGCCTGTAGGGCGACATCTCGTCCATGATGGGCGGCTGCGCCGTGACGCCGAACTTCAACAGGCGCGGCTCGTCCCACACCTCAATCGGCTCGACGAACGCGCCCGTGGAAAACATGCAACGCCTGATCGCGCCGACGCCCCGACCCTCGATCTCCGCCCGCACCGGGTAGGCGATGCCCGTCTTAAACAGACGCTCCTGCGGTGGCGGCAGTTCGCCGAACGCGACGAGGTTCGGCCACACGCTTTCGGGCGGCGCGTCGATCTCGACTGAAGTACGCACGGCTCTGAGCGGCGGTTCGAGGCGCACGGAGTTTTCCAACAGCATCAGCGCGGGCAAGGCCAGGAGGACGGCGGCGAAGGCGTGCGTGGTGTAGACGTGGGGCGTCTCCGGCGATTCGTGGTCGCGGTGTTGGATGAGATAGCCCATGAAGCCGCCGAAGAGGGCGAGCGCCCCGCCGAGCGGCGCGGCCATGACGATGCAGATCAAACCTTCGACGGCGAACGCCATGAGCGCGAGGCTCGCCAGTCCAATCGAGAGCAGCGCGACGGTGCAGCAACTCCTCAGCGTGCGCGGCCGGTGATAGCCATAGATGAGGACGGAGGCGAGCCCGAGCGAGAACGGGAGACCGACGAACAAGCCCCAGCCGTAGTTGCCCAGCCCGTTGACGCTCCAAACCGTGGCCGCGACCGTCAACAGCGTGACGAGGACGACGCCGAAGAACGCGCTCCCGAACGCGCCGCGCGGAATCACACGGTCGAGAAATTGCCTGACGTAGTTCATCAAAGGCGGGCGCGCGCCCGTCTTGGCCGCGCGCGCGGGCAGCACGCCGAGCAGGATGAAGAAGAGCAGGTTGATGAACGGGGCGAAGAAGAAGGAGACGAGCCAGAGCGGCAGCCCCGCAGACCTCAGACGCCGCAGCGTGAGCACGACGCCCGCCCAGATAAAGGGGAGCGCGATGAGGAGCAGCGTCGCGTAAAACTTCCGGTAGTCGAGCGGCGCGTCCTCGACGCTCGGCGCGTCCGGAAAGAGCCAGTAGTTGAAGAACGTCCAGCGGCGGTTGAAATATCTGGCCGCGACGTAGCGGTCGAGATTGTGTTTGAACGCGAACAGGGCGAAGCCGATGGCGAGAAAACGCGCACGCCCCACCGTGCCGCGCCAATTCCACAAATCAGAGAGCCTGAAATTCATGGCCGCCTCCCGTAAACTACCCTCGCGCGCCCTGCCCGCCGCAGCGCGCTATAACTTCACATCACAACTTCACGTCACAACTTCACGTCACAACTTCAGGCCGGGGCGCAGCGAACGCTCTTTTTCCGCCGCCGTCTCCGCGACGGGTTCAAGTTTCCACAGCCGCCTGACGGCCTCTTCGAGTTTCGCCCCGTCGTTCGTTTGCATGGCCTCCGCCCCCAGCGCGAGCCACTTCGCGGCCTCTTCGGTGTTGACGAACATGCGCCCCGGCCGCTGGAAATACTCGAACCACTCGCGCCAGAACCACTCCTGCGCGTAGAGAATTTGCCCGCGCAAACTTTTGAGCGCGGCTTTGAGCTTTTGCATCCCGCGCTCGTCGCGCCGCGCCGTCGCGCGCTCCAACTCGCGCGCGAGCGCGCTGAAACGCGCCTTCTGCGCGTCCGTGCCGTAGTTCTCCACGTACTCGCGCGTTTCCGCCGCGAGCGCTTCGCTCTCGCTCGCGCGCGCGGTCTTCACGCTTCGGCCGAAACGCTTTTCGAGATTCAACAGCCGCAGGCGTATCGCGCGCGCGCGCTCGACGATGCCCTTCGCCGCGTCTGCGTCCGGCCGCATCCCGCCGCTTTGCCCGAGACTGATCTCGATGTCCAAATCTTCTATCTCGCGGCGCAGACGCTCGATCTCGGCCTCCGGGCTGTTGTCGGCCGGCGGCGCGAAATTCTGTGCGCCGTCCGCACCCGTCGGCGACACGGCGAGTTCGCCCTCTTCGTAGAGCACTTCCGGGAAGTCGAAATTCTCCGCTTCGCTTTCGTATTCGCCGGTGAGCAGCAAATCTTCGAGCAGGCTCAGGCGCAGCAGGTAGGCCTCCATCTCCAGCGGGACGCTCTCCAGCAGTTTGAGGTAATCGGGTTCCTCATCCTGCGGGATGTAGACGCGCTCGCTGAAATTCGCATTGAGGTGTGGCACGAAAACTTCCACCGTGATGAGGCGCGAAGCATCCACGCGGATGTGCAGTTGAATCTCCGCGCCTTCGGGGATGGGGCGGCGAATCTGCGCGCTCCAGATGTGCATGTTGCCGACCCAGTTGTTGGCTTGCGTGTCGCTCTGCGCCTCGCCCTCCCAGAGCTTGATGGCGAGAGAGGCTTCCGCGTCGCTCGGCCTGAGCGTCCGGGCGGCGCGATAGGTGATGGTCTTTTCGGCGGGCAGCAGCGTGCGGCGCGGGAAGACGGGGCTGAGTTCAATCGTGCCGTCCGGTCGCGCCAGCTCGACCGAGAGCGTGTGCGGCAAAGGCGGCGCGCTGATCATCAAACCGTGACGCACGGAGAATTGCGACGGTTCGACGGCGAGCGCGCGCCCCTCCGCGTCGCGCACGCTGATCAGGAAATTGTTGTTCTTCCCTTCCTGCAGGACGAGCGGAATCTCGAAGTAGTTGTCGCTGACGGCGTGCCAGCCGCTCGTCCAGAAATTGTTGTCGGCGTCGATCTTCACCTCGCGAGCCTCGCGTGCGCGCGCGCCGTCGATCTTTCCCGCGACCGCCGCTTCGAGCGACGTGCTGACCGGGTCGAACGCCAGCCGCACTGACAACTTTTCCGCCGACGCCGCTACCGTAGCCGAGGCGGCACGCGGCGCGGCGCGTTCCACCGTCGCGCCATAGATGGCCGCGCCGTAGGCCACGACCGTCATCGGGTCGAGCGAATAATCGACCTTCGCGCCGAGCGCCTCGCCGATGCAACGGCGCACGTAGGGCATCTGCGTGGGGCCGCCGACGAGCAGCACGCGATCCAACTCCGCGCCGCGCACGCGCGCGGCGGCGAGCGCGTCCGAGGCCAGCCGCAGGCAGCGCGCGAGGAGCGGCTCGATCTCGCGTTCGACGTCGGCGCGGCCGAGCGGCAGTTCCGATTCGATGAGACGCCCCTCCGTGTCCGCGCCGAGATCGATCAGGCTGACGATAATTTCGTCCGCCGCGGAGAGTTCGATCTTGGCGTATTCGGCCTGCAGGGTTAGTTTGCGCAGCAGACGCCCGCCCGTCTCCGGCGCGTCGGGCAGAGAGAACTGCGCGGCGAGGTGCGGGAGGAAGATTTTCTGCACGATCAGGCGGTCGATGTCTTTGCCGCCGAGGTGATTGTCGCCGCGATGTTCGAGCACGCTGAGGCGACCCTCGCGCGTGGAGACGACGGCTACGTCGAGCGTGCCGCCGCCGAGATCGAAGACGAGCCAGCGTTCGTCCTGACTGCCCGGCCGCGCACCGTAGGCGAGGGCGGCGGCAATCGGTTCCTGGAGCAGCGGATACTGAGCGAGTCCGGCGAGCCGCGCGGCGCGCGCCGTCGCCTCGCACTGGAGAGCCGTGAAGGCCGCGGGCACGGTGATGACGGCGGCCGGGATGTCCGCCCCTTCGTCGCCCTCGCGGCGGCGCGCGTCCGAGAGCAGAGACTTCAGCACTTCCGCAGACAGTTCTTCCGGCGACATCACGCGCCCCGACGAAGGAAACTGGTGTTGAAACTTTTGCCCCATCAGCCGCTTGAATTCCGCCGCCACGTTGTCCGGGTCTTCCGCGATGGCGTTGTAAGCGCGCCGCCCCGCCATCACGCTGCCCGAACGCAGCACGCGCACCACGGAGGGCGTGACGTTCATCTGATCGGCGTTCTGGATGATCCTGATCTCGTCTCCGTCGAGCCGCACGATGCAGGAATTAGTCGTGCCGAGATCGATGCCGTAATTGATAAATGCGCTCATGCGTTCAACACACTCGAACCGGGCGCGTTCGCCCCGCCGCCGCCGAAACTTTCGACGCTAACTTTTGCCCGCGCCCACGGACGAAACTTTGCTCGCGCGCGGACGAAAACGTTCACAGGCTCGGAGGCCGCGTCGTCGCGCGCACACCCTGCCGGACGACGACGCGGCCGTACTTCACCACGCGCCCACGCCACAGGATGACGGGTTCGACCATCTCGTCGATCAAACTTTCGCCCTCATTCAGACGCTCGTCCGCCACGGCTTCCAGCACCTCCACGGACATCCCCGGCTCGTAACGTCTCCCCGTCAGGTCGAGCGCGTCCAGTTCACGCTCACTCAAAAACTTTTGCAGGCGGCGCGCGACGTGTCGCAGTTTCGACGCGACTTTTTCCGGCGGCTCGGCGGCCAGCCAGTTGTCCAGACGCCAGCCTTCAATCGCCAGTTCGATGAGAGAGGCGAGCGGCACTTCAAGTTGGGTGGGTGGTTCTTCGCTGGTCATCGAGCAAGCGTTATGCGTCCCGGCCTGGCTTATATGCGGGCGTGCGTAGTTTAATTCGCGTTCCCGTTTCGGACTAGCCTCCGCCGAACTGTCTCGACCGGGAGACCCGCATCGAGCCACGCGCGGTAGCCGCCCGCGAGCACGGACACGTTTGCAAATCCGTGTATGCGCAATTCGCCGGCCGCGCGCCGGCTCGCTTCCGCCTCGCCGCAAAAGCAATAGACGACGATTGGCCTGTTCTTCGGCAGGCGGCGCACGCGGGCGGACACTTCCTCTTCCGGCATTGAGAGCGCGCCGGGAATGTGCCCCGTCTCGTATTCGCCTTTCGCGCCGACGTGGATCAGCGTCACGCTCTTCGCCTTCAACTTTATTTGCAATTCGCTCACCGAGACGGAACCCACCAGCAAATCGGGGTAGAGTTCCCGCATCGGCAAAGGCGTAAAGCGCGGGACGGCGATGTTCAGGTTCATGGCGCCGTCGATGCCTGTGCGGCGCGAGCCGGGCAGGCTATTAAAACATTTGCCGACGAAGAGCGCGAACACGACAAGGAAGACAAACCTCGACGCCCCTTTGCCCCAGCGTTCCAGACTTTTCTCGGCCTCTTCCTTTTGCACGTAGGCTGTGAACAGTTCCGGCTGCGCCGCCGGCTCGCGCAGCGCAAGGCGCAGTTGGCGCGCGTAGTCGTCCCCGGTCTTCGGCGTGCGCTCACGCGCATCGCCCGCCGCCGCGAGGTGTTCCTCGATGAGCAGGAGCGACGCGCTCTCCGGCGGGGCGAGTTGCCACGCCTTGCGCAGCATCTTCAGTCTCGACTCGTTGTCGAACCCTGTTTCGAAGCCTTCGGCCAACTCGTCGAGCGCATCGGCCGCCGTGGCGAAGACGCGCTGCGCCGTCGCCGACTGCGCGCCGGCCAACTCAAGAATTTGTTTGAGCGCGGGTTTGACCTCTTCGTTGAACTTCGCGTGCGCGCGCCAGCACGTCGCCCTCCGCTCGGCGACGCTTTGATCACACTTCACCTCATAGCGGTAGCTACTGAAAGCCACTGCGAGCAACGCTTCAAATTCATCTTCGCACGCCCCCAGAATCTCCTGCTCGTATTCGTCCGCGAGCGGCTGCGGCAAATTAGCCGCGTGGAGCACGGCGAGCGCGCGGCTCGCCCGCGCGTAGTCGCGGCGCAGGATGTCGTCCTTCGCTATTTCGGCGAGCGGCGAGGTGACGAGTCGCCAGGCGCGCGCGCGCAATTCTCCGATCTCGTTGAAGGTGGTCAACTGTTCGAAGTCGCCTTTGAGATCGGCGGCCATCAACAGCGACCATAATTCTCTCCCCTCGATCAATTCTTTCCAGAGCGCGTAAGTGCGCCGCCAGTCGTCCGCGCATTCGAGCGCGGGGTCGAGCCGGAGCAGCAGTGCGAGCGAGAGGAGCGCGAGGTCGTGTCGCGCGGCAGGGCTCGGGTCGGCCTCCTGCGCGCCCGCGAACGCATCGCGCAGGGACGCGACGCTGCCGTCGTGCGCGGTCGCCGCCAGAGCCGAGGCCGCCTGTGGGTCGAAGAACCAGAAAAGTCGTTCGTAAATTCGCTGCGCCGGCGTGGTCAGGCGGCTCAGCGCATCGCGCACGCCGTTCTCCGTGCGGTCGGGCGGGGCGAGCCAGGCGATGTCCGTCGCGGGCGGGCGGAGGACGCCCAGCTTGAACGCGCGCCGGAGTGTAGAGGCCGCCGCGTAAATCTCTCGTTGCGAAGCTCCGCCGGACAGCCCCAGCAGGCGGAAGGCGCTGGCGACGAGCGGCGTCAGGCTTCGCCGGTCGTGGCTCGCATGAGGAGCCGCATGGAGCGTGTCGGTGGCGGTCTGCATCGGGGATTAGGCCGGAGCTGAATAAGGCTTGAACGATTGCGACTGAAGTTTGAACGGCGTGACTGAACTTTGCACGACGCGACTGAAGCTGACGCGACGCGACTGAAGTTTGCACGCTACGACTGTTGAAGTTTGCACGACGCGCCGCCTCTATCCTTGTGCCGCTTCTATCCTTCGTGCCGCAAACGCCGCTCCAGTTCAAACACCTTTTTCTTCGCGTCGTTCACGGAGCGCGTCAGGGAGCGAATCGTGCGTCGCAGTTCGAGTTGCGTCATCACCTGTTGGCTGAGCACGCGCAGGGCGGCCAACTGCTCCGGCGTGATCTCGCGCGGGTAGCGGTCGATCACGCAGAGCGTGCCGAGGCTGAAGCCCTCGATTGTGGTGAGCGGCGAGCCGGCGTAAAACCTGATGTAGGGGTCAGCCCTGACGAGCGGGTTGTCGCGGAAACGCGCGTCGTCCAGCGCATCGCGCACGACGAGGGGGCCGGGTTGTTTGATCGCGTGAGCGCAGAAAGAGACGTCGCGCGCCGTCTCGTCGAACGACAGCCCGACGCGCGACTTGAACCACTGCCGGTGCGCGTCCACGAGCGTGATGATCGCAATCGGCGTGTGGCAGATATAGGCGGCGAGGCGCGTGATGTCGTCGAAAGTTTGTTCGGGGTCGGTGTCGAGCACCTCGAATTGGTGCAGGACTTCGAGCCGCGCCGCTTCGTTCGCAGGAATCTGAGCCGCCATCTGCCTTCCTCCTTTTAAACGCGCCCCGCCACGCGGCATTCTGCGATCCGCGCCCGTGCGGGACGTGTACAACTGGAAACTATCTCCGAACCATTAAACCCGAGGCGTGCATTATACAGAACGTCTCGAAGATGTTGAGACGCCCGCCACCGCCGAATCTATTTTACGCGGAGATGCACGGCGCTGATGCGACCGCGCGCGGCCTGCACGTCGCGCGCGGTCGCCCGCCCGGCGGCCGATTTTTTTAGTGGCGGCAGGCGCGCGAATGTCGTTATAGTGCCCGTGCCGTCGCGCCGCTCCGGGCGGCGCGACGTAGAAGGTCGAAGGGAAAGACGCCGGACAGTTTCATGCTGCGAGAGATACAAAACGTCACACACATTCACGGTCAGGGCGTGCGCCGCTGGTTCAACGACGAACATCTGGACTTGTTCGTCTGGTACGACGCGGGCGGGCGCATCCTCGGCTTCCAACTCTGCTTCGACAAGCAGGCGCGCATCGAATACGCCCTTACCTACACGGAAGCGGCGGGCTACTGCTTCGAACAGGTGGCGGCGGAAGCCTCCGTCTGCGACATGGGATCGCCCGTGCTGTTCGGCGCGGGCGAATATTCCCGCCGGCATTTGATCGGGCAACTCAGTGAGCGGGGCGCGGTGTTGGAGCGTCCGCTCTATGAATATCTCAAAGAGAAACTCGAAGCGTGTCCCGCGCCGCCGAAGCCGTGCGAGACCACGGGAGCCGCCCCGGAGACCACGAGCGACCACGGCGGACAGCGCCACACATCAGGGAGACACAGTTGAAGACACGCTTGCGGACGCGCTTCTTGCGGGCGCTCCGTTTCACGTTCGCCGGTCTCGCGCTCGTCGTCATCATCATCGCGTTTAATCCGCGCCAATCCGCGGCGCAGCAAACGGACGGTGAGCGGGACGCGCCGCGTTTCGAGGATTACGCGGCGGCCGTCAGCCGCGAGCCGGTCGCGCCGCTCGATCTCGACAGTCACCCGCTGGCGCGCAAGTACCGGACGATGCTCCGGCAGGGTCGCAGGGAAGAGGGCGTCAACTTCGCGGGTCATTACACGCTCGCCTCCGCCGGCTGCGGCACGGGCTGTTCGATAGGCGCGATCACGGACACGCGCACCGGCCGCGTCTATTTCCCGAAAGAATTGCATGGGTGGACGAGCATCGTCGGCGATTACGATCCGCCCGAGGGCGAAGACCTGTGGACGTTCCGTCCGCACAGCAGGTTGCTGCGCGGGCTGGGGCGGCCGAACATCGGCGGCGCGGGCGAGGAACGCCACGGCGCGAGCGGAATCTATTATTACGAGTGGACGGGCAGCCGTCTCCGGCTCGTGAAGTTCACGCACGTCGGCTCTTACCCCGTAGCCGACCCGCCCACAAGACGCAACAGACACGGCAGACGCGGCAGGCGTTGAACACAACGCTGACGCGGCAGGCGTTGAACGCAGACGCGGCAGACGTTGAACGGAACGCAGGCGCGTTAGACGTTGAATGCAGCGCGGACGCGCGCTCGCGAGCGTGCCGCGCCCGCGAGCGTGCCGCGCACGGCTATTCGTGCTCGGCTATTCGCGCACGGCTATTCGCGCCCGCCGCTCGTTGCGGCCGCTGCTCATCGCGGCGGCCGAAAGGTCACGGTAGGCGAAACTTCGCTCGATGGAAGTGAGCGCCTGCCCGTCGGCCTCCGCGTAAGGGTAGATGAAATAGTTGAGCGGCGTGCCGCGCTGCCGTGGGTTGAGCACGAGATCGCGTCCCGTCGTGAACTCGATACGGTTCTCGTCGTGCGCGCCGAAGAAGTATTCGCGCCGCGCGGGGTCTTTGGCCGCTTCCGACGCATCCACGGGAACCCAGCCGATGCCTTCCGCGTAAAACTCCGCCCAGCAATGATAGCCGCTGACCTGCCCCGCGCCCCTGTCGGACGGCAGAGGGAAGCCGATGGTGAAACGCGCGGGGATGCCGAGCGCGCGGCAGTAGCCGATGAAGATGGCGTGGAAGTCTGTGCAGTTGCCGCGTCGCGCGTCGCAGGCGTAGTAGATGTCGCCCCGCCCCCAGCCCTGCCCGCTCTTGTCGTACTTCACCGTCGAGACGACGTGATTATAGATGGCGCGCGCCCGCTCCAAGTCCGTCTTCGCGCCCGCCGCGTCCACCACTTCCCGCGCCCATTGCCGCACCTTGCCGTCAATCGGCACGAGCCGATCCGGTTCGAGCCAGCGCGCCATATTTGGGTCGCGTTCTTCCGCGCCGCCCATGTGGCCGCCGCCCCTGAGTCTTCCCTGTACGTGCTCGCGGCGCACGGCGTTGAAGCGCATCGTGACTGACACGTCCGCGGGAAGCGGCGCGTTCAGGCTGATGTTCAGGATGCGGTTGCCGTATTGCGCCGTGTGCATCCGGTAGGAGTGCGGCGAATCGATGGTGAGCCCCGTGATGCGCTGGAAAGGCGTGTCGTGCGGGACGGGAATCCAGACGTCGAGGCGGCACGCGCCGGCGGGAATTTCCTTGACCGTCGCGCGGTACTCGAACTCGAACTGCCGCTCACGTGGCGCGACGGGCAAACGCGCGCGCTGTTGCGCCGCAGTCCGCGCCGGGCGGCGCGCGCGTTGCGCCGAGACGACGCCGAAAAAGTTTGAGGCGATGCCGCAGCAGAGCGCGGCGAGAATCAATGGTGTGAATCTTTTCATCTTGACGAGTGGCTCGCTTTCTCAAAGGCACGGGCGAAAGCGTTCCGACTCGTCGCGGCGTCTTAAGTTCAGACGAAGTGCGGCGGCGCGCTGACAGGCCTGTGCAGGTATGTGCGGTCATGTGCGCTCCCCGCCGGGGAGGCCTTCAAACCCGCTCAGTTAAATTGTTCGTAAGCTGCCGCGGCCGGACTGACGAATCCGAACGGCGGCGTGCGCTTTGTTATTTTCATCTCTGACACTTCTCCATTCACTCATGCGTCCCGGTAGAATTTGCGCCCTCCCTTCGGCGGAAGCGCGCGCGAAAGTCCGGCGCGAAGCATGTGTGATCAAGTTACGTTTGATCCGGATTGTGCAACGCGGCGCGGGGCAAGTCAAGAAAGCGGGGCTGGCGTGTGCGGGCGTCGCGCCCGCCACTCATTTGGCGATTTCTACTTTCAATCAAGTTGAAAGTTCAGCCGGGCGCGGCTGACGTTGAGCGCGTAGATGAAATGATTTTTGAGCGGCGGGTCGTCTTTGCAGGTGAGCGAGTTCGGCGTCGCAACCATTCGGCCGGCGCGCGAATGAGATCGGAAATCTCGTACCCGAATAACGCGCACGCGTCGCCCGCGCCCAACTTCAGGCACGCCACCGCTCGACGGGTCTATAGCGGAACGTTACCGCGCGTCGCTTCCCGAACGCGCCCGCGCGTCGATTCCCAACGTCACCACACGTCGATTGCGGATTTTAACGCGCGTTGAGACTCAATTTTATCGCGTGTTGATTTCCAAAGTTAACGCGCGTCGAGACTCAACTTTATCGCGCGCCGCCTTTTCTCTGCCCGGCGAGGTTGGCGACGACGGCGATCAACTCGGCCGGTGCGACCGGCTTCGGCACGTGCATCTGGAAGCCGGAGCGCAGCGCGTGTACTCTGTCTTCAGTTCTCGCATAGGCCGTCAGCGCGGCCGCGGGGATGCGGCCGCCGCGCTCCGGCGTGAGTTGCCTGATTCTCGCCAGCAGCGAATAGCCATCCTCTTCCGGCATCCCGATGTCCGTCAAGAGCACGTCCGGCGGCGCGCGTTCGATCTGCTCCAGCGCCTCGGCGGCCGAAGCCGCCAGAAACACCTGCGCGCCGCACGAGGCGAGCACCGCCGCGAGCAATTCGCGCGTGTCCGCCTCGTCGTCCACGACGAGCACGCGCAAGCCCCGCAGCGCGGGCGGACAGTTGAGCGCGTCTCTCTCCTCCTGCCCCTCGCCCGCGTGCGCGCGCGCGTCGGTGTCGCCCGGCGGCTCGCGGCGCAGCGGCAGGAGCGGCAGGCCGACGATGAAACTCGCCCCTCGCCCCTCGCCTTCGCTCTCGACGCCGACCGTGCCGCCGTGCAGTTCGACCAACTGCCGCACGATGGCGAGACCGAGGCCGAGACCGCCGTGCGTCCGCGTCGTCGTCTGGTCGGCCTGGCGAAAGCGGTCGAAAACGTGCGGCAAAAACTCGGGTGCGATGCCCCGCCCCGTGTCGGCCACCGTGATCCGGACGTGCGACTCGACGCGTTCCAACATCACCTGCACGCGCCCTCCCTTCGGCGTGAACTTGATGGCGTTCGAGAGCAGATTCCACACCACCTGCTGCAAGCGGTCGGGGTCGCCGGAGATGGGGCCGACGTGCGTGTCGAGGATCGTCTGCAAACTGATGTCGCGGGCTTCGGCGGCCGGGCGCGCGGTCTCGGCGGCGGCCGTCACGACGCTCGCCAGATCGACGGGGCGCATGTCCAGGCGGAGTTTGCCGGTAATGATGCGCGAAGTGTCGAGCAGGTCGTCGATCAATTGGCTCTGCGCCTGCGCGTTGCGTTCGATGGTGTGCAGGGCGCGCATCGTGGTGGGCGGGTCGAAATTGCTCGTCTGCAACAGGCGCGACCAGCCGAGGATGGCCGTCAGCGGCGTGCGCAGTTCGTGCGAGAGCGTGGCGAGAAATTCGTCCTTGAGGCGGTTGGCTTCCTGCGCCTCGCTGAGCAGCCGTTCGCGCTCGGCCTCGGCGCGTTTGCGCTCCGTGATGTTTTGCGTGATGCCGGCGAAACGCGGCTGGCCGTCGGCCGCGCTCTGGGTGAGCACGCCCTGCCCACGCACCCAGACGATCTCTCCCGTCGCCGGGTTGATGAGCCGAAACTCCGATTCGTAGACATCGCCGCTCTCGGTGGCGTCTAAGATTTCCCGCGTCGTCGCCTCGCGGTCGTCCGGGTGGAGGAATTTCAGGACGCCGGTAAACTCCGCCGGCAGCGAGAAGCCCACGACCCGTTCGAGATTATCCGACCACTCCACGCGCTGCGTCGCCAGATTCATCTCCCACGAATAGATTTGCGCGGCGTCCATCGCGGTGCGCAGGCGTTCCTGACTTTCGGCGAGGGCGTTCTCGGTGTGCCGCCGCTCGGTGATGTTGTTGAACAGGAGCGCGACTTTGCGATCCTCCGGCCGCCCGACGCGAAAGGCGTAAACGTCGAACCAGCGCCCCATCGCCTCCGAGCGGTTGACGAAGCGGATCGGCTCGCCCGTCAACGCGACGCGCCCGTAGGTCTCGAACCAGTGCGCTTCGAGATTCGGGATCAATTGCCGCGCGGTCTTGCCACTCAGGGCGGCGGCGGCGGGAATGCCCGTCAGTCTCTCGAAGGCCGGGTTGAATTCGAGGAAACGATAATCGGCCGGCACGCCTCGCTCGTCGAACTGCATTTCGATGACGCAGAAGCCCTCGTCGATTGATGCGAACAGGGTGCGGTAGCGTTCCTCGCTCTCCCGCAGGCGCGTCTCGATTTGTTTGCGGCCGGTGATGTCGAGCGAGAGGTAGAGCACGGCGTGCGTGCGGCCGTCCGCGCCGGGCAGCGGCGTCCACGTCACGCGCATGTGCGTCTCGCCGCCGTTCGGCATCACGGCCGCGATCTCGTGCGTCTCGCCCGCGCCCGTCTCGTGAACACGTCTGAGGATGGGCGCGACGATCTCGTCCGCAGCGGGGACGACTTCCGCGTGCGTGCGACCGATGAGCTGTTCGCGCGTTAAACCCGTCAGCCGCTCCGTGCCGGGATTGACGTAGGCGAAGCGGTTGTCCGCGCCCTCCAGCACGCCGATGGCGAGCGGGGCGTGGTCGAGCACGAGTTGCACGAAGTCGCGCTGGCGTTCGGCCTCGGCGCGTGCCTCGCGTTCGCTGGCGAGCAGCCGCTCGCGCTCGGCCTCGGCGCGCTTGCGCTCGTTGATGTCGTGGAAATAAACCGACAGCCCGGCGGGCGAAGGATAGACGCGAACCTCGACCCACACTTCGAGCGGCGCGTAGAAACTCTCAAACGTGACGGCGACCTCTTCGGCCAGCGCGCGCCGGTAATGCTCATAGAAGATGGAATTCTTCGCTTCCGGAAACTCTTCCCAAATGTTTCGGCCGAGCAACTCTTCGCGCGGGCGACGGATGATCAATTCGCCCTGGCGATTAACGTAAGTGAAACGCCATTCGCGGTCGAGCGTGTAGAAGCCGTCGGAGATGCTTTCCAGGACGTTGCGGCCGAACGCTTCCGACTCGCGCACGCGGTCTTCCAACTCCTTGCGCGCCGTTTCGTCGCGCAGGATTTTGGCGAAGCCCTGCAACGCGCCCGCGTCGTCGCGCAGGGCCATCAACAACCCGTTCGCCCAGAAGCGCGTGCCGTCGCGGCGCACGTGCCAGCGGCGGTCTTCGGCGCGTCCGTGCTCGGCGGCCACGCGCATCTCCAGCACACACTCGCCCCGCTCGATGTCTTCGGGCGTGAAGATGACGCAGGAGTCGCGGCCGACGAACTCCTCCTCAGTGAAACCGAGCAATTTTTCGACGCCCGGATTCCAACTCACGACCCTTCCCTCCGGGTCGATGGCGAAGACGGCGAAGTCTTCGACCTTCTCGACGACGAGGCGAAACAACTCCTCATTGCGAAATGACGCGCCCCTCGGTTCAAGTGTCATAAGTCTTATCAGTTCTAAACGGTGTGCAAGGTTTATACGCTCGCCAGTATAACGGAAGTCAACGCACAGCACACTTACGAGGGCGACTGCCCGCGCTTTCGTGCGCCCTCAGCGACTCGCGCGCAAGCGTGGGCGGGTGGGAGCAACAACTCGCCCCGACTCCGTTACCCGATGCCGCGCCTCGACAAAGGCGACATCGCCCGTCGCCGGCAACCCGACTCGCCCATCGTGGGCTTTTCTTGACAAGCATTTGCGGCCAGAGTATTTTCGGGTTGTTTCCGACATTTCCCCCCAAAGCCGGTGACTTCAACCTCACCAGCTTAATCTTCGTACTTCACTGTTCCATCTACAGAGGTACTGCCACGGCGCATCGCGGCGACCGACAGGCAAGCGAACGCGTACACGAGGCCGCCCGCGTTTGCGCCCGGCCAGTCGGCGCGCGCCGCGCGCGAACTCTCAACTCATTCTGTCTAAAGCCAGAGGCGCGCATGAAAAAAAGGCGCAATCTATTCATCGTTCTCTTCTTCACCGCGCTCACGGTCGTCTTAACCGTGGCCGTCGTGTTGACGTGGGAAAAGGTTCTGATGGCGCCTTTCTACACGCTGATCGAGGCGTACTATCCCGGCGAGGCGAACAGCGTCGCCCGCTGGCGGATGCAGCAGCGCTTCGAGCACGTCTTCATCTCCACGGTCGTGGACGTGATCGTCGTCACCCTGCTCCTGCGGCTGGTCGGCCGCCAGCAGCGCAAGCTGGCCGCCAGCGAGGAGCGTTACCGCGCCGTCTTTGAACACGCCAACGACGGCATCGTGATCGTGGCCGCCGCCGGCCGCACCATCATCGAAGTCAATAATAAGTTCTGCGAACTCTTCGGCTGTCGCTCGCAGGCATTGATCGGCAGGGACATCAACACGCTCGCGTGGGGCACGAACGGCAGCGACGGCGGCGGCAATGTGGGCGACAACGGCGGCACGGGCGACAACGGTGGCACGGGCGACAAGTTATCGGCCTTTCTGGACGAGAATTATTGCGCCGATAAAGAGTTGTCCATCAAGACCTCTGCGGGCGACCTGCTGCCCGTCTCCGTCTCGTGCAGCCCGCTCTCGATGGACAAGGAGCGGCTGCTCGTCCTCATCGTCCGCGACTGGTCGATCCGCAAGCGGCTGGAGGCCGAGAAGGCGGAGATGCAGCGGCAACTCTTCCACAACGAAAAGATCGCCGCGCTCGGGCGCGTCGCGGCGCAGGTGGCGCACGAGGTCAAAAACCCGCTCACGGGGTTGTTGCTCTACGCCATGCACCTGAAAAACAAGCTGAGCGGCAAAATGCTCGAAAGCGAACTGGCGCTCTGCGACCGGATCATCAACACCGTCAACGACCTCGTCGGCACGACCGAGCAGATCATGAGTTTCGCGCGCCCCGTCTCGCTCTCGCCGCGCCCGGCCGATCTCAACCGGATCGTCAAAAAAGTCGTCCAACTGCTGCAACCGCAGATCAGTTCCTATCACATCGAGGAAGACCTCGACCTGCCCGACACCGAAGTCATCGCGCTGCTCGATGAAACCTCCATCACCTCCGCGCTCATCAACCTCACGCTCAACTCGATCCAATCAATGCCGGGCGGCGGCCGCCTGACCGTCAAGACCAGCCGCGCGAACGGCACGAGCCTGTTGACCATCGCCGACACGGGCTGCGGCATGACCGCCGAGCAGATCGAAAAGGTCTTCGAGCCTTTCTACACCACGAAGAGCCAGGGCCTGGGTCTCGGCATGCCCTACGCCAAAAAGGTGATCGAGCAGCACCAGGGGGCAATTCACATCGCCAGCCGGCGCGACGCGGGCACGCAAATCACCATTGAGCTGCCCGCGGAAAAGTGAGTAAATACGAAGATGCGTTCATGGATCAGAATCCTTGTGGTTGACGACGAGAGCAGCATCACGGGCGCGCTCCAGTTCATACTCGAAGAGCAGGGCTATGAGGTGCAGACCGCCGCGAGCATGGCCGAGGCGGCGCGTCTGCTCGGCGGGCGCGCCTTCGATCTCGTCTTCACCGATCTCCGCCTGCCCGACACGAACGGCATGGAAGTGCTCAATCGCATCAAGGCCGAGAACCCCGACACGGAAGTGATCCTGATGACCGCGCACGGCTCGCTCGACATCGCCATCAGCGCCATCAAGCGGGGCGCGTACTACTACGTGGAAAAGCCTTTCACGCCCGACGAGATCGTCATGCTCACCGAGCGCGCGCTTCAGTTCGCCGGCATCAAACAGGAGAACCGCGTGCTCAAAAGCACGCTCGCGGCCGACAAGGAGTCATACGGCATGATCGGCCGCAGCCCGCAGATGCGTGGGATTTACGAGACCATCCGCGCCACCGCTCCTTCGGAAGCCTCCGTTCTCATCGAAGGCGAATCGGGCACGGGCAAAGAACTCATCGCCACCGCCGTCCACCTGCAGAGCAAACGCGCGAGCCGCCCCTTCATACGCATCAATTGCGCGGCCTTCCCGCCCGACCTCATCGAATCCGAATTGTTCGGTTACAAGCGAGGCGCGTTCACCGGGGCTGACCGCGATAAGCGCGGATTGATCGAGGCCGCCGCCACCGGCACGCTCCTCCTCGACGAGATCGCCGAGATGCCCGCGCACCTCCAGGCCAAACTCCTGCGCGTCTTGCAGGAACGCAAACTGCGCCGCCTCGGCGACGAGCAGGAGATACAGGTCGACTTCCGCCTCGTCTCCTCCACCAACCGCAACACGCTCCAGGCCACGCGCGAAGGGTTGCTCCGGGAAGACCTCTACTTCCGCATCAGCACCGTCAAGATCGTCGTCCCCCCTCTGCGCGAACGCCCCGACGATCTGCCGCCGCTCGCAGACCATTTTCTGCAACGCTACAGCGCGCAGTATCAAAAGCAGATTCGCGCCATCTCGCAGCCCGCGCTCTCGCTCCTCACGCGCTACGACTGGCCGGGCAACATACGCGAACTCGAAAGCGTGATCGAACGCGCCGTCCTCTTCTCACAGGAGGAACAACTCTCGGTCGAGACTCTGCCGGAACACCTGAAGCCCTCCGGATCGGCTCAGGCGACATGCCTCATCCCGCCCCACCTCACGCTCGAAGAGATCGAGCGTGAGGCCATCGCCCAAACCCTCGAACGCACCGGCGGCAACGTCAAAAAAACCGCGCAGATACTGGATGTCCATCGCCCCACGCTCTACCGCAAGTTGAAACGCTTCAAACTCATCAACCTCTGAGCCGGCCGTCCCGACCCGGCACCTAACTGTGCCCCGTCCCGCCCGACGCATAATAGAACACGGCCGGGTCATGTTTGCGTTTGAGCGACACGAGCCGTGCGTTTTCCGCGTGCCGTCCGCTTTCTTAAAACCTCTCCGCAACACTTAAAGCCTTTGAAAGATGCTTTGTTGCGAAACGCTTCTAATTCCGTTTTGTTTCACTATGAACCATTAAGCCCCCTGCGAGTTTCATAGTGAAACACACACCCTTCTTACACCGCCCCCGCGCGATTGCGTTAAGTGTTACCACTCCCGGCTTTAGCCATCGGAGACGTGCGGAACGCCTCTTGCCATATTAGACGGCGTCGCAAGTCGGAAAGCAGATCACCCATGTCGGCACTGTCGAAGTTGAAGGCGGGATAGTGCCGCTTCCTGCTCGCGTCGTCTCAAACACTTCATAACCCAAATCTTCGGATAGACGGTTTCCGCCGCAGGGCAGGTTTTAGGCGCGCGGGTGTGTGATGACGACCCGGCGCGCGACCCCGGCAAACGGGAATATGATAGGCCGGACAATTCAACCGAGTAGCGCACAATCCCCCCCTCGCGCCACGATAATTTTCGCACCATAACTTGCATTTATTCGTCCTCGTCGCCGGGAAATACGCAGCCGCTATGCCGGCTGTGTGATTTGCAGCGCACTTGAATTTATGCGGCGCGGCCGCTCTCAGGCCAACGGGCGTGCGAAACCGCTACGCATCGTTCCCCACCAACCATAGAAGGAGAAGTTAAGCATGAAGGGGTACAGGAGAAACGCCACTCGAACGAAACTCGCCGCCGGCATCTTGATGTTGCTCGGCCTGTTCGTGCTGGCGAGCAGCCCGGCCTTAGCGCAGCGGCTAACGGTCAAGAATCATTTACCCTTGAGCGCCACCCGCAACGGTGAGAGCCACGGCCGTCCCGTGGCCGGCGCGCGCACCACTGATCGCGCCGCCATCCCCCCGGCGCGCCTGCCCGGCGACACGACCGCGGAGCTTTACCGCGTGGGCGAGAAGGCCGGCACGGACGTGAAGGCCAACGACCCCGCGCCCGGCGCGACGACGGCCAAAGTCGAGACGACCACCGGAACGGCGAACGCCACGACGAACGATGCGGGCGCGACGAACACCGCCGCCCCGGCGACGGTAACTGCCGCCGCCACCGCCCCCACCACCCCCGCCACCGGCGCGACCACGAGGAACACAACCACTACGGCGACGGCTGCGGCGCAGGAGACCACGCCCGTGGCGCAGTGCAGCCGCACGATCACGGCGAACGTGGTCGCGCTCGATCAGTTGTACACCTACAACCGTTTCGGCGCGTTCAACCCGGCCGGGATGCTCTATGCCCTGCGCCGCGACGTGACCGCGATTGACTCTTCGAAGGGACTGGTCGCCGGCAACGTCCGCCTGCGCAACGGCAAACGTGCCCGCCCGCTCGTCCTGCGCGCCAACGAAGGCGACTGCCTGAACGTCACCTTCACCAACCTGCTGACGCCGAGCCGCGAGGAGATCGAAGACATCAACACGGCCAACGGCACGTCGCGCCTGGCCTATTTCGACAAACCGCCTTTCTTCATCCCGAAAGAGGGCACAACCTCTTACGACCTCTCCCAAAACAAGCTGCGCACGCTGTCGAGCGGCAACGTGCAGGTCGTCGATAAAGACGGCACGGTCGTCCAGACCGGCAACATCAAGCTCCAGAAGAAAGACACGCCCATCACGCGCGCCGCCTCGATGCACGTGAACGGCCTGGAATATCTCAACATCGCCGCGGACGGCGCGAACGTCGGCAACAACGCCTCTTCGCTGGTCGCTCCCGGCGAGACGAAAGTTTACCAGTGGTACGCGCGCAAGCAGGGTCAGTACCTCATGTACTCGATGGGCACGGTGGCGGGCGGCGAGGGCGACGGCGGTCAACTCGACCTCGGCCTCTTCGGCTCCGTCAACGTCCAGCCAAAGGGCGCGAAGTGGTATCGCTCGCAGGTCACGGCCGCGCAGTTGCAGTCCGTCACGACGGGCACGAACCCGAACGGCACGCCCAAGATCGCCTACGGCAAACTCGGCGCGGACAATCAGCCGATCCTCAACATGCTGAACGCCTCGAACGAGATCATCTATTCCGATCTCAACGCGATCATCTCCGGCTTCGGCGCGAACGAGGACTGCACGAACGCGCCGCCTTCCGGCACGTGCGGCGAAGCGTTCCGCGAATTCACCGTGATCTTCCACGACGAGACGAAGACCGTGCAGGCGTTTCCCGAACTCAACCAGGAAATCTTCCACGGCGTGCGCGACGGTTTCGCCGTCAACTACGGTTCGGGCGGCCTCGGCGCGGAAGTGCTGGCCGTCAAAAAGAAGGTCGGCCCGGCGGCCAACTGCCCCGACTGCGCCTTCGAGGAGTTCTTCCTCGAATCGTGGGCGAACGGCGACCCGGCCATGAACGTCAGGAAAGACGCGACCGGCAAAGCCGTCGAAGCTCTCTTCCCGGACGATCCCTCGAACGTCCACCACTCTTACATGGGCGACCCCGTGCGCTTCCGCAACCTCCACGCAGGGCCGAAAGAGACGCACGTCTTCCACCTCCACGCGCACCAGTGGCTGCACGAATCGCGCGAAGACGGCTCGACCTATCTCGACTCGCAAACCATCGGGCCGGGCGGCGCGTTCACCTACGAAATCAACTACGGCGGCTCTGGCAATCGCAACCTGACCGTCGGCGACTCCATCTTCCACTGTCACCTCTACCCCCACTTCGCGCAGGGGATGTGGGAACTCTGGCGCGCGCACGACGTGTTTGAAGCCGGCACGCCGGATCGCAATTTGCCCGACGCGGAGATCGCGGGCGGCACGCCCAACCCGGCCATCGTCCCCCTGCCGAACAGGGCGATGCCGCCGATGCCGACGGCGGAGTTCAAGGGCTACCCGTTCTACATCGCGGCGCAGGCCGGCCACCGCGCGCCGCAGCCGCCGCTCGACATGGATTTCAACGGCGGCCTGCCGCGCCACCGCATCCTTGAGGCGACGCACATCGAAGGCAAAGCCGCCATCCCGGCCGCGCACCTGAACGACCCCGTGGCGGCGCGCGTCCTCTCGCTCAACAAAGACCCGAACCTGCTGGCCTTCGCGCACGAGCTGGTGTCGGCCAAGATCGAAATCCTTCCGCAGGCGGGCACCGTTGAAGAGAAGAAGGCGATGGACTTCCACCAGGGCTTGTTCCCCGGCGGCACGCCCGCCACGTCTCCGGCCGGCTGGCCGGGCGCGGCTTACCCGTCCTACACGGCGTCGGGCGCGGCCGGCAAGTTCTTCGTCAACGGTCGCGCGCCGAAGCCGGGCGCGCCGTTCGCCGACCCTTGCCCCGACACTTTCACGGACGGCGCGGGCGCGGTGCGTGCCGTCCCGAACCGCAACTATCGCGCGGCCTACCTCCAGTTCGACATGACCGTGAATCGCGCCGGCTGGCACGACCGCCAGGCACGCATCATGGTGCTCGAACAGGACGTGACGGCGACCCTCAACGGCACGCGCGCGCCCGAACCGCTCTTCTTCCGCGCCAACTCCGGCGATTGCATTACCTTCAAGGCGACCAATCTCGTGCCGAAGGCGCTCAACCTCGATGACTTTCAGATTTACACGCCGACCGACATCATCGGCCAGCACATCCACCTCGTGAAGTTCGACGTGACCTCTTCCGACGGCGCGGCCAACGGTTGGAACTACGAGGACGGCACTTTCGCGCCCGACGCCGTGCGCGAGCGCATCAAGGCCAACAACACCTATCAGCAATCCATCGGCGGCACGCAGATTCTGACCGCCAAAACACACCCGGCGTTCGGCGCGGGGCCGAACGGCGAATGGATCGGGGCGCAGACCACGACGCAGCGTTGGTGGGCTGACCCGCTCGTCAACCGCTCCGGCAATGATCGCACCATCCGCACCGTCTTCTCGCACGACCACTTCGGCCCCTCTTCGCACCAGCACCACGGCCTCTACGCCGCGCTCGTCGTCGAGCCGACCGATTCCATGTGGCAGGCCTTCGACGGCACAACGCTCGGCACGCGCCCCGACGGCGGCCCCACCTCCTACAAGGCCAACATCATTTACGACACGCCGACGAGCACCAACAAGTCGCCGAGCTATCGCGAGTTCAATCTGGCGATGGCCGACTTCGCCATCGTCTACACGCCCGACCTGAAGCCGGTGAACCCGCCGGGACGCAAGAAAGTAGGGCTGCCGAACATCGTCGCGCCGCCCGACATCCCGCAGCCCGAATCCATCTCGGCCGACGATCCGGGCACGAGCCTGATCAACTATCGCAACGAGCCGATCCCGCTGCGCATCCGCGACCCGAACACCAACGCGCCTTACACCGACGCGCGCGGCAACATGGCGAACGTCTTCCGCTCGAAACAGGAGAACGGCACGCTCATTCACGGCGACCCGTACACGCCCCTTCTCGAAGCCTACGAGGGCGACAAGATTCAGGTGCGTCTCATACAGGGCGCGCAGGAAGAGCAGCACGTCTTCAATCTGCACGGCGGCAAGTGGCTGCACGAGCCGGACGTGCCCAACTCCGGTTGGTACAACGCACAGGCCATCGGCATCTCCGAGCACTTCGAGTTCGAGCTGCCGCCCATCCCCGCCGTCGGCAACGTGGCGGGCGGCAACAAGGACGTGGCCGACTTCATGTACAGCAGCGCCGCCACAGACAATTTGTGGGACGGCATGTGGGGCATCCTGCGCGAGTACAAGGGCGTGCGCCCCGGCGTCGCGCCGCTGCCCAACAATCAGGACGGCATCGTCAACAGCAGCGACCCCGGCCTGCGCACGGACTTCTGCCCGGCCGGTGCGCCCATCGTGCCGTTCTCCGTCGAGGCACGCCTCGCCTCCGAACTCAGGGGCGCGAGCGGCATCACCTACAACAGCAAGTTCGGGCTGACCGACCCGGCCGGCATCGTCTTTATCCAGACCAAGGACGTGGCGGCCGTCAAGGCCGGCACGAAGAACCTCGAACCGCTCGTGCTGCGCGCCAACGCGGGCGACTGTCTGAACGTGCAACTCACGAACTATCTGCCGACCACCATGCCCGATTACCCGGCCTGGAACTTCATGCCGATGATCGTGGAGAACTTCAACCTCAACAATCTGAAACCGTCGAACCAGGTCAGCCTGCACCCGCAGCTTCTGGAATACGACGTGCGCACCAGCGACGGCGCGAACGTCGGCCTCAACGACCGGCAGACGGTCTCGCCCGGCGGGACGATTCACTATCGCTGGTACGCCGGCAAAGTCAACATCAACCGCGACGGCGTGCGCACCGCCGTTCCCGTCGAGTACGGCGCGATCAACCTGACCGATTACGGCGACATCATGAAGCACGGCTCGCACGGCGCGGTCGGCATGATCGTCATCGAACCGAAGGGCGCGCAGTGGACGACGCCCGCACACACCGACATGGAAGCCACGATTAAGGACGCCGCCGGAAACGTCCTCTTCAAGGAGTTCAACATCGTCTACCACGACGACCTCGTGATGAAGGCTCCGAACGGCAACCCGGTGCGCAACTACACCGGCGACGAGGATTCGGAAGACTCCGGCATGAAGGGCTTCAACTACCGGACGGAACCCATCTGGGCGCGGCTCGGATTCATGAACGAGATGAGCAAGATCGACCACACGACTTTCCAGGATGTGTCGCAATTGCTCAACGACGTGAATCAGGTCAACGCCCTCAGTTCGACCGTTCACGGCGACCCGGAAACGCCGGTCTTCTCGGTGATCGCGGGACGCCCCGTGCGCTTCCGCGTCGTCCAGCCGACCGGCCACCCGCGCCAGCACGCCTTCACCGTCCACGGCCATTCGTGGCATCACGAGGCCTGGACGAACAACTCGACCGTGCTCTGGCGGCCGGGCGTCGACCCCGAACCCGACTCGATGACGCTCGGCTCGCAGGGCGGCCACTCCGCGCGGCGACACTGGAACATCATCGTGCCGAGCGCGGGCGGAATCTTCAAACAAACCGGCGACTACCTGATTCGCTCTCAGGAGAGTTACCACTTCACCAGCGGGCTGTGGGGCATCTTCCGCGTCAAGCCCGCGCAGTAAACTCCGCCGAGGAGACCAGACGGAATGAAGAGTGCGGCCTGCGCTTGAGGCCGCACTCTTCACATTCACCGCGAACTATTTTTATAATCACCCGGCAATAATTTTCGACGACAATTAAAAGGAATGTTTTCGATGCGTATGAGCAGTGTGAGAAAGTTGAAGGGGATTAGCGGCGCGCCGCTGTCCGCGCTCGCGCGGGCAATCGTCTGCGGCCTCGCGCTCTCGGCGGGCGCGGGCGCGCAGGTGGTCGGGCCGGCCGCGCCGAAAACGGCCGCCGATGCCTCCAAAGCTCCCGCCGCCGTCAGGCAGCAGGTGGAGAAGGAAGGCGTGCGGATCGATTTTTCACTCGTTCCCGTGAGCGCGACGGGCGACGCCAAACCGGCCGCGCTCATCGCCGGCGCGGACGCGCGCGTCACCTTTCGCGTGACGGACGCGCGCACCGGACAGCCCATCTCGAACCTCCACCCGAACGCCTGGTTCAGCGCGCGGCTCGCCTCCGCCGAGCCGACAACCGACGCCCAGTGTAAAGATAAAATTCGCACTTTCATGGGCGGCCTCCTGAGCGCGCGCGCCGATCTCGACCTCAATAACTATCTGCTGCTGACGCTTAACCACGACCGCACGCTCACCTTCACCAACCCGCAGGTCGCCTTCAGCAAGACGAAACTGGAGAGCATCGTCGAGTTGCCCGGCGCGGGCGCGGATTTCGTTCTCGGCAAGAACAAGGAACTGCTCTACATCACCGTGCCGGATCAATCGGCGGTCGTCGTCGTCAACACGATCACGAGAAAGCTCGTCCAGACCATCAGGATCGAGGGCAATCGCAAGCCGATGCGTATCGCGCTCGAACCCGGCGGCGGCCGCGTCTGGGTCGGCCTCGACGATTCGCCTCTCGTCGCCGTCATCGACACGGCGACGGGCAAACTCCTCGGCACGGTCGGCGTCGGCGCGGGGCTGCACAACATCACTTTCACGGCCGACGGCGCGCTCGCCTACGTGACCAACAGCACGGCCGACACCGTGACGGCCATCAACACCCGCACGCTCGCCAGGGTGGCCGACCTGCCGACGGGCAAAACCCCCGTCCCGGTCGCTTACAGCACGGCCAGCCGCCTCGTCTACGTGGCCTCGCTGAACGGCGGCAACGTGACGGCGATTGACCCGGCGACGCAGAAGGTGGCGGCCACCATCCCGCTCGCGCGCGGCATCGTCGCGCTCGCCTTCGAGCCGCGCGGCCGCTACGGCTTCGCCGTCAATCAACTCGACAGCAACGTCACCGTCTTCGACGCCGCCACCAACCGCATCGTCGGCGGCACGAACGTCGTCAGGAGTCCCGATCAGGTGGTGTTCACCAACCGCTACGCCTACGTGCGCGGCACGGCCTCGGAGAAGTTTTCGCTGATCGAACTCGACGCCGTGGGCAAAGCGAAGGTGACGGCCGTGGACGTGCAGGCCGGGCAGCGCGCGCCGAGCGAGATGCCCGCGGAACTCGGCGTCGCCAACATGATCGTGCCCACGCCCGAAGGCAACTCCGTGATGATCGCCCACGCGCCCGACACCATGACCTACTTCTACGTCGAAGGCATGATGGCTCCGATGGGCACGCTCAGCAATTACAAACGGCGCGCGCGCGGCCTCCTGTTGCTCGACCGCAGCCTGACCGAAACCGCGCCGGGCGCTTACGAGACAATCGTCAAACTGGGACGCGCCGGCAGCTTCGACGTGCCCGTGCTGATCAACGAGACGCGCATCGCGCATTGCTTTCGCGCCGACGTGGGCAAGTCGCCCACGTCTCCCGGCGACGAGGAGAAAAGCACCATCGTCCTGACGGCCGCCTTCGCCGGGCAGGAATTCAGTTCGGGCGGCGCGGGCGTCCCGCTCCGGTTCAAAATCACGGACTCTATTTCCAAACAACCCATCACGAATTTGCAAGACGTGCAAATTCTGGTCTTCGAGCCGCCGGGCGTCTGGCAGCAGCGGCAGTGGGCGAAGGAAGTGGGCGCGGGCGAGTATGAGATCACGCAGGTGTTCCCGCGCGCGGGCGTCTATAACGTGATGGTGCGCGTCTCCTCGCGCGGCGTCACTTTTGCCGATCTCCCGTTCACCCCGGTCGTGGTGAAAGACGGCGGCGCGGCCGGGCAGAAGCAGCCGGGGCAAAAGTAAACGCCCGCAAGGAATAAGGAAGTCAACATGCACACAAAAATAACCCGCGCGATCTTTTCGCTCCTCGCCACAATCGCCCTCGCAGCTCTGCCTTCGGGCTTCGACGACGCGCACGGGGTCGCGGCGGCGCAGCGCAAACCCGTCGCCGCCGCGAAGAAGAAGGCCGCGACAACGCCCGTCGCCTATTCCTGCCCGATGCACCCTGAGGTGAAATCGAATCGCGCGGGAAGGTGTCCGGAGTGCGGCATGAATCTTCAGCCGTCGAAGAACAACGCCGCCACAACCGGGCACGGCCAGCACGACGGGCACGCGCACGACGCCGCGAACGCGAAGACTGCGACGGGCGGAAACACTGCCGCCGCGCCGTCCGCGACGAGGCCGGGGACGACTACGGCGCTCGCCGCGAACGCCGTCAAAATTCCGGACACCGTGGTCTATAACCAGCACGGCAAAAAGCTCAACTTCTACTCCGACCTCGTGCGCGGCAAGACCGTGGCGATCAACTTCATCTTCACCACCTGCACGACCATCTGCCCGCCGCTCACGGCCACCTTCCGCAAGGTGCAGCAGGAACTCGGCGAGCGCGTCGGGCGCGACATCGAATTGATCTCGATCAGTGTAGACCCGACGACCGACGTGCCCGAGAGGCTGAAGGAGTACGGCGCGAAGTTCAAGGCCGGGCCGGGCTGGACTTTCGTAACGGGCAGCAAGCCCGAAATCGACCGGCTGCTCGACGCGCTCGGCGCGGCCGTCGGCGATAAGAACGACCACACGCCCATGCTCCTCATCGGCAACGACGCGGCCGGCTACTGGACGCGCACCTACGGACTCGCCCCGGCCTCGACGCTCGTTAAAGTGATCAACGAAGCCGCGGCCAAAGGCGGCGGCGACGACGCGAGCGGCCGGGGCGAAGCGCAGGTTCCGCTGCCGCTCGCGGGCGCGGCGGGTGCGACGTCCGGCGCGGCGAAGACGACCGGAGGCGGGACGCCCAAATCGGCGGGCGGCGCGGCCTACTTCCCGAACCACGTGCTGCTCACGCAGGACAATCGCCCCGTGCGTTTCTACGACGATTTGTTGAAGAATAAAATCGTCCTCATCAACTTTCTCTTCACCACCTGCAAGGGTGCGTGTTCGCCGATGACGGCCAACCTCGCGAAGGTGCAGCAGCAACTCGGCGCGCACCTCGGCAGAGAGGTGGTCATCCTCTCGCTCAGCGTAGACCCTGAGACGGACACGCCCGCCGCGCTGAAAAAATACGCGGAGAGTTTTCAGGCCAAACCCGGCTGGTATTTCCTGACGGGCAGGAAGGAGAACCTCGACTGGGTGCTCCACAAACTCGGCGGCTACGTCGAAGACAAAAATCAACACGGCCTCAAACTCATCCTCGGCAACGAGGCGACGGGCGAGTGGTTGAAGCTGCACGCGATGTCGAACCCGACCGAGATCGCCGCCGCAGTCTTGAAGTTGATCCCGGCTAAATGAGCCTCGGACGTGCAAGACAACTTTCGTCTGCGAGGTCTGTCACATCAATGGACGCACACCGCCGCCATCGCCATCGCCTCAAATTGGCTCTGACCGTGCTCGCGTGCCTCTTCGTCGCCTGGCTGGCGTTGGGCGGGAGAGCGGGCGGCGCGCAAGGGGGCGAGGCCGTGCGTCGAGAATTGTCGGCGCAGGAAAAGCGCGGCAAGCTGATCTACCTCAAGGGCGAAAGCGCCGACGGCGCGGAGATCAAGGCGCTGCTCGGCGCTGACAAACTCGAAGTGCCCGCGACCGCTTTCGCCTGCGCCAACTGCCACGGCCTGCGCGGTCAGGGCACGCGCGAGGGCGGACTGCAACCGCCGCCCGTCAACTGGGAGACGCTCGTCTCGCGCGGCGCTTCCGCCCTGACCCGGCGCGAGCGCGCCCCCTACACCGAAGCGACGCTCGCGCGCGCACTGACCGCCGGACTCGACCCCTCCGGCGCGCGGCTCCATCCGGGGATGCCGCTATACCTGCTCGCGCCCGCGCAGACGGCCGATCTCATCGCCTACCTCAAGCGCATCGGCAAGGAAGACGACTCCGATCCGGGCTTGGAAGAAAAGCGGATCAAGGTCGGCGCGGCGCTGCCTTTGACCGGCGCGCTCGCGCAGGTGGGCGAGGACGTGCGCGCCACGCTCGCGGCTTACTTCGCGGAGGTCAACGCACAGGGCGGCATCTACGGACGCCGGATCGAACTCGTCGCGGCGGATTCGCGCGGAGAGAGCGCGGGGACGCTCGCGGCCACCGGGCGGTTGGTGGAGCAGGAAGGCGTCTTCGCGCTCGTCGCCAGTTTCGAGCCAGGCGCGGCGGGCGCGACGAACGATTATCTCAAGCGCAATGAGGTCGCGCTCGTCGGCCCCGTCACGCTCTCGCCGCGCCTGTCCGTCCCGCCCAATCCCTTCGTCTTCTACCTGCTGCCGACCTTCAGCGATCAGGCGCGCGCGCTCGTGGACTTTGCCGCCGCGAAGTTCCCGGAGCGCACGTCGCCCCTACAGCGCGTGGCGGTCATCTCCTCGGAAAACGAATACGACGCGGACGCGCGTGCGGGCTTTCAGTCGCAGGCGAAACTTTACCCGATGCAGGTCGTGGCCGATGAGACATACGGTGCGGCCGGCGCGCCGTCGCTGGAGGCCATCGTCCGCGCCGTCGCGCCGAAGCGGCCGGACGGGATTTTCTACTTCGGCAACGCGGAGAATTTCGCGCAGTTGACGCGCGCGATGGAGGCGGCGAAGTTGAACGTTCCGGTGTTCAGTTCGGTGGTGATGATCGGCCACAGCGCGTTTGACGCGCCCGTCTCGCTCGCGCCGCAAATCTTCCTTGCCTACCCGGCGGCCTTGCCCGGCGAGGACGATTTCACGGAGTTCGTCGACACGATGCGCCGGGGCAACGTCAGGCTGTCCAGCCCTGCGTTTCAGACCGTCGCTTACGGCGCGGCGAAGACGTTCGTCGAGGCGACGAAATCGAGCGGGCGGCAACTGTCGCGCGCCGCGCTCATAACTTCGCTCGAAGGATTGCGCGATTTCAAGACGGGCGTGGTCCCGCCGCTGACCTTCGGCGCGAACCGGCGCGTGGGCGCGAGCGGCTGTTACATTGTCGGCATCGACCTGAACAAAAAGCAGTATGTCCCGCACGGCGCGCGCCTCGTGCCGAAAGAGAAAAAGTAAGACTCTAAAGAGCACGCGCTCGCGGCGTAGCGGTGCGCGCGGGAGTTTGCCAAAGCTTTGCCAAAGCGTGGACGCGGGCAATTTGCCAAAGCGCAGATGCGGGCAAGGGGCGGAGCATTTAAACTCCGCCCCTTGCCCGCGTCTACGCTTTCGCTGTCACCCGGCCGTTTCCGGCGGCGTTTGATTCCGCGTTCGCTTTAATGATTCATCGCACGCGGTTCGTTACACGCGGCAGCCGTGCGAGGGGGGTTTTGATCGTCGCCGCGCAAGCGTTAATGCCGCCCCGAGATACACACGATGAGCGGCCGGGAAGCTGCTATTGATCTTTGTCGCGCGGGTAACGCTGCAACATACCCTCTTCGCTCATCACTTTTTCGATGGCCGGAATGTCCATCGGCAGCCAGTCGGTCAGGATGTCCGCGCCCTTGTCCGTGATCACGATGACGTCTTCGAGGCGTATATAAATCTTCTCTTCCGGCACGCGCAGCGCGGGCTCGATGGTGAAGACCATCCCGGCGCGCAAGGGGCCGTTGTCCTGCCCCACGTCGTGCGTCGCCATCCCGACCCAGTGGCCGAGCGACGTGCGCGGGTTCGCGGCCGAACGCCCGTAGCTCTCCACAAACTCACGCGCCGCGCGCTCGTAAGCGGGCTTGGAAAAACGCGCGCGTGCGAGCGCACGCTCCATATCCCTGTGGGCTGCCTGTTTAATCTGCGCGGCCGTCGCGCCCGGCCTGATGTGCTTCAGGATGGCCTGATAACACTCCACGTAAAAGCCGTAGAGTTCGCGTTGCCAGGCGTTGAACTTTCCGTTCACAGGCCACATGCGCGTCACGTCGCTCATGTAGTAGCCGACATCGGGAGCGTAGTCCATCAGGAGAAAGTCGCCGTCCTGCATCCGGCGTTTACCCGAACTGTAATGCGGATACCAGGCGTTCGTCCCGCTCGCGACGAGTGAATAATAGGCGTCGCCCTGCGCGCCGTTCCGGTAGTAGACGTACTTGGCGACGGCGTCCAACTCGTATTCCCAGATTCCCGGCGTGGTCGAGCGCATCGCTTCCAGGAGGGCGAGCGAAGAGAGGCGCGTCGCCTTGCGGATCAGCGTGATCTCGCGCGCGCTCTTGATGAGCCGCAGTTTATCCAGCGCGGGCGAGAGGTCTTCGATGTCGAATTGCGGGAAGCGCGTGCGCAGCAGAGCGGCGAAACGCCCTTCGCGTGAAGCGTCGCCGTCCCAGGGGTCTGAGGCCACGTCGGCCACGGCGCGAATGGCTCCGTCGCGGCTCGTCGCCAGCCCCTCGGCCGGGCTGAAGGGCGTCAGGAGCGTGCGCGCCTGCCCGGTGCGGGCGTAGCGGGAGAGGTGTTCGGCGAGCAGTTCCGAGCCGTAGACGGCGTTCACGCCGGAGAGTTGCTTGATCATCTCGGCGTCTTCGGCCGAGAGAACTTTGCCCTCGACCCGCTCGCGTCCCTCGTTGCGGTGCGGCACGTAGAGCGACGCGGTGCGCTGCGTCGAATCCAGCAGCAGGTAAGCGTGCGGCGACTCGACGCCGCACAGGTAATAAAATTCATTCGACTGCCGGAAGCGCGTGAACCCCGCGGGCGACGGCGCGCCCTGCACGAGGGCGATCTTCCCGCTCCCGATCTCGTCGAAAAGTTTGGCGCGGCGCGCGCTGAACTCTTCGGGCGGGAAATCGGTGGTGAAGAAAGGAATACCCTCCTGCGCCGAAAGTGCGACGGGCAGCAGCAGTATGAACAGCACGACTCCGAGCGATCTGACAGGCATTACGAGTTACTCCTTTGAATGAATAAGTGAAAGTCTACCGATAAGGACAGAGCTTCGACAGGCATTCTTACATCCGGCGAATCGCTTTCCCGTCCGTCCCGCGAAAGGCACGGCCGCGAACAAACTTTGCGGGCGGCCACTCACCGACACGCATCAACGACCCGTGCCGCTAATCTACGAGTCGTGCCGCACATCATAGATGTGCCGTATCTCGTGACCGCATACCGCCCGGCATCACCCGACCCGCCACAAGCGCGAGCAGCATCCGACCTCGCGAATGACATCCACGCCGATTCAGGTCGAATTGCATGTTGTTGTTAGACGCCGGGTGGCGGCTAAAGCGGCGCGCGCAATCATTTGAGCTTTTCACTACGAAGCATGATATGAGCGCCAATCAACACTTTCATTACCCACAAGAAAAGCATGGCCGCGATGACCAGCGTAACCATGTCCCACCATACTGCTCCGCGAAATATCCCGATGTGTTGAAAATCCGGCGCGTTCAACTGGGAATAGTCCGAGATTTCAAAACTCCTTAAGAAGGCTACGGAATGAAAGTACCACCACACAAATATCAGGCTTACCCAGACGGCGGTCAAAGCTGAAATCAGATAGCTAATGAAGCTGCGCCGCCACAAACATACGGCACCAAGCACGAGGGCTGCGGCGACATTCAGATGCCAGAAATTCTTAACATGCCAGAAATTCATATGACTCGCCCACACGTAGGACTGGCAAGATTCTATGTACATGGCTTCAAGGTCGTCATGCCCTTTCACATAGCCTATGCTGTACGTCACAAAGAGAACGCTTCCGACAGCGGTCACGGCTGCGACGATTAAAGCAATCACATGCTCTTTCGAGGAATCGGCGCGTATCTTTTCGGTTATTTTGTTCTCCATAAAAGTCCCGACCCTTTATACCCTACCGCACAACGAAGGCGTCCAACGCCAGTTGCGCCGTGGATGCACACGCGCGTGCGCGTGTTAAGTGTTCGCGGGCGGCGCGCTCACCATCTTTCGCAGCAGTTGCTCCAACGCCCGGCGCGGGTCGAAGCACAGCCCGGCATGTACGGCCGAGGTGCGGACGATGGTGCTGCGCGGGGCGACCAGCCAGTCGAAGCGTGCGCGTGGCGGGAGGCGGCCGATAGCCCCGCCCCGCTCGCCGCCCTCGCGCAGGGGCGTCACGTAGCGCGTCGCCGTCACGGTTCGCACGTTCAAACTCACAGCATCACACTCCCCGCTTCCGCCCGTCGGCAACGATGGCATCAACTCGCTTTCCGTCCGGCCGTCATCACCCCGGCGACGATTTCAAAAGAGCGCAGGCGCGCCGCGTGGTCGAATATTTGCGCCGTGACGATGATCTCGTCGGCTCCGGTCGCATCGACGAAAATTTGCAGGCCGCGCCGCGCCGTCTCCGGCGAACCGACGACGGAACATGCGAGCATGTGATCGACGCCGGCCTTCTCCATGACAGACCAGCCTCCTTCCAGCGCATCGTCGGGCGGTTGCAGCAATCCGGGCACGCCGCGCCGCAGGTTGACGAATTGCTGTTTGAGAGACGTGAAGAGACGGCGCGCCTCCACGTCCGTGTCCGCCGCGAAGACGTTGACCCCGACGGCCGCGTGCGGCTCGGCCAGCGATGCGGAAGGGCGAAACCGGCTCCGGTAAATTTCGAGCGCCTGCGTCAGGTAATCGGGGGCGAAGTGCGAGGCGAAGGCGAAGGGCAGTCCGAGCGTGGCCGCGAGTTCCGCGCTGTAGAGGCTGGAACCAAGGAGCCAGATAGGCACGTTCAAGTTCGCTCCGGGCACGGCGCGCACAGCCTGACCCGGCCGCACCGGGGCGAAATACGACTGCAACTCGGCCACGTCTCGCGGGAAATCGTCCGCGCCCGCATCAAGATGCTTGCGCAGCGCGCGAGCCGTGCGCTGGTCTGTTCCCGGCGCGCGGCCAAGCCCCAGATCGATCCTGCCGGGATAGAGCGATTCGAGCGTGCCGAATTGCTCGGCGACGACGAGCGGCGAGTGGTTCGGCAGCATCACGCCGCCCGACCCGACGCGAATACTTTTTGTGCCGCCGGCGACGTGCCCGATGAGCACGGCGGTCGCCGCGCTGGCGATGCCGGGCATGTTGTGATGCTCGGCCAGCCAGTAGCGCCGGTAGCCCCAAGCCTCGGCGTGGCGTGCCAGGTCGAGCGTCTCGCGGAAGGTGTCCGCAATCGTCCCGCCCGCCTTCACGGGAGCCAGATCGAGAATCGAGAAAAAGGTGTCGTCCAGCCGCCTCATGCGCGTATCTTAATTCTTTTACCCCGGCCGAATAAACACCGCGCGCGAACTTGCCTCCGAACGTCTTCCGATTTTTGACGACCACACGCGCGCGGCGACACAACTGCACAGCCAATCGAGACGCGGGCGACGACACACCAAACCTTGCCGCGACGGCACATTAAGCCCTGCCCCGACGACCACCGGGCGTTGCCCCGACGACCACCAAGCATTGGCCTGACGACGGCCGGGCGTTGCCCTGACGACGGCCGGGCATTGCCCCGACGACAAATTTCCCACGAGCGGCCGCGCGGCTGCCCGTGGGAAACTTGTGTGCCCGGTTTCAACCGAACGCGCCGTTGGCGAATTGCTCGCCGTGGCAATTCGCCAACGGCGTCAGTGTTCGCGTTGATCGTGCGGGACGACGATGTTCGCCGTGGCGGTCGCCGTGTTGCCCGCCTCATCCGTGACGGTGGCGACGACGCGGTAGAGGCGGCCGTCGCGGTCTCGACCGTCGCGGCGCGCTTCGAGCGTGAGCGAATCCGTCCATTCGCTCGCCTGCCCGGAGAGGCTGCGCGCAGGGATGGAGAGCGGCGTGCCGTATTCGTCCGTCACGACGTAGCTGACGCTCGCCAGACCCGACACGGCATCGGATGCGCTGCCCTTGATGCTCACGTTGACCGCCCCGTTGTTGGCCGGCCGGATGATCGAAGGCGTCGCGGCGATGTTGACGAGCGGCGCGCTGCCATCAATTTTAACGAGCAGTTCGCCGGTCGCTTCCGTGTTGCCCGCGCGGTCAATCGAACGATAGAGGACGGTCGTCGTGCCTTCGACGCCAATGTTGAAAGCAGCGGTGTAAGCCTGCCACGTCTGGCCGCCGTCGGTGGAGTATTCCGTCGCGGCGACGCCCGCGCAGTTGTCCGTCGCGGCGAACGAGACGGCGACCGCGTTTGTGTACCAGCCGTTTTGCCCGTCGGGCGCGGCGGGCGCGAGAGCGGCGTCCGTGTGCGGGGCGACCGTATCGGCCACGGCGTCGGCCACGAGACCGGGCGCGACGTTGAAGCAGTAGTAGGACGCGCCCGTGCTGGCGCGATAGGCGCCGGGCGCGAGGTCGACCGCGCCGAAGAAGCCGCCGCCGTCGGTCGTGGCCGTGCGCGTGGCGTGCGTGTCGAGGTTTTCGATGGTCACGGTGGCGGTGTCGAGCGGGGTGTTATCGGCGGCGCGGGCTTCGCCTTTGAAGTGGCCGAGCGTGGGCGCGTCCTTCCAGGGGAACGACGGCGTCTGCGCCGCTTCGCCGAAGATGGGGGTGAGCCCGGCAGGCTCGTAGCGCGTCGCGCCGTTCGCGGATTTTCCGGTCGTCAGACCCGAAGCGAACTCGGCGAAGGAGCGCGCGCCCGTGCTGGTGGGCGACGGGACGGCGAACGGGTTGTTCGCCACCGCGATGTTGCTCGTCGCCATCGAGAAGTAGATGATGCCGCTCAAATTGTTCGCGCCGCTCGCGGGCGTGAGCGTGCGGCGAGTCTGCCGCAGCGTGCCTTCGATGGCGTTGTTGGCCGCGCCCTGTCCCATCATCCCGGCGCGGTTATAGAGATGCCCGCGCAGCCACGCATCCCACTGGTCGTATTGCGGGCGGACGGTCGCGGTGTGTTCCGCCTTGTAGACCATCGGGATGGCGATGTCGATGATGCCTTCCTCCGTCCACGCGCGCCAATCCTGATAGACGCGCCAGTTGGCCTCGGCCGAGTTCCAGGCCGCTTCGGTCGCTCCGATGCCGCCGAACGCGATGACCGCGGCCGAGACTTTCAGGCGGGGCTTGATCGAGAGCGCGTTCAGATAGACGCGGCGCACGATGTTCGTCACCTGATCGCGCCGCCACTGGCTCCACTGCGGATTACCCGGCGCGGGCGCGGGACTGCCCACCGCGATGTCGTAGTGCCGCTGGAAGCGTTCGACGCTCGTGGAGTTGTAGCCGACGTTCGCGCCGGTCGAGGGCGTCTGGCCTGTGATGCCGATCTCCGGGTAACGGATGCGGTCGAGGTGCAGCCCGTCGATGTCGTAGTTGCGCACGAGATGATTGAGCACTTCAACCGTGTAGGCGGCGGCATCCGGGTGGCCGAAGTCGATCCAGAAGTCGCTGCCGAAGCGATGGCCTTGATAAGTGATGCCGGCGCTGCCGTCGGGCAGGAGCGTGCGGGTGAGCCAGTTGTTCGCGCCGGGCGTGATGGTGTTGGTGGCGGCGTTGAAACCGCCGTGGAGGTTGAAGGCGTGGTTCGCATTCTCGGGCGGGAAGACGTTCGGCGCGCGACCCCAGATCGCGCTCATGATGACGAAGGCGTGAACCTCGATACCTGCGGCGTGCGCCTCGTTGATGATGTCCTGCAGCGGGTCGAAGCCCGGCTGGATCGATGTGCGGTCGGCGCGCGGTTCGAGCGAGTTGAGATACCAGGAGTCGCCGCGACGGCGCACCTGCACGAAGAGTGCGTTGGCTTTCGCGGCGCGCGCGTTATTGATCACCGTCAACACGTCGTTGTGGTTGTTGAGAGCGGTGTTGAACGTGTCCACCCAGAAGGCGCGATACTCGGTTCGCCCCTCCTGCGCATGCACGGCGCACGGCGCGCACAACGCCGACAGCAGCAGCAACACGAAACAGGCAACACTTCCACGGCCGACCTGAATTCTGCGAAGTTTGATGTTCATAGTTTTCCTCAACGCGAGACGACGACGATGCTCGACATCGCCGCTCGTCCTGCCGGACGGACACCCGACCGGCGCAAGCGCAAACGATACTTTGTCAATGACTAATTTTTTCGCGACTTCATGTGTGGGAATTTATCGAACTGGCGACGTTGTACTATCGCGTGTGGTGGTTGTCAATAAAAACCGGCGACGAAACATCGGCCGACGGCGCGGCGACGAGAAAGTTCAACGAGTTCAGACGACGCCGGATCGACCTCGACATCCTCGTCTACTCGCCGTGCTTCTTCGACCATGACCGACGCTTCCGTCTCCTGGTTCACAAAACGACGGGAGACACGGACGCGAATTTTTCAATGCGGCCGGGCGCGCGCCCGCGCGGCCATTAATTCATAAAGCGAGGGCGCGTAACACGGAGACCATCCGGTTACACGCCCTCGCTTTCGCGCCCGCCGGCAATTTCCCGGCGCTTACATCTCCCCGCGCGCGCCCGCGCCTACTTCGCGCCTTTGAACACCTTGCCGTTCTTCATCACGAAGTTGACCTGCTTGAGCGTGGAGATTCGTTCGAGCGGGTTCTCCGGCGTGGCGATGATGTCGGCGAACTGACCCGCGCTGATCGCGCCGCGCGCGCCTTCGACGCCGAGCAACCGCGCCGCGTTCGGGATGAAGGCGCGCAGGATGTCCGCCGGCGGGATGCCGGCGGCGACGAACACATCGACGAGCGAGATCGACCAGGTGCCGCGCGTCTCGTCGGGCGCGTAGAAACAGAGGTCGCTGCCGAAGGCGAGCGTCACCCCGAGTTTGTGCGCACGGCGCAGGCGATCCACGCCGCGCTCGTAGAAGCGCTTCGCCACCTCTGCGGGCATGTCATAGGCCAGCCACGCTTTTTCGTTGAAGTCCGTACTGACGAGGACGACGTTGTTCTTCTTCGCCAGCGCGAGCGCCTCGTCGGACATCTCCAGGCCGTGCTCGATGGAGGCGACGCCCGCCTCCGCGGCGTTGCGCGCGCCCTGCTCCGTCACGCAATGCGCGGCCAGTTTCACGCCGGCCGTCGCCGCCTCGGCGATCATGTACTTGATGTCGTCAACCGAATAGATGTAACGCTGGTCGTCCACGACGATCTTGATGACGCGCGCGCCGAAGTGGACGTTCTCGCGGATGGCCTTGCGCATCTCGTCGCGCGTGTCGGCGTAGAAATATTCCGGCTCGCCCAGGTGGCGGCGTTCGGGTTGGAGCTGGTTCTGGCCGCCGAAGGGCGCGATGATGCGCCCGGAATTGACGATGGTCGGGCCGGGGATGAGTCCCCTTTCAATCGAGCGGCGCAGATCGGTGGAGATGTAGTTGCCGTCGTTGCCGATGTCGCGGATGGTGGTGAAGCCTGAGTCGAGCATGTCGCGCGAGTTCATCACGGCGTGGATGGCGCGCTCGGCGCTGGTGTGCGTCAGGTCATAGAAGTAGAGCGACCCGCGCTCGCGCCCGCGCCGGTTGATCAGAAACGCCATGTGCGTGTGGCAGTCGAAGAGACCGGGCAGCACGGTCTGGCGCGAGAGGTCGAGGACGGTCGCGCCCGCAGGTATCTTTAGTCCCGCGCCAACCGCCTTGATGCGCGCGCCTTCGACGAGAATGATCTGATTGGTGAGCGTCGCGCCCGTCTCCGGCACGACGAGTTTTCCGGCCTTGATGGCCGTCACCTGCGCAAACGCAGACGCGCCGCACAGGATGAAGGCGCAGACGACGAGACAGAAAAATCTTTTCATTTTGTTTCTCTCCATAACTGCCCTGTTCGGTGATGTGTTTGTCGAATGAACGGAAAAACGCGCCCGCCTGATACATGACTCTACGATTCGACCGGCGGCCGGGTTCGACCTAACGGCGCGCGCGGCCTACAGGCCGTGTGCGCCGTGCGGCGAATGTTTTTAAGAAAGCGCCCGCACGCGCGGATGTGTTATAACAACCCGTCCAAACAAATCAACTTTACTTTAGGAGCCACCAGATCGTGAGAAAGATCGTCGCACTTCTCCTGTTCGCATCGCTGTCGTTCAGCCCCTTCGCCGTCAACTCAAACGCGCAGACGCCGGCCACCACGGCGGCCGCGCCCGAACGCATCAACTCGGAAGTCTACTGGAAGATTCGGCAGGAGGGGACGGAGCGCTCGCAGGCCATGCGCACCCTGCACTTCCTGGCCGACGTGTACGGGCCGCGTCTGACCGGCTCGCCCAACTTCAAGGCCGCGGCCGAATGGACTGTGAAGCAGATGGACGGCTGGGGCTTCAAGAACACGCGGCTCGAACCGTGGGACTTCGGCCATCCCGGCTGGTTGAACGAACGCCTCTCGGCGCACATCGTCTCGCCGGTCAAGGACGCGCTCGTCTGCGAGGCGCTCGCGTGGACGCCGGGCACGAACGGCACGGTCACGGGTCGCGCCTACCAACTCATCGTGCCCGAACGCCAGACGAAGGAGCAGTTGACCGCGTTTCTCGAACGCATCAGAGATCAGGTCAGGGGCAGGATAGTGCTCGTCGGCAGGCATCAGAGCGTGCCCGTCACCTTCAACCCGCAGAACAAGCGGCGCGAGGAACAGGAGGCGCGCGCCCAGTACGACCCGAACAACCCGGCGAACGCACCGACGCCCGCCGCCACTCCTACGCCCACGCCCGACGCCACGCCGTCCACGCAGCCGACGCCCCGGCCGGCCGCGATTCTGACCCCGGCGCAGGCGGGCGAACAGGTCGATCAATTTCTCCTGGCGAACGGCGTGCTCGTGCGCATCAACGACGCGGGGCGCGAACACGGGCAGATTCGCGCCTTCAATAATCGCACCTTCGACGTCTCGAAAGCCGTGCCCACGGTCGTTATGCGCAACGAGGACTACGGGCGCATCAGTCGCATCCTGGCCGACGGGACTCCGGTCGAGTTGGAGTTCAACATCGTCAACCGCAGCTACCCGGAGGGGCGCACGTCCTACAACGTGATCGGCGAGATACCGGGCACGGACAAGGCCGACGAGGTGGTAATGCTCGGCGGCCACCTCGATTCGTGGCACGCCGCCACGGGCGCAACCGACAACGCCATCGGCTGCACCATCATGCTGGAAGCCGCGCGCATCCTGCGCACGCTGGGTCTCAAACCGCGCCGCACGATCCGCGTCGCGCTCTGGAGCGGCGAGGAGCAGGGCTTGCTCGGCTCGAAGGCTTACGTCAAAGAACACTTCGGCACGTTTGAGAATCCGAAGCCGGAGTATTTCAAGTTCAACGGTTATTTCAACATCGATTCGGGGACGGGGCGCATCCGCGGCGCGAACGTCTTCGGCCCGCCGGAGACGGCGACGGTGCTCAGGCAGGCGCTCGCGCCCTTCGAGGATTTGGGCGTGGTGGGCGCGATTGCCACCACGAGCCGCCGCACGGGCGGCACGGACAGCACCTCTTTCAACGAGGCCGGCCTGCCCGGCATCAACCTCGGCCAAGACCCCATCGAGTACGGCACGCACACGTGGCACACCAACCTCGATACTTACGAGCGCATCGTCGAAGCGGACGTGCGCAGCGCGGCCATCGTGGTGGCCGCCGCCGTCTATCACCTCGCCATGCGCGAAGAGATGTTGCCGCGCTTCTCGAAGGAGCGGATGCCCGCGCCGCCGCCGCCCACCCCGACGCCGAGTCCGACGCCCGCTCCGTCGCCCGCTCCGTCGCGCCGCTGACGCTAAACGCCGACGCCCGCGCTCGATGCGACGGCGGCCGCCGCCCCGTTTGCGAGACGCAAAAAGCCCCGCCACCTGCGCGACACATTGTCGCACGGGTGGCGGGGCTTAACATTTGCGCGGCGCGGCCGTGTGTTTCGGCTGCGCCGAAGCGGTCGCGGGCGGGCGTCGCGGGGGCACTCGCTGGCGTCGCCGAGCGCGTTAATCCGCTGTGGTGGCGACCGCATCGACGAAAAGATTCGCGAAAGCGCGGCGCGGGTCGGGGGTGTGACGCTGCTGAAGTTCTTTGATCCACGTGGTCACGTGGCCGGTGATGTCGCGCGTCGCCTGGCGCGTGCTGCCGTTCTCGGACGCGCGGCTCTCGGCCGGCTTGCTCGTTGCGGTTCGTTCCGAACGCTTGATGATTCTGATATTCCTGCTCATTGCTGTCTCTCCGTCGTTAGTCAATCCTCTCCGAACTTCGTTAGCGGGTCTCCAATTAACGTCCCATCTACTAACGCGAGATTTAGACTGAAAACGGATCAACCGAAATTTTGGCCGAGCGTGAGACGCTCCGGGGCGGGAACTGCGACGACTGCGCGGCTCCGCGAGGTGTATGTGTGTGGTCTCTGTTTAGTGGCCTACGGGGATGCGTTGAAAGCGCGTCTTGCCTTCCGGGTCTTCCCAGGAAATATCCAGCACGTAAGGCCGTGTCGCGCCCGCCATCGCTTTGAGACGCTGCAACTGGTCGTCCGTGGGGTCGGCCAATTTCCCGTCGATCAGGGTTTTGTGGGGCATGACGGCCTTTTCCTGCGGCCGTATAAACTTGAGCGCCTCGAACCTGATGTGCGCCCGCGAGGGCGCGCCGGAAGTTTCCTCGTCCTTTAGGAAGACGGTGAGCACTTCGACGCACTTGAGCGGCTGGTCGCTCACATTCGTCAACTCCAGGCGCGTCTCCGAACCGTCGCCGGTGAAAGAGAGGGTGAAGGGAGCCGGTGTCTGGCCGTTGCTGTTCATAATCTTCGGATTTCCGCGCGAAAAACTTCCGCCGCGCTCTATTTATACCTGTAGGTGATGCGGCCTCTGGTCAGGTCATACGGGGACAATTCCACGCTCACGCGGTCGCCGGCCAGGATGCGTATGTGATTTTTTCGCATCTTTCCGCCGATTTGAGCCAGCACCAGATGTTCGCCGCCGTCGAGTTTCACTTTGAAGAATGCGTTCGGCAATTTGTCAATCACCACGCCTTCCGCCGGAACTAAATCTTCTTTAGCCAATATTTTTCTCCTTGTAACGAGTTAGATGCAATTTAACCGCATCGCGTCCGGCGGAAGCGCTGTTAACGCTCGCGCCGGACGCGATACCGCGACCTTTAAAGGTTGCGTTGAGACGGTTGTCGAAGGCGCGCGGCCGTGGTGTTACACAGGGCTGCACGCCTCCCCGTTTTATTAGTAACGGTTGCCGCCGCCACCGCCGTAGCCGCCACGGCCGCCGCCGTTGCCGCCGCCGCCGTAACCGCCGCGACCGCCACCGCCGCCACCGCCGCCGCGTCCGCCGCGATCTTCGCGGGGTTTGGCTTCGTTAACGTTCAGGCTGCGACCGTTGACTTCCTTGCCGTTAAACTGCTCGATGGCCTTCTGGCCTTCTTCGGGGCTGGACATTTCGACGAAGCCGAAGCCGCGTGAGCGACCCGTCTCGCGATCCTCGACCACCGAAGCCGACTCGACCGTGCCCGCCTGCGCGAACAACTCCTGCAAATCCTCGCTCGAAGTTTGAAAAGCGAGATTGCCGACGTAAAGTTTCATAGACATAAATGTATCCCTCTCCCCTGTGGGAGTTGTTGAGAAGCGTCGAATCGAAGGTGGCTTAGGAGTAACGGTAGGTAGGCGAAAGCTCTCAGTTCGTGTGCCCGGCTACGGGCGGCTTCTGATGTTGAGATCGACCTTCTCCGGATTATCCGAAACGCCTCGCCGCTCGTCGCAGCTCAATGCGTATCACCGTTAATACAAAGGAGAAGGATTAACTGGCAGCCATCATGCACTATTCGGCGGGCGAACGCAAGGAGTCCGCCACCCGCACGGAGAAGCCGCTGCCTGCGCCGCGACTGCGCGCCGCGACTCCTGCGCCGCGACTGCGCACCGCGACTGTTCGGCCACACTTGCGCAAGTGCTAGAATGGCGCGCTCAACTCGAACTTGCCGGTTTTTTTTTGACTGCCGTGGCCGAATCCAACTCTGAAGGACGAAAAAGCGGGCGCGTGCTGAGTCTCGACGCGATGCGGGGCGTGGCCGCGCTCGTCGTCGTCGTCTATCACGCGCTCGGCGTCGCGCCGCAGACGGCTTTCACCGGCTGGCAGTGGTGGCTGCCGACGCTCGCGGCGTGGGTCGTGCATTTCGGCTACGCCGGCATCTTCATGTTCTTCGTCATCTCCGGCTTCTGCATACACCTCCACTGGGCGCGCGCGCGCGCCGCCGGAATCGAACAGCCGACCATAGACTTCTACGCCTTCTGGAAGCGGCGCGTGCGGCGTCTCTATCCGCCCTATCTCGCCGCGCTCGTGCTCTATCTCGGCTACAACGCCTACCAGACACCGCCCGACCTCTCCGCCTACTATCTCTGGGATTTGGGGCTGCACCTGCTGATGCTGCACAACGTGGACATGCGCACCACTTACAGCATCAACGCGGCCTTCTGGACGCTGGCGATTGAAGAACAACTCTACCTGGCCTATTTCCTGCTGCTCTACCTGCGCATACGCTACGGCTGGGTGCGCACGCTCCTCGTGTGCGCGGCGGCGCGCGCCGGCTGGCTGATCATGGGGCGCGCTATCGGCTACTTTTTCGGCCTCACCATTCCCGTCACGGAAGCGGCGGCGACCAACTGGTTCATCTGGGCGCTCGGCGCTCTCAGCGTGGAGGCGGCGCTGGGCGTCGTGCGGCTGCCGGAATGGTGTTACAGGTGGTGGGCTGGCACGGCCGCGCTCCTCCTGGCGATGGGACTGGCGGAGGGCTTGCCCTATGTCGATCACCTCGTCTGGGTACACGACGCGGGCTGGCTTCTGATGCACCCGGCGTGGGGCGTCGGCTTTTTCGTGATGGTGAACGCGGCGGTGCGCGCCGAAGAGGCGCGGCGCGGCGAGTTGTCGCGCCGCGCCGCGCGCCTGCTGGCGGGGCTGGCGGGTCTCGGCCTCATCTCCTACTCGCTCTACCTGACGCACCTCTTCGTGCTGATGCAGTGGTACTGGTTCGGCTTCACCGAGTTTCACATACGCACCATCGCGCTCGTGCTGATGACGCCGCTTTCCGTGTTGTTCGCGTGGCTGTTCTTCCGCCTCTTCGAGCGGCCTTTTATGATGGCCTCCGTCGGCATGGGCGCGTCGCGGCAGCGCACGCGCGCGCCGGGCGAACAAATTTCTCAGACGCCGCCCGAACAAGTCAGCGACCCGGCTGCCGTGTAATTCGCGGATGCTCTCTCAACCGTCAGGGCGCGGAAACTTTTACTTTGCGAGAATCAATTGTGTCGAAGACGGGGACAGACGGGCGCGCCCAGCGCGCCGGACGCGCCGCGCGCGTTGAACGCGGCGAACGCGCCGGACGCGATGGACGCTGCGAACGCCCCGTGCGTGTTGAACGCGATGGATGCGACGAACGCGCAGTGTGCGCCGGGCGCACGCCGCGCGGCAGACATGATGGGCGCGTCGGGCGCGTCGGGCGCGACGTACGCACGCGGCGAGATGGATGCGTCGGAAGCGACGGACGCCGCGCACGACGCCTCGCCGTTCGCGCGCTGGCCGCGCTCTGCCTGTTGTGCATCGTCTCGCACGCCGCGCCCGCAGCGACGCGGACGGAGAAAGCGACGTGGGTCGGCGTGCGCTCGCCGCATTACCTGCTGGTGGGCGACACGACCGAGAGCGAGATCAGGGAAGTTGCTATCCGGTTCGAGCAGTTTCGCAAAGCCTTCTCGCAACTCTTCCCCGCTTCCGGCCTGAGTTCTTCCGTCCCGACCACCGTCGTCGTCTTCAAAGACTTCGACTCCTACAAGGACTTCCGCCCGCACTATCAGGGCAGGCCGGCCGAGTTCCACAGCTATTTTCAATCCGGCCTCGACCACAACTACATCGCGCTGCCACTCGCGGGAAATCGCGAAAGCCTCTACGTCAAACTCTTCCACGAGTCCGTGCACCTGCTGCTCGACAGCCAGGCGCGCCGCATCCCCGACTGGCTCAACGAAGGGCTGGCGCAGTATTACAGCACTTTCGAGTTCGACCTCGCGGCGAACAAAAACGTCCTCGGCAAACCCGTGGCGGGCAATCTCGCGCTGCTGCGTAAAAACAGGCTGCTGCCCCTCTCCACCCTCTTCAAGATAGACCGCGCCTCGGCCGACTACAACGAGAGCGAGCGTAACGGCATCTTCAACGCGCAGTCGTGGGCGCTCGTGCATTACCTGATGACCGCGAACGAAGGGCGTCGACAGCTTCAACTCCTGCGCTTCATCGAGTTGACGGCGGCGGGCGCGCCTTTCGAGCGGAGTTTCCGGCAGTCGTTCAACGCCGGCTACGAGGTTCTGGAGGAAGAGTTGAAGGAGTACGTCCGGCGCGAAAACTTCCGCGCGCGGAACATGCGTCTGGCAGAAGATTCGAGCGTCGTCGCCGGGCTGGAGACGCTGCCCCTCTCAAACGCCGACGCCCACTATTTTCTCGGCGACCTCCTGCTCCACATCAACCGCTACGAAGACGCCGCGCGCCACTTGCACAAGGCCATCGCGCTCAACCCCACTTCCGGGTCGGCCTACGCCTCGCTCGGCATGGTGCGCGTGCGCCAGCGGCAGGGCGCGGAGGCGCGCCGTCTCCTCCAACACGCCACCACGCTCGAACCAAACAACTATCTCGCCCATTACTACTACGCCTACGCGCTCAGCCGCGAAGAGATGGACGACGAGCAGGAGGTAGCCGCCTACGACGCCGACACGGCGCAAATCATGCGGCGCGAACTGCGGCGCGCGATTGCGCTCAAACCCGACTTCGCCGAATCCTATCGCCTGCTCGCCTTCATCAACCTCGTCACCGGCGAACAACTCCCCGAAGCAGTCGAACTACTCCGGCACGGACTCAAACTCTCCCCCGGACGCCCCGACCTGACCTTCATCCTCGCACAGGTCTATCTACGCATGAAGGACACGGACGCCGCCCGCGCCACCCTCCAACAACTCCTCAACACGGGGGCCAACCCGCGCCTCCGCGCACGCGCCCAAATTCTGCTCGACCGGATAAAACCCCACGGCGCGGCGCGATAAGTTCACCTTCACACGGCAAGTCCAAACATTCAACATCGCAGGCCCGGAGGTCATTGTGTGCACGGAGAAGATTGCCCAACACTCTCTGGCGCACCCCTTTTGTGTCTCCTGCACCTGCGGTGGCAAGCGCACTCGGCAAGGTGAGCCACAAAAGACTTGCCCGCGATTGCCCTCCGCAACAAAAGGCTTGACTACTAAGCCGGAAACCTGCCTCAATATACCTATCCAAAGTCAAGTCATACGAATGACTTTGACTTAATTAATGAACAATGGCGAGCAATAGTTTACTGGAGATAAACGCGTTATATGAACCATCTAAATTTGACTCGCCGTACAGGTTCAGGTATGGCTCAAACTTTCACCTTCTGTGGATAACCCCAAGCAGTGGCACTGTTAAAGTGAGGGATTGATTTTATGCGAAGATTAAACGTACGTGAGGCTCAAATTAATGAGTGCATAAAAAGCGCAATGTTCGCGATAGACTTTCAGCCGCAAACGCCTGAGTTACAACCCGGCGAACTTTTACTACTTCAACTTGTCAAACAAGATGCCGTGAAGAGGGAGAAATTGAATAGTCGGATAGACTTTGCATTAAAGTTTGACCGTCTTGAACGTGATTATGACGGCTCAATTAGTCGTAAACACTGGCCTAACGAGGGGCGTATATGGAACTGGATCATTTATTGCTCAGCAACTATACCAACCATACCGTTTAGCTTAGAAAATTTAAATCTTTCGAGAAGTTATGACGGTCAGGATAATGCTCGGTATATTGCTCCAGAGGACGAAAGGCAAATTATGCAATTTATCCAATGGTCGCTGGCAGAGAACCCTGAGTTGGAAAAGCAAATTGTTCCAAACATTGAATTATCAAAACAGTTCGGCCAAGAAAGCACGCTCTCTGCTATCTTTAATCACGACCGAATCGCACTCTTACGGCCAAGAAGTCGCAAAGTTGTATCAGTTAATAGGCCCTATAGAAACAGAGCACTAGCAGATAGTTTGAAATCTTATTACAACTATCATTGTCAAATATGTAATTACAATTTTCAATCAAGATACGGGGTGCAGGTAGCAGATACTCATCATATCCATTACCTTTCAAATGGCGGCCCGGATATTAGCGGTAATATTATCGTGGTTTGCCCTAATCACCATAGCATTATACATGCAACCAATGCTCGTTTTGATCGAGAGAACCTTATTTATGAATATCCCAATGGATTATGGGAAGAGCTTGTCTTAACAGATCATTTAACTCAAGCCTCATCTTTGTATGACGTTTATGAGGTCTCTGCCGCTTAATAATGAATACAGCCCCGACTCCACACAGTACGAACAGGCCGGAGGCACGCGCTCCAGCGAGCACAAACGCCCTGCGAAGAAAAAGACGCCCGCGCCCGCTTATTGACACGCGATAAGCGCGGAGAACGCGGGCTTCGTTCGAGAATGATTCTCGAACGAAGCCCGCACCGTCTGCGCTTAGGTTGTTGCGCGCCCCGGCCTGAAAGAATAATTTTGCCGGGAGATTGAGCCTGAAGGGTTCAAGGTAAGGCTGCGAAGCCGTTCAGCGGGTGGCCGTAGAAGGCTTCGGTCTGCCACGCAGTCCGGTTCCACTGGCCGTCCTGATCTCCAATGATCTGGACGGGCACGATCACGCGGTCGCTGCCGAGCTTGTTGGCGGCCGCGAGGCTGGTGTCGAGCGTGCCGTCGGGTTTGACGGTGAACTTAACGGAGCGCGCCAGCTTGTTGTTCCGCAGCACCTTCATCTCGTACTCGCCGGGGTTCTTGTTCATCAGGTGCGGGGCGCCGAAGCCCCACCCCGCGTCCGACGTGTCCCAGGCGCGGACGTTGTTGAAGGTGCAGCGCACGCGCGACCACTTCGCCTTCTGCGGCGCGAGCTTCTCGTCCACGAAGTGCGTGGTGTTGTTCTCCACGTCCGACTCGCAACTGGGTTTCCCGACCTGCGTGCCCTCGTACATGATGCGGCCCACCTCCGCGCCCTTGTAGAAGAGGTGCGGGTCGAGTTTGTACGCATCGCCGCGCACCCAGAAGGTGACGTTGAGCATGGGTCTCTTCATGCCGTTCAGGTCGTCGGGCGTGTAATAGACGTAACCGATGGGAAGGTTCCAATCGTGGTCTACGTAATAGACGAAGTGGTTGGCGAACTTGCCGGTGCTGATCTCGTTGGAATGCACCTTGGCGACTTTGGCCTTCCCCGTGAAGATCGTCTTGTCGTTGCCCGCCAACTCGTTGCGCAGCTTGATGGCGAACTGGAAGGGGCCGGTGTAGGTGGTCGCTTTCTCCTCGGGGACGCCTTCGCGTCCGCCGCACGTGGTCTTCCACCAGCGGTCGGCGGATGTCTCCTCGGTGCTGCAATCGAACTTCACGGCGGCGTTGCCGGGAACCGTGTACTCGACGTAGAGCTGACCGCCGCTCGGGATGGGGCCGTTGACGCGATAGGAGATGAGCGGTACCCAGCTCCAGGTGTCGTAGTTCCCCTTGTAGACGTTGTAGGTGAAGGCAGTCAACTGGACGGAATCCCTAGCGATGGTCGGTTCGTTCGACTGTGACGACGCCGCCGACGTCATCGCCGGTTTCGCCTCGTGACGAGTTTCCGGCTGCACTGGTTGATTAGTGTCAGACGAGGCCGGCTGTCCATCAGGCGTCGGGGACGGCTGCGGTTTCGGCCGGTTGGGTTTCGGAATCCTCGGCAACCCTGGCAACTGAGCCGAGACTACTTGAAAGCTCAACAGGGCGACGATTAAAAACGCAAAGGCGGATACAAAACTCCGTTTCATCTTCTCTCCTTATGTGAGTTGAATTACTGATAGTGTTGGGGGGCTACGTGTGTTCCCGCTTGTACCCTTGCGCGTGGCATGCAGTATCCGACTGTCGCTTCACCCTGTCAATGTTTATAATGCGAAAATAAACATGGGAAATCTCAACATTGATCGATACCACGCGACGATGGGCGACGCCTCTTACAAGGACGAGACGCGCCTGCACGGTAATCCTTTGAGCGAGGCGGAGGCGACCTTTTACGTCACGCAGCGCAAGCTGCCCTTCGCGCCGTGCCTCGGACACGGACGGCTCGTGCGCCTGTTGACCGAGAGCGGCATCGACCGCCCGCGCCTGCGCTTTCTCGAACAGGATCGAGGCGGCCTTGAGCGTTTCGCGAAGGCCATGGAAGACATGAGTTTCATCGGGGCGGTGCGCGCCGTGCGGCCGGCCACGATCATGTTCGCGGGCGAGCCGTTCGCGGACATCACGGGCGGCTTCGGGCTGACGCAGGCGCAGGAGATCAAGTTCGAGCACGCCTTCGATTTGCCGATGACCACGGCCGCCATCGCCATGCAACTGCGCATGGCGGCGGGCGAGCGGCGCTGGCTCTCCGATTTCTCCCTGCGGCGCAACGGCGACATCGAGCGCGCCGTCGAAGTCGCCACCTATGCCTTCATCGGGGGCTTCAACGACACGTCGAACCTGGAAGCGGCGCACCGCCTGGACATCCCCGCCGTCGGCACGTCCGCGCACTACTGGCAGCAGGCTTACATCTCCTACAGCGAAGAGCCGGAGATCGAGCCGCGCACCGGCCGCCCGAAGCATTTCGAGCAGGTGGCCTTCGAGCGTTGGCTCGATGCCAACCCGCAGGGGACGACGCTGCTGCTCGACACGATTGACGTCTACACGGGCGCGGCGCACGCCGCCATGGCCGCCACTTCCACCCCCGCGCGCCGCCGCGCCTTCAAAGGCTTTCGCGTGGATTCGGGCGACCTCGCCAAACTCGGTGCATGGTGCCTGCGTTTCTTCGAGGCGAACGGCCTCCACGGGTTGATGCCCGTGCTGACGGGCGACCTCGACGTGGAGTCGGTCAAACGAATCGTCGCGGAGTTTCCGGAGGCCGCGGGGTTCGGCGTCGGCACGAAGCTCTCCGGCGAGGTGCGGCGCGTCGCGGGCGTCATCTTCAAGCAATGCCTGATCGAAGGCCGCCCGACGCTCAAGGCTTCCAACACGCCGGAGAAATCCACTCTGCCCGGCCGCCTGCAAGTGTTTCGCGGCGCGGACAAAGACGGCAACTACGTCGGCGACATCGTCGGCCTCGACGGCGAGGAGATCGAAATCCCCGGCGCAACCACCGTCGAAGCGCTCCTCGCGCCCTTCTGGGAGCGCGGCCGTTACGAGTCCATTCCGTCCATCACCAAGCAGAAAGCCTTCGTCGAGGAACAGCGCGCGCGCTTCCCGGACATCGAGCACTACCCGCACACCCTGAGCGACAAACTGCGTCGCCTGCGCGACGACCTAACCACGCGGATGCGCGCCGACGATTCGAACTGGCAATCCGTCCTGCGAGTGCCGGACGAACCTGCCGCCGTGCGTTCTTAGAGTTTCAGGTTTCAAATCTAAAGGTTTCAAGTTTCAGGTTTCAAGTTAAAGACCGGAGAATATTCAGACCTGAAACCTGAAACCTGAAACCTGAAACCCGCTTTGTTATAAACTTCGCACATGCCCACGTCGCCGCCGCCCGCGCTCAACTGGTCTCGCAGGAAACTGCGCCTCTTCAAACTGGCGTTGTTGCTCTCCGCGCTGCTCTTCGCGCTGCTCTCCGCCGAGATCGCTCTGCGTATCGCCGGCTACACCTACCCGGTCTTTTACACAACCGACACCGTGCGTGGTTACGCGCTCGAACCCGGCCTCTCCGGCTGGTATCGCAAGGAGGGCGCGGCCTACATACGCATCAACAGCGAAGGACTCCGCGACCGCGAGCACCCGAAGGAGAAGCCCGCGAACACATTGCGCATCGCGCTGCTCGGCGATTCCTACGCCGAGGCTCTGCAAGTGCCGCTCGAAGCAGCCTTCTGGGTCGTGCTGGAGCAAAGGCTGCAAGGCTGTCAGGCTTTCAGCGCGGGCAGGCGGGTCGAGGTCGTCAACTTCGGCGTCTCCGGCTACGGCACGGCGCAGGAGCTTTTAACGCTGCGCGAACGAGTCTGGGATTACGCGCCCGACATCGTGCTGCTCGCCGTCACCACCAACAACGACATCACGGACAACCTGCGTGCATTCAAGAAGGCCGAAGAGATTCCCTATTTCGTCCACCGCGACGGCCAACTCGCGCTCGATGATTCCTTCCGCGAATCGCGCACGTTCCGTCTGCGCCACTCTGCCATCAACCGCGCCGGCCGCTGGATCAGGGCACGCCTGCGCGTCCTGCAGGCTTTCCACGAGGGTCACTACACGCTTAAAAACTATCTCGCTTCGCGGCGCGCACCAGCCGCCAAAGCTCCCGCCGACGCCGACGCCGCTACCGCTACTAGCACTCCCGCCGCTAACATTCCCGCGCCGGTGCGCGACGGCGCAAACGCCGCGACGACGAACGCCCAACCACCAAGCGGCAACGAAGACGCCGCGAACGTCGCCGACGAACTCGGCATAGACAATCTCATCTATCGCGAACCGGCGGACGCCAACTGGCAGGAAGCCTGGCGCGTGACGGAAAATTTGCTCCGGCAGATGCGCGACGAGGTGCGCGGGCGCGGCGCGCAATTCATCGTCGCGACGCTCAGCAACGGCGTGCAGGTTCACCCGCGCCCCGAAGCCCGCGCCGCTTTCCTCGCCCGCGTCGGCGCGAGCGACATCTTCTATCCGGACATGCGCCTCAAGTCGCTCGGCGAACGCGAAGGCTTCCCCGTCCACACGCTCGCGCCCGCCCTCCAACAGTATGCCGAACAACGCCAGACGTTTCTCCACGGCTTCGAGCGCAATCTCGGCAACGGCCACTGGAACGTTGAAGGCCACCGCGCGGCGGGCGAACTGCTCGCGCAGAGAATTTGCGCGGTGTCGGGCACGAATTGAGACTCGTCTCCGGCCGCGCGCTTCCTTCCTCTGCGTCGTATTGCTGCGCCGGAGTTAGTAAGCGTGTATAATTTTCGCGTCTCCATCCAAATCATCAAAAAAGTTTTCGGAGTTTCGGAGTTTACGCGATATGAAAAACTGGCTCCTGTTTTCGCTGTTGTTGTGTCTGCCCGCCGTGGGACTGGCGCAGGCTAGGAAGGCCGCGCCGAAGAAGGCTGCGCCCGCCACTAAGCAGCGCAAGATATTTCCCTATCCATACACGCTTGACGATTTGCCGAACGGCCTGCGCCTCGTCACCGTGCCGACCGACTACCCGAATCTCGTCGCGCTCTACATCGTCGTGCAGACGGGTTCGCGCAACGAAATCGAACCCGGCAAGAGCGGCTACGCGCATTTCTTCGAGCACATGATGTTTCGCGGAAGCAAGAACGTGTCGCCCGCACAGCGCGACGACATCCTGAAGCGCGCCGGGGCTTCCTCGAACGCCTACACGACCGACGACCGCACCGTCTATCACGAGGTCTTCTCGAAAGAGGATTTGCCCGCAGTGATGCGCATCGAAGGCGACCGCTTCCAGACGCTCCAATACGCGGAGCCGGAATATAAGACGGAGGCGCTGGCCGTGCTCGGCGAGTACAACAAAAACAGCGCGAACCCGGCCAGAAAGCTCTACGAGAAATTGCGCGAGACGGCCTTTCGCACACACACTTATTCGCACACCACGATGGGCTTCATCAAAGACATCGAGGACATGCCGAACCAGTACCAGTACAGCCTCGACTTCTACAAACGCTACTATCGCCCCGAATACACGACCATCCTCGTCGTCGGCGACGTGACGCGCCAGCACGCACTCGCTTTGACCAGACAGCATTTCGGCGCGTGGGAACGCGGCAACTACAAGCCCGACATCCCGACCGAACCGGCGCAGGATGCGCCGCGCGAGGCGCACGTCGACTGGCCTTCGGCGACGCTGCCCTATCTCGCCGTCGCCTTCCGCGCCCCGGCATACTCCGATGAGAACAAAGACAAAGTGGCGCTCGACCTGCTGGCGGCCATCGCCTTCGGTTCAAACTCCGAGTTGTACCAGCGTCTCGTCCTGAAGGAGCAGAAGGTTGATTTCGTCGGCGTGAGTTTCGAAGACAAAGCCGACCCGGAACTCTTCACCGTCCAGGCACGCATCAAGAAGACGGAGGACACCCCTTACGTCCGCGAGCAGATTCTCGCGGCCTTCCGCCGTTACACGACGGAACTCGTGCCGCAGCAAAAACTCGACGACACGCGCTCGCGCCTCCGCTACGGTTTCGCGCAGGCGATGGACAGCAGCGAGGCGATTGCCGGCGCGCTCGCGCCCTATCTCGCGCTGCGCCGCACGCCCGAAACGATGAACAAACTCTTCGCGCTCGCCGACAGCGTGACGCCCGCCGACATCCGCGACGCCGCGCGCCGCTACTTCACGGACAACAATCGCACCATCGTCACGCTCTCACAGGGCGCGGGCAAACAGACCGCAAACAGGGAGGGCGATAAATAACCATGCGACGAATACTTTCCATCTCGCTCATACTCACGTTCGCGCTCTCGACCATGACAGCACACGCTCAACGCAAATCGCCGCGACCGAGACCAAAATCGCCCGCGCGCGCGAGCAGCCCCGTGTACATGCACACGATCCCCGATCCGGACGCCGTGTTGCTCCCCAATCGCTCTCCGCTCATCACGTTTCGCATTCTCTTTATGACGGGCGCGGCCGACGACCCGGCGGGCAAGGAAGGACTGGCCGCCCTGACCGCCTCGTTGGTGGCCGGCGGCGGCACGCGCACGCTTGCCTTCGAGAAGATTCAGGAAGCCTTCTATCCGCTGGCGACCTCTTTCGGCTCGCAGGTCGATAAAGAGATGACCGTCTTCACGGGCACGACGCACATCGACAATTTGTCGCGTTACTATGCCCTCATCAGCCAGATGCTCCTCGACCCCGGTTTCCGCGAAGACGATTTCATGCGGATCAAAACCAACACGATCAACTATCTCAAAGTCTCCCTGCGCGAAGGCAACGATGAGGAACTGGGCAAGGAGCAGCTCTACAATAACATCTACGCCGGACACCCTTACGGCCACCACAACGCCGGCGGCATCGGCGCGCTCGAACGCATCACGCTCGCCGATGTGCGCGACTTTTATCGCACCCACTACACGCAGGCCAACCTGGTGCTCGGTCTCGCGGGCGGCTATCCGGCGGCGTTTCCCGCGAAGTTCAAGGCCGATTTCACCAAATTGCCGTCGGGCACGCCGACGCCCTCGAATTTCTTCACGCCCGAACTCCAGCAGGGCACGCACATCGACATCATCAAACGCGAAACGCGCTCGACGGCCATCTCGCTCGGCTTTCCCATCGACGTGACGCGCGCCGACAAAGACTGGCCTGCGCTCGCCGTCGCCGCCTCCTACTTCGGGCAGCACCGCTCGTCCAACAGCTACCTCTATCAACGCCTGCGCGAGGCGCGCGGCCTGAACTACGGCGACTATGCCTACATCGAATACTTTCCCGGCGGCATGTTTCGCTTCGAGCCTGCCCCGAACCTCGCGCGCCAGCAGCAGATTTTCCAGATATGGATTCGCCCCGTGCCGCCCGAGCAGGGACACTTCGTCCTGCGCGCCGCGCTCTACGAGTACGATAAACTCGTGCGTGAAGGACTCTCGCGCGAAGCCTTCGAGGCCACGCGCGAGTTCCTCACCAAGTATTCCAACATCCTGACCGCCACGCAGGACGCACAGCTCGGCTATGCCCTCGACAGTCGCTATTACAAGATCGGCGACTTCAACGGATACATGCGCGACCGGCTTTCGCGTCTCACGCTCGAAGAGGTGAACGCCGCCATCAGGAAATATCTCACCACGAACCGGATGCGCATCGTCGTCGTCACGAAAGACGCGGAGGGCTTGCGCGATGCCATTCTCTCGAACAAGCCTTCGCCCATGACTTATAACTCGCCCAAGCCGCAGCAGATTTTGGACGAGGACAAGGTCATACAGGTGTACCCGATTGAAGTGAGCGAAAAGAATGTTCGCATCACGCCCGTCAACCAGGTCTTTCCTTAAGCCCCGGACGCGAACCTCGCGGGGCGCGAAGATTGAGAGAACCCGGTGAGAAGCCCCGGCCTCGTCTTCGCGCCCCCGGCGTTTCACCCGTCCGCCCCATCGCGCTCAGGCCGCGCAATCTTCCGACCGCAAACGAGGCGCTTTATGAAAACATCGCTGACAACCGACAACACGCGCGAGCATCTCGCCCCGCTCGAACAGGCCAACACGGCCTTCGCACACGTCTACCCCGGCGAGACCGGACGCCGACAGCCGGTGCACACCGTCTACGGCGGCGCGCACCTCTTCAAGTCAGACACGCCCCGGCGTCTCGGCGCGCTCGCCCTGCGCTCGCTCGAAGCGTTCGCGCCCGACGCCGAAGCGTTCGGCCGCGCCCTCGGTTTCGCGGGCGCGGAAGAAGGGGCGTCCGGCGACACGCTGCCCGCCGCGCTCACGCCCGTCATTTACGAGCGCGTGCGTGAGAAACTCGGCCGCGAGCCGGTCGAAGATTTCCGCATCGACTTCGAGGACGGTTACGGCAACCGCCCCGACGTCGAAGAGGACGAGCACGCCGAGGCGGCCGCGCGCGAAGTGGCGCGCGGGTTGGAAGCGGGCACGCTCTCGCCCTTCATCGGCATTCGCATCAAGCCCTTCAACGAAGAACTGCGCGCCCGCAGCCTGCGCACGCTCGACATCTTCGTCTCCACGCTCGCCGCCGAAACCGGCGGCGCGCTGCCGCCGAACTTCGTCGTCACTCTGCCCAAGATCAACATCCCCGAACAGACCGCCGCGCTCGCCGGCATATTCGATCAACTCGAAGCGCAACTCGGCCTGAGCGCGGGCACGCTCAAACTGGAGATGATGATCGAGACCACACAGTCAATCATCAGCCGGGACGGCCAAATCAACCTGCCGCTCCTGCTCGCCGCCGCGCGCGGCCGCTGCACCGCCGCGCACTTCGGCACATACGACTACACCGCCAGTTGCAACATCACCGCCGCGCACCAGCACATGGCGCACCCCGCCTGCGACTTCGCCAAGCACATGATGCAGGTTGCCTTCGCGGGCACGGGCGTGTGGCTCTCCGACGGCGCGACCAACATCATGCCCGTCGCCCCGCATCGCGCCCCGGAAGGCTCGCGGCTCTCGCCCGCGCAGGAGGACGAGAACCGCCGCACCGTCCACCGCGCATGGCGCATCCACTACGGCCACGTCCGGCACTCGCTCACGGGCGGCTTCTACCAGGGATGGGATTTACACCCCGCGCAGCTCCCTACACGCTACGCCGCCGTCTACGCCTTCTTCCTCCAGAGCCTCGACGCCGCGAGCGAACGCCTCCGCAACTTCGTCGAGAAAGCCGCCAAGGCCACCCTCGTCGGCGATGTGTTCGACGATGCGGCGACGGGTCAGGGCTTGCTCAACTATTTCCTGCGCGCCATCAACTGCGGCGCGATCACGGAAGCGGAAGCCCTGGAGCGTTCCAGCCTGACCATTGCCGAACTGCGCTCCGGTTCGTTCGTGCAAATTCTCAATCGCCGGCAGAATCTATGAAAGCAGTTCGGCGCGTCCACGGTTGATCGGCGGCGCGGGAGGCGCGATGGGCATCACTTACTGCGAGTCTCATGGCCGGCAACACCTCAAGTTTGTCTGTTTGCATCTCCACGACGCAATTCGCGAGCGCCGGGTGATCGACGGGTGGGCTAAAGTCGGGGTCGAGTTTGACGGCGTGCTGGGTTACTACTGTCGCTACTGTTTCGATTGTGCCGATAGATTCAAAATGCCTCGCGTGGGCTTCATCATCGAGGTGTCGGAAGAAGGAGAAGAAGAGTTCTTATTCGGCGAAGAAATACCTGTGTGCGGAGCGTGCTTCCGTCAAGCCACTGAGAATGTCGCAGGCTTCGATTAAGCGGGGCATCATGCCTGCGCGTCGAAATCGAGGGGCAATCATAAGTCTTAGCGGCCGTCTGGGGCGTGTCTTTCTCACGTATGCACACGATACGGGACAGCTTGATACCTTATCGTGCGTTTGCAGGGTGATCGCGCGAAAGGGGTGCCGATTTACAAGTATTTTCGGGCGCGGGGCGTGTGGCACGCCGGTTGTAAGTCTCTCCGGCAAGAGGATTCGCGATGATGCGAGTTTCAGTTGAAAGCGGAGAGGTGATAAACGATGAGAAGCAATGGTGGAATAAAGACGAAAGCATTGATGTTGGCGATGGGCGCGTTTTTGCTCTTGCCGACTGCCACGCTCGCACAGGACTGGCGCTACGGTCAGGATCAGCGCGACGACAGGTGGGAACGCCGCGATGACCGCCGCGACCGACGCCGCGACAGGCGCGAAGAGAGGCGCGAGCGACGCGAGGAACGCAGGGCGCGCCGCGGCAACAGCTACGACGGTTATCCCAACTACGGCGGCTCGTTCCAACTTCGCCAGACGGCCTTGAACGCCGGCTACAACGAGGGCATAAAGGAAGGACGCAAGGATCGTTCGCGCAACGAGCGCTACGATTTCAGCGACGAGAGCGTCTATCGCAGCGGCACGAAGGATTACAGCTCGCGTCTCGGCGACCGTTCGCTCTACCAGCAGTACCTTCGCATGGCCTTCGAGAACGGCTACAACGACGGCTACAGCGGTTACTAAAAAGTAGCCGACAACATTCAAAACGCGAACGGGGTGAGAAGACGCATCGTGCATCTTCCCACCCCGTTCTGCTTTGAATGGTTTCAAGTTTCAGGTTTCAGGTTTCAAGTTTCAGGTTTCAGGTTTCAGGTTAAAGAACGAGCAACATTCAGACTTGAAACTTGAAACCTGAAACTTGAAACCCGTTCACCCCCTCCTGATGAACTTCGCTGCGACCCAGCCGACGAGGATCAAGACCGAGAGGATGATCCAATCGTAGCGACTGCCGTAGGTGGCGGTCGGAAAGTGGTTGCTGATCATGGTGAAGACGACGGGGACGGCCATGAAAGTGTTCTGCTTGGAGCGCAGCTTGGCCTGCGCCCCGAGACGCGCGTCGGGCATCTCGCCCGCACGCGTCGCGGCGATCATGCGACGCTGCGCGGGGAGAATGCGCATCCACACGTTGGCGACCATCAGCGTGCCGAGGAGCGCGCCCATGTGGATGTAGGCCGCGCGCCCGGTCAGTACGCGCGTCGACAGGTATGCGACGCCGACCAGGAGCGCATAGGCGACGATGGCGAACGCCGTCTCGTTTTTACCGAGCGGCGACAGCATCAACAGATCGTAGACGACCCACCCAATGATAAGCAGGCCGAGACTGAAGCCGACGCCGGCCGCTACGCTCAGGTCTCCGTATGGATCGACGAGCGCGCCGCCGAGGTAATAGACGATGACGAGCAAGACCATGCCGCTCAGCCATGTCAGCCCGGCCTCCCAGCGAAACCAGTGGAGCGTCTCCGTGCCCGGCTGTTTCTGTTTTTCCACCACGTAGAAGCCGCCGCTATGCACCATCCAGATTTGCGGCCGCTCGCCCGGCGCAGCCGCGCCCTCGGCTTCGGAGAGGCGCGCGTCGAGCCAGGTGAAGTAGTAAGTCGTGCCCACCCAGAGGATGCCCGCGAAGACGTGAAACCAGCGCGCAAGGAGGTTGAGCCATTCGCTCGTGTTGGGGTCGAGTAGTGTCAATTCATTAACTCCCGCGATAGGTGGAATAACCGAAGGGGCTGACGAGGAGCGGCACGTGATAATGCGCCGCCGTCTCGGTGACGTTAAAACTGATCGTGACTTCCGGGTAAAAATTCTCGACCCGCGTGGCCGCAAAGTAATCCGACGTGTTGAACGTCAGGCGATACACGCCCGCCTCCAGGTCGAAATCGTCGGGCAGCAAATTTCTCAGACGCCCGTCCGCGTCCGTCCTGCCCTGCCCTAAAAGTTTCCAGCCCGCGCCCGTCCGAACTTCGAGGACGACGCCGACGTCGCCCGCCGGTCGCCCACGCGACGTGTCGAGGATGTGTGTCGTGATCGCGCTCATAAGAAGAATGGTTTCAAGTTTCAGGTTTCAGGTTTCAGGTTTCAGGTTTCAGGTTTAGGTTTCGAGTTTCGGTTTCGAGTTTCGTGACCGGGGTTCTTCGTTCTTGAACTTGAAACCTGAAACCTGAAACTTGAAACTTTCTCGCATCATGTCGTCAGCAACTTTTCCAGCCGGAGCTTCGTGATCTTCCCCTGCTCGGCGGCGGCGTTACGGAGTTCCGTGTCGGCTTCGTTCGGCAGGCGTGCGCGCAGAAGCGCAAGCATTTCTTCGGCCGTCTTGCCCGTCGCGCAGACGATGAAGATGTGGCCGAACTTCTCTTCGTAGGCGCGGTTGGCGGCGGCCAGTTCGTCGAGCGTCGCCTGCGCGGCTGCCCGCGCGCCCGCTTGTTCCTGCTCCGACCAGCCTTCGGCCTGAGCGTGTTGCGCGCGCGCGGCCGGCTCGCGCCCGCCGATCCGTGGGTGCGCCGCGAACGCTTCGAGCCAGTCGCGCTCGCTCAAACTCCACCAAACCTCGTCCGCCGCCGCCAGCAACTGCGGCGCGTCGCCGAACGGCCGCCGCGCCGAGAGAGCGCGCGCCCACACGGTCGAGCCGCAGCACTTGAGCAGTTCCGTCTCGGCCTCCTCCGCGCTCAGAGAGTTCAGGCGCGCGAGGCCTTCGCTTAAGTCCATCATTACGATTTCAGATTTCAGATTTCAGATTTCAGGTTTCAGGTCTGGAGTTCTCCAGTCTTGAACTTGAAACCTAATCCTCCGCCAGAGTGCCGTGGAGCCGCAGGCGACTGACGCCGCCGTCCGGGTAGATGTTGAAACGCACGTGCGTGAGCGCGCCGTCGTGCTTTAACTCGTCCGTGAAGTGGTGGCGCGTGTGTGCCTGCAAACGGGTGCGCGGCAGCATCTCCGTCCACGCGAGACTTGCCAGCGCGTCCGTGCCGCCGCCCTCGACGCCTCGCGCGTCCGCGCCTTCGAGCGAGCAGCTTTCGGGAAAGTTTCCCTTGAAGTGAGAGGTGTCTACTTCGACCTGTTGAATACGGCCGCGCGCGCCCAGTTTGATGACGACCCAATCGTGGCCGGGGCCGCGTCGTCGCTTCGTCTCCCAGCCGTCGCTCATGTTCGCGGCGCGGCCGGGCATGATCAAATTGTGACGGTGGCCGAAGAACATGTCGCTGCACGCGAGCACGAGCCCGCCGGACTCGACGGCCGCCAGATCGACGCGCCCGCCCTCCAACGCCCTGACGCGCGTCCAGTCGGGCGCGACCTCGCCGTACACGCGCAGGCGCGCCACGCCGCCGTCCGGGTAAATCCTGAAACGCAGGTGGGTCGCGCGCCCTGCGTCCGCAATCGAGAAAGGATTTTGCGAATCGCCGCGCAAATCGGAGACGGGCAACACCTCGCGCCACTCTGTCGCTTCGTCCAGCAGTTGCTCCACGTCCGGCTGGCCGTCAACGGCGCAGGCTTCGAGCGAACACTGCGCCGGGTAGTTACCTTTGAAGTGTGCCGTGTCCACGACGACGCCGCGCAGGCGTCCGGGCAGGCCGAGACGAACGATGCACCAGTCGAAGCCGGGCGTGCGGCGGCGGCGCGATTCCCAGCCGTCCATCCACTTGCCGCGATCCGTGTACTCGCCTTCGAGGAAGACGGGCGCGCTCGTCTTCAACAAATTTTCCTTCGGCGCGAAGAAGTCGTCGTTGGCGTAGAGCACCGCTCCGCCCACTCTCTCCGAGGCCAGATCGACGAGGTCTGTGAAATCAGTCATCGTTAGGGTCACCTCCGTGCGAGCAGCGCGCCTCGCGCCGCCTCGCCCTTGAATTCGCCGCGCTCGTAAATCAGCGCGCCGCGCAAATACGTCGCCTCGACCGCTCCGCTCAAAGTGCGCCCCGCATAGGGCGTCAGCTTGTGTCGGTGGTGCAGCATCCGTGGCTCGACGCGAAATTGTTCGTCGGGTCGAAACACGACGAGGTCTGCATCGCAGCCCGCGCGGATCGCGCCCTTGCACCCGTCCAGCCCGACGAGACGCGCGGGCGCGGCGGCCACCCATTCCGACACGCGCTCGATAGCATGCCCGCGCGCACGCGCCTCAGTCCACACGGCGGGGAGGCGCAGTTGGAGCGAGGCGATGCCGCCCCACGCCTTGAGAAAATCGCCCTCCGCGCGCCGCTTCAACTCCGGCGGGCACGGCGAATGGTCGGAGACGATCATGTCGAGCGCGCCCGCCGCGAGCGCGTCCCAGAGTTGCTCGCGGTTTTCGCGCTCGCGCACGGGCGGGCAACACTTGAACTCGGTCGCGCCGTCGGGCACGTCTTCGGCCGCGAACGTCAGGTAATGCGGGCAGGTCTCGGCCGTGAACGGCAACCCTTCGGCCTTCGCCGCCGCGAGCAGAGGAAGCGATGTCGCAGACGAGTGATGCACGATGTGCACGCGCGCGCCCGTCTCGCGCGCCAATTGGATCATCAACGCGACGGCTTCGTCTTCCACCGCCTTCGGCCTTGAACGAAGAAACGTCTCGTAGCGACGCGCGCCCGCGTCGTCCGCACCGGCGGCCTCGATGTGCCGGAGCGCGGCCTCAATCGGCGCGGGCGTCTCGGCATGAACGATCAGGAGCGCGCCCATGAGTGCCAGTTCCGGCATCGCCGCGCGCAAATCTGTCTCCGTGACGTGCGCGAACTCGTCCACGCCCGACGGCACGAGGAAGCACTTGAAACCGAAGACGCCGTCCTCGAACAGGCCGTGCAACTTAGCCGTGTTGCCCGGCACGAGACCCGCCCAGAAGCCCACGTCAACGTGGCACTTCCCCACGGCCGCCGCGCGCTTCAACTCCAACGCCGCGCGCGTCGTCGTCGCAGGGATGCTGTTGAGCGGCATCTCGACGAGCGTCGTGACGCCGCCGGCGGCCGCCGCGCGCGTCGCCGTCCGAAAGCCTTCCCAATCAGCGCGCCCCGGTTCGTTGATGTGGACGTGCGTATCGACCAGCCCCGGCAAGAGCATCGCTTCCTCTTCGACTTCGACGAGCGTGCAAGTGTCGCTCACTTCATCGAACGCCCCGACCGCCTCGATGCGTCCCTCGCGGACGTGAATCGATGCGGGCGCGCTTCCGCCCGGCAGGACGACGCGGCGTGCGCGGATGACGAACTCGGATTCGTTCTTTTGCGATGTCAGATTGCGCCACCGTCCGTCTTGAGAGTTGATAAAAAATCCGCCAGCAAATTCGCGGCGACACGCGCGCGATATTCGGCCGTCGAGCGCATGTCGTCAATCGGCGCGATCTCCTCGCGGAGCATGGCGCAGGCGGTTTTGACGGTCGCCTCGTCGCCGGGCGGACGGCCGCCGAGCGCTTCTTCCGTCCGCGCGCAGCGCACGACGGTGGGCGCGACGCTGCCGAGGGCGATGCGCGCTTCGCTGATGCGCCCGTCAACGCCGAGACGCGCGCCCGCGGCGAAGCAGATTTTCGAGATGGCCTGTGCCCTGCGCGTGCCCACTTTGCGATAGTAGGTCTGCAATCCGGCGGTCGCGCGCGGGAGGCGGATGCGTGCGAGCAGTTCGTCGGCGCGCATGTTTAACTGCTTGTAGCCGGTGTGAAAGTCTCGATAAGCGACGCGGCGCGTGCCGGTCGCCGAGACGAGCTCGAGTTCGGCATCGTAGACGAGGAGCGCGGGCGGCGAGTCGGCGGCGGGCGAGGCGTTGACGATGTTGCCGCCGAGCGTGCCGCGATTCTGGATGGCGATGCCGCCCGTTTCGCGCGCCGCCGCGCCGAGCAGCGGAAACTCGCGCCGCATCGTCTCCGCGCGTTGAATCTCGGTGTAGGTGGTGAGCGCGCCGAGCGTGACGTGCTCCGGCGTGACCTCGATGCCGCCTAGTTCCGGCAGATGCCGGATGCTCAAAAACTTTCGGTGCCGCAACGCGCCGAATTCGAGGAGCACCATCAAATCCGTGCCGCCCGCGAAGGCGCGCCACACACCCGGCTCGGCCGCCAGCAGGGCGAGCGCGTCGCCGAGCGTCTGCGGCGCGCGCAAATCGTAGTCGGGCAGGTAGGCTCTCACGCTTTGACTCCCGCCCGCTCGCAGGCGCGCACCACCGAGTCGAAGATTTTCATGTAGCCGGTGCAGCGGCAGAGATTCCCCGCGAGGCCGTGGCGGATGTCCGCGTCGGTCGGGTGCGGGTTCTCCGTGAGCAGGCTCATGGCGGCCAGCACCATGCCCGGCGTGCAGATGCCGCACTGCGCGCCGCCGCACTCAATGAACGCCTGCTGGACGGCATGGAGTTCCGCGCCGCTCGCCACGCCCTCGATGGTCTTGATCTCCGCGCCCTCCGCTTGCAGGACGGGGACGAGACAACTGTTGACGAGCTGGCCGTCAATGAGCACGGAGCACGCGCCGCACTCGCCCTCGCCGCAGCCCTCCTTCGTGCCGGTCAACTCCAACTCTTCTCGCAGCACGTCGAGCAACCGCGCCATCGGGTGAACGCGCAACTGGTGCGCCGTGCCGTTGACGGTGCAATTCACTTCAATTTTAGCGGCGGCTTCAGTCATGTTTGACTCCTCGGCCGCGTGGGGAAGTCTCACGCAAAGGCGCAAAGGCGCAAAGGAAGACGGCGGAAGGGCATAGTGCGGAAGAGTGTCGAGCAGAGAGCGGCGCGCCGCGCGGTGCAGAGAGCAGAGAGCGGCGCGGCGATGCGTCGTCCTTCTTCGCGCCTTTGCGCCTTTGCGTGAGATTCATTCTGTTCGTGTTCATGCGTCCTCGCTCAACCCACGCATCAACGCTTCGGGCATCAGCGGGACATGCGTGAACGAGACGCCCGTCGCGTGTTCGATGGCGTTGAGAATGGCGGGCGCGCCGCCGTCGAGCGGGAGTTCGCCGATGCCCTTCGCGCCCCCGGCCGGGCCGTACTGGTAGGGCTGTTCCTCGAAGTGGACGCGAATGGGCGGGAGGTCTGCCGAGGTCGGCATGACGTAGTTGGTCATTCCGTTGTTAAGCATGCGCCCGTCGCGCCAGACCACGTTTTCGTAGAGCGTGAAGCCGATGGCCTGCGCCACGCCGCCCTCGATCTGACCGGCGGCGAGTATGGGGTGCACCACCTTCCCCACCTCCTGCACCGCGACGAAATCTTCGACGCGCGTCTCATACGTCAACGTATCAACTGAAACTTCGGCCACATAGACCGCCCACGCGAAAGCCCCGTAGGCGTCGCCCTCATACTTCTCGTCGTCCCAGCGCACGCCCGGCGGCGGCTTGTACTGGCTGAACGACTTCAACGCCCCGTATCGTTCGATGTAGGCACGACACGCCGCGCGCCATTCGTCCGCATCGTATTCATCCGTCAACAGCCCCGCGCCCTGCAACGTCTGGCGCAAGCCGACGGCGGCCGATTCGACGAGACGGCCTACGATCATGCAGGTGCGCGAGGCGACCGTCGGGCCGCTGTCGGGAACCGTGCCCGTGTCGGGCTGCGCCATCTCGAACAGATCGTAGTCGAGCTTGAGCGCATCGGACGCGATCTGCGCGAAGATGGTGTTCGTCCCCTGCCCGATCTCGGTGCTCGCGGCGAGGATGCGGACGCGCCCCTCTGCATCGGCCTCCGCGCCGACAATTGATTTCAAATAGTCTTCGCCCGAACCCGTGAAGCCCGCGCCGTGCATGAACGACGCGAAGCCGATGCCGCGCCTGACGGTCGCGCCGCGCGCGGCACGCTCCGCGTTCTCGCGTGCGAAGCGTTCGCGCCTGGCCTCGTAGTCCGTCAAAGCGAAGGCGCGCGCGAGCAACCCCGCCATGTCCACCGGCTCGCGTATGATCTGGCCGGTCGCCGTGGCCTCGCCCTCGCGTATGAAGTTGCGGCGGCGAAACTCGGCGGGCGAGAGGCCGACGGCCGCCGCCACCTTGTCCATCTGCCGTTCGAGGGCGAAGATCGACTGCGGCGCGCCGAAGCCGCGAAACGCGCCGTGCGGCGGCACGTTCGTGGCGACGGCGCGACTGCGGATGCGTATGTTCGGGCAGTGGTAAGGCCCTGCGGCGTGGATCGTGCCGCGCGAAAGCACCACGGCCGAGAGCGTCGCGTAAGCCCCGCCGTCCACGTTGAACTCGATCTCCATGGCGAGCAATTTCCCGTCGCGCGTGACGGCCGTGCGGTGGCGCGTCAGCGAAGGATGCCGCTTCGTCGTGGCGGACATGTCTTCGGCGCGGTCGTAGATGATCTTCACCGGACGGCCGCCCGCCTTCCATGACAGCAGCGCGGCGTGGCCGCCGATCATCGAAGGATATTCTTCCTTGCCGCCGAAGCCGCCGCCCGTTTCGCATTGCACGACGCGCACGCGCTCCGGCGGCAGCGCGAACAACTTCAACAGAGCCTTGTGGACGTAATACGGGCACTGCATCGAACCCCAGACCGTGACGCCCTCGTCCTCGTTCGCCACGGCCACGATGCCGTTCGTCTCGATGTACAACTGCTCCTGCGCGCCCGTCGAGTATTCGCCTTCGACGACGAGGTCGGCCTGCGCCCACACGTCGTCCACGTTCCCCTTGTCCACGAGGTACGTTTTGAAAGTGTTGTCCTCGCCCCAGATGATCTCTTTTCCGGCGAGCGAGTCGGCGAGCGTGTAGACGGCCGGGAGCGGTTCGATGTCGAAAGTCACGGCGCGGCGCGCGCGTTCGAGCAGGTGCTTGTCGGCGTGCGCGAGCAGGAGGATTGGTTCCTCCGCGTGGTTGACGAACTCCGAGGCGAGGTAAGGCTGATCGAGGAGGATGAGGGCGACGGCGTTCTCGCCCGGAATGTCGGCGGCCGTGACGACGACGAACTCGTCCCAGGGAATGCCCTCGCCGAAATTGATCGAGCGGATGCGGCCGCGAGAGACGGGCGAGCGCACGGTCGCGCCGTAGAGCATGCCGGGCATTCTCAGGTCGTCCACGTAGCGCGCCGCGCCCGTGACCTTGCTGCGTCCCTCTTTACGCGGGACGGGTTTTCCGACAATCTCTGTTTGCATGTTTCGTGTTTGCGGCATCACAAGCGAAAAGTTGCGCTATTCTGCTCGCGCCGCCGGCCTATGTCAATCCTCGTGACTGGCTTATGTCAATCGTCGTGATCGACTTGTGAAGTGGGCGGGCGCAGTCGGCGCGTGGCGTAAGCCGCCGCGCAGCCGGGATGCGCGCAGAGGTGCGGAGAGTCGCGGCCGCTCACGCCGCTCTGGAAAAAGGGACAGCCGGGCGGCATCTCACCGTCCGGCTGTCCCCTCAGTTTATGCGCGCAACGCACACGCAAGCTTACGCGCGCGACGCACCTGTGTTTAAACGTGCGACGCGCCTGCGCGTGTACGCGTGCGACACGTGTGCGCGTTTACGAGGCGGGCACATTCATATTGAGCGTGCGGACGAGGAAGCCCCAGATGTCCGCGTATTCTTCGATGACCTTCGAGGTGGGTTTGCCCGCGCCGTGGCCGGCCTTCGTCTCGATGCGTATGAGGATGGGCGCGCTGCCCCCCTGCGCCGCCTGCATCGCGGCCGCGAACTTGAAGCTGTGCCCCGGCCACACGCGGTCGTCGTGGTCGGCGGTGGTGATGAGGGTCGGCGGGTAAGACTTGCCGGCCTTCAAATTGTGCAGCGGCGAATAGGCGTAGAGGGCTTTGAACTCCTCCGGGTTGTCGGGCGAGCCGTAATCGGAAGCCCAGGCCGCGCCGATGGTGAACTTGTGAAAGCGGAGCATGTCCATCACGCCGACGGCCGGGAGCGCCGCGCCGAAGAGTTCGGGTCGCTGCGCCACGACCGCGCCGACGAGCAGGCCGCCGTTCGAGCCGCCCTGGACGGCGAGTTTCGGCGTGGACGTGTACTTGTTCGAGATGAGCCACTCGGCGGCGGCGATGAAATCGTCGAAGACGTTCTGCTTCTTCAACTTCATCCCGGCCTCGTGCCAGTCCTTGCCGTATTCGCCGCCGCCGCGCAGGTTCGCCACGGCCAGCACGCCGCCCATTTCCATCCAGACGAGGCGGCTGATGGAGAAGCCGGGCGTCTGCGAGACGTTGAAGCCGCCGTAGCCGTAGAGCAGCGTGGGGTTCGTGCCGTCGAGTTTCAAATTCTTCCGGTGCGTGATGAACATGGGGACGCGCGTGCCGTCCTTACTTTGATAGAAGACCTGTTTCGTCTCGTATCCGCTAGGGTCGAAATCGACTTTCGGCTGGCGATAGACGCTGCTCTTGCCCGTCGTCACGTCGTAGCGGTAGATGGTGGCGGGCATGGTGAAGCCGGTGTAGGCGTAGAACGTTTCGCGGTCGGCGCGCTTGCCGCCGAAGCCGTAGGCCGAGCCGAGGCCGGGCAGCGCCACCTCGCGCACGAGCTTGCCGTCGGTCTGGTACACCTTCACCTGCGAGCGCGCATCCTTGAGATAGGAGACGATGAGCATGTTGTTGACGACGTTTGCGCCCTCAATCGTCTCGGTCGTTTCGGGGACGACGATTTTCCAGTTCGCGCGTTCCGGCCGGCGCGTATCGACGGCGATCACCTTGTAGCGCGGCGCGTTCTGGTCGGTCATGAACCAGAAGACCGCGCCGTCGTTGTCGATGAAGTTGTAGGCGGCGTCGAAGTCGTCGAGCAGTTTGACGACGGGCGCACCCGGCGTCTGGAGGTCTTTGTAGTAGATGCGGTTTTTGGCGTCGGTGCCGACCCAGACGTGAATGATGAGGTAGCGGCCGTCTTCGGTCACGTCGCCGCTGAAGCCCCAAGCCTTCTGATCCTTGCGCTCGTAGATGAGCGTGTCGTCGGCCTGCGGCGTGCCGAGGCGATGGTAGTAGAGCTTCTGAAATTCGTTGACGCCGGAGAGCTGGCTGGAGCCAGCCTTCGGCTCGTCGTAGCGGCTGTAGAAGAAACCTTTGCCGTCGGCCGTCCAGGACGCGCCGGAGAATTTCACCCACTTGATTGTGTCAGGCAAGTCCTGCCCGGTCTCTGTGTTGCGCACGCGCCACTCAGACCAGTCCGAGCCTGACGCCGACAGCCCGTAAGCCATCAACTTCCCGTCGCGGCTGACGGCCGTGCCGGCGAGGGCGACGGTGCCGTCGGCGGAGAGTTTGTTCGGGTCGATGAGCACGCGCGGCTCGTCCGAGAGCGAGGCGACGGTGTAGAGCACGCTCTGATTCTGGAGGCCGTCGTTCTTCGTGTAGAAGTAGCGGTTGCCTTCGCGGTAGGGGATACCGTAGCGCTCGAAGTTCCAGAGTTTGGTCAGACGCTCCTTGATTTTTTGCCGCGCCGGAATCTCCGCGAGGTAAGCATTGGTGAGGCGGTTCTGCGCCTCCACCCAGGCCTTCGTGTCGGCCGTGTCCAAATCTTCCAGCCAGCGATAGGGGTCTGCGACTTTCGTCCCGTGATAGTCGTCGATCTGTTCCACTTTTCTGGTCGCCGGGTAGGCGCGCGCGTTCGCGCTGCCCTTCTCCTCCTGCGCGCCGCCGGCCGTCGGACTCTGCTGCGCGAGCGTAGGGGCTTGAGTTGAGAGCATGATGATTACAAAGAGGCGCAGCGCGAAGGCGCGCGACATTCCGAGAGCGGACATCCTTTTATTTCCTTTCCATGAACGAACATGCAGGGCGACCGAATGGGTTCGGGGGCGACGAAGAATTTTCTAAGCGAATTCGCCGGTTAAGTCAAACGGGCGAAAAGATGAATGATGCGGAAGGCGGAACATGGAAGGCGAAATGTGAAAGGCGGAAGGCGGAAGGCGAAACGTGAAAGGCGGTAGGCGAAACGTTGAATTGGAGACGCCTTTGCCTTTCGTTCCGCGTTTCGCCTTCCCCCTTGCGCATTGCTTTTCTAACCGCCGAAACTTCTCCTGAAGAGATAGGACATCTTGACGAAGAAGGTGCGGCCGTTGCGGCGGAAGCCGGGTTCGAGTTGGTTGCCGAAAGGCGAGAAGGTGTTGACGTTGACGTCGTCGTTGTAGCCGGCATAGAAGGCGGTGCCGGGGTTGGGCGTGTAACCGAGGAGAAACTGCCCGCGCGCGCGGCGCGGCAGCGATTCGTAGTCTATGCGCGCTCGCGCGAAGAGGAAGCGCGTGAACTGGTAGGTGGTGCGCCAGGAGACGAGGTTCACGTCGAAGGCGACGAGGTTCGTGTCGTAGCGGCGCAGGCGACTCTTGGTGTAGTCGAGCGTCGAGCGCAGGGCGTTCGTCGGCTGGTAGGCGAACGAGCCGCGAAACTCCAGGAGGCCGCCGCGGCCGGGGTCGAGCGGCGGCGGGGCGGGCTGCCGCGCCGGGCGCGACGGGTCTGGGTTGGCGAGGCGGCGCAGGTATTCCAGGTAAGCCGGGCTGGCGAGATAGTCGAGATAGACGGGGCTGACGCGCGGGAAATGCCGGTTCGCGCCGAAGTCGAAATCGAAATGGCCGTCGCGGTAAACCGCGCGCCAGTTGAACGAATACTTTTTGCTCGGGCGATAACCGCCGAAGAAGAAATAGTGGTGCTTGCGCGTGGAGCGTTCGGAATCCTCGCCGGCGAACGCGCCGCGCTGCGCCGATCTGCCGTTTTGCGCGGGCAGGCGGCGCGCGCCGAACTCCTCTTCGATGAGCCGCTCGTAGCCATACTCGTAGGCCGCGCCGATGTTGAACTGCCGCTGGAAGAACAACTGAAAGTTGGTCTCGCTCTCCCACGCCTGGCTGCGTCCCTGAAAGTCGTGGCTGATGAAAGAGAAGTTGTGGACGCGCCAGTTGATGAGCGTGGCTTTGGGTTTCGGCGTCGTATTGTAGCTCGCGAAGAGACCGTGAAAGTTCGTGTTGGTGCGCGAGGTGAAGCCCACGTCGGCGCGATAGTCGCGGGTGCGGCCTTCGCTGGAATACTCGTAGCCGAAGTTGCGGCCGAAATGCGCATAGCTGGCCGTGTAGCCCGCGCCGCGCCCGTTGCGCAGTTCGTTAACGCCGAGGTCGGGGTTGAAGAAGGTGCGGTGCGAGACTGTGCCGAGCAGCGAGAAAGCGGCGGTGGTCTGCGGGGCGAGTTTGAAGCGGCCGTCGATGCCGCCCGTCTGGTTGTGTCGTTCCTTGAACTGCGAGGTGGTGGCGACCGCGCCGATGGTGTTCTCCTGCCCGACGTTGCGGTTAAGGCGGAAGACGCCGATGAAGGCGTTTTTGTCGAGGAAGCGGATGCTGCCCCGCGGCTCGGTGGGCAGGCGGCGTTCCTCTTCCTGAATGGCGCGCGTGCGGTCGTCCGCGGAGAAGTTGCCGGGCCCGTTGTCGCTCGCCACGAGCAGGCCGTAGGTGTTCGCGCCGCGCCGCCCCGTCAACTTCAAGGCGATGTCGGGGTCGACGATGGTGCGCGTGTTGACGACGCCGAGCGGCGTCTGAAAGATTTCGATGCCTTCGAGAAAGAACGGCCGGCGTTCGGGAAAGAAGATCGGGAAGCGCTGGTTGGTCGTGACGACGAGCTGATCGGCTTCGACCTGCGCGAAGTCGGGATTGAGGGCGAGGTCGAGCGTCATCGTCGGCGAGATGGCGAACTTTCCGGTGAAGCCGGGGTCGAGTTTGACGGATTGGTTGACGAAGCGCCCCGGCTCGACGAAGCCGAAGGGCGCATCGCGCGGCGCAAGGGTGCGCACGCGCCGCCCTTCTTCGGAGACGGTGAGGCTCGGGATGAAATCGATGGTGCGCTCGGTGGAGATGTTTTCGATGCCCGTGATGTGCCCGGCCTGATTGAGCAGGCCGTTGATGTCGCGCGAGATCGGCATCCACGAATCGGTCTCGTTGTTGAACCGCTGAATCTGGCGGAAGACCTGCAAGCCCCACAGCTTATCGCGCCCCGACTCGTACTTGAGCGACTTGAAAGGGATCGCCGCCTCGACCACGTAGCCTTCGCCGTTGAGCGCGCCCTTCGATTCCATCACGAGGTCGAAACTGAAATCCACGCCCTGCCCCTCCGTGCGGATGCCGTCCTGCTGGATGCCGAGCGGGTTGAACACGAGCACGTAAGCCTTGCGCCGGTCGTTGAAGGTGTCTAACAGGACGCGCACGCTGTCTTCGTTCGAGAGCACGTCGTCGCGCTTGGCGACCGTGGCGCGCACTTTCGACGGATCGTCGTGGGCGCGAAAGGCGATGTAGAGCGTGCGCGCGTCGTAGGCCAGATAAACTTCCGTGGCGAGAGAGGGCGCGATGTTGTCGCCGGGACTGATCTGGTAGAAATCTTTGAGCACGGCGGCCTGCCGCCAGATGTCCTCGTCCAGTTTGCCGTCGATGACCGGGGCGCGCTCCACGCGCGGGATGCGCACGGGCGCGGCCTTCTCCGGCGGCAACGCGACCGAACCTTTCGCGGCGGGCGCGAGGAGCGGTACAGACGCCTCGCTGACGGGCGTCGTGCTGACGGGCGTCGTGCCGCGTTCGGGCGTGACCGCCCCGGCAGACGTGCCGACGGTGGAGAGCGGCTGCGTACCAACATTGTCGGCGGGCGTTACAGCGGCGGCGGGCTGGCCGCTCGCGGTGGTCGGGTTCTGCTTCTCGTCCACGGGCGCGCTCGCGGCCGGCGTCGGGGTTGGCGTCAGCGCGCTCGTCGGAGTGGGCGCGGGCGGCGTCTGCGTAGGTGTGTGCGTGGAGGCGGGCGCGGACTGCGGCGCACCAGCCTGCGCGGCGGCCGCGAGCGGGCACGCCAGCAGGAGGAGTGCGACGATCACTAACAGAGCTTTCATTCTCATAACAACCTTCGAGAGGAACAAAATCCGGGCGAACAGCCTTCACGGGTTTTTCATCCCGCGCGAGAACTAAGAAGCGGCGGCTTCAAGCATGTAAGAGTGCGCGACGAGGAGAAAGTTGCAAGAAATTTGATCGTGAATCGAGAAAATCAGGTTTCTCTCGATCCACGTTCACGATTTAAAAACTGCGCCGGAACAAATACGAGGCCTTGATGAAGAAGGTGCGACCGTTGCGCCGGAAGCCGGGTTCGAGTTGCGAGTTGAAGGGGTTGTAACCGTTGCGCTGCAAATCGTCGTTGTAGCCGACGTAGAAGGACGTGCCGGGGTTCGGCGTCCAGCCGAAGAGAAACTGGCCGCGCGCCGTCGTCGAGAGCGTGCCGTAGTCTATACGCGCGCGGGCGAAGAGAAAGCGCGTGAACTGGTAAGTGGAGCGCAGCGCGTAGATGTTGTCGTCGAAGGCGACGAGGCCGTTGTCGCGGCGCGTGAGCCGCGCCTTCGTGTAGCTGAAGGTGGTGCGCAGCGCGCTCGTCGGCTGGAGCGTGACGCCGGCGTTGAAATCTAAACCGTTGGCCGAGCCGGGGTCGAGCGCGTCGAAGCAGACGGAGGGCAGGGGAATTTCATTTCCCTTCTCATCCTTCCGCTTCACACAGAGTCCCTGCGCGTTGGCCTCGCGCACGGCGATGGCGTAGGGGCTGACGCGCGGGAAATCACGCCCCGCGCCGAAGTCGAAATCGAAGATGCCGCGCCGCGTGCCCGTGAACAGGAAGGCGTAGAACTGCTTGTTGAACTGCCGCTCGGCGTAGACGAAGATCGTCTTCTGGCGCGTCTGCCGCTCGGAGTCGTTGCCGGCGAACGCGCCCCGGCGCAGGGGCGCGGCCTCCTTCCCGTCCGCGTCGAACCGCGCGGGCGCGCGGCGTGCACCGAACTCCTCCTCGAAGACGCGCTCGTAGCCGAAGTTCGTGCCGATCTGGACGAAGGTCTGGTGCGCGAAACTGAAGTTGTAATTCGTGCCGTCGACCCAGCCCTGGTTGCGTCCCTGCCAATCGTAATTCAGGCTCGTGAAGTTCTGAAAACGGAACGAGGTGAGGATGGCTTTGGGGTTCGGCTCGGTGCTCAGGCGGAAGCCGAAATTGAGGTTGTTGGTGTTGGTCTGGCGGGTGAAGCCCACGTCGGCGCGGTAGTCGCGGGTGCGGCCGACGGCGTTGAACTGGTAGCCGAAGTAGCGGCCGGTGTAATCGAGTTGATAGTTGTAGGCGAAGCCGTTGCGGTTGCGATAGCTGGTCACGTTGGAGGCGAGATCGCGGAAGTTGTTCTTCGAGTTCGTGCCGATAAGCTCGAAGGTCGTGATGGTCTTCGGGTTGAGTTTGAAGCGGCCGTCGATGCCGAGAAGCTGGTTGTGCCGCTCGGTGAAGTTGTAGCTCGTGGCGATCAGGCCGACGCTCGACTCTCGCCCCACGTCGCGCTTTAAACGCAGCACGGCGATGGCGGCGTTCTTGTCCACGAAGCGCGCGAAGTTCGATTCGAGAAACTGCGCGCGGTTCAGGCGGGCGATGTAATCAACGTCTTCTTCCTTCGGCCCCTGCGGGCGGCGCAAATTCAGCACCCTGAGCGCGTTGGTCTCGCGCTCCTCGTCGGTGAAGTTGCCGGGGCCGTTATCGGAAGCGAGGATGAGGCCGAAGGTGTTGCGCCCGCGCTTGCCCGTGAGCTTGACGGCGTAGTCCGGGTCGAAGATGGCGCGCGTGTGCACGACCTGGCTCGACGTGTCGAAAATCTCTTTGCCTTCGAGGAAGAAGGGGCGCTTCTCCTGAAAGAAGATGGGGAAACGCTGGTTGGCCGTGACGACGGTTTGATCCGCTTCGACCTGCGCGAAGTCCGGGTTGTAGGCGAAGTCGAGCGTGACGGTCGGCGTGAGGCCGAACTTGCTGGTGACGCCGAAGTCGAACTCGATGGGCTTGTTCAGCATGCGGCCGGGGCCGAGCGGCGGCAGCGGCGCGGTCGTGTTCGGGAAGGGCGAGGGCAGAAACGTGCGGACGCGCCTGCCCGTCTCGGAGACGGTGAAACTCGGGATGATTTCGAGCGTGCGCTCGGTGGAGATGCCTTCGAGGCCGGTCAGTTTCCCGGCCTGATTGAGATTGCCCTGAATATCGCGCGACCTGGGCATCCACGAGTTGTTTTCGTTGTTGAGACGCTTGATGCGGCGGAAGAAATGGACGCCC
>DASQLU010000065.1:0-139282 GCA_035645855.1 Pyrinomonadaceae bacterium
GCCGACTACGGCGGATGGGGTCTTCGTTACGGCTTCAAAGGCGGCATGGCTTACACCTCCAGCGGCACGCGCGGCGTGCAACTTGAGTTCGACGACGGCGAACGCCTCCTCATCGGTTCGCAACGCCCGGAAGAACTGGCACGCGCTATCGAGCAGGCCAAAGCAAACGAAGGCCGGCCGCGCTCTCTCGGACGCTGGCAGGATGACGGCGGCAACTCTTAACCTTCCAGCGTCAACGCCGTCTAGCGGCAACCGCACCCGCCCTTCGCCTTCACCTGCCCTTCACCTTCAACGTCGCTCCGTCCCGCGCGACTCGCTCTCGTTTGTCGCGCCGCTCCACACACGCAGGGCGCGCAGGATAGCTTGAGCTGCGCGGGCGGATGCGCCGCCCGCGCCGAGTCCGTGCGTCGCGGCGCTGAGGCGTCGGCGGATGGAGGCGTTGTGGGCAGGGTCTAAGAGTTGCAACAACTCTGCGGCGAGCGCTTCGCCGGTGAAATCGTTCTGCATGAGTTCGGGCGCGAGCCGCTCGCCCGCGACGAGGTTGACGAGGCCGAAGTGTTCGGTGTTGATGAGCCGGCCGAGCGTGTGCCAGTTGAGGAAAGATTCTTTGTAGACGACGACGAGCGGCGTGTGGAGCAGCGCGGCTTCGAGCGTGGCCGTGCCGCTGGCGACGGCCGCGGCGTCGGCCGCGCCGAGGGCTTCGCGCGTCTCTTGCCGCGTGATGCGGATGCTACGCGAAAGTTGCGGGTGATGCGAGGCGAGGACGGCGTCGATGATCGACCGCGCCTCTTCCGTCGAACGATTGGGCGCGAGCGCGACGACGAACTGCGCGTCGGGTCGCGACGCGTGGAGCGTCTTCGCCGCCTCGATCATATCGGGCAGGATGCGCAGCAGTTCCTTGCGGCGGCTGCCGGGCAGGAGCGCGACGAGCGGACGCGAACGGTCGAGCGCGTGGCGGCGGCAAAACTCCGCGCGGTCGTAGCGGGCGCGGACTTCGCCCGTCAGAGGGTGGCCGGTGAACTCGACGTGCGTGATGCCGCGCGCCGCGTACCAGTTCGGCTCGAAGGGCAGGATGGCGAGCAGCAGGTCTACGTCGCGGCGGATGTTGCGCGCGCGATGCTCGCGCCAAGCCCAGAGTTGCGGGCTGATGTAATAGACGACGCGCACGCCGCGCCGGTGAAAGAAGCGCGCGAGCCGCAGGTTGAAGTCAGGCCAGTCGACGAGCACCAGCGCATCGGGCGCGCGCTCGACCCCGGCGCGCTTCAACATTTGGTAAGCGCGCCAGAACTGCCTGAGCGCGCCGCCGATCTCAAGCAGGCCGGTGATCGACAGATCATCCGTCCGCACGATTGATTCGACGCCGGCGGCGCGCATCTCTCTGCCGGTCGCGCCGAAAAATTCAAAGCTCACGGTGGGCGCGCGCTCCTTGAGGGCGCGCACAAGCGCGGCGGCGTGCGCGTCGCCCGAAGCCTCGCCCGCCACGATCATCAGGCGCACATTCCCGTAAAGCTCTGCGTCCATCGCGGGCGATAATAGCAGAGAAGAAATGTTGAAGCGGGCATGATGCACACGAAGCGATGAAGCGGGCACGGCGCACGCGGACATGACGCACGCGGGAGTGATGAAGGGGGAGTGATAAAGGGGGAGTGATGAAGGGAGAGTGATGAAGTAGAAGCAACTTCTCTTTACCACATCGTTCCGCGTGCATCATTCATCGTATGATTCCTGTCGTGTCCGGGCGTCCGCGGCGGCGTGCGCCGTTAGTTATACTCAAACGCATCTCGCTGTAAGTCGCCGGGCGTGGCCGGGCAAGGGAAGCGCGCCTGGCGGGAGTCGCAAATTCGGCGCTAAGCGTTATCGTGCGGTCTGACTGGTGGAGGGGAGAACTATGAAGATCGTGTTGCCGGGCGGGACGGGGCAGGTTGGGACGGTGCTGGCGCGCGCCTTTCGAGAGGGCGGGCACGAGGTGGTGATTTTCAGTCGCAGGCCGCGGAGCGCGCCGTGGCGCGTGGTGGCCTGGGACGCGGAGACCGTGGGCGATTGGGCGGCGGAGTTTGAGGGCGCTGATGCCGTGATCAATCTGGCGGGGCGGAGCGTGAATTGTCGCTACAACGAGGCGAACCGGCGCGCCATCATGGAGTCGCGCGTGAACTCCGCGCGCGTTGTCGGCGAAGCCATCGCGCGGGCTGAGCGGCCGCCCCGCGTCTGGCTGCAGATGAGCACCGCCACCATCTACGCGCACCGCTTCGACGCGCCGAACGAAGAGGCCACAGGCCGTCTCGGCGGCACGGAGCCGGACGCGCCCGACTCCTGGCGTTTCAGTATAGACGTGGCGACCGCGTGGGAGCGCGCGGTTGACGAGGCGCGCGCGCCGCAGACGCGCAAGGTGAAGATGCGCGCGGCCGTCATCCTGAGTCCTGACGCGGGCGGCGTGTTCGATACGTTGCTGCGGCTCGTGCGCTACGGACTGGGCGGGCAGTCGGGCAACGGGCGGCAGTACGTTTCGTGGATTCACGACGCGGACTTCGTGCGCGCCGTCCTGTGGCTGATCGAGCACGATGAACTGGCCGGGGCGATCAACCTCGCCGCGCCGAACCCGCTGCCGAACGCGGAGTTCATGCGTGGGCTGCGCGAGGCGTGGGGCATACGGTTCGGCGCGCCGGCGACGCGGCTGATGTTGGAGGCGGGCGCGTTCTTCCTGCGCAGCGAGACGGAGTTGATCCTCAAGAGCCGGCGCGTCGTCCCGCGCACATTGCTGGAGAGCGGCTTCGAGTTCAACTTCCCACTCTGGCCGGAGGCCGCGCGCGACCTGTGCCGACGCTACCGGCAGGACGCGCGCGGCGCACGGCGCGCGGGTTAACGCGGACAGCGCACGGCGCGTGGGTTGACGCGCGGGGCGCACGGCACGCGGGTTAACGCCCAGGCGTCGGCACGAGTCGCGCGCGCCGCGCGGCCGTCGCGCAATTTCCGCGCGGCGCGCGCGTTACACGTAATCGACCGTGCCTTCCATCGAGGCGATCATGATCCTGCCTTTGTAAATCCTGAAGGTGGTGAGGCTCGTGGCATTGCCGGCCACAGTGCCCTGCGCCAGCGTCAGCATCTCGAACGCCTCTGTGTGCGCCGTCGCGCTCTGCCCGTCGGGGGCAATCGTGATGGTCAAACTTTTGCGGACGTAGGTATAGTCCAGCACGAGCGCGGAGCCGAGCTTGAGGCTTTCGATGTACTGCGCGCGGTTCGCGCGGCGGGTCGGGCGATTTCCCCCGTCCGATTTGTATGTGAAGTCGGGCGCGAGGAGCGGGATGATGACGGCGAAATCCTTTTTCTTCCCCGCCTGCTCGAAGGCCGCGACGATGGCTTCGATCTTTTCTTTCGTGATTTCGGTCTGCGGCGCGGGGGCTTGCGCTTTGGCGCGGGCTTTTTGCGGGGCGCGCGCAGGGGAGACGGCAGTGGCGTGCGTCTGCGTCATGGTCAGGGCGCACAATAATATTGCGCAGAGAGTCTGGCTGGGTCGCATCCGGGAAAATCTCCTGTAGGTTGAGTTGAGGCGTCGTATGTCGGTGAGGTGAGTGCCTGGCGAGCGGGGCGGGCGGCGTTTTGCTCGCGGCACATCCAACATAGCACGCCGAAAATATTTATGGCAATAGATTGTTCGGGCGGGTTGAATGGGGAGGCACAGCGTGCGGGAAAGTCGTTAAGCCTTGCGCGTCGCGCCGCTTGTTTGGGGGAAGATCGCGCCATTCATCACGAGGCTCAGCGTGGCGGTCTTGAAGGTGTTCACGAGCAGCATGAAGGCCTCGGCCTGGGATTGTTCGATGGTCTCGCGCGTAAACAGGATGAGGGTGACGAAGCTGCCGTTCAGATAACTTCCGCCCAGGCCGAAAACGGTGCGGATGTTCTCGGTCGCGACGAAATCCTGCGCCGAGACGATCTTGCGATTTTGTGCATCGAGCCGCGTCGGCGCGTCGCGCACGTAGAAGACGCCGGCCGCGCGCCCCAGATTCCTGACGAGAATGTGCGACTCTAATTTGTCGAACCAGTCGGAGCCGATGCCCATGTCGCTCATCAGCCGCGCGACCATCGGGATGGACTCGACGAACGAAGCCGTCACGAGCGGGATGCCGAGGTGGCCTTCGGATTGATAGCGGTCGCACCACTGGCCGCGCGCGCCGTGAGTTCCGAGCAATGCGAGCACCTGCGTCTTTTCGTCGAGGAGCGGCGTGATCCCTTTCTCGTCGGCGAGTGCTCGGACGAACGCCTGGTCGGGCACGGGCAACTCGTTGAAGGGAAGCGTGACGAACAGGCGCGCCAGCACGAGCGACTCCGTGAATTCTTCGTAGAGCATGCGGGCGCAAGTTTGTGCGGCCTCCTGTAGATGCACGCAGCCCTGCAACCCGGCTTGCAGCCGCTCCCTGAAATCTCTGATTTCATGCGGCGAGTAATCGTTGAAAGTTGACATCAAGTCTTCGGTCGGTTGCGCCTCACGGCGGCGCTTTAGAGGTTACGGCTCGATAGTACGCTTCCGCCTGCGGAACAACAACTCCACACCCGTTTTAATTCCGCGTCTCGCGGCAAGCGGGAACGTCAGCCGCATCGTGCAACGGTCGAACATCGCAAATTCTTCTCTCCGGACGGGTTCGGCGGCCTTCTCGCCCGACGGGCGGACGTTGGCGAGCGACACTTATCACGAGGTTAAATTGTGCGACGCGGAGACCGGACTTTCGTGGGGCAAGCTCAGCGAAGAGAGCATGGGAATAACTTGCCGCGTGGCCTTTTCGCCCGATGGCAAGACACTCGCGGGCGCATCCGACGCCACGGTGAAGTTCTGGGACGTGAGGGGCGTCAGGTGATTTGCGCCGGGTCGTCCGGCCGCTACGCAAAAAGCGCGACGGCGCGCCGCGGTCGAAACTCGCGTTGATAATGTTAGCCCGCTTGTCGCCCCTCGGCGACGCATGTTAGCATCGCCGCGCTTTTGCAGCGAAAGTGCAGCGAAAGCGCGCGTCCCTGCTGCCGCGCGAGAAAGCGGCACGGGCGTGGCTGGTTATTTGTGGCGGCGGAGGCTTCCGGCTCACTCTTTTGCGTTCCCTCTCTTGCATTAAAAATCTTCGTGCCGGCCGGGCGCGTCTGCTTCCGGCGTGGTGCGCCTTCGTGTGTCTCGCGGCCTGCGTCATCCCGCAAGCCCCCGCCCAACAGCAGCAGGCGAACCCGGTCGAGCGCAAGGTGTTGAACCCGATCACGGATACGCCGAACGTCAATCCTCTCCAACAGGAACAGCCGATCCGCCCGCGTCTGCCCGTGCGCACGGGCGCGGGCGGCGGGCAGTCAACCGAAAAGCTCGACGTTGATACGGACAAGCAGACCGTGACGGGAGAAGAGGGCGCGCGCGTCGTCGTCAACGAGGGAAACGTCGATGCGCGCATCGGCATATTTCGCCTGCAGGCCGACAAGCTGACCGTCTACGAGGCGACCAATCGCGTCGTCGCCGAAGGCAACGTCGTCTTCGACCAGGGCGAGCTGCAGCGCATCACGGGCTCGCGCGCCGAGTTCAACTACGCCACCAAGCTCGGCTTCTTCATCAACTCCACGGGCTTCACCAACCAGACCGAAGACGGCACGATCATCTATTTCACGGCCGACCGCGTGGAGAAAATTTCGGCCAACCGCATCGTCATCATGAACGGCGAGCTGACGGCCTGCGACGAGGAGACGCCGAAGTGGAGCTTCACGGCCAGGCGCGCCGAGATCACTTTGAACGACCGCGTGCGCGCGCGTAACCCGAAGTTCAAGGTCAAGGGCATGACGGTCGTGCCGCTGCCTTACGTCTCCGTGTCGCTCAAACGGCGCGACCGCGCCTCCGGCTTCCTGACGCCGACCTTCAGCGGTTCGGGCAAGAAAGGCTTCCGCCTCTCGAACGCCTACTACCAGACGCTCGGCCGCTCGGCCGACGCGACGTTTCGCAACGACATCTTCACCAAGCGCGGCCTCGGTTTCGGCGCCGACGTGCGCACGCGCGCCAACTCGCGCTCTTACTTCAACCTCGGTTTTTACACCGTCAAGGATCGCATCTTCGGCGGCAAGGAGACCCCGGAGCGGCCGGATCAGGGCGGGTCGAGTTTCTACGTGGACGGCGTGCATTACTTCCCGAACGGGTTCCTCGCCGCCGCCGACATCAACATCACCTCCAACCTCGCCTTCCGGCAGGTCTTCTCCGACAACATCCAGCAGGCCATCTCGCCCGAAGAACGCTCGCAGGTCTTCATCAACAAGAACGCGGGCGATTACAGTTTCAACTTCCTCGCGCGCAATCAGGTCACGTCCCTGCCGAACGCGCGCATACGCATACGCAATCTGCCGGCCATCGAATTGCAGAAGCGCCCTTCGCCGCTGCGGTACTTCAAGCGTCTGCCCGTCTATTTTTCTTTCGAGGGCGCGCTCGAAGGCGTGAGCCGCAAGGAGACGGTCGAAGACCTCGCCACGTTTCGCGCGGAGGCGGGCGGCGAGCCGGTCATCACGCCGTCGGTCGTGCAACGCCTCGACGTGAACCCGACCTTCTCCGTGCCGCTCTACTTCGACGGCTGGTCGGCGACGACGACGGCCTCCCTGCGCGGCACTTACTACTCGAACTCGATTGACCCGCTGACGCGCCTCGTGCTCGGCCGCGACGTGTCGCGCGCCTACGCGAATTTCAGTTTCGATCTCAGGTCGCCAGCGCTCGCGCGCAACTTCTATCGCGGCGACAACTCCCTGCGCTTCCGCCACGTCGTCGAGCCTTACGTCATCTACCGGAAGATCGCCGGCATCAACAATTTTCCGCGCATCATCCGCTTCGACTCAACCGACGCCATCGCCGACACGAACGAGATCGAGTACGGCTTCACCAACCGCTTCTTCAAACGCCATTCGACCGAGAACGTGAGCGGCAAGACCCCGCCGCCACCCGCCAGCGGCACGGCGAACAACGGCACGGCGGACAACGGCACGGCGAACGGCACGGCGAACGCGAACGGCACTGTCAACGGCGCGGCGAACGGCAGCGGCAGGACGCTCGCGCCCGTGTCGAGTCGGCCGGAAGAGGTGCTGTCGGTGACGGTGCGCGGGAAGTATTTCTTCGACCCGTATTTCGGCGGCGCGCTCATCGCGGGGCGGCGCAACCAGTTTTACCCGCTCAACACCTTCTCCGGTTTCACTTACGGCGGCGTGCCGCGCCGTTTCTCGCCCATCCACGTGGAGGCGCGCTACCGCCCGCACCCGAATTTGACGGCCGACGTGCGCACCAACCTCGACACGCAGGGCGGCGGCGTGCGCGATCTCTCCGTCAGCTTCGGCATCAACCGGCGGCTCGTGCAGGCGTTCCAGACCTTCTATTACACGCGCGCCATCACGCTCGCGCCCACGCTCAGGCAATTCGCCGACGCACGCGGCAAAGAGGCCGGGACGCTGCGCGGCGCGCAGTGGAGCCCCTATCTCTTCATCGGCAACCGCGAGCGCGGCCTGTTCGGCGGCGCGGCCTTATTCTTCGACTTTCAGAACCGGCCGGGCAAAAACTCGCCGCTCATCAGTTCGACCCTGACGCTCGGCTACGCCTGGGATTGCTGCGCCGTGACGCTCCAGGACTCCTTTTTCAACCTCGGCCTGCGCAAAGAGAACCGCGTCGTCTTCAGTTTTCGCCTGAACGGCATCGGCGCGTTCGGGACGGAGCAGATCGGGCAGAATTTACGTTGACCCGGCCGCCCCGCGCCCTGCCCCGCGCTCTGCCCTGCTATTTGCCCTGCGCGCGGCCGAAAAAGCCCCGAAACATCCGAAAAATATTGCGCGTGCGTACATCTTTCGGGCATCTGTTCGGCATCTGAATTGGAGTTCACAAAGCAGTCTCTGGAACTTTCGCCGGATAACCCCCACAATTCAATTTTCAGCTTTCGACGAACCCATAACGCGCACTCGATAACTTCTTGCCGGCGCGCGTTTTTTTTCATGCAGGAGAGAATTTACAGAATGCTTTCTTCCCCGTTAGGCCGGAAACTGTTAGGTCGTGCCCGCGCCGCACGCCGCGTCGCCCTGGTCGCCAGCCTGTTCGTCCTCGCCGCGAGCTTGCCCTTCGCGAGCGCAGGCGCGTGGCAGCAGGATGAAGCGGCACGGCGGCCGGAGGGGTCGCCGCGCGCCGCCAAGGGGCAGGCCAACGTCATCGCGGGCGCGGAGTTCGTGCCCGGCGAGGTGCTCGTGCGTTTCCGCACGGAGACGGCGGCCGAGACGGCCGAAGCCGTCGCGATGCCGCTCGGCGTCGAGGTCGGTCTGGAAATGAGCATCGAGCAATTCGACCCTTCGGAGACGGTGCGCGGTTTGCGCCTCGCCAAAGTTGACCCGGCGCGCACGCTCGAAGCCGTCGCGGAACTGGCGAGTCGCCCCGACGTGCTCTACGCCGAGCCGAACTACGTGCGGCGCAAGTTCGCGCTGCCGAACGATCCGGCCTTCAGTAACATGTGGGCGCTGCGCAATACCGGGCAACCCATTCCGCTTCCCAAGGGCGGGTCTGCGCCCGGCACGCCCGGCGTGGACATCGGCGCGGAGCGCGCCTGGGACACCACGCAGGGGAGCGAAGCCGTGGTGGTCGGCGTCGTGGATCAGGGCATCGACTTCAACCACCCCGATCTCGCCGAAAACATCTGGACTAATCCGAGCGACGACGCAGACCTCGGCTTTCCCGGCGATGTTCACGGCTGGGACTTCTATCACAACGACGCCACCGTCTTCGACAACCCACAGAACAGAACCGGCCCCAGCGCACCCGATTCGCACGGCACGCACGTCGCGGGCACAATCGGCGCGCGCGGCAATAACGCGCGCGGCGTGACCGGCATCAACTGGCGCGTCAAGTTGATGTCGCTCAAGATTCTCGGCGATGACGAAGACCCCAACGACCAACCCGCGCCGAGCAATGTCGGGATAACCGTCCGCGCCTACGGGTATGCCAGGCAGATGCGCGCCCTCTGGCGCACGTCCGGCGGCACGCGCGGCGCGAACATCCGCGTCCTCAACAACTCTTTCGGCGGCGGCGGCAAATCGCAGGCCGAACTCGACGCCATCCTCGCCCTCGCGCAGGAAGACATTCTCTTCGTCGCGGCGGCGGGCAACGATTCCACGGATAATTTCACTCTCCCGCAATACCCGGCCAGTTACAACGCCCCGAACCTGCTCGCGGTCGCGGCCACCGATAACAACGATCAGCTCGCGGATTTTTCCAACTTCGGCGCGCGCTCCGTCAGCCTCGGCGCGCCCGGCTCGGCAATTTTGAGCACCACTCCCGGCAACACCTACGCCTACTTCTGGGGCACTTCGATGGCGACGCCGCACGTCTCCGGAGCGGCCGCGCTCGTCTGTGCCGCCGTTCCCAACATCAACGTCTCGCAACTGCGCGGCGTGCTCGCCTTCACCGGCCCGCGCATCTCCGCGCTCGACGGCAAGACCACGACGGGTCGCCGCCTGAATGTCGCCAACGCCATCACGAGCGCGCTCGAACAGGACGCGACCCCGCCCTCCGCGCCGGGCAACTTCCGCGTCACCGCGCAAAACGGGCGCAGCGTCACGCTCGCCTGGACTGCTCCCGGCGACGACGGCAATGCCGGCGCAGCCGCCGACTACGACTTCTTCTTCGTCAACCCGACGACGCAGGCCAGAACTTTCCTGCCGGCGACGCTCGTCCCGGCCGCCGGCGGCACGCAGCAGTCCATCGTCCTCGACGTGCCCTACATCAACTTCAGCGGCACGATCCAACTGCGCGCCTACGACAACGCCGGCAACACGAGCACCGCCTCCGTCAGCGTCACCGTCCCCGTCAACTCCGGGAGCGACCCTTACACCGTGACGCTCAGCGCCGCGACCGGCCTCGCCGCCCCGACGGGCGCGAGCGTGGTGAGCGGCGACGATGTGTATTACCCGGCCCCGCAGCTAACCCCGAGCGGGACGTATACTTTACCCGGATATAAGCTTCCCTTCACGTTCCCGTTCTACGGCCAGCCGAAAACCAAGGTCACCGTTTCAACTAACGGCACGCTCTACTTCTCCGCGCCGCCGCTGCGCGATAACGGCGATGCCAACGACGTGCCCAGTTCCGTAGATGCCATGCAAGGCCAGACGATGATCGCCGGGCTGTGGGACGATATTGACATCAACACGTCGATCCGCCCGGACAGCGGCGTCTACCTGTCGCAGCCGGACGCGAACCGCATCGTGTTCCGCTGGCAGGGCGTGACGTTCCTGTCGCCGCGCGTCAACGTCAACATGGAGATCGAGTTGCGCAGCGACGGCACGATCCAGATGCGTTACGGCAGCAACCCGCGCGTCTTTCCCGTCGTCGGTATTTCGGGCGGCGAGCCGGACGCCTACATCATCGCTTCGCACACACGCGAATTTGTCTCTCCCAACCAGCCGATCAGCCTGTCGAACGCGCAGACCGTGACCTTCGCGCCGCGCGTCTCGCAGCAGGTCTACAGCATCAGCGGGAGCGTGCGCGACGCGAACGGCGCGGGCGTGCCGAACGTCACCGTCTTCCTGAGCGGCTCACCGAACGGCACTTCGCCGACGATGACGAACAGCAACGGCGAATATCAGTTCGCCAACCTGAGCGCCAACCTCAGCTACACCGTCACGCCTTCGCACCCCAACTTCCGCTTCGAGCCGGCGAGCATCAATATCCCGAGCCTGACCTCGAATCAGGGCGCGAATTTCATCGCCGTCTCGAACGCCCAGACGGGCGCCAACAGCATCGGGTTCGCGCAGGCCGCCTACCAGTATGGCGAAGGCGACGGGCGCGCGACCTTCACCATCACGCGCACGGGCGACACGTCCGGCACGGCCACGGTTAATTACCGCACGACCGACAGCGATACCTTCACGGTCGGCTGCGGCGACACCGTCAATAACAACGGCGGCGCGTTCGCCCGCTGCGACTTCTCGACCACGGTCGGCTCGCTCTCCTTCGTCCCCGGCGAGCTGACGAAGCTCGTCACCGTGCCGCTCGTAGACGACGGGCGCGTCGAAGGCGCGGAGACGTTCCAACTGCAACTCTCGAACGCGACGGGCACGGGCACGACGCTCGGCGCGCAGAGCGTCTCGACCGTCACCATCACGGACAACGACGCGCCCGGCGCGGCGAACCCCGTCGTCGGCTCCTTCCCGTTCTTCGTGCGGCAGCAGTATCTCGACTTCCTCTCCAGAGAGCCTGACACGCAGGGATTCAATGCCTGGGTCGGCGCGCTCAACGGCTGCCCGAACGCTTTCACCGGGCCGGGCACGCCGTCGCAGTGCGACCGCATCTACGTCTCCGGCGAGGGCTTCTTCCGCTCGGCGGAGTTCCAGCTCAAAGGCTCCTACGTGTTTCGCTTCTACAGGGTGGCCTTCAACCGCCTGCCGCAGTACACGGAGATCGTCTCGGACATGAGTTTCGTGGCCGGGGCAACCGAGGCGGAGGTCTATGCACGCAAGGCGCAACTGGCGAACGCTTTTGCCGCGCGGCCGGAGTTTCAGGGCACCTACGGCGGCATGACGAACGCGCAGTTCGTCTCGGCGCTGCTCGCACGCTACGGCGTCAGCACCATCACGACGCCCGACCCGGCCACGCCCGACAGCGGCACGCGCTCTACTTTCACCGCCGCGACCTTGACGAACCAACTCGACGCCAACTTCCTGACGCGGGCACAGGTCTTCCGCGCCATCGCCGACTCCGACCAGGTGCAGGCGGCCGAATTCAACAGCGCGTTCGTCGCCGTGCAATATTACGGCTACCTGCGCCGCACGCCCGAACCGGCGGGCTATCAGGACAATTTGAACGCGCTGCAACGCGGCGTCAGCCCGCGTGAGATGATCAATGCGTTCCTTAATTCCACCGAGTACAGGCTCAGGTTCGGGCAACCCTGATCGAACAGGGAAGCCGGGCGGAAGAGAAACGGGAAGTTTAAGGATTGATCCATTGATTCATAGATTCTCCGGTTCGTTGAATCGAGGGGAAATGAATCAGCGGATCAATCCGAACTAATCCCTCCCGCCCCTCCCGGCCAACCGCGCGCCGCGCCGGGTACATCAGAGCAAGGGTTGATAGTGGACAAGTCGCAAGAAAAGAGACCAATAGAGTTCCGCCGGGTCGCCTAACTTGCTCTGACACGGGCGTTGCGCTTAGAATGCCCGTTCCCGTTCGCCTCTCGTGGCATGGCTGCCGGCGGGCGAACGGCAATCTCAAGAATTTCATGAACATCGCTAATCCTGTTTCGGCCTCATTTGGAGATTTTCCAGTGAAAAACGCTTTTCGCCTTTCTTTAATTGCTTTAACATTCGTCTGCCTGTCGGTCGTCCCGGCCTTCGCGCAGGCGACGCCGGCGCCGACGCCCGATTCATTCTTTACGCAGATCACCTCTTCGCCCGTCGCCACGCTCCCCGTCTTCGTAGGCGGCATCAGCGGCAACGGGCGTTTCGTCGTCTTTGAATCATCGGGCGACTTGGCGACCCTGCAACCCGGCGAAACCACGCGAATGGTCAATAACGCCGACGGCAACCGCGAAATTTTCCTCTACGACTATGCCCAGCGGCGCATCTTCCAGATCACCAATACGACCGTCGCCCGCGTCAACCCGATGAATCCCGCGCTCGGCAGCACAAACGCCACGACGGGGCAGCCGGACTTCAGCAACATCGCCGTCGAAGTGAGCAATAACCGTCCCTTCATCAGCCGCGACGGCCGCTGGATCGTCTTCAGTTCAAACGCCGACACTCCTTTCAGCTTCAACGGCGACAACAACAGGGCTGCGCTCGCGGCCGACGGTAATCAGGAAATTTTCCTCTATCGCATCCCCGACGTGGCCGCCGTAGACTTGCGTAGCGGCGTGGACGCCGGCTTCACCAATCTGTCGCAAAACGCCTTTACGCGCATCACCAACACGCCCGCCAGTCGTCGCCCGGTGGCGGGCACGGCCACGAGCGCGCCCATCGTCGCGGACGACAACCGCGCCGCGCAGACGAACGACCGCGCCTCGCGCATCGTCTTCGTCTCCACGCGCGACCTCGCGGCCAGGAACGCCGACGCCAATCCCGAAATCTTCGTCTGGACGAGAACCTCCCTGCCCGCGACACTCCCCGCCACGGGCGCGTTCGCGCAGGTGACGAACACCACGGGCGCCTTCACCTTCAACGACAATCCGAGCATCTCCGGCGACACGACGACCGACGACGGCGCGGAAGACCCGCGATCCGTCATCGGCTTCATCTCGAACGCCACGGTGATGCGCGACCAGAACAACGCGACCATCGCCACCAATAACGCCGACGCCAACGCCGAAGTGTTCGTCTCCGCCTTCAACGGCGCGACGACCACCAGCCTCGTGCAGGCGACGCGCACGCGCCGCACCAACCCGAACGACCTCGTCAACGTGCTCAACCCCGGCCCGCGCATCAGCCGCGACGGACGTTTTCTCGCCTTCGAGACCGTCGCCACCGACCCGAAGGCCGACACGGCGACGAATCAGGCCGTGCGCGGTCTCTACGTCTACGTCATCGCGAGCGACACGTTCATCCAGATCGGGCCGCGCGGCTCGGCCGCCGACAATGAAGAGGACGAACTGCGTTTCCCCACCTTCACGGGCGACAGCAGTCAACTCGTCTTCACCTCGCAACTCAACTTCACGCCCGCCGGCACGCGCGTCGCGCCAACCGATGCGACGGGACTGAATCCCGGAGCCAGCGCGACGCAGGTTCTCAATCAGATTTTCGCCGTGCCCATCCCGGCCTCGGCGACGGCCGCGCAGTCTTTCACGCGCCTGACGAATGCCCGGAGCGGGGTGGGCGCTGCGCTGCAACCCTTCGTCAGCAACACCACGGAACGTCTCGCCTTCACCTTCAACGGCGACCTCGGCGGCGGCAACTCGGACTTCTCGCCCGAAGCCTTTTACCTGACCGTGAAGCCCGCGACCACAACGGCACCGGCCGCCTCCAGCGTGCTCACTTATTTCACCGGCGCGTCACAGCGGCAGGTGGCGACGCCCGCCGCCTCGCCCACGCCGACGCCTTCGCCCGCGCCGTCGCCTTCGCCCGTCACCGGGCTGGCTCCCGGCATGATCGGCATCGTGCGCGCGCCCGAAGCCGAGACCGGCGCGCGCTTCGGCACAACCACCACGCGCGTCTGCGAACCGCAGGCCGCCTGCGAAGCCGCCTCCGAATCGCGCCACCGGCCTTCGCTGCCCGTCGAACTCGGCGGCGTCTCGCTCTCGATCAACTACGCGGCGGCCGGTCTCTACTTCGTCAGCCCGACGGAGATTCAGTTCGTCGTCCCGCCCGGCCTCGCAGCCCAGACCGGCACGAACACCTACCCGGTCATCATCAGCATCCACGAAGGCGAGACGATCAGGAGCGTGCGCAGCGTGCTGCAGATCGTGGCGGCGCAGCCCGACATCTTCACGCGGTCTGACGCGCCGACGCGGGCGACCGTCTTCAACGTCACCAACATGACGTTGATGGCCGAACCGGCCGAAGGCTTCCCCGTCACCACGCCCGTGATGGGCACGGCGACGCCGACCGTCCTCTCCATCTACCTGACCGGCATCCGGGGCGTCCCCGTGAGCGCCATCACCGTCATGATTGGCGACCGGACTCTGACGGGCACGACCGAAATCAGGAGCAACACGCCGACCGACATGCCCGGCGTAGACCAGTTGAACATCCAACTGCGCCCAGACCTGGCGGGACTCGGCGACCAGCCGATCATCGTCTCCGTCACGATTGGCGGACAGACTTTCACGAGTCGCCCGGCCGCCACCGCGCCGCGCATCCGCATCAGGTAAGCCGCGCGCCTGTCTTAACGAAAGAGGCGGGCGCGGCCTGCCGGTTATCCGCAGCGGAGATCGGCAGGCCGCGACCGCCTCTTTCTCTTTTACCGGCAGGCCGCGACCGCCTCTTTCTCTTTTGAGGACGATTTCAGACCGGGCGCAGCCTGCCGCTGTCACATTCAGACCGGGCGCGGCCTGCCCGTGTCGGACAGACACGCGCGCACGGCGAACGCTTGCAGCGGGCACGGCGGATTTAATCTTCCTCCGTGCCCTCTCGCGTTGTCCTCCGTACGCGCGCGCCCGTGAATCGGCTCTTCGCCCGAGCGTCCACGCTCGATCCACAGGACGCGCGGGCGGCGTGTTCGAGCGAACGCGCCTCCTGATGTTCAAGCGAACGCGCCTCCTGTGGCTGGCTACATGCACGGGCGGCGGCTATAATCGCGCGGTAAGCCACATACTGAACAGGCCGGATTCTTCGGGCAGTCGCAACCGTGCTTTCAGGTACGCGGGCGCGGTTGAACGTTCGCGCATCATGCGTATCGCAATTGACGGGATTCCGCTGGCCGAGCCTAAGACGGGCATCGGCCACTACACTTTCGAATTGGCGCGCGGCCTCGCCGCTCTCGCTCCCGAACACGATTTCGAGTTGGTCGCCCACGTCCCCATCGAGGCGGCGGTCGAGGACGCCTTCGATTCCGGCGCGGCGCTCCCGTCGAATTTGCGCGCCGTCCACGCGCCCACCAACGCCCTCAGCAAGCGCTGGTGGACGATTGGCCTGCCGCTCTACGTGCAGCGGCGCGGCGTCGCCCTCTTCCACGGCACGAACTACAAAGTGCCGCTCTGGAATCGCTGCCATACCATCGTCACCATCCACGATTTGTCGCTCCTGCTCCACTCGCACACGCACGAAGAGGAACTCGTGCGCCGCGCGCGCCTGCGCCTCCCGGCGACGGCGCGCATGGCCTCGAAGATCATCACCGATTCCGAGAGCGTGAAGCGCGAAATCTGCGAACACCTGCGCATCAGGCCGGAGAAAATCGCCGTGGTGCCGCTCGCGCCGCGTCGCGCGTTCCGCCCCGTAGGGGCGACCGTGTCGGCCGCCGCGCGGCGCAGGCTCGGCGTCGCGGACGACTTCATACTGTTCGTCGGCACGGTCGAGCCGCGCAAAAATCTGCTGACGCTCGTGCGCGCCTTCGAGGAGTTGACGCGGAGCACCAGCCTCCGCCCCCAACTCGTCATCGCCGGGAAAAAGGGCTGGCTGACGGAGGAACTCTTCGCGCTCATCGAACAATCCGGCCTCGGCTCGCGCATGCTCTTCACCGGCTACATCTCGGACGAAGACCTCGCCGCGCTCTATTCCTCGTGCCGCGTGTGCGTCTACCCGTCGCTCTACGAGGGCTTCGGCCTGCCACCGCTCGAAGCGATGAGTTGCGGCGCGCCCGTCATCACGAGCCGCATCCCGGTCATCATGGAGACGGTGGGCGACGCCGCGCGGCTCGTCGAACCGACCGACGTCGGCGCGCTCTCCGCCTGCATACGCGAATTGTGGGAGAGCGAGGCCGACCGCCGGCGCCTCTCCGCCGAAGGCATCGCACACGCCGCGCGTTTCACCTGGGAGCGCACGGCGCGTCTCACACTCGACGTCTACGAAGAAGTTCTCAGGGGCGCAGCGCGCGGCGAACGCTCGAAGCGAGGCGGGGCGAATGTCGATTTGAACGAAGCCGGGTTGTGAACGAAGTTGGGCGGGGTGCGGCGTTGTGAATGAAGGCGGGCGAGGTTCGGCGTGAACGAAAAAGGCCGGCCTCGTTGGAGAGGCCGGCCTGAGAGTTTGGTGCGCGTCGTCGTGCGCGGGCGTTTCGTTTAGTGACGGTTGCGGTATTCGGAGGAGTAGACGAAGCCCCAGACCATCGTCTTGTAATCGCCGGGGTTGGCGCGCAGGTAAGTGAGCCAGGCGTTGTAGCCTTCGGTCTCCGGTTCGCGTCGCAGGTAGCCGTAATACTGCATGGCGACGTAGGCCGGATCATATTCCCTGGCGTTCACCGCCGGACTCTCCACGATCTTTTTCAACACGCTCGCGCGCCCGGCCGCGGTGTTGTTGGCGCTCAGTTCGGCGATGAGTTGATCTTTGTTCGGCACCGTGACGCCCGCCGTCTGGAGGACGCTGTTGACGAAATCGGCGGCGCTCATGCCGGCCGGGTATTTCGCCGCGAAGTCGGCGCGCGACACCCAACCGGAGGCGAAGGCCTCGCGCTTGGCGATCACTTCGGCTTCGGTCGCGCCCGTCACGCTGCGCATCCCGGCGACGATTTCCGGGTAGGTCGGCAGGCGGCCGAGCGATGCCTTGTAATAGCGGTAGACGAGGTAGCCTTTGATCTGAAACTCCTGCGCCTCGAAGAACGACTTGGAGACGAGCACGCGCGCCCCGTTGACGCCGCCGAGACAGTTCGCATCGCCGTTGCAGTTGTTGAGCACACGCATCCAGGCGTTGAAGCCTTCGGGTTCGGGGAAGCGGCTCAGGAAGTCTATATATTGCTGCTGGACGAAAAAGTCGTTGTCGTCGATGGTGATGCGGGTGTTCGTGCCCGGTCGCAGCCGGACGGGCTTGACGCGCGTGTCGCCGTAGAACAACTCGGACGGCAACGAGGGGTCTTCGGTGACGACTCTGAGCGTCGGCGCGCTCTGGCCTTGCGCCACGGCGAACGACGCGCACAGGGCGGTTAAGAACAAGGCAACGATTAATCTACGCATGTATCTGTTACTCCCGGTACTTTATAGACGGTGGGACTGTTTTTCTGTAGCTTAGGAAATCCTTGGGAGAGCCGGGGCTACTCGAATCGCTCTGTTGCGCCCCTGTGAGCGGTTGCTCGCGAGCGCAGCCCAACAACTGTTATCGTAGCTTGCCCTCTGAGCGTTTGTCAACGATATTGACCCCGCGCGCGGGTTACGCGCGGGCGCGTATTGTTTAGACGAAAAATAAGTTTGCGCAAGCGCCCGCCGGGCGTCCGGAGAAAGGGCTTTCAGGGGCACGTTTAGAGATGCGGCGCGGCGCGGCGGGCGTTGCCCCCAAAGGACGCCGCGCGGGCAAAAAGATTGCGACGGAGGGGAAACTCTGTGCAGATAGACGGGAACCTGAGCGCCGCGCGCCTCCTCCTGCGTCGAAGGCGCGACGACGCGGCGGCGCTGGCCGTCATCGCCGCCTTCTTCACGCTGATGTTCGCCGGGCAAATTTTCGGCGGGAAGTTTCTGCTCGCGGGCGACCCGCTCTACTATTCCTACCCTCTGCGCAGCGTGGGTTGGGAGATGATGCGCGCCGGGCAGTTGCCGCTGTGGACGCCGCTGGTGTTGTCCGGCTACCCGCTGCTCTCGATGTCGCAACTGGCCTTCGCCTATCCTCTCACCTGGGGCTACCTCTTCCTGCCGGGACACTGGGCGGAACAAATCTACGTGCTCGCGCCGTTTCTACTCTCGCCCGCATTCACCTACGCCTACGCGCGTGAGACGGGGCGCAGCCGCACGGCCGCGCTCCTCGCGGGTCTCGCTTTCGGCTACGGCGGGATGATGTGCAGCGGCATCTCGTTCACGGGGCTGCCCTCGAACAGTATGCTGTGGCTGCCGCTCCTCCTCATTCCCGTCGACCGCGCGGCGCGGGGGCGCGGGAGGTTCATCCCGCTCCTCTGCGGCGCGACGGCCGCTTACGCCATGTCCGTCCTCAACGGGCAGGGACAAAGCTTCCTCTACACCGGCATTGTCGCCGCCGCTTACGGACTCTACGTGTCGCTCTTTCCGCCCAGCCGCCGCGTGCCGGGAGAGCGCGGCGCGCACGTTGACGGCCGCACACACGTTGACGGGGAAGCGGCGCAAGATGACGGGGACGCGATGGGCAGCTACGGGGAAGCGACGCGCGAGGACAGGGCGACGCGCGCCGGCGGCGCGGGGGCGCACGCGGGCGCAGGGGCGCAGGCGGTCGCGGGGGCGCGGGCGGGCGACGGCGGTGCGTTGGATGGGGGCAGAGATGCGTGGGTTGAACCGGGGTGGCGCGAGTGGCGCAGGTGGCGGCCTCTCTTCGTCGCGCTCGGCGCGCTGATGTCGGCGGCGGGTCTCGCCGCGTTCCAGATTCTTGAGACGATGCGCGCGGCGCGGCGCAGCATCCGCAACACGCTCAGCTACGAGGCCATCAGCACGGGCGCGTTCACCTTTAAGAGGGCTGTCGGCTCCGTCTTCCTGCCGCTCTATTATTCGACGGACGTGACGGCCTACCTGCCGCCACTCGCCCTGCTCTGCGCCGCGCTCGCCTGCTTCGCACTGGTGGCGCGGCGCGACGGCGCGCGCGACCGGCGCATCTATTTCTGGGTGGGCGTGGCCGTCGTCGGCTGGGTCTTGATGCTCGGCGCGAACACTCCCGCGCAGCAGGTCGTCTATCGCCTGCCGTTGCTCAACAAATTCCGTGTGCCCTCGCGCCACACCTTCGAGTGGACGTTCGCCCTGAGCATCCTGGCGGCTTACGGCTGGGACATCGCCTCTGCGCGCCTCGGACGCGTGCGCGCCCAACACGCACCCGGCCGGGACGGCCGACGCCACGCCATCGAGGCCGCCTTCGCCGGGCTGTTACTGATCGCGTGCGTCGTCGTCGGTGTCTACTGGTGGCGTGCGGTGCAGGTCGCCGCGCTCGCGGGCACATACGATTACACGGGACTGCCGAAGTCCACCTTCCTCCTGTGGAAGCTCGCTTTCAACGCCGGCGTGCTGCTGCTTATCTGGCAAAGCGCGCGTCTCGCCGTGCCGCGCGCGCGCGCCTGTTTGTTGATAGCGGCAATCGCGCTCGCGTGTTTCGTCGAACCGTCGGCGGCCATCTCGCGCTGGTACGAAGGGATGTTGCTCACCGAAGAGCGTTTCCGCGCCGTCTCGCCGACAACGCGCTTCCTGCAAAACTATCCGCCGGAGGAAAACCGCGTCTACACGCGCGTCGAACTCTACTCCGAAGAATTTACGACGACGCCGCGTCTCGAAGCGCCGAACCTGACCGCGCTGCACGGCATACACAATCTAGCGGGCTATGAACCGCTCATCTTCGAGCGTTACAGCCGCGCGCTCGGCGGCATCGGGATGGACGCCGTCTCGCCGCGCGAAGGCTACACGCGCAACGACCAACTCTTTCAGCCGCGCTCGCGCGTTCTGGATTTGCTGAACACAACCTTCGTCGTCTCTTTCTCGAATCTCGGCCACACGCTGCAAAGTCTCACCAGCCGCGACGGCGTCGCCTTCCACACCTCCGACATGCAGACCGCGCTCGACCCCGGCAAGACCATCACGCTCGGCGGCGGCGCAGCCACAGGCGACACGCTCGCGCTCGTCACCTCGCTCTCCAACGCGGGTGAAGTGGAGCAGGGCACAGTCGTCGCGCGCGTGCGCTTTCAGTTTTCGGACGAGGGCGGCAGCGGGAGCGAGCCGCGCTTCATCGTGCGCGACCTGCGCGCAGGCGTAGACACGGCCGAGTGGGCGCACGAGCGCCCAGACGTGCGCCGCGCCGTCCGGCACGCGCTCGCCCCCGTCTTCGACGCGCGCACGGGCGACGAACCGGACAGCTACCCGGCGCATCGCTATCTCGCCTTCGTCCCGCTCGGCGGGCGCGCGCGCGTGGACAAAATAGAGATCACGAATTTGACCGACGGGTCGCCGCTCGCAGTGTGGAAGGCGTCCATCCACGATACCGCGAGCAAAACTTCCACGCCGATTTCGTCTCTCACTTCCGAGTGGTGGGAGACGGTCTATCAGGAGAATCACGCGCTCATCCTGCGCAACCGGCGCGCGTTGCCGCGCGCATGGCTGGTGGCCGAAGCCGAGGCCGTGGACGGCGAAGAAGCCCTGCGCCGCATCACCGGCGCGGGCGGCGCGGGCAGCAACAGCGAGGGCGACGAGGGCGGCTTCGACCCGCGCCGCACGGCGCTGCTGGAAGTCGCGCCAGCCGAGTTGCCCTCTTTGCCGGGCGGCGTGTTGGCGGCGGGCAGCGCGGCGCGCGTCTCGACGTATGAAGCGACGCGGGTGGTGGTGGAGACGAGCGCGCCGACGGCGACGCTGCTGGTGTTGAGCGAAGTCAACTATCCGGGGTGGGAGGCGAGGGTGGACGGGGCGGCCGTGCCGATCTATGCGACGAATTATCTGTTGCGAGGGGTGTACGTGCCGGCCGGGGAGCACCGGGTGGAGATGCGCTATCGCGCTCCGGCCGCGCGCAACGGCGCGTTCATCTCCGCGTCCACGCTCATCGGCCTCTGCCTCCTCTCCATGTTCGATTGGCGCGCGCGGAGGCGTGGGGCGCGAGCCTGAGTTGAGGGGGAGATGAACGCGCCGCTGCGTTTGAAACATGAGCAGGTTTGAAACGCGCCGTTGTGTTTGAAATTCCGAGGCGCGCGGACAGTTCGCGGACGCACACGAGATGAGACTAAAAGATACGTTGCGGCGATTGGCGACCTCGCGCGGGCGCGACGCGGCGGCCGTCCTCTTCATCGCGGCTTTCTTCGCCCTCTTCTTCCGCCGTTTTTTGTTCGGCGACGAATTCATCGTCGGCGGCGATGCCTTCGCTTATTCCTATCCTCTGCGCAGCGTGGGTTGGGAGATGATACGCGCCGGGCAGTTGCCTTTGTGGACGCCGCTGGTGTTGTCCGGCTACCCACTGCTGTCGATGTCGCAACTGGCCTTTGCCTACCCACTCACCTGGGGCTATCTCTTTCTCGACGCGCCGCACGCGGAGCAACTTTACGTGCTCGCGCCCTTCCTCCTCGCGCCCATGTTCACCTACGCCTACGCACGTGAGACGGGGCGCAGCCGCACGGCCGCGCTCCTCGCGGGTCTCGCCTACGGCTACGGCGGCGCGTCCATGGGGCTGCTCGGCATGGTCGGCTTCTTCACGAACGCGATGACGTGGCTGCCCCTCTTGCTCATCGCGATTGACAGGTCAATTCACGCGCGCACGGGGCGACGCTTCGCCGGATGCCTGCTCGCGGCGTCCGCGGCCTATGCCATGTCCGTCCTGACGGGGTTGGCGCAAGGGTTCGTCTTCGTCGCTCTCACGGCCTCGGGCTATGCGCTCGCCCTCGCGCTGTTCGCTGCGCCGCGCCCGGACGCGCGCGCGGCGCGGCAGGAGGAAGAGGGTGGGGCATTGGTGGCAGGCATCGCGGCGACAGGCATCGCGGCGGCAGGCATCGCGGCGTCTTCCGCGCGCGCGTGGTCGAGCCTTTCGCGCTGGCGACCCGTGGCGGTGGCCTCCGGCGCAATCGTGCTGGGCGCGGGGCTGGGCGCGTTTCAGATTTTGGAGACGATGCGCGCCGTGCGTCGCAGCATCCGCCGCACCCTCATCTACCCGTTCTTCGTGAGCGGCTCGTTTTCGCCGCGCGTCGCGTTGAAGTCGCTCGTTGCGCCGCTCTACACGGAGCGTTTCGCGGACGTGGGAACTTACGTCGCCCCGCTCGTCCTGCTGCTCGCGCTCGCCGCCGTCATCTTCGCGCTCCGGCGCACGACGACTGCGACCACCGCCACCACGATCCGGCAGCGACGCGACCCGCGCATCTTCTACTGGGCTGCCGCCGCGCTCGTCTCCTGCGTCCTCATTCTCGGCCAGCACACGCCCGTCTACGGTTGGCTCTATCACCTGCCCGTCATCAACAGTTTTCGCGTGCCCTCGCGCTTCGCCTTCATCTGGACGTTCGCCGCCGCCATCCTCGCGGCCTACGGCTGGGACGCGCTCGCCCTCCACCTGCGCGAGCGTGCGGCGACGGGCGCGCGCTCCCTGACAACACGCGCGCACTTCCTGTCGACACGCGCACACTTCGCCATCAGCTGCGGCCTCGTCGCGCTGGCCGCGCTCACGGGGTTCTGCTGGTGGAGGCGCACCGTCGACAACGCCGTCAATGCTTTCGACGCGGGCTTGCCGCGCGCGTGGGCGGAGGGCTACTGGTACGCGGGGCTGCCGCTTTCCTCCTATCTCGGATGGAAACTCGCCTTCACGTTGTTGACCGCGCTGCTCATCTGGTGCGGCTGGTACACGGAGGCGGCGCGGGCGCGCCGGCTTTTGCTCGCGGCCGCGCTCGCGCTCGTCTGTTTCACAGAGCCTTTCATCGTGGTGTCTAACTGGTGGCAACCGTTCGCGAAGCCGCGCGCGCGTTTCACGGCGGCCTCGCCCGTCACAAATTTCCTGCGGGAGCGGACGCGCGAGGCCGCGGAGGGTCGCATCTACACGCGCGTCAAATTATTCGCGGAAGAATTCGCGTCGTCGCCGCGTTTCGATCCGCCGAACCTGACCGCACTTTATCAACTGGAGAATGCGGGCGGCTACGAGCCGCTCATGCTGGAACGCTACAGCCGCGCGCTCGGCGGCGTCCATCTCGATGCCGCCAGCCCGCTCCCCGGCGTTGCGCCCAACCGCGCACTCTTCGACGCTCCCTCGCGCGTCCTCGACCTGCTCAACGTGAGGTTCGTCGTCAACGCGTCGATGGCGGCCGACGCGCCCGCGCTCGGACGCGAAGGCGTGCGCTTCGACGCCTCCGATCTCGCAGCGGAACTGCAACCCGGCGAGAAAATTTCTCTCCACGCGCACCCGGCCGCAAACGCCGACACGCTCGCCCTCGTCACTTCCATGTCGAACTCCACGGGCGTCGCGGACGAAACGCCCGTCGCGCGGCTCCTGGTTTACATGAAGGGCGGTCGCGTCCTGGAGCGACACCTGCGCGCCGGAAGCGACACGGCCGAATGGGCGCACGAACGCCCGGACGTGCGCGCGGGCGTCCGCCACGCGCTCGCCCCCGTTTTCGACAGCGTGACGGTCAAAACGGAGCGCGGCGATTATCCATCGCATCGCTACTGGACGCGCATCCCTCTCGGCGAGTCGGTCGAAGTGGAGCGCGTCGAGATCGTCAACACGACGCGGGAAGGCGTCCGCCTCGCGCTCTGGAAGGCAACGCTCCGCGATGCGGCGCGCGCTCAATCGCAAACGCTCAGGCACACGCAGCGAAGTCTCTACGCGAAACTGGACGCGGCGCGCTGGGCTGTCGCCTATGACGCGGACGACGTGCTCATCCTTGAAAATAAGCGCGCACTGCCGCGCGCGTGGCTGGTGGCCGAAGCCGAGGCTGTGGACGGCGAAGAAGCCCTGCGCCGCATCACCGGCGAAGGCAGCGACACGGCGCGCGTCGAAGGCGGCGAGAGCAACAACGAGGGCAGAGCGCGCGTCGAAGGCGGCGCGGGCGAGGGCGGCGGCGAGAGCGACAACAAGGGCAGCGAGAGCAGTGTGGGCGGCAATGGCAGCGAGAGCGGCGAGGGCAACGAGGGCAAGGGCAGGGAGGGCGGCGCGCGTGGCGACAGTGAGGACGGCGCGCGTGGCGATGACGATGAAGGCGGCTTCGACCCTCGGCGCACGGCGCTGTTGGAAGTGGTGCCGGCCGAGTTGCCCGCGCTGCCGGGCGGGGCGTTGGCGGCGGGCAGCACGGCGCGCGTCACGTCGTATGAAGCGGCACGGGTGGTGGTGGAGACGAGCGCGCCGACGGCGACAATGCTGGTGTTGAGCGAGGTCAACTATCCGGGGTGGGAGGCGACGGTGGACGGGGCGGCCGTGCCGGTCTATGCGACGAATTATCTGTTGCGGGGCGTGTACGTGCCGGCCGGGGAGCGACGTGTGGAGCTGCGTTATCGCGCTCCGGCCGCGCGTAACGGCGCGCTCATTTCGCTCCTCTGCCTGACCGTGCTCGGCGCGTTGCTTTTCTATTCATGCGGAGGACTGTGGCGGCGAGCAGGAGCAGCGCGGCCGCGCTGACGTATGCCCCGCGATAAAAGGAGCGCGGCCGGAATTCAAAGCGCACCGTGTGCGTTCCGGCCGGGACGGCGAGGCCGCGCAACGCATAGTTTGCACGGACGAGCCGCGCGGGCGCGCCGTCAACCGTCGCCTCCCAGCCGGGATAGAACACGTCGCTCGTGACGAGAAAGGCGGGCGCGCTCGCCGTAGTTTCAACTTCCATGCGACTGTCCGACAGGTGCGTGACGCGCGCCGTCGCCCCGGCATCCACGCCTTTCGCCATCGCTCCGGCATCCACGCCTTTCGCCGTCGCTCCGGCATCCACGCCTTTCGCCGTCGCGCCGGGGGCGAGGCCGCGCGCGTTGGAGTCGGGCGGCTCTTCGATGAGCGCGACCTGCGCCGGGTCGAACGCGCTTCCGTCCGCGAGCCGCGACGTGTGGAGCGCGCCGAGCGCCTCCTCTTCCGAAACCGTCAGCACCGTGCCGACGAGCCACGCGCGCGGCCGCGCGCGCAAATTCTCGTAGACGCTCGCCTCGCCCACGTCCTCCGGCTTGACCCGTCCATAACCGCTGTTTTCAAAATTGATGTCCGAGACGTGACGCCAGCGCGTCGAGTCCGAAAGCGAACCGGCCACGGGCACGACCGCGACCGAGCGGCCTTCGCTTTCGTCGAGCAGGCTGATCTTTTTGAGCGAGAGCGTGGCGGCCGCGCCGCCCGTCCATTGAATCTCGATGCGCCGGACGAGGACGCTCGCGGGCAGCGACAGGCGCGCCGCGTAGTCGTGCCCCTCGCAACGCACGTCGCCGGGGCGCGTGACGGGATAACTGCGATAGACGTTGGCGCGCGACTGCCTGAGCGTCGGGCGCACGTCGGCGCAGTCGTAAGCCCACTCGGAAGTGTCGCGCCCGGCCAGCAGGCTCGCGGTGTGAGTCTGCCCGCGCGTGTCCGTGACGACGAGGCGCGCCACTTCCGTTTGATCGGCGACGGCAGCGGAACAGGCGAGCGCGGTGGCAACGGCGACGACGTTCGCGCGCGCCGGTTGCGGCAGTTCCACGGCAAAGCTGTCAGGGTTCGCCGCGCCGCACCCCGAACCGAGCGAGACGTTGAAGTCGCCCTGCGTCCACTCGATGCCGCCGGCGTCCGTGGTCGTGGGCGGATCGATTTGAGCGCGGGGCACGAAGAGGTAGCGCACGGCCATCACGTCGAGGCCGAGGTTCGCGGGGTCGCGCCAGGCGTCCGCGACGCTGCCGTGCGGCGGCATCGTCAACAGGCGGCTGACGCGCGTGAGGATGAAGGGGCCGTAGCCGCTCGCGCTCGGAAAACCCCAGAGCTTCGAGAGGTCTGGCGGAATCTCGCTGACGCGCCCCGTGCCGCCGCGCACGGGCAGGAGGCGCGCGTGCGTCGCCGCGAGTTCGTCGCGCAGCGGCACGGCCGAGACGGGCGGCGTTTGAAAAACTTTGTAGGGCGCCCCGTAGTGCCACTCGTAGAACCAGGAGAAACTGGCGAGGTCGAGCGCGAGCACCGAGAGCAGGAGCGCGCCGCGCGCGAAGGAGTGCGGACACCTGTACCAATAGGCGAGCGCGGCCGCGCCCGCGAGCAGCACGAGGAGCGGCACGCCCGTCGCCGGGTTTGCCCACGGCAGAAAACTGAGCGGCCGCCGCGTCGACGCAGACGCGGCCGCATTCAGTTGGCCGGTTAAGGCGACGACGGCGCAGAGACAGGCGAGCATCACACAGGCCGCGAACGCGAGCGTGCGTTTGAGCAGGCGTCGCGAGGCGGCTCGCTCCAGCACGGCGTGCGCGCCGAGCGCGGCCAGCACGCTCGCGGCGAAAGACAGTTCCATGAAGTGGCGCGCGGGCACGCGAAACTTGTTGATGAAGGGCAGTTGATAGGTGAGATGCGCGAGCGGCGTCGCCTCGCCGAGCGCGAGCAGGAAGGCGACAACGCAGGTTGCGAGCCAGAATTGTGCGAGCGCGCGTCGCTTCGTGGCGAAGAACCCTATGGCCGCCAGCAGCAGCGTGAGCAAACCGACGTAGCCGCTCAGTTCGCCCGCGCCCCAGCCTCCCGCCTCCGAACCCCACGCGCCGAAGTAGGGCAAATCGTAGAGCGTGCCGGGCGAGCCGCCGTAGAGATATGGAAAGAGGAGCATCGGCGCTTGCCGCGGCGGCAGCGCGTAAGAGACGAATTCCGCGAAGCCGAGCGAGGCGCGCAGGCTACGCGCGGCGAGTTCCGCCGTCGGCAACAACTGGATGGCCGCAATCGCCGTCCCGTTCAGGACGAGGAGCGCGGAGAGAAAGTAGTAACGCACGCGCCCCTTCCCGGCGCGCCACCCGCGCACGAGCGCATACGCGCCGCCGAGCGAAAGCATGTAGACGAAGATTTGCGGATGCCCCGCCAGCGCCGAACACGCGACGCTCAACACGCCGACCGCGTACCAGAAACTATTCGCACGCGCCCGACGCACACGCCTCGCCCACGCATACCATGCCACATCAGCGTTGCCGCGCCCCACAACGCCCACGTCTTCACTCGATCCGCCGTTCACGTCTTCACTCGATCCGCCGCGCACGCCTTCACTCAAGACACCAGCCGCGTCTTCACTCAATGCGCCGCCTGCATCACATTGTGACATGCCGCCCGCGTTTTGGCGCGACGTGGTGCTCGCGTCTTCGAGTAATGTGCCGCTCGCATCTTCGCGTCGCAACACGTCGGAGCCTGTGTCTCGTTCACGGCTTGAGTCCGTGTCTCGTTCACGACCTGAATGCGTGTCTCTTTCGCCGCTTGAGTCTGCGCGTTGTACGCCGCCTGCGCCTGTGTCTCGTTCCGCGTCTATGTCGGGGACGGCCAGTTTTTCGAGCGAGAGCAGAAAGAGCGGCAGCCAGGCGGCGGCATGGATGAGCGCGGCGTGGCCGAGGTGCGCGATGAAGAAACCGCACATGCCGTAGCAGACGCCGCCGATTGTCGCGGCGAAGCGCGAGCGGGTCAGGGCGTAGGCGTAGGCGTAGGCGAAACTCGCGGCGAGGACGTAGGCCGAGAGCAGGAAGGCGTTCCACGAGTTGAGGAGCGAGAACAGGAGCGCGGGCGGATACCACATCATCAACTGCGAATCGCCCACGGCCGGAAAACCGCCCCACACGGACACATCCCACAGCGCGCGGCGCGCGTAAAAGTTCGGCAGGAAATAAAGGATGCCGTCGCCCGGCGCGAGCAGGTACGACGAGAACAGGACGGGCGCGAAGAAGAGGACGTAGAGCAGCGTGTAGCCGAACACCACCGACAGGCTGTGAAGAATTGTGCGCTGCACGAATTGAGCTTTATAACTAACGGCGAAGCGTCCGCGACCTGAGCGTGAACCTGTTAATGGCGGCGGGCGCCGATGACGACGGCCGCGAACATGTGGGCGACTCTCATTTCGGGACGTACTTCTCGATGTAGCGGGCGGCCTTCCGTTCGGCCTCGGCGAGTTGGGACGGCACCGTTATATTTCGCCTGCTCGCGGCCACCTGCCTGTCGGCCATGAGAATTACTTCTCTTCTCATGTCGTCGCCTCTGATTTGTTCCGCCGACAGTCGCCCTGTCTTCGCCCACGCATAGGCCTCGACGTAATCGCGCGGCAAATATCTTCCGTCCGAATAAGCGATGCTCAGATGAACTTGTGATTCGGCTAAACCCTTCTCCGCGGCGTGACGCCATAGACGCACGCCTTCGGCGTGGTCTCGCTTGATGCCCCTCCCGTAATAAGACAGGTGTCCCAGGTTGTTGAAGGCCATGATGACCCCTTTGTCGGCGGCCATGCGCCACATCGTTGCGGCCTTAGCGAGGTCTTGCGGCAAATCTTCGCCCTGATGAAACGCCACTCCCAGATCATGTTGAGCCTCGGCATCGCCGAGAGCCGCCGCGATGGCTAACTCCTGTATGCTGCATGCCGGCGCGTCGGCTTTTTGAGCATAGAGGCTCGTACAAAACGAGAGCAGGATCAGGAAATTGGCTGAAAGTCTCATCGAGTAAAGTCTCATCGAGTTAAGCGTCCTCCGGGCGTAAACGCCGAATGTCGGCGCGTGTCGGTTTCGCGTGTTCGGCTTCAGGTGCGCAGCGTGGAAATAAACGGTCGAAGGGATTCCTCCAGACGCGTCATCGCATCGATCATGGCGTGTTGAACCATCTCCCAACGGGCTTCATCGCCTTCGCTGCCGCCAATTGAGAGGCGGCAAGCGATGCGACTGCTCTTGCTGCTTTCGAGTCTTTCCCATGACAACTTGCCGTCAAAAGCGGCTTCGATTTCATGTTTATGAGACTCCAACTCGTCGAAAATTCTTTTGTTGGCAGTCTTATCCCGGCTGGCGATATAAAGCTCGACGCGGGTTTTATCCAGCCCGACGACGTATCTGAAATGGAGTCCGCTCGCGCTCGCGCCCGCGCTGATTTCGATGAAGTCGCGCGCGGAAGGCGGCAGCCTGGCCTCAAGCGTGGTTCTTCCTTTGCTCAGGATAAGCAGCCTCTCCAAAAATTTGCGGTGCGGAAGTTGTGCGGCCTGTTCTCCGGCGCTCATCGATTTTCTCTCCATTGCGTCAACGCCGCCGCGCGATGACGTACATGATGTCGTAGAGGTTGAGGTAAAAGCCCAGGCCGCCGACGCCGAGGCGTTCGAGCGGCCGGTAGAGTTGTGGTTTCTGCTGGCGCAGCACGAGGACGTTGTAGGCCATGTTGCCGATGCTGCGATAGAAGCCGCAGTAGCGATTGTAGACGACATCGAAGCCGTGCGCGTCGAGCAGTTGGGCGATAGACTTGCGAGAAAAATAGTGGAGGTGCGTGGGCGGGTGGATGAGCCGCCAGCGGTCTTTGCGCAGGCGCGCGTTCACGCTCTCGATGTCGCCCGTGGTGAGCGCGAGGAGCGCGCCCCGCTCGGTGTGCGCCGCGATCTTTTCGACGTACCTTTGCGGCTCGCGCAGGTGCTCGATGGTGTCCCACATGCAAACCACGTCGAAGCGCTCGGCCGAGTAGTCGTGCGCGAGAAAGTCCGCCTGCACCACGTCGAGCCGCAACTCTTCGCGGGCATAGCGCACGCCCGCGTCCGTGATGTCTATGCCTTCGACGCGGGCGAATTCGTCGCGCGCCACGTCGAGAAAGAAACCGTAGGCGCACCCGATCTCAAGCAGCCGGCGGTGGCGTACGGGGTCGAGGAAGCGTTTGAGTGCGCGCAGGCGCAGGACGAAATTCTTGCGGAAGAACTTTGCGTCCGCCGCGTAGTTGCTGAACTCCGCGCCGGTGAAGAACTCTTCGTTGTAGAGCGCGAAGAGTTCCGCGTCCGTCAGGCGCATGTCGGCGAAGACGTAGCCGCAGGCGCGGCAACGAAGTATGCCGGGATAGAGCGGCGCGGCGGCGTCGCTTTCGCACACTATGCAGAGATAGCCGGCCGGGGCGGCGGCGTCGGCCGGTGCGTTCGGGTGTCGGTTGGTCTGGGCGGAAGTCAAAACAGTTCGGTGTCTTTGATGTAGCGCGGGCGCGCTTTGGTCTCCTGGTAAATCTTGCCGATGTATTCGCCGACGATGCCGAGGAACATGATCTGCACGCCGCCGAGAAAATAGATCGGGATGATCGTGCCCGCCCAGCCGGGCGGCGTGTGTCCCTTGAGCTTGTGATAGAGATAAAAGAGCGTCATCAGCACGCTGAACAGGAAGACGAGCATCCCTGCGACCGTCACCAGCCTGAGCGGCACGATGCTGAACGACGTGATGCCGTCGAGCGCGAGCGAGGCGAGCTTGCGGAAGCCGTGTTTCGACCTGCCCGCGCCGCGCCGCCTGACGTTGAAGGGCACGATCTCCGACTTGTAACCGATGTCCACGAATATGCCGCGCAGGAACAGATTGTACTCGCGATATTCCGCGATGGCGTCGATGGCCTTGCGCGAAACGAGGCGATATTCCGAGTGGTGCCGGATGATGCGCGCGCCCATGAGGCGCATCAGGCTGTAGAAGAAACCGGAGGTGGCCTTCTTCACGTAAGAGTCGGCGCGCCCGCGCCGCACGCCGTAGACGATGTGCGCGCCCGCGCGGTGCTTCTCCAGAAACGTCTCGATGACGGCCTCATCCTGCTGCAAATCCGCGTCAATCGTGACGACGCAATCGGCGTGTTCCCTGACGGCGAGCAGCCCTGCGAGGAGGGCGTTTTGCGTGCCGACGTTGCGCGCGAGTTTGAGACCTTTGACGCGCGAATCGCGCGCGTGCAGTTCTTCGACGACCGCCCACGTACGGTCGCGGCTGCCGTCGTCCACGAGATAGATGAAACTCGCGGCGTCAACTTTCCCGGCGGCCGAGAGACGGTGCAAAACTTCGCCGAGGCGTCCGGCCGTCTCTCCGATGACGAGTTCTTCATTGAGACAGGGCACGACGATGGCGAGCACGGGCGGCGCGTCGAGGCGCGCATTGCCAGCGCCGGTCGCCGCCGCCGGCAACGACTCGCCCGCCGCGTCGGCACGCAAAGCGGAGGTCGTCGCTGTCGTCCTCGTCGTCCCGGTTTCTTTCGTCGTCGAACTCAAATGCTTATGCCACCTCCGAGACGCGCCTCGCGCCGGTTGGTCTCTCCATGCGCGCGATCAAGTCGTCGAGAATCGTCCTGATGCTCGCGGGCGTGAAAGCCTCGCGCCGCGCGCGCCCGGCGGCGATCAGGCGACGGCGCAGGTCTTCGTCGTCGCGCGTGACGAGCTTAGCGAGACGCGCCGCGGCGCGCAAATCATCTTTGCGTTCGAACAGGAGGCCGGCCTCGCCGAGCGTCTCCGGCACGGCCGCGCTGCGGTAGGCCAGAACGGGCACGTCGAACCACATCGCCTCGACGAGCGGCACGCCGAAGCCTTCATGTTCGCTCAGAGACCAGTATAGGTGCGCCGTGCGGTAGTAGGCCAGCATTTCGGCGTCCGTGATCTGGCCGGTGACGGTGACGTGTTCGTTCAGGTTCAGCGCCCTGATGCGGCGCAACAGGTGCGTGTAGTAAGGATCGGAGGCGCGGCCTTCGCCAGCGATGACGAGCCGGGAAGCGGGGTCGAGTTCGCGGTAGTGCGCGAAGGCTTCCACGAGTTCGTCCTGCTTCTTGTTCGGCGCGATGCGCCCGACGAAAAGCAGGTTGGCGCGCCCGTCCTGCAAGTCGTCCATGAGCGCGGCGTCGGCGCGCAGATTCCACTTCGCGGGGTCGCAGATGATCGGCAGCACGCCGGGGCGGCCGAAGCCGCAGGCCGCGAGTTCGGCCGCGTTGAAAGCCGAGTCGCCGACGGAGCAGGGGAAGTGCGGCGCGAGGCCGGGCAGGTGCGCGCGTCCCGTTTCGAGCATCCACGCGAAGCCGGGGCGATAGGGCGCGTAATACCCGGCCGGGGTGACGTTGTGATAGATGAGACACTTCGCGCCCGCATGTGCGACGGCGAAGGCGGTCAGTTCCGAGCCGATGGAATGATGATAGAGCAGCGCGTCGGCCGGGCGGACGAGCGCCGGTTCGAACAGTTGCGCCTCGCCTTCCATACGCGCCTCGCGCCGCTTGACGAAAATCTCCGACGTGTAGCCGCGACGGCGCAGGTGCGCGCGAATATTTATCGCTTGGTTCGAGATCGCGTCGCCGTAGACGATGTCCGGGAGCAGTTGGTGAATCGCGGCGCGCGCAGGCGTCGTGTGATGAAGCGGGGCGTGCGCGGGCGTCGTGTGGCGAATGGGGGCGTGCGCGGGCGTCGTGTGGTGAACGGAGGCGTGCGCGCGCGTCGTGCTGGCATCCGGCGCGTCCGCTTCGTCAACCGGCGCGCCCGCTTCGTCGCCGTGCGGCCAAAGTAATTCTTCGTAGCGCGCGATCACTCTGTCCCAATCGGCGTGTTCGGCCGCGTAGGCGCGTCCGCGCGCGCCGAGCGCGGCCAGTTCAGCGTCGGTTGCGCGGGCGACGTGCGCAAACGCCTGCGCCCACTCCGCTTCGGTCGCGGCGAGCCAGCCGCCGCCCGCGCGTTCGACGGCGACGGCGGTGGCGAGGCATTCGCGGTGCGCGGCGACGGGTCGTGCGCCGTAGCTCCAGGCCTCCATCAGCGCGCGCGAGAAACTTTCGTTGCGGCTCGGTTGAAACAGCGCGCGGCAGTTGACGAGCAGCGCGGCTTTCGTCTCCTCGCTGACGAGGCCGAGATCGAGTATGCCGTGCTCGCGCTCGTCGTAAGAGCGTGCGCCCGTGCCGGCGAGGACGAGCTTGAGGGGAGAGGCGGGCGCGCTCTCCCTGTAGCGGCGGAAGGCGCGCGTGAGGAGTCCTGTGTTCTTCAACTCGTCGCGGCGGCCGAGATAGAGCACGAAGGGCGCACGGTCGTCGCGCAGTTCGGAGGGCAGCGCGGCGGCAAGTTGTTCGGCCGAAGCGTCGAGCGGTTCGATGCCCTCGCCGATGACGAGGCCGCGCGCGAAGACGGACGCGCCGTAGAGTCGCGCGGCGAGTTCGCGCTCGCCCTCGGAGTTGAAAAGGACGAGCCGCGCGCGTCGAAACAATTCTTCGACGGCGGGCAGGTAAGCCGCCGGTTCGTCGTGCAGGCACGGCTGCAAAAACGCGCGACCGGCGACGAGCGGCAGGCCGCGCGTCGAGGGGGCGAACATGTAGGGGATGAAGAGGAGCGCGCCGTAGTCCGCGCCGTGCGCGGCGAGGTGTTCGAGGAGCGCGGGCGAGTTGATGTTCTCGCCACGGAAGATTTCCGCGTCCGCGTCGGAGAGGGGAGAGACGCCGGGGCGCAGGCGCGCGGGCGTGTGCGCGAGCAGTTTCGCGTTGACCGTATCGAAGGCCAGCGAATCGCGCGCGGCGACGGGGAAGCGGCGCACGCCGAAGCCGTGTTCGCGCGAGAGTCCGGGCGGGAGATGGTTCGCCGCCCAGTCGTCCTGAAACGAGCGGCAGCAGGTGGTCAAAACTTCCACCTCGCGGCCGCGCGCGGCGAGGCGGGTCGCGATCTGAAAGGCCTGTTGCTCGGCTCCGCCTTTCAACTCCGCGCCGAACCAGGGGATGACGATGGCGAACGGCTTCATGCTTGACCGGACGCGTTCTCGCGCGCCGCGTCCGCCGCCTCGCCGGACGAACGCAGGCGGCCGAGCTCCGCTTCAAACTCCTCTCGTGCGCGCTGTTGCCTCGCGGCGAGAGCATCCAACTCCGCGCGCAACTCGGCGAGCACCACTCGCTGCGTCTCCACGATCACGCGCTGCTCCTGAATCAAAAATTCCTGTTGCGCGTCGGCCGCGAGTTGCTGGTCGCGCCGCAAGGTCTCGGAGAGTTGCTGTTGCAGTGTGAGGGCGGCGGTCAACTCGTTGAGCGCGTTCTGCGCCTGCTCCGCCTGCGTCTGCGTCTGCGCCTGTAATTCGGCGTGGCTGTTCGACAATTCGAGGAGCGCGTCGGCGAACATCGAGAGCGCATCGGCGATCTCTGCGTGCTGCGCCGCGGCTGGAGACGAGGGCGCCGTGTCGGACGGCGTTGCCCCCGCAACGGCGACGCGCGCGAGCGTGCGGTTGATGTAGTCGGCGATGAGTTGCTGCTGTGCGAGGGCGTAGATTTCAAATTGCTGCTGGTGTCGCTGCGAGACAGGCAGGCGCACGAGCGCGCGCACGAGCCGCAGGACGTAGCCGATGAAGGGCACGCGGCCGAGCCAACGCATCAGGGGCGAGGGCAAGCCTTCGATCCGCACGCGCGGCTCAGCCCCGCCGCCCCGGCGCGCCTCGGCCGACCCCGACAGGCGTTCGATGATCTCGACTTTGCCCGCGCGCCCGCCGCGCAACTCGTCCAACTCGCGCGCGCGTTCCGTATGAGACGGCGCGCGCCCCAGAATCGCCCGGTAGACGGCCTCTATGAAATGCGCGTCGTGATAGGCCAGCAGCTCGGCGACGTGATATTGCAACTTGCCGCCCGCCTGAAAGCCCGTCTGCAGCACGAGCGGCTCGACAAAGTGCGCCGCCGGCTGCCTCACCGCACCATCGTCGGAGACTGCAAAGGAAGGGGCGGAAGCGGAGGATGTGTCAATTGATGGCGAGTTAACCGGGGATGCATCGGCGACGGATGTATGGGCGGACGGGGCGACGTATGAATCGGCGGCGGGTGAGCGGGTAAATGAGTCGGCGGACGAGTCGGCGGATGAATTGGTAAATGAGTCGGCGACAGAGACGCGAGGCACGTCCGGGTCGGCGTTCGTCCAATCGAAGGCCGCGTGTGGGGGAGAGGCCGCCCGCGCGTCGCCGCCGCGCGCCTCTGCCCCCGGTTCGTTCGCGCCGGATTTGGTGTCGTCAGCTTCGCTCATCAATTCTTCGCTCAGGCTTCCACGGCGCGCGTCTCCTCGCCCGCGCGCCCGCTCAAACTCTCGCCGCCCGTCGTCGTCGCCGCGCGCCCCGCCTCGCCTTCAACTTCGACGCGCCGCGTCGAAACGCTCGCATTGAGATTCGCGATGCCCTCCATCTCCACGGCGCACGAGACGCGAAAGAAGATCGCGCCGTCGAGCCAATCGAAGGCCTCGCCGTCGGGCGTGTGCGCCGCGACCGAGACGAAATAATGTTCCTGGCCGAGCCAGCAGTCGAAGTTGAAGACGGCTTCGATGATCTCGCCGCGCCGCGTCGCGCCGATGGGTTGCCCGCGCTGCTCCGTGTTCGTCCCGTAGACGTTGATGCCGTGCCGGTTGCGAATCATAAACCCGCAGACGGGTTCGGCCACGTCTTCGTGGAACAGCACGCGCAGGCGCACGGCCACGGCGTCGCCCGTCTCGATGAGTTCCGACGCGCGACCCGTCGCCGCGTCGATCAACTCCGCGCCGATCACTTCCGCGCGCTTATTTCCGTGACGGTAAGAATACTGCAAGGGCTGGCGCGCGCCCGCCGCCGCCGACCCGTCGAACGCGACCTCGCCCGCGCGTTCCTGCGCGCCGCCTTCTTCCGCGTCGGCCGCCGCGCCGCTCGTGTCCGCGTAAGCTTCCTCACGCGCCATGATCACGCGCTGGTAACGGTTGAGCACTTCCAACGGCGTGCCGTCGGCGATCATCCGCCCGGCGCTCAGCAGGATCGCGCGCGAGCAGAGCGCGCGCACCAGCGTCGGCTCGTGCGAGACGAAGAGGATGGTCGCCCCCGCCTCCTGCATCTCCTTGATGCGGCGCACGCAGCGGTGCTGGAAGATCGTGTCGCCGACGGAGAGCGCTTCGTCCACGACGAGGATTTCCGGGTCGGTGTTGACGGCGATGGCGAAGGCGAGGCGCACGTACATGCCGGAGGAATAGGTTTTGACGGGCTGGTGCAGGAAGTCGCCGATCTCGGCGAAGCGTTCGATCCGTTCGAGGCGCGCGTCCGTGTCGGCGCGCGAGAAGCCCATCAGCGCGGCGTTCATGTAGACGTTTTCGAGGCCGGTGAATTCGGGATTGAAGCCCGCGCCGAGTTCGAGCAGCGCGGCGACGCGTCCCTCGACCTGCACGTCGCCGTGCGTGGGCGCGAGCGTGCCCGTGATGATTTGCAGGAGCGTCGATTTGCCGCTGCCGTTCGGCCCCACGATCCCGACGGTCGTGCCGCGCTCGATCTCGAAGCTGATCTCTCTGAGCGCCCAGAATTCGCGGTGTCGCTTCAGCCACCCGCGCGTCAGCGTCTCTTTCAAGCGGTCGCTCGGATGATCGTAGATGCGATACTGCTTCGCCACCCCTTCGACGCGCAATGCCGTGCTCATAACTGCAAACCCTAATGCAAACGGTGACAAGTGACAAGTGACAGGTGACAGGTGACAAGTGACAGGTGACAAGACAAAACCATAGATCGTGAATCGCCAATCGTGAATAGACGAAGGCAGGCTTTCCCTCTTCACGGTTAACGATTCACCACTTACGTCTTTCAACGGTTTACGTCTTTTGTTCTAACTCGTCACCTGTCACCTGTCACTTGTCACCCGGCATTGTTTACAATGGCGCGCATGATCTCGGCGCAGGATTCAAGGCGATTGGTGTGGCGGCCTTTGTGGGAGTTACCGGGGCGGTTCGAACTCGTCCGCGCGCTCGTGCGGCGCGAGTTGGCGGCGCGTTATCGCGGGTCTGCGCTCGGCGTGGTGTGGGCGATGCTGACGCCGGCCGTGATGATCTCGATCTACACGTTCATCTTCGCGGAGATTTTCGGCGCGCGCTTCGGCGTGAGCGGGACGGCGTGGGATTACGCCCTCTATCTTTTTTGCGCGCTCCTGCCGTGGACGGCATTTCAGGAATCCCTGCAAGTTTCCGCGGGCGTCATCGTGGCACACGCGAACCTCGTCAAGCGCGTGGTCTTTCCGCTCGAAGCGTTGCCGGTGGCGCAGGTGTTGGCCGCGCTCTCGACGCAGATGCTCGGAACCGTCGTGCTGCTCGGGGCGACGCTCGTCATCCGGGGCGAACTCCATGCGTCGCTCGCGTGGCTGCCCGTGCTCGTCCTGCCGCAACTCGTCCTGATGCTCGGCGCGGCGTGGCTCATCGCCTCGCTCGGCGTCTTCCTGCGCGACACGGGTCAGGTCGTTTCGCTCCTGCTCGTCGCGTGGATGTTCCTCACGCCGATCATCTACCCGGAACAGATCGTGCCGGCGCGTTACCGTGCGTTCATCGACGCCAACCCGTTTACGCCGCTCGTCAGAAACTATCGCCGCATCGTCCTCGAAGGCGCGTCGCCCGATTGGCGCGGCCTCGCCTACTTTACGGCCTTCGCGCTCGCCGTCTTCATTGGCGGCTACTGGTGGTTCGCCAAAACGCGCAAAAATTTCGCCGACGTGATTTGAGCGCGGGCATCTCTTCCGTCCGCTCACCCTGCTCGCCGTCCCTCGCCTACACCTCGCGGATAAGCTGAAGAAGGCTCGTCTACAGTTCCGCTTGCCCTGTTTCCCCTTCATCGTTCATCGTTCATCGTTCATCGTTCATCCTTCATCCCCCCGTATCTCTCCCGTGAAAATTTTATTCCCGCCCCTTTGCCGCGCGCTCGCGGTCAATGACGCTCGCGGCCGTGCCCATCAGCCACCAGAGGACGAGCGCGACTTCCGCGTCGCCGAAGTTATAGTTGACGAGCGAGCTGGCGAAGAAGCCGGCGAGCGCGCCGGTCGCTCCGAGCAGGAGGCCGTGAGCGTTCGCTTCGTCGGGCGCGGCGCGCAACAGGCGTTCGCCGCGCGCGAGCGTGAGCCAGAAAAGGGCGAGCAGCCACAACCAGAGAAAGAGCGCGGGCAGGCCGCGGTCGAAGGCGAGCTGGATGGGCGTCGAGTGCGTGTGAATTTTGATCTGGCCGGGAAAGCCCCACTCCGTCCAGTGCTCTTTAACGGCGTCCATGCCGTGACCGAAGAACGGGTGCAGGGGGATGCGCGCGACGGCGACGCGCGCGACGGCGAAACGAAGCCGCGCGCTTTCGTCGCGCAGCCGCAGCGCGCCCTCCGCGCGCGTGCGCCACACGGCAAACGCGCCGAGCGCGAGCGCGGAGACGATGACGGCCGAGACGACCAGCCGCGCACGCCCGCGCGTTGCGCGCCACGCAACCACGAACGCGCCGATGGCGAAGGCGACGAGCACCGTGCGCATCGCCGTGAGCGCGATGCCGGCGGCGAGCAGGAGGAAGGCCGTGGCCGCGAGCGCGAGGCGGAGGCGCGCGTGCGGCCGCGCGCGAAAGCCTCTCTGCCAGTAAGCGAGCGCGAAGCCGAGCGCGAGCTGTGCGAGTATTTGCAGGATTTCGGCGAAGGTCTGGTAGTGGCGCGTCCAGCCGGAGGCGCGGAAGCGGTGCGCACGCCGCGTGCCGCGCAGGCCGGAGGGCGACGTGCGCGCACGCCACTCGTCGGGCACGCGCTCGGCCGCCACGCGCTCGACCTGTTCGCCCTGCGAAAACAGGCTCAGGCGGAGCGGTTCGCCCGTGGGCGCGTCCCTGATGGCGCGATCAATTTCCGCCACCGAATCGACGCGGCGTTCGTTGACGCGCCAGAGAGAGTCGCCGACGGCAACGCCGACGGACGGCGCGCGCAGAGGGCTGTCCGGCGCGATCTCTTCGATGACGACGCCGCGCCCGCGCGCCACGTCGAACGCGCCTCTGAGCGCACCGGCCGCGCCCGAGGCGATCATCAGGGCAGCGACGGCGGTCGCGGCCGTGCGGCGCATCCCGTTGAGCGTGCGGACGAGATAGAAGATGAGAAAGGCGCTGACGGAGATGAGTTTCAAGAGGCTGATGCGCGGCTCGGCGGAGACGAGGGCGGAGATGATGCTCCAAACGTAGAAGAGCCAGAGGGGAAGGTCGGGCGGCGCGCTGCGAAAGTTCAGGCGGCTGAAGTTGAAGTTGCGCAGGTTGAAGCCGCGAGCGTTGAGGCCACGAAGGTTGAGGCCGTGCAGGTTCAGGCCGCGCAAGTTCAGCCGGGGAAAATTTGTGGCGCGGCGCGCGAGGAGCGTGCGCGCGAGCCAGCCGAGGATGGAGATGGAGAGGGCGATCCATGCGCCGGCAATCGAGTGCGGGGCGAAGACGGCGTAGAGTAGGAGGCCGCCATAGGCCGTCGCTTCGGCGAGGCGGAGCGCGCGCGAAGGGGCTGCGCGAGCGTGCCGCGAGTCGGCGTCGGGGTGGTGTGCCGGGTCGTGTCGGGGCAATGGAATCAAGTCGTCCGCGAGTTTAAGTCGCGACTGAAAGTACGCGATGTAAGCCGGGCGTTGCGAGGGCGCGGGCACGGCCGAAAGACGCCCCGTGGCGTCGGTCGAGTTGTCCGGCGACGCCGCCGGAAGACGGCGTTGACACTCGTTGTCGGCGCATGTTAGCGTAAAATCCGCCCGCCACCGACTGAAGTGTGCGAGCCGGGTGCGAGACGGTATGAGCGCGGTATTGGCACTTTAGGGCATTCCCCCACCACTTACGCGCGAAGCGAACACGAACAGTTTCCCGATGGGATTCGATAAAGCAAAGGCCATCAGTGCGGCTGAGAAGTATCTTGCGCAGGGCAAGATTCCAGCGGCCATCACTGAGTATTGCCGCATCGTCGAGCGCGATCCGAACGACCAGAGCGCGCTCAATACGCTCGGCGATCTCTATGTGCGCGTCAACAAGCGGCAGGACGCCATCGACTGCTTCCAGCGCGTGGCCGACCATTATCGCGAACAATGCTTCACGCTCAAAGCCATCGCCATCTACAAAAAGATTTCCCGCCTCGACCCGTCGCTCCCCGTCATCGCTCAACGCCTGGCCGTGCTCTACGAACAGCAGGGACATTTCGTCGAAGCGCGCGAGCAGTATTTCGCCATCGCCGACACGTTCGCGCGCGCGGGGAAGATGCGCGAGTCGCTCGATGCCCTCAGGCGCAGCGCCGACCTCGAACCGAACAACGTCGAGATTCGCCTGCGGCTCGGCGAGGGCTATCTCCGCGAGGACTTGCGCGAAGAGGCGGCCGACGCTTTCACCGAAGCGGGCGAGCGTCTGCTGGCGCGCGACAACACGCAGTGGGCGCTCGAAGCTTACACGAAGGCGCACCGGATACGGCCGCACGACCACGCGGTGTTGCACGGGCTGGTCGCGGCGCATACCAAGCTCGGCGCGCCCGACGAAGCGGCGGCCGTGCTCGAACAGGCCGTGGCCGACAAGCCGGATGACCTGGAACTGCGCGTCATGCTGTCGCGCGCTTACCTCGACGCCGAAGACGCGCCCGCCGCCGAGCGCGCCACCACCAGCCTGGTCGAACTCGAAGCGTCGAATTACACGCAGTTTTTTGAAGTGGCGCGGCTCTACCTGCAATGCGGCGACACGAACGCCGCCGTGAACGTGCTGTCGCGCGCCATCGAACCCGCGCTCGCCAAGCGACAGGAACAGAAACTCCTCGGACTCCTGAACGAAGCGCTCGCGCGCGACCCCGAACAAATAGACGCCCTCCGCCTGCTCCTGCGCATCTACACCTGGCAGCGCGACGACGACCACATGCGCGTCACGCTCGAACGGCTCGCCGAGGCCGCGCAGACGCACAACCTCATCGCCGAGGAGCGGCGCGCACTCGAACACCTCGTTCGCCTTGTGCCCTTCGATCAAAGCTATCACGAACGCCTGAGCGAACTCGGAGCCGCGTCCGAAGGCGAAGAGGAAGAAGCGGTGGCCTGGTACGAGCCGCCCCTCGAAGCACAGACGCACGCGCAGCCCGACGCGCACGAAGCCGCGACCCCGGGCGACGTGATCGAACGCGGCGGCGGAGACCTGTTCGAGCGCGGCGGCGACGTGATCGAACGCATCGGGGACGGCGATGTGATCGAACGCGGCGGCGACAATTCCTTCGCCATGAAAGAAACGTCGCCCGTGAACGTCGGGACAGGTGGCGGCGGCGGCGCGGTCGAGTTTGAATGGAACTCCGTCGCCATGCCGGAGGCCGAAGAGTCGAATGCGGAAGAAGACGCCGTCACGATTGACCCCACCTCTTCGTTCGCCGACCTCAACGAAGATTTGGACGACATGACGGCCAGATCGTCCGGCACGAGACAGACGGCTGCCTTCAGAGCGGCCGACCTCGGCGGCGGCACGTTCGACGCCGCGCTCGCTCCCGAAAAGGAGACGGGCGACGGGCGCGTGCGGATGCTGCTCGCGCAGGAACTCGAAAGCGTGGATTACTACCTCGCACAAGGGTATTCGGACATCGCGCGCGACACGCTCGACATGCTCGAACGCCAGTACGGCGCAAACGAAGAGATCGCACGCCGCCGCCAGCAACTCGGGCAGGATGAAGGCTTCGCCATGCCCGCCGTCGCGGAGGAGACGGCTGACGGCGCTGAGGAGACTCCCGCCGAATTCGAGACCTTCGCGCAGTTCGAGGCTTTCATGCCCCTCGAAGAGACGGCGACGGAGGATGTCGAACTGAGCAGCGAATTGTTCATCGCCCCCGCGGAAGAGCCGACCGTCATCGACGCACAGCCTGCCGCGCCGCCGCAGGTGCAGCAGCAGCAGTCGCCGACGACTTCACAGCCGCCGCCCGCTCCGCAGGCGCAGTCACCGGGGCTCCACCCCGACCTGGCGGACATGTTCGACGAGTTTCGCGATGAGGTGGAGACGGACGACCCTGCATCGGGCGGCGATTACGAGACGCACTTCAACACCGGGATCGCCTACCGCGAGATGGGCTTAATCGATCAAGCCGTCGAGGAATTGCAGGCGGCCATCGCGCTCGCCGCGCCGCGCGACGGCACGCCCCGCTATCTCCAGTGCTGCAACCTGCTCGGCCACTGCTTCATGGAAAAACAGATGCCGCGCCCGGCCGCCATGTGGTTCAGGAAGGGAATGGACGCGCCCGGCCACACGGAAGACGAGTATCAGGCGTTGCGCTACGAACTCGGCACGGCCTACGAGCAGATGGGCGACCTCGAACGCGCCATCGAAGTGTTCTCCGAAGTGTACGGCACGGATGTCAACTATCGCGGCGTCGCCGCCAAGTTGCGCGACCTGCAAACGCAGAAGACGTAGAGGACAGAGGTTAGAGATCAGAGGTTAGTAAAACGGCTTTCTCTGACTCTGACCTCTAACCTCTAACCTCTGACCTCTATTTTTATGTCCGCCAGATTAACTGTCATCTTCTACATCATTCTGTGCCTCGAAGCGGGCATCGTGCTGACGTTTCTGCCGTGGATTCACCCCTTCGGGTTGAGCGACTGGGGCGACAACTTTTTCCTCGTCTACGTGGTGCAAAAGTTTGGACTGTACGGGCTGCAGCAGGCCGTCGCTTCCGGCTGGGTGCGCGGCGCGGTGACCGGCCTCGGCCTCGTCAATTTCGCTCTCGCCTTCTGGGAGATCGCACACTTCAGCCGCACCGCACGCGCCCTCGACGGCCAGGCCGACGCCCTGACCGCGCCGCTTCCGACACATGCCGCTCGACCTGACCAAGCCGATCAGTTATCTGATCACTGACGGGCGCACGACGCGCGATACCACTGCGTCGAGCGCGGAATTCACGCGCCTCTTCGCCCTCGTCGGCGCGTGCGTCCTGGCTCGCGTCTCGCTCGTCCAACTGCGCGAGAAACAGATGCGCCCGCGCGTGCTCTACGAACTCACGCGCCGCGCCGCAGACCTGACGCGCGGCAGCCAAACGCGCCTCCTCGTCAACGACCGCGCCGACATCGCGCTCGCCGCCGGAGCCGACGGCGTTCACCTCACGGCGCGCTCCCTCGACCCGCTCGTCGTGCGCAACATCTCGCCCCGCGATTTTCTCATCGGCGTCTCCACGCACTCGCTCGCGGAAGCGCGCGCCGCGAGCGCGAGCGATGCGGACTTCGCCGTCTTCGGCCCCGTCTTCGACACCCCTTCCAAGCAGGCTTACGGCGCGCCGCCCGGCCTCGGAGCCTTGCGCGAAGCGGCGCACGCCGTCGCGCCCTTCCCGCTCCTCGCGCTCGGCGGCATTACGCGCGCTAACATCCCCGAGGTCGTGCAGGCGGGCGCGCGGGGCATCGCCGCCATCCGCCTCTTTGGAGATGAAAGCGAACTCGACGCGGTCGTCGGCGAGTTGAGCCGATGCGGCGGCGTATAAACTTTCACGCCGGCGTCGCACGCCCCGGTAGACTCAGGGGCGTGCGATACCGGCCTGTTTCATCTCATAATGAAGTCTGAAAACTTGTGCCGACGGAGGTCTGTATGCCGACGATCCGGAGTATCGAAAGAAAAATCGAGCGCGTGGAGAGATTCGCGGTGAGCATTCTTTACCCTAACGGGAGCGACATCCGCAGCGACCAGTCTAACTTCCAACAGAACTATAACTACGAAGTCGCGGCGAAGGACGACATGACGGTCAGCCATTGGAAGGCGAGCCGCTTTCAGAAAATATTTCAGGGCTTCAAAGTGAAAGTGCTGCTCGGCAACGGGCAGCCCGCCAACGGCAATATGAAACTCGGCAACGTCAGGGCTTCATACCGCTGAGGACGAGGAAATTTTCAACGTGTCCATGAGCAATTCATTTGGGATGCCCGTCGCGCTGACCATCGCGGGCTTCGATCCTTCGGGCGGGGCGGGCGTCATAGCCGACGTTAAAACTTTCACGGCCTTCGGCTGCTTCGCCACGGCCGCCGTCACGTCGCTGACGTTTCAGAACACGACCGGCGTCTTCGGCGCGACGCACCAGACGGCCGGAGACGTGCGCGCGCAGGTGTTGCCCGTGGTCGAAGATTTTCGCGTCGCGGGCGTGAAGACCGGCATGCTCCCGACGCGCGAAGTGATCTCGGAAGTGGCGCGCCTGCTCCGCGAGACCGCCCTCGGCGAAGTCGGCGCGATCATCGACCCGGTCGTGCGCTCGACCTCCGGCTTCGATCTGATCGACGACGACGCGCTCGCCGCCCTCAAAACGGAACTGCTGCCGCTCGCGCGTCTCGTCACGCCCAACCTCCCCGAAGCCGAACGGCTCACCGGGCTTGAGATCAAAACGGAAACGGACATGCGCCGCGCCGCCGCGCTCCTGCGCGAGATGGGCGCGCGCGCCGTGCTCGTCAAGGGCGGACACCTGACGGGCGTGGAGGCCGTCGACCTGCTCGACGACGGCGGCCGCATCGAGCTCTTCCGCGCGCCGCGCATCGAAACGAACGCCACGCACGGCACGGGCTGCACGCTCGCCGCCGCCGTCGCCGCCTGCCGCGCGCGCGGGATGAACCTGACGCACGCGGTCGGCGCGGCCAAGCATTTCGTGACCGAGGCCATCCGCCGCTCGCCGCAACTCGGGCGCGGCTTCAGTCCCGTCAATCATAATCTGAGCGTGCGCTTCGAGGAGGGACGCGCGTTCGTCATCGACGACGCGAAGGAGGCGTGACGGCGGGTGGAGAGGCGTGAGCAGGCGGGCGGGGAAGCGAACGCCGTCGCGGCGCGCTGGCGCTACTCGTCACGCGGACGAAAATCTACCGGCGGCGGGGGCAGTTCATCGCCGTCCGACTTCCGGCGAAACAACTCAAGCAGCAGTGAAGCGGCGTAGACGGCCGTCCCGTAGAGCAGGATGTTGCACGCCGCCATGAACAGCAATCCATGTACGACATCGGCCTCCGACGGTTGCCGACCCGCCAGAAAAATCCACAGCGGACGCGGCCAGCCAAACGGCATGACCATGAAATCCGGCGGAACCTCGCCGGTGATGTCCGAGACGGTCGAGAGCGCGAAGGCGTAACCCAGCGGTAATAAGAAGCCGAGGATGATAGATAAAATCAGGCGTTTAGTGCTGTAGAGACGCGCCATCCTCACCTACTCTTCCGCACAGTCGTCGCCGCCGCCGGAGCGCAGGGCGGGAGGCGGGGGATGAGAGAGCGTAATCGAGCCGCCGCGTGCTCTCTCATCCCCGCCTTCGTTTTCTTATCCCTGTGCTTCGATGGTCACTTTCTCCATCACGACATCGGTGCGGGGTTTGTCGCTGCGGTCTTTCTCGACCGTGGCGATGGCGTCCACCACTTCCTGCCCTTCGATGACGCGCCCGAATTTGCTGTAGCTCGCCGGCAGCGGATAGTCCGCGTGCATGATGAAGAACTGCGATCCGTTGGTGTTCGGCCCGGCGTTCGCCATCGCCACCGTCCCCTTCTCATACTTGCCTTTGTAGAGTTCGGACGAGCGGTTGATCTCGTCGGGGAAGCGGCCGCCCCCGGCGGATTCGCCGCCGCGCCCCGTGCCCGTCGGGTCGCCGCCCTGAATCATGAAGCCGCTGATGACGCGATGAAAGATCACGCCGTCGTAATAGCCGCGCTCGGCCAGTTTGATGAAATTATCTGTCGTCTTCGGCGCGTCCTCTTCCAGTAACTCGAAGCGGATCGTGCCGAGGTTCGTCTTGATGTTTGCGATGCGGTTTGCCATAAAATTTGTCCGTGGTCGGTTGTCCGTGGTCAGTTGTTTTCCTCCCGCCCAAGTTGACACTTTCATCTTCGGCTTGCCGCTTGTGAGACACAAGCAACGGGCAACTGACCACGGACAACTGACAGCTTCTTATCCTTTCGTAGTAGTTTCTGCCTGCAAAATAAACTTTTCGATGGCGGCGGCCACGCCGTCCTCGTCGTTGCTGCCGGTAACTTGGACGCCTTCGAGTTCGAGCACGCGCGGCTCGGCGTTCGAGACGGCGACGCGCGTGCCCGCGTAGGTCAACATCTCCACGTCGTTATGATTGTCACCGACGGCCATCACCTCCGCGGGCGAGAGGCCGTGTTCGTCGGCGATGGCGGACAGCCCCGTGCCCTTCGACACGTCCGGGTGGATCACGTCGACCAAACCGAAATCAATCGAGGGGTAGAGCGTCGTCATCAGCTTGGCGCGCGCGCCGAGTTCCGCCGCGAACACGAGGCTCAGGCGTTCGATGTTCGTGTACGTGCCGGAGAAGGTGATGTGGATGGGCGCGTGTTGGAGATAGTCTTCGAGCGAGGGGACGTGGAGGATGGCGCGCTCGGCCTCTTCGCCGTGGATGCGGCGCGACCACTCGATGTATTCGGCGACGGGGCCGCCCGTGTCGCGCAGGTGATCGTAGACAAGTAGCCCTGCGCCCGCCGCGTCGTCGCTGACGAGCGGGTCGGCGCGGTGCGCGCGCCCCAAGCGCAGGACTTCGCGCGCCGTCTCCAGCGGCAAGAGGCTCGCCGAGACGGTTTCAAGCGTGCGCGCGTGCTTGGTGAGCGCACCGTTATGCGCGACGACGGGCACGTCCAGACCGAGTTTGAGCGCGAGCGGGCGGGCGTCGCGAAAACGCCTGCCCGTGACGAGGGCGACGCGCACGCCCGCGGCGCGCGCCGCCGCAATGGCGCCGGCGTTTCGCGCCGACAACTCGCCGAGCGAGTTCAGCAGCGTGCCATCGAGATCGAGCGCGAGCAGTCGAATCATAAAAGTGTTGACGGGTGACAAGTGACAGGTGACAAGATAAAGCCTTTGCCGAGCCGTTGTCACCCATTCGTGGGAATTGCGGATTTCGGATTGCGGAATGCGGATTAAAGAAAGCAGATCGTCTTTCCAATCCGCATTCCGCAATCCGAAATCCGCAATGGGAAAGTTCCGCATTCACCGACTGCCGGAGGTTTGCTCCACCTGACGGATGTTTGACGGCTGACGTATGATGCGGGCGTTAGCCGGACGCGGGAAATTACGTTGAAAGGACTCGATTTTACATGTATGTGACACATCTGGAATGCGCTCTATGCGGCCTCAGGCACGAGGCACGGCAGTTGCAGAATCTATGTCGCGAGTGCGGCAAGCCGCTTCTGGTTCGTTACGATCTGGAGCGCGCCGCCCGAACGTTGACGAAAGAAAGTTTACGGGAGAGGTCGGCTGATTTATGGCGTTACCGAGAGGTGCTGCCCGTCGCGCACGCAGAAAACATCGTCTCACTCGGCGAAGGCTGGACGCCGCTACTGGCCGCACGGCGGCTGGGCGCGAAATTGGGCCTCGGCGAACTCTACATCAAGGACGAGTCGCAGAACCCGACGCAGAGTTTCAAGGCGCGCGGGATGACGGCCGCCGTCTCGATGGCGAAAGAGTTGGGCGCGCGTAAACTCGCCGTGCCCTCGGCGGGAAACGCGGCCGGCGCGCTCGCCGCCTATGCCGCGCGCGCGGGCTTATCAGCCCACATCTTCATGCCGCGCGACACGCCGCGCGCCAACATCGTCGAATGCGAGCAGACGGGCGCGCGCGTCCAATTGATGGACGGGCTGATCACGGACTGCGGGGCGGAAGTGGGCAGGCGCAAAGAGGCGGAAGGCTGGTTCGACGTTTCGACTTTGAAAGAGCCGTACCGGGTCGAGGGCAAGAAGACGCTCGGCTACGAGTTGGCCGAACAGTTCGATTGGGAGTTGCCCGACGTGATCGTCTACCCGACGGGCGGCGGCACGGGACTCATCGGCATGTGGAAGGCCTTCGAGGAGATGGAAGCGATGGGGTGGATCGGAAGCAAGCGGCCGCGGATGGTGACGGTGCAGGCCGCCGGGTGCGCGCCCATCGTGCGCGCGTTCGAGGAGGGAAAGCGTTTCGCGGACGAGTTTCCGGACGCGGCGACGACCGCCTCCGGCCTGCGCGTACCGAAGGCCATCGGGGACTTTTTGATACTGGATGCCATCAGGGCTTCGAACGGCACGGCCGTCAGCGTGACGGACGCGGAGTTGATCGCGGCGACCGGCGAGATCGGCGCGGCCGAAGGTCTCTTCTGTGCGCCGGAGGGCGCGGCCTGCCTGCCCGCGTTGAGAAAGATGCTGGCGGCGGGCGCGGTCAAAGCGACGGAGCGCGTCGTGCTGTTCAACACGGGCGCGGGCGTCAAATACCTGGAGTCTTACGATGGTCAGACGAGTTCCCCGGAAAGGTGAAGATAAAGAATGATCGGGAAAATATTTACCCTCGCGCTGGCGGCCTTGTTGCTCAATTTGTGCTGCGCCGCGCCGGTCGCGGCGGGCGCGCGGCAACAAAGCAGAGAGGTGAAGCGCGTGGCGAAGGTGAAGTCGAAGATCGCGCTGGCTGGGACGGGGACGGAGGCGCGCGTCGCGGTTCGTCTCAGAGACAAAATCGAGCTGAAAGGCTACGTCAGCGAAATGGGCACGGAGCAGTTCGTTTTGACGGATGAGAAGACGGGCGCGACGACCAGCCTCATGTTCGCGGAGGTCGAGAAGGTGAAATTGAGGCCGCGGCTGCGAACCGCTCTGAAAGAAAATTTCACGGTCGAGCGGATGGCGAAAGGTTTCCTGCTCGGCGCGGCGGGCGTTTTGATTCTCGCCGTCGTGATCTGCGCGGTGAGTTCCGAGTGTCAGGGCAGTTGAGCGTGGTGTTTGAGACGGCCTCGCGCGTAAGGATTTACGAGCGGGCGCGCGGGCGAAGTAAACGGGAGTTATTCATCGTGAGCAGCCGTATGCAGAGGCAAAGCCGGGCGTTTTGGGCGCGTCTAATGTTCTACGCTTCGGCGTTGAACGTGGCGGGCATCCTGTGTCTGAACGCGGCGACGCGCGCGCCGGAAGCGGCGGCGGCGACGCCGGAACTCGGCTACGGGGTGTGGTCGCGTGGATGGGCGTCTCTGCTCGACTCGCTGGGGTTCACACTGATGATGCCGGGGATATTTTTCGCCTCGACGGTTTTTCTGGGGGCGCACGTTTTGTCCTGGAACGAGCGTGCGACGCGCGCGGTGTGGTATGCGGCCGGGTTCGGGATCAATTTGTTGACGGTGTGGAAGGTCGGCGTCGCGTGCGGGGCGGCGCGGGAGACGGGAAGAAAATGATTGGAGAAGTTGTTATGAAACGGCGTTTGCCGGCGGTGCTTTTCGTGCTTCACGCGACGGTGCTGCTGCTCATCATCCTGTTGGCCTCTTACAGCCTCGCGCGCGCGCAAGGAGAGGGCGGCGCGCCGTCGAAACTGCAACCGGACGCAGCGGCTTCGGCGGCGGCGGGCAAGACTCCGAACGGCAAGACTGCGGCGGCGGCGACAACCGTCGAAGTTGATCGCGTGCGTTTCGACAAGGTGCGGACGGAGGGATTCGAGGCGCTCTACAATCTCGACTACGAAGCGGCGCGCGCGCGCTTTCGCGAACTCGCGCGCCTCTACCCGGATCACCCGGCGGGGGCGCAGTTTCTCGCGGCGAGCTTGTGGCTGGAGACTTTGAACGCGTCGCGCCGTTTGCAGTCGGGGTTGTACAACAACGAGTCTTTCTATGCGAAGACGGAAGACAAAGTTGACCCGAAGGCCGTCGCGCAGTTCAAGGAATTGACGCGCGAGGCCAAGGCGCTGGCCGAAGCGCGACTGAAGAAGAACCCGAAGGACACGGAAGCCCTCTATTTTCTCGGCGCGACGCAGGGACTAAAGGCCGCCTTCGCGGGGGCGGTCGAGCGCAGTTTCGTCTCCGCGCTGCGCAGCGGCTCGGACGCGGTGGATAAGCACCGCGAGACCATCAAGATCGACCCGAACTATCACGACGCGGAGTTGACCATCGGGATGCAGGATTACATTGTCGGCGGCCTCGCCCTGCCCTACAAAATTCTCGCAGGGATGACCGGCACGCGCGGCTCGAAGCGGCGCGGCCTCGCCACGCTCGAACGGGTCATGCGCGAGGGGCGCTGGGCACGCGACGATGCACGCGTGATGCTCATCCCGCTCTACAAACGCGAGAAGCGTTACACGGACGCCGCCGCGCTCGCGCGCGAACTCGCCGCGAAGTATCCGAAGAATTATCTGTTCAAGCTGGAATATGCCGACGCGCTCGTCTCGCAGGCGGTGACGGAGCGCGAGCGGGGCGGCGCGGCCTCTTCGGCGAACACGGAGCGCGAAGCCTTCGCCATCTTCGAACGGCTTCTCAACGACCGTGCCACGCGCGACGCGGCCGCGCGCCAGCTCGACCTCATACATTTCCAGTACGGCGAAGCCCTCTTCGTCGCCGGGCAGTTCGAGCGCGCGGCGCGAGAGTTTATCGCGGCCGCCACCACGCCGAACGCGGAGGCGAACCAGGCGACGCTCGCACGCCTGCGCGCCGCGCAGACCTTAGACCTCGCGGGCAAACGCGCCGACGCGCTCGCGCAGTACAAACTCGTCGCCGCGCGCCCGAACGTCTACGACTCGCTCGAAGAAGCGCGGCGCGGCCTGCGCGAACCTTATCGCAAGCCCGCGCCGAAGCTCGCGGAAGAGAACTAAAAGTGTTCGCCGTCCGTGGCCGGTCGTCGGTTGTTTCGGTTCATGTGTCACCTGCTACCACAGTACGCATTGAACGCGCGACAACGGCCACGGACGACGGACAACGTAACAACTGATGATCGACACGGACAAGGACATAGGTGAAGCAGTGCAAAAGTATTCGACCGGCGGGGCGGGTGAGACGCGGCCGCGCCGCTTGCTGTTGTGTCTCGACGGCGTGCCCCATGAAGTGATCACGGCGGCCAAATCGCGCGGGCTGTTCGCGCGTTTCGGCGAGCCGGCGGGGCTACTCTCGCCGTTTCCGACGATGACCAACGTCGCGCTCGCGCAGATGCTCGGCGCGAGCCTGCCGCAAGGCTACGAAAGCCTCTACTTCAACCGGGACTCGCAGGAGTTGTGCGGCGGCATACGCAAGTACATCGGCCGACGCACGCCCGACAAAGTGCCCTCGTCCTACATGGACGAACTGGATTATCAGGAGCCGCTGCCCTTCGAGTTTCTCGTCTACGTTGCGCCCGACGCCGTGTGGCGCGCCGACATGCGACGCTTCCGCGAGCGGTTTCGCGCCGCGCCTCAAGACCGCGATTTCTTCGCCTTCCTCAAAGGCACGGACGGGCTGCTGCACATACGCGGGCCGCAAAAATTGAACGTCGCGCTCGAATCGCTCGACCGGATTCTGACGGAGATACAGGACTACTGCGGCGCGGAGACCGAGATCGTGCTCTTCTCCGACCACGGCATGAACCTCGAAGAGAATCAAAAAATCCACTTGCAGACGCACCTGCGCGCCGGCGGCTATCAGGTCAAAGACCGCTTCGAGCGCGGGCGTGGCAAAAAGAGCGTCGCCGCGCCAGCCTTCGGGCTGTGCGGCTACGCCGCCATCTACTGCGCCGACGAGACAGACCCGGCCGAAGTTGCCGACGCCCTGACGACGCTCGAAGGCGTCGATTTCAGCCTCCACCGCGAAGGCGACGCGGCGGTCGTCGTGCGCGGCGCGCGCGGCGCGGCACGCATCACCCGCGAACAAAACGGCCACGCGCGCTACCGTTACGAACAACTGACGGGCGACCCGCTCGCGCTCGATGCCACCCAGCAGGCGCTTCGCGCCGCCGGCCAACTCGACGCGCGCGGGTTCGCCCCCGACGCCGCCTGGTACGCACACACCGCCGCTCACACCTACCCCGACGCACTCGCCAACCTCTACTCGTCGCTTCACGCCCCGCGCGTGCGCCACACGGCCGACGTGCTCGTCAGTTGCCACGACGGCTACTACTACGGGATGTCCTTCTTCAGCCGCTTCGTCCGCCTCGCCGCCACCCACGGCAACGCCCTGCGCGCCAGCTCCATGGCCTTCCTGATGAGCACGCACAGGGAATTTCCGGCGCACGTCCGTGCCGGCGAAGCCAGACCTTTGTTGCGTGAGTGAGTCAGGTAGAGAGGTAAATCAGGCGGAAGTCTATAAGGTATGAGGCAGCGCTTACTAGCTCTGCTCGTATGACTTTAAGAAATCGTCGCGCGGGATACCAGCCTGCGTGCAGATAACTCGTAAGGTGGAACTCTTCAGGTGTGCGTGATTAGGCAAAGTCAGTGGCGTGCGCGTGCCATCCGAATTATCACGCACCATCGCGATATGCTCCCGCTCGCGGACAATGCGGAATCCCAGCGACTCCAATGCCTTAAGGACGCGCGCCTTCGGGGCATCGACCGGAAACTTACCCACTATGCGGCGACCCCTGTCTCCACGACAAATGCTTCGAGCACGGGCGATTCATCTTCCAACACGTCTGCGCCAAACGTTTCGACATGAAACCGGATGGCCGACTTCACATCCGCCAGAGCCTCTTCGTAAGAATCGCCCTCGCCCACAACCACGCCTTTGAGACCGAGCGGATAAGCCACGTAACCGTCGGCGTGTTTCTCAATCAAAATCTTTAAAGACTTCATTCCGTCGCCTCCACAAACGCATACTACCACACGCATCAAGAGCGCCTAACGTCAGACTTGTACAAGTTACTGGAGAGGACACAAACGAAGATGCTAAGATGCCGCGAGATAAGGCATCTATGGCACAAGAACTGACCAAGTCGCAGATCGACCGTTTAGGTGATCGCCTTAAGAAAGGCAATATCACAGAGGCCGACTTGCGGCTTCTCGATGCGTACCGGCGTTCTTTCACTCCGGCATATGAGATCGTCGTCGGAACTATTCGTCAGGATTTGGCACTCGAACCGACTGGCAGACCAGCCAAGTCAACCACTTCCATCTCCGACAAGTTGCGCCGCGAAAGCATGCGCCTCACCCAGATTCAAGACGTCGCAGGCTGCCGATTGACCGTCACCGACATCGCGGAGCAAGACTCGGTCGTTCAGTCGCTCGCCAGCCTCTTTGAAAAGACCGCTATCGTTGATCGTCGCGAGCGACCCAGCCACGGTTATCGCGCCGTTCACGTGATCGTGAATAGCCTCGACAAGATGATCGAGATACAGGTTAGAACTTCGCTGCAACATCTATGGGCTGAACTTTCAGAAAAGTTATCTGATATTGTTGATCCGGCGATTAAGTACGGCGGGGGTAGCGAAACTATGCGGTCGCTCTTAGCAAAAACGTCCACCATGGTTATCACTATAGAAAGACATGAGATGGCAGTGGCAGATTTCAAGGTGCTATTATCCTCACAAGATAAAGTCACAGATGATATGCAGCAGAAGATAGCCGGCCATGAGGAGAAACAGAATTCATTTAGGCTACAGGGATTCGAGATACTTCGTGATGCTATTAAGGATTGGGAAGAATTAGCAGGAGAGAATGATGATCTTTCTGATTGAATACGACCGTGATCGTGGTGAGCTAGTTACCTTCAACACGTTCGACGACTCAGAGCGCGATAATGCTGAGGACGCGCGGCTTGAGATGGAACTTGAACTCGGCCGTCTCGGCACTCACCATGAAGTCGTTATACTTGAAGCTGACACTGAAGAGGCTTTGCGGCGCACGCATCGCCGCTACTTCGAGAGTTTGTCAGAACTCGTCAATTCGCTCGCATAGCGCGCTTTGCCGACCGCGAAATTACCGCGCCTCTCGCGGCCTCCTGTTCGTCCAATCTCCTGCCTTCCTTGACCGCTCGCCTGCGTTGCGCGTACAAAATTAAGCGATGAATAATTTAGTTGAGGCTGAGAGTGCGCCCGCCGTTGAGACGTTTGGACTCGTGCGGCGGTTTGGGGATTTTACGGCGGTGGACGGGGTGGATTTGCGCGTGGGGCGGGGGCAGTTTTTCGGGTTCCTGGGGCCGAACGGGGCGGGGAAGTCTACGACGATTAAGATGTTGACGGGGCTGCTCGCGCCGACAAGTGGGAGCGTGCGCGTGCTGGGGCGCGATCTGGCGGGGGAGACGCTGGAGGTGAAGCGGCGGATCGGGGTCGTGCCGGAGGACTTGAATTTGTTCGAGCGTCTGACGGGCGCGGAGATGTTGACGTTTACGGGACGGATGTATGGCCTCACGCGTGAGGAGACGAGTGAGCGCGGGCGCGAGTTGCTGGCGTTGATGGAGTTGGACGGCGAGCCGAAGAAGCTGGTGGTGGAGTATTCGCACGGGATGAAGAAGAAGTTGTCGCTGGCGTGCGCGTTGATTCACCGGCCGGAGGTGCTGTTTCTGGATGAGCCGTTCGAGGGCGTGGACGCGCTCGCTTCGCGGACGCTGAAGGATTTGTTGCTGAAGTTGACGGAGCGCGGCATCACGGTTTTCCTCACGTCGCACGTGCTGGAAATAGTCGAACGTTTGTGTACGCACATCGCAATCATCACGGCGGGGCGGCTGGTGGTGGAAGGCGCGCTCGACGAGTTGCGGCGCGGGATCGCGCTCGGCGAGGGAGAGGGCGCGGGCGGCAGTAGCCCCGTCTCGCTCGAAGATTATTTCATACGCGTTATCGGCGGGGCGCGTCCGGCGGGGGAAGACGTGTTGCCGTGGCTGGCGTGAGCGAAGAATCGGGGGGCTGACTGTATGTGGGAGGAAGTGCGAAATTTGAGAGATGTGAAATTTGAGAGATGTGAAATTTGAGAGATGAAGGGTGAGGGATGAAGTTCGGGGAGCCGTGTGGTGCGGGACGTCGGGTTGCGGTGTTTGACGGGTGAGGCGGTTGACGGGTGCGGCGGTTGACGGGCGGGGAATGTTGAAAGGCGCGAGCGACGAGAAAGTTGATTCTCGTCGCTCGCGCCTTTCTGGCCGGTCGGGATGAACAGTTTAGCGCCGGCGCGCGGCCTGCTTGCTCACGACGGAACGTTTGCCGGGCGCAGCGGCGTCGGCGTTATTTTCTTCCGACGGCGCTGCGGCCACGTTGGCCGTGATGGCTTCGACGTTGACGAAGAAGCGGAAGCTGCCGTTGGTCATCACGCCGAGACGGAATTCGACGTTGATGGTCGCGCCGGGCGCGAGCGGCGTCGAGAGCGAGACCGAAGGCGGGGCGAGCGTGGAGTTGATGCCGCCGCCCTCCGGTTGGAACGACGCCTGGTTGAGCGTCAGGCCGCGGAGGAGTATGTTCTGCCCGTTGCTGTCGGTCACGGCGACGTCATCCGAGGTGAGAGCGCGCAAATCCGCCTGACCGCCGACGACGTTGCCCTTCGTCGTGAGATCGACGATGCGGAAACGCAGGCGGTTGATCTTTTGCCCCGTCGTGTTGGTGAACTTGCGGCGCAGCAGGAGCGTGCCGAAGGCGGCGCTCGTCGGGTTGGCGTTGGCGCCCGTGCGGACGCGTGCGCACGCGCTCGTGGCCGCGCCGAAGCCGCCGCACTGCGGGTCGACGAAAGACGACTTGATGGTCGCGTTGCGCTGGACGTGGCTGCCCGAGTTCTGCGGCCCCGGCACGCCGAGCACGGACTGGATCGCGCCGTAAGAGGCGGCGTTCGTCGAGACCATCAGGAAATCGGCGGCGTTGTTGTTCGTGTCCTGCGGCGTGCCGGTCGTGAGACGGCGAACGAAGCTGTACTGGCCGTCGGCGGTCGAGATGGCGGGCAGTCCCGCGCCCTCGCGGTAGGCGGCGTTGGTCTCCGTGTCGAAGCCGACCGCGTCGAGGAGGTTGCCGGTCGCGAGATAGTTCGCGGCCGTCGAGGTGCGGACGAGGGCGAGGCCGGAATTATCCGGGAAGTCGCCGATGTAGAAATTGTCGGGCGAGGCGAAAGCGGTGAGGCTGTAGCCGCTGCCGTTGCCGACGAGATAGTGGCCGCGCGGCGCGATGATCGTCCCGCGCGGGATGATCGAGCGCACCGCAGGGGCTGTCGTGCCCGACGAGACGACGACCCAGCCGGAAGAGGCGTCGGGCGTGTTGACGACGAAACTCGAATCCGTGTTGTTGTAAATCTCCACGAACTCGTCGCGCGCTCCGCTCTCGCCGCCGACGGGGAAGGGGCCGCGCAGCCGAAACTCGCTGATCAGCAGTTGCCCCGCTTCCGGCAGGACGGTGCGCGTGAAGGTAACGGTCTGATTGCCCTGATAGGAGGCGAAGGTGCGCGAGGCCGGGAAGAAGGTCGAACCGGCCTGCTCGGCGGAGACGGTGTAACTGGCGCCTGCCGTGAGTCCCTCGAAGAGATAGTGGCCTTGCGCATTGGTCGTCGTGGAGGCGGTCGTCGCGCCGGTCAGGTTGATGGTCACGCCGGGGAGGGGATTGCCCTCCATGTCGATGGCCTGTCCTTCGAGAATGAGCGAGGTGGCCGCCACGCCGACGCCTGCGATCAACTGGCCGTTGCGCAGGCCGCCGGTGCGGCACTCGTACTGCGTAAACTGCCCGGCCGCGTCGTTCACGCCGCGTTGCACGCCCACGGTCGCGTCGAAGCCGTTGTTGGGCACGGTTCCGTAGATGATGTCGAAACTCCGCTGCGTCTGGTTTTCGTAGAGCCGGACTTCAAAATTGAGACTGCCCGCGGGTTTGCCGAGCGCCGAGGCGCGCCACTCGATGTTGAAGATGCGATTGGGCGCGGCGCCGGAGACGGAGGTGAAGATGCCTTCGCCCGTGCCCCCGACGGTCAGGTCGGAGAAATGCGGAACGATGGTATAGCTGAAGAGGTTGAGCGGGAAGCAGACTTCGTTCTGCCCGTAGTCGGCGTTTGCGCTCGCGAACTGGACGTTGCCGTTGGTGCTGACGACGGCCGAGGTGTAGCTGTTTCCGTAGAAGCTGTAGGCGAAGGGCAGGGCGACGGTCGCCACGCAGTCGTCGCCGGCCGTCGCCACGCAGGAGTAGCCCGTGACGGGCGTCGTGCCGGGGACAATGCTCGCGCCGTTCGAGGCGTAGAGACGATACTGGTTGACCGTCTGCGCCAAGGCGGACTGCTGCGCACAGCAGAACAGGCACAGCGCGAAGACGAACGCGGCCGCCGAAACGCGGGCGAGGGAAAATTGCACGGGGAAACGCATCACTGACAACCTCCTGAAAATCCGTCGAACGTTGATGTAAGTTTTTTTTGAATGGGAACGGTCAGGCCGCCGGGACTGCCGACTTAAATGGATTGCGTCAAGCTCAAGTGTCGGGGGAGATGCGAAATTAGCACAGGGAGCGGGGAAAGAAAAGGCAAGAGCGAGGAGAGCGCCGGATCAGTTTGTCATTTAAATTAAGTCGGTACGTCACCACACGTAGAATACAATTCTCCCAACTCCAACCACCGTTAAGCGATTGCTCCCGAACACGCAAGACACTTGAAGCGCCGACCCGCAAAGCCTGTAAAACACAGTCCCGCCCAACCCCCGTCTAATTAGCTTTTGCCGGCCGCGCTGCCCTGCCGGAGTCCGGCACCGGCACGCCCATCGACGCGCCGAGGGCGGCCGCCGCCCGCAAATCCGCGCGCCGGATGCTTTCGGCGAGAGCGAAAGTTCCGGCCTCGTCCTGCCTCGAGAGGCGTTGAAAGGTGGGGAGCAGCACGTAAGCGAGTTGCATGAGCATCTCGACGTGCTTATGACGGGACTCCGCGCCCGACTTCTCTTCAGGTTTCGGCGATGGGAGGGCGTTGATGATTTTGACGGCGGACTGTGTGGTCGGGAGCACGCGCGTCTCGTCAATCCTGACGTAGAGGGCGGCGAGTTGGAGGAGCGCGACGACCTTGCGCGAGTCGTCGTCGGCCGACTCGGCGAGCTTCGTGGCGTCGTGCAACATCTCCCTGGCGCGCACCACGTCGCCGGTCTCGTGGTATGAAGAGGCGACCCACTGCAACCCCAGCGCGCGCCGCAGCGGGTCGCGGAGATTGGACACAGCCTTCGACGCCATATCGTAGTCCTTCTTCGCGACGGCCTTGCGCACCACTTCGCTGAGGAACTGGTCGCGGTGGGGGACGAAGTATTGTTCGTCGCGCTCCCCTTCCGTCCTGATCTTCATGATCATCTCGACCGCGAGCATCAACCGGTCGGAGTCGAGCGCGCGCTGCGCGGCGCGGCTCAGGTACTCGCGGCGGAGGCGTTCGTCCTTAGCCCCTTCGGCCTCCGAGATCATCTGTTCGAGCGGGTCGCTGCTCCGCCTGATGTTGTCGTCGGGCGTTTCCCTCTCCCTCGCCTGCCGTGGCTGCATGGACGCCAGCGTCTCCACCTGCGCGCCCGCCTGCGCGTAGAGCGTGGGCAGCAGCCGCTGGACGGCTGCCATGTTGGCGCGCAGCAGGTTGTAGGCCAGAATCTGTTCCTCCGGCGGCAGCGCGGCTGTATTCGCCGACACGCGGATGAGCAGGCCGAGGAAGCGTCCCTTCAATTCCGCGGGCGTCGCCTCGCGATACAGGTACTTGTTGGCGATGCCGAAGAGGTAGGTGACGGGGTAGCTCGCGGGCGCGCGTTCCATCGCGCCCAGCAGGTCAGCCAGCAGCCGGTTAACTTCCTCCGGGCGCGTCTCGTCCAGGCGGCTGAGGAAGAAGTTCAGGCTTGAGTCGGCGACACGGGCGTTGCCCCCGATGTTGCGGCGCATGATCTCGACGGCCTTCGACGCTCCATCCGCGCTGCCGAGCAGCTCGTAGGCCGTCTCGAAACTATGGGACGCGCTTTCGAGGCCATACTTTTTGACGAGACGGGCGGCGAGTTCGGGCGCACGCACCTGTAGCGCGGCGAGCAGCTCCCGGCGGAACAGATTTGAGTAGAGACCCGGTATCGCGTCCGCGTGCTCCTGCAAATCGGCGAGCGCCTCGACGGCCAGCGACTCGGCCGCCTGCGACGCCTCAGGCGTCTTCTCCGCCCACAGAAACTTCGCGGCGCGCAGTCGCAGGAAGACGCGCATCGTAGGCTCGTCGAGTGACTTGATCTTGTCGGACGCGCTGCCGATGACGGCGTCCGTGCGTTGCCGTTTAGCCTGCGCGGCGGCCGATAGGGGCGAGGACTGCGCAGCAGCCACGCCTGCGCACAACAGCAGGATGCAAGACCCGGCAGCGAGATGTTTGAGCATTGCTTTCACGCTCCTTCCGCTCGGCGGTGGCCGCCATGCAGGCTCTCATCCGACGCTTGCGCTAGGAACTGAATCGCCGCCGTGCCGGGAGACGAGGCGGGCAATTACTCGCACGAGCGAAGCCGCGCCGTCAGAGCCGTGCGCGTCAACGCCGCCGCGCGCTTCCGCTTAGGGCACTTCGATGGTCAGTTCGCGCGCGAAGATGAAGTTGGGACGCTTGCGGCCTTTCATGTACTTGGCGGCGGTTTGCGAGAGCGAGGTGACGAGAATGGGGAGCGCGATGGTGGCGTCGCAGTTGACGTAGGCCGAGGTCGCGCCGCGCGCGAGCTTGCCGTAGATGAGCGACTCGTCGCCGACCGTCCCGCCCGTGCGGCCGCCGGGGTGCGGCGCGTCGGTCGAAATCTGGATGGCGTACTTGTGGCCGCGCGCGGGCGTCTTGACGATGTTGGTCGCCACTTCCATCTGGTGCAGGAAACTGCGGGAGGTTCCGCCGCCGAGATTGATCACGCCGGAGACGCGCGCGCGCGCCGCCACCTGTGTGAGATCGAGCACGTCCTGAATGAGATCGAACTGGAAGTTGTTCTTCTTCTCGAAGCGCGAGTTGGCGATGCCGATGCTGATCGAAGAATCGGCGATGGTCGGGCAAAAGACGGGGACGCGCGCCTTGTAGGCCGAAGTGAGCACGCCGTCGTCGGTGGCGATCTCGGCGAGTTCGCGGCCGAGGAGGTGTAGAAATTCGCGCGTCGAATAGGGGCGCGTCTGGTCGAGCTGGTTCGTGAAACCGCCGACCCATTCCTCGGCCTCGCGGTATTCCTCTTCGCTGGCGATCACGTCGAGCATGCGGCTGATCTGCGAGGCTTCGAGTTCGGCGTCGGTCATCTGCGGGTGCGATTGGAAGTGCTGGCGTCCGAGCGTCTCGTGGAGGTCGTGAAAGAGCAGGTTGCCGGAGCAGACGAGCACGTCCACGAAGCGGTTCTTGATGACGTAGGCCAGGAGCCGGCGCATCCCGGCCGGGATGAGCGCGCCGGAAGCGGCGACGAAGATCGTCGTGTTGTCGCCGAGCATGTCGAGCCAGATGCGGTGCGCCTCGGCCAACTGGCGCGCGCCGAAGCCCGTGCCCTCCATCTTCTCCAGGAGCCCGGCCACCGAGCGGTCGCGATCCACCTGCACCGGGCGCGTCGGAACGGTCAGATACTTCGAGGGTCTCGGTTTGCGTTGAGTTACCATATTTTTTCAAAGAATAGGTTTCAGGTTTCAGGTTGCAGGTTTCAAGTCTGAACGCGCTTCGTTCTTTAACTTGAAACCTGGAACCTGAAACTTGAAACTCACTTCTTCCTCTCTTTCCCGTTGACTGCGAGATAGGTGTACGCGCCGGCGCGTGATTCGTAGAACTCGGTGAGTTCCGCGCCCTCGGCCTCGGTCAGTGCGCCCTGTTTGATGCGTTGCCTGACCTGGCGGCGGAAGCCGTCGTGTAGTTGTCCCGGCTCGTAGCGCGCGGTCTCGACCGCCTCGCCGACGGTCATGCCGCGCAGGACTTTCTTGATCAGGTATCCGTCCTCGTCGATGTGGATGTGCGCCTCGTTCGGCGTGCCGAAGAGGTTGTGGTTGTTGCCCATCACTTCCTGATACGCGCCGACGAGCAGGAAGGCCAGATAGTAAGGCTCGCCCGCGATGAGCGGGTGCAGTTCGAGCACCTGCTTCACGTCGTGCAAATCGACGAACTTGTCCACCACGCCGTCCGAGTCGCAGGTGATGTCGCAGAGCGTGGCGTAGGCGGTCGGCAGCTTGTTGAGACGGTGAATCGGCACGATGGGGAACAACTGGTCGAGCGCCCAGTGGTCGGGCGCGGAGCGAAAGACCGAGAAGTTCGTCAGGTACTTGGCGCGCGAGAGCCGACGCAGTTCGTCGAACTCCTCGGAGACGTATTCGGCCTGCTGCGCATACTTGTCGGCGCGTTCGCACACGTCCCAGAAGAGCACTTCGCCCTTGGCGCGGTCTTCCAGCGAGATCAGGCCGAGGTTGAAGAGCGTAAACATCGTGTCGCGGTGTTCGAGCGCGTCGTGGTAATACTCGCGGTAATTCTTGATGCTGATGTTCTGGCGCAAATCGCCGAGTTCGGTGACGACCTGCGGGTCGTCCGCGTCGATCTCGATGGGCGTGATGTCTTCGACGACCGTCTCGATCTCTTCCTGCACGTTGGTGACGAGGATGGCGTGATAGGCCGAGAGGTAGCGGCCGGATTCCTGGATGACGGTGGGGTGCGGCACGTTCTCGTCGTCGCACACCTGCTTGATCGTGTAGATCACGTCGTTGGCGAATTCCTGCGCGTTGTAGTTGGCGGAAGACTCGAAGGCGGTTTTCGAGCCGTCGTAATCGACGGCCATGCCGCCACCCACGTCGAGCAACTCGATGGGAATCTTCATCTGATGAATCTTGGCGTAGACGCGCGCCGCCTCTTTCATCGCGTTCTTGATGCGCTTGATGTCGGTGAGTTGCGAGCCGATGTGGAAGTGAAGCAGGCGCAGCATCTCGATGCGCCCGGCCTCCTGCAGGCGGCGGATGACTTCCAGTATCTCGGTCGTCGTCAGGCCGAACTTCGCGGCCTCGCCGCCGGATTTTTCCCAGCGGCCAGACCCTTTCGAGTAAAGTTTGACGCGCAGGCCGACGAGCGGCAGGTCGCCCTCGTGCCCGTCCTCGAAGATGTCGGCGTAACGCAGGATGTGGTCGAGTTCGCTCATCTTCTCGATGACGATCACGACGCGCTTGCCGGCGCGCGCGCTGACGAAGGCGAGTTCGATAAACTCCTCGTCCTTGAAGCCGTTCAGGACGAGCAAACTGTCGGATGCCTGTTCGAGCGCGATGGCGGCGTAGAGTTCGGCTTTCGACCCGGCCTCCAGCCCGAAGTCGTAGCGCGTGCCCTCGCGCAGATACTCTTCGACGACCGCCCGCTGCTGGTTGACCTTCATCGGATAGACGCACATGTGCGTGCCCTGATAATCGAACTCGCGGATGGCGGCGCGGAAGGCGCGCTGGAGTTTGCGCACCTGCGCGGTGACGAGTTGGGGGAAGCGCAGGAGGACGGGCGTGGAGATGCCGCGACGTTCGAGGTCGTCGATGATCTCTTTGAGGTCGGCGGAGGATTTGCTGTCCGTGTCCGAGGGGTGGACGATGAGATTCCCTTTGCGGTTGATGCCGAAGTAGCCGGCTCCCCAATTTTCGATGCCGTAGGTTTCGAGCGTCTGTTCAATAGCCGTGGTCAACTTCCGGTCTCCTGCCTCCCTGTGTGTTCGAGTCGGGGCATCAAGTGCGCGCCCGTCCGTCGCGCGCGCGTGTCTCGTGTGGGAACATTCATGGTTGGAAAACTTAAGGTCGCAGAGTAACAGAAAAAGCAGAGGCGGACAATAACTATTTTTGGCGAAAATCATCCGCCCGCGCGCTTAAACGGTCGCTTTAGAAAGGTTTAGGGAGCGCCCGGCGCGCTGTTGAAAAGTGTGCCACACCACTTTCTCGCGTGAAACCTTGACAGCCTTCCGTGCGGCTCTATAATGCGGACTTTTTTAAGCGTCAGCGCGCAAGCAGTTAAATGACGCCCGCTTTGAAGCATTTGTCAAACCTCTCAACAGCCGCCCGCACATTCCGCAGCACGACGGCGGCTTGTCACCCGCACACCCCCTACATCACTCAGGAGACAACATGAACGCACAAACGGCCTTGAAGTATGCCGAGGAACAGGGAGCGAAATTTCTCTCGCTCCGATTCACAGACCTCGTCGGCGCATGGCACCATTTAACTTATCCCATCCACGAACTCGGCGAAGGCTCGTTCGAGGACGGTTTCGGCTTCGACGCCTCTTCTTTGCGGGGTTGGGCTTCGATCCACGAGTCGGACATGCTGCTCGTGCCGGACGCCGGGCGGATGTGGATGGACCCGTTCGCGGAGGAGCAGACGCTCTGCCTCATCGCCAACGCCGTCGACCCGATCACGAAAGAGGGCTACGGGCTAGACCCGCGCTCCGTCGCGCAGCGCGCCGAAAGCTACCTGCGTTTCACGGGTCTGGCCGACACCGTGTATTTCGGCCCCGAAGCGGAGTTTTTCGTCTTCGACGGCGTGCGCTTCAATAACGACCAGTTTTCCGCCGGTTACACCATCGAATCCGACGAAGGCCACTGGGCTACCGGGCGCGCGACGGACGCGAGCGGCCCGAATCAGGGCTACCGCATCCGCCCCAAGGAGGGCTACGTGCCCGTGCCGCCGACCGACACTCTGAGCGACCTGCGCTCCGAGATGGCGCTGATTCTGGAACGCTGCGGCATCACGGTCGAGTGTCATCATCACGAAGTCGCCACGGCCGGCCAGTGCGAGATCGACATACGCTACGCGACCATGCTCGGGACGGCCGACAACCTCCAACTCTTCAAATACGTCGTGCGCAACACGGCCTACCAGTACGGCAAGACCGCCACCTTCATGCCGAAGCCGCTCTACGGCGACAACGGCAGCGGGATGCACTGCCACCAAAGCTTATGGAAAGGCGAGCGGCCGCTGTTTGCGGGCGACGGCTACGCCGGTCTCTCCGAGATGGCGCGCTTCTACATCGGCGGCCTCCTGAAACACGCGGCGGCCGTCGTGGCCTTCGCCGCGCCGACGACGAACAGCTACAAGCGACTCGTCCCCGGCTTCGAAGCCCCGGTCAACCTCGCCTACTCGGCGCGCAACCGCTCGGCGGCCATACGCATCCCGATGTTCTCGACCAACCCGAAGTTGAAGCGTCTGGAGTTTCGTCCGCCCGACCCGTCGTGCAATCCTTACCTGGCCTTCTCGGCGATGCTCCTGGCAGGTCTCGACGGCATCCAGAATCGCATCGACCCCGGCGAACCGCTCGACAAAGACATCTACGACCTCTCGCCCGAGCAACTCAAAGACGTGCCGAGTCTTCCCGGCTCGCTCGAAGAATCGCTCAATGCGCTCGAAGCCGACCACGACTTCCTGCTCAAAGGCGACGTGTTCACGCCCCAACTCATTGATCGCTGGATCAACTACAAGCGCGAGCACGAGATCGCGCGCCTGCGCATGCGCCCGCACCCGCTCGAATTCTCGATGTACTACGACATCTAGAAGAGAACGATGAACGCGGAACGCGGAACGATGAAGTGAAGACAAGATGCTTTCACTTCATCGTTCATCGTTCCGCGTTCATCGTTCTCTTCATCGTTCATCGTTCCGCGTTCACCATTTGCGGGCGACATCTGATACTGTGCCGGGTTAAGTATTCCGCTAACACGTCGGACAATGGTTTGTTTGCCGACACGTCGGACAATGGTTTGTTTAAGGAGAAGTTGATATGCGCGAAGAAGCAGAAAGCGAAAGAGTGAAAATCGAACCGGCGAGGTCGAGTAATTTGTTGCGGCGCGTCGGCCTCTACGCCGCGCTCATGCTCATCTCCTTCCTCGTCGGCTTCGTGCCGATGTGGCTCAAGGCGCGCGAGAGCGGCAACAATCTCGCGACAACGGAGCGCACGCTCAGTTCCGCACGCTTGCAGAACGCGCTCGCCTCGGCCGCGCTCGATGCGCGCAGGGGCGATTATGAGCCGGCCAGGCAGGCGACCAGCCAGTTCTATACTTCCCTGCAAGCAGACATTGACAAGGGCGACGACTCGACCCTCACGCCCGCGCAGAGAGAGGCCGCGAAAGGGTTGTTTGCCGGGCGCGACCAGATCGTCACCTTGCTCGCGCGAGGCGACCCGGCCGCCGCCGACACCCTGTCCGACGTGTACGCGTCGTTTCGCAAGATCGTGGGCAGCTAAAAGTTTGTGAACGGCTGAGAGGATTTTCGTAGGACGCACCGCGCTCCTGTCTGCTCCATGCGACAGACTTGTTCGCAGACTCTCCCTTCGCCGGCGTGATGTCGCCCGGCGCGCCCGCGCGGATGACGAAGATCGAAGCTTCCGCCCGCTGCCCGCTCGCGACGACGATCAGGTCGCCGGAGAAGACGGGCGTCGGCGCGGTGATCTCCGAACTGCCGCCCGGACGCCACAACTCGCTGCCTGCCCGAGGGTCGTAGCCGCCTATGAAGTTGGAGGCGTTGCGGAGAGATGCGGCACACGCGTCGCGCATAAAAGCAGCGCGAACAGGAGCGTGATCGATTTTGTCTTCATGTGCGATCTCCACAAGGCTTGCGCGCAAGCGGGACGGGGGTCGGCTAACGTGGGAGGACGGCCGCGCGCCGTTTCAGATAGTAGTTCCACAACAGGCGCGCGCCGACCGCGCGCCACGGCCGCCAGCCCTCCGCTATGGCCGCGAGTTCGACTGGCGCGGGGCGCGACGCCAGGCGTTTGACCTCCTGCGACGCCACTGCGAGCGCGAGGTCGCCGGCAGGCCACGCATCCGCCCTGCGGAGCGACATCAGTAGATAGATGTCCGCCGTCCACGCGCCGACTCCCTTGATGCGCGTTAACTCGGCCTTCACCCCGGCGTCGTCCATCCCGACAAGCGTTTCGAGGTTCAGACGACCCTCGGCCACGGCCTCGGCCAGGTGTCGCCCGTAGAGCGTCTTCTGGCGACTGAAGCCCGCGCCCTTAAGCTCCGCGTCGTCGAGCGCGAGGAAACTGCCGGGCGTGAGCGGCGAGGCGAGCGCGAGAAGACGCTCGAAGGTGGCTCTGGCCGAGGCGAGCGACACCTGCTGCTCCAGTATGATATGAACGAGCGTCGGGAAACCCGGCTCGCGAAACCACGTCGGCGGCGTGCCATACACGTTGAAGAGGCGCGCGAGGTCTGGGTCGCGCCCGCTCAACTCGCGCAGTCCTGCGGCGTAAGACTTCGCGTCTAAAATTTCCGGCCTGAGTTTACGGCGCAGCGCGTCAGCCTTTCTTCTGCATCGGCGGTCTTCCTTACTGCGTCAGCCCTTCTTCAACAGGGAGAATTGACCGCCGTGATAGAGAGCGTGTTTCCGGCGGCGAAGGGGCGCACCAGACATCGGGTTGAAGGCGCGCTGTAGTTGTTCTGCGAGCCGTTCGATCTCGATCATCCCGGCCTCCCCGCGCCGCGCCTGCCCTGCTCTCCTTCGACGGCCTGATCCTCGCTCTTCGCGTCTTCCATCGCCTCCGGCTCCAACTCCTCCGCGCTCTTGTTCAACTTGATGAACACGCCCCACGCCGCCAGCAGCGCGGCGGCCGCGACGGCGACAGCCGATGCCTGCGGCAAGTGCGCCGGGTCGTCGTGCAGAAACTGGAAGACCGCCACCAGCGACTCGATTGACAGGGACACGATGACGACGACCATGAACCGCGACAGGAAACGGCGCACGCGAGTCGGCGCGCTCATCTGCGCCTCGCGCAGCACCTCTTCTTCGAGGATGGTCTGCCCCAGTTCGAGCGCGGCCACCGCGATGGTCAACAGCCCCACGCACTCCAGCACCGCGTTGAAACGCTCCCGCAGAGGCATCCCCGAACCCGGGTTGATCCCGTGCCACAACTCGATCCCCGCGAAGGCGAGGAGCGCGACGCCGCAGCACAAAAACAGAAAGATGACCGCCACATACCCCGCCGCGAATACTCTCCGAATGATGTTCAAAAGCCCGCCCTTTCCCGCCGCCCGGCGGCCTCCAGACTCTCGCGTTTGAAGGCGCGTCACCCGGCGGGTGCGCGCCTCCAGCTCCAAGTCTCACTCCCTAAAAGTAGTAATCACGCAGCGACCCTTCAAATTTGCCCTCGCGCATACAACACCGCTTGAAATCGCCGCGCCGAACCGCACGGACACAGATCATTTCTCCCCAGCTTCTCCAGCAACTCCTTCTCGCCCCGCACAACTCTCCGCCCGCGCTTCACATGCGTCTCGGACGGGAAGCCCTTCCGCCGTTTGCTCGAACGCTCAAAAGCAATACGCTTCTTCCTCTCTCCTGCTTCTCATGATCGTGCCCTCCTCAAAAAAATATCCGTCAATTGCTCTCGCGGACGCGCGAGTATAGCAGATGAAAAAGCGCACGCAGCGAACAACTATTTGACGGTTCCTCCCGGTCGCCGGTCGCGTGCCGCTCCGCAACGCGCCGCGCTTCGCGTTACAATCAATGCGCCTTGCGTAACGTTGACGAAAAGATCGAAGCTCTCGTGCGCGACTTGCCGGACGCGGAGGGCGCGCGCATGTTTTACGAGCGGCTCACGGCCGAGGACGCGCGCGCCGCGCAAAGGCTCGTGCGCGACGAGGGGCTGCTGGCGGACGCGCTCGCGCTCGCGGCGTGGAGTCCGCTCCTGGGGACGACGCTCGCGCAGAATCCGGATTATTTGCACTGGCTCGCGCGCGAACGCGCCGACACGCACGTGCGGACGACGGAGGAACTCGGCGAGTCGCTCGCGCGTTTCGCGCTGACGCATTCGCAAATCGAGCCGCAGGTGTTGCTCGCGCGTTTCCGGCGGCGCGAGTTGCTGCGCATCTACCTGCACGATGTGCGCCGCACGAACTCCATCGTCGAGACGACGGAAGAACTCTCGAACCTCGCCGACGCCGTGCTCGCCTACGCGCTTAACCTCGCCCGGCAGGAATTGGACAACCACCACGGCGCGCCGCTCTGCACCGACGCGCGCGGGCGCAAGACGACCGCGAGCTTCTGCGTCGTCGCGCTCGGCAAACTCGGCTCGCGCGAACTCAACTACGCCTCCGACATAGACCTCCTCTTCCTCTATTCCGACGACGGCCACACGTCGGGCGCGGGCGAACGCGGCCAGACCTCCAACCGTGAATACTTCAACCGCCTCGCCGAACGCATGACGCGCCTCGTCGGCCGGCAATCGGGTGAGGGCGCGGCCTATCGTGTCGACCTGCGCCTGCGCCCGCACGGCCGCGACGGCGCGCTCAGTTGTTCGCTCGCGGAGGCCGTGCGCTACTACCACGCGCAGGCGCAGGCCTGGGAACTGCAAACGCTGATCAGGTCGCGCGCCGCCGCCGGGACGGCCGCGCTCTACGCGCGCTTCGGCGAAGCGGTGCGCGGGCGCGTCTACACACACGCCGCGTCCGTTGAAGAAGCGCTCGGCAACGTCCGTCTCGCCAAGCAGAAGATCGACCGCCAGCACGGCGCAAGCCCGCGCGGCTTCAACGTCAAACTCGGACGCGGCGGCATCCGCGAGATAGAGTTCATCGCGCAAGCCCTCCAACTCGCCTACGGTGCGGACGACGCCTGGCTGCACGCGCCGCACACGCTCATCAGCCTCGGCCGCCTCGCCGACCGTCGCCTCGTCACCGAACGCGAGCGCACCGAACTCTCCGACGCCTACGCATTCCTGCGCACGCTCGAACACCGCCTGCAAATGGAGCACGGCCTGCAAACTCATTCCGTGCCGGACGAAGAAGGGCGGCGCACGCTCGTCGCGCGGCGGATGAATTTCAACGGGCACGATGCGCTCGCCGCCTTCAACCGCGCGCTCGAACTCCACACCGCGCGCGTGCGCGCCGCCTACGAGCACGTCTTCGACTCGATGCGCGACACTGTTCCGCCCGCATCCCACGCGGATGAACCGGCTGCGACGCGCGCCGCGACGCCTGCACCGGCCACGGGCGGGAGCGCGGCGACGGCGATGAGCGACAACGCGGCGACAGACAGCAACAGCGCGACGGCAATAAACGAAAGCGCGGCAACGAATCAGAGCGCGACAACGAATCCGAGCGCGGCGGTGATGAACGAGCGTGCGGCCTCCGCGAGCAAGAACACAGCGGCGAAGGGCGAGAGCGCAGCGGCAACGGGCGAGAACGCGGCGGCGATAGGTGAGAGCGCGGCGGCGATGGGCGAACGCGCGGCAGCGACGAGCGAACGTGTAGGAGCGACGGACGAGCGCGCAAACGTCGAGTCCGGGGCGCGCGAATCCGTCAATGAACCCGCCGGTGAGTCCGTGAATGAATCCGCCGGTGAGTCCGCCGGTGAATCCGTCAGTGACGTTGCCGTTGAGGCTCCTGTCGCCGTTGAGGGAACGGACGCCGCGACCTCTGATGGCGCGAGCCTCGGCGGCGGCGCGACGTTTCGCGAGCCGCGCCCGGAAACGGCGGCGGGCGCGCACGCCGACACCGCCGCGACGCTGGCCGCCGCGCAGGTCTTCGCGCCCCTCCTCATTTCCGGTGGCGGCCATGTCGAGTTCAACGCGCGCCGGCCTGAAGCCGCCCCCTCTGCCGCCGCCACGACGATGTCGCGCGTCGCGCGTCTCCTCGAAGACGCGGCGCACGATTCGCTCAACCCGCGACGCGCGCTCTCCTGCGTGGCGCGCGTCGCCGCTTCGCTCGACAAGTCGGGCGCGAGCGTCGAACTCTCCGCGGAGAGCCTGCGCGCGCTCGTGCGGCTCTGCGGCGCGTCCGAATTCTTCGGCGAGATGATCGCGGGCAACCCCGCGTTGATTCCCGCGCTGCTCGTCAGCGCGGAAGAGGCGCGCGCGCGCGATTACCGCGCGCTGCTGCGGCGCGAGATCGACCGGGAGTCGAGTTTTCGCGCGGAGTTGATCGCGCTGCGCCGCGCGTGGGCGCAACTGCTTATTGAGACGGGTGCGCGCGACGTGCGCGGCGAGCTTTCGCACGCCGAGGCCGGCCGCCTGCAAACCGAACTCGCCAACGCGAGCATCAACGCCGCCTACTTCATCGCGCGCCGCGAGATGGCGCGGCGCTACGGTAATCTCGCGGCCGGGCCGCGCCTCTCCGTCCTTGCGCTCGGACGCCTTGCGAGCGGCGGGATGGACTATGGCTCCGATCTGGACATCGTGATCGTCTACGACGCACAGGTGCCTTCGCCCGTCAGCTCACTCACGCGCGAAGAGGCTTACACGCGCCTCGTCGAGTTGATGGTCTCGGCTTTGTCCAGCCTGACGCGCGCCGGCTATCTCTACCGCGTCGACCTGCGCCTGCGTCCCGACGGGAAAAACGGCGCGCTCGTGCGCAGCAGCGCGTCCTTCGTCGAATACCTGCGCACGCGCACAGGCGTCTGGGAGTGGTTGGCTTACGTGAAGCTGCGCGCCGTCGGCGGCGACCTCGAACTGGGGCGCGCGGCCGAGGGCGCGGCGCGCGGCGCCGTCCACGAGGCGGCGCGCGCGGGCGACCGTGAAGAGTTGCGGCGGGAGACGCGGCGCGTGCGCGAGCGTCTCGAACGCGAGCGGGGCGGGGGGCGGGGGGCGGGGCGCGGCGGCGCGATTGACATCAAGTTCGGCGCGGGCGGAATGCTCGACGTGTATTTCGCCGCGCGCTACCTCCAACTCCGCGACGACGTGCGCGACGAAGGCGCGGATCGTTCGACCCTGACGACCCTCGCGCGCCTCCGCGACGCCAATTCACTGGACGCGGAAACTTATCGCATTCTCTCGGACGGCTACGCGCTTCTGCGCACGCTCGACCATCACCTGCGACTCATCGCCGGGCGTTCCTCGCGCCTGCCCTCCGCGCCCGACCACGTCGTCCTCAGAGACCTCGCGCGCTCGGCCGGGCACGAATCGCCCGCCGCGCTCACGGAAACCCTGCGTGCACGCATGGTCGACATTCGCGCGGCCTACGAACGCATCACGGGTATGTAAGACCCAACATTAGATTGGAAAAACTTCACCGGCGCTTTCCCGCCGTGCGGCGTCCATGTCGCGCCGTCAGGCGCGATCCGCCAGTTGCACCTGCAAGATAGGGTCGGTAATGTCCTGCACGCCGGGAACGCTCCACACGCTGTCGCGAAGATGCAGTATCCAAGCGTTAACGTGCGGGCGGTAGATCGCCAGTTGTTTGACCGCCTCGTAGGGGATTAGGCACGCACGGTGGACAGAGAAATCTCCGTTAAACAGAACACCGGCCAGAAAGGAAAAATGCTTTGCCTCTAAACCGCGGATCGCGCTCAGTTGCCTCGAAGAATTCTGCCGGGTGGGGCGCCGTCCTTTGATCTCGTATCGTTGTCCGAGAGCATCTATGGCATCGTATCCGGTGCTCGACTTAGGTGCCAGCGTGAGCGAGAGTGCGCGGGACACCAGAGACTCGGCGTAGTCCGCGACCGGGTTGTTAGTGCTGCGAATAGTTTCCCGGCGTCGTAGTTCATCCAGCACTCCTGAAAATAGCACGAGCAGTTGGTGCGTCTTTAGGGATTTAAGTTCCATCATGTTACTTACCAGTCATGTGCGCACATAGCGGAAGTAGGCGACCGACGCCGCATGAGGATTTCATCTCATTACGACGCATCGCTACTTTTGCTTCTCGTTTTTGTAGACGACGCCCTCTTTCATAACGAAGAAGACGCGCTCGGTTTCGCGTATGTCGCGCGTCGGGTCGCCGGGGACGGCGATGATGTCTGCGAGTTTGCCGGGGGCGAGCGTGCCCAGTTGATCCGCGACGCCGAAGAGTTCGGCGTTGACGGAGGTGGCGGCGCGCAGCGCATCGACGGGGCGCATGCCGAGTTCGACCATCAGGCGAAACTCTTCGGCGTTGCGCCCGTGCGGGTAGACGGCGGCGTCCGTGCCGAAGGCGATACGGACGCCCTTCGTGACAGCCCTGCGGAACATGCTCTGGATGCTGGAGATGGCGGCGCGCGCTTTGGCCTCGACGTTCGGCGGCATGTAGAGTCCACGGTCTAGTTTCTCGCGCAAGCCATGCGGAGCCATCAGCGTCGCGACGAGGAATGTACCTTTGGTCTTCATCATGTCGAGCGCTTCGTCGTCGAGAAACGAGCCGTGTTCGATTGAGTCGATACCGGCGCGGATGGCGCGCTTGGCGCCCTCCGCGCCGTGCGCGTGGGCGGCGGTCTTGCGTTTGAGCGCGTGCGCTTCGTCAACGAGCGCGTCGAGTTCGGCCTGCGTCAGTTGCGGCGAGTTGACATCGCCCGTGAGCGAGAGCACGCCGCCCGTGGCGCACACTTTGATCACGTCCGCGCCGCGCTTGATGTTCAGGCGAACGGCGGCGCGCACGGCGTCCGCACCGTTGGCGACGGCGTCCTCGATGCCCGTGCTGCGATTGAAGATGTCGGGGCGGTAGCCGCCCGTCGGGTCGCAGTGGCCGCCCGTCGCGCCGATGGAACGCACGGCTGCGAGGATGCGCGGCCCCGGCACTTTGCCGTTGCGGATCGCGTTGCGTAAGCCTATGTCTATGAGATCGCCCGACCCCAGATCGCGGACGGTGGTGAAGCCGATCAACAGAGTCTTGCGCGCGTGGACGGTGGCGTCGAGCGCCTGTTCGGGGACGGTCTTTTTGAAGCTGTCGAGTTCGTCCTGCTTCCAATCATCGCTGGCCTCGCCGGTGATGTGCGTGTGCGCGTCCATGAAGCCGGGCAGGAGCGTCGCGTCGCCGAGATCGATGACCTCCGCGCCGGCCGGAATCTGCGCGTTCGCGGCGATTGATTGAATTTTCCCGTCCGAGACGACGATCACGCCGGGCGTGAGCAGCCGCTCGCTCTTGCCATCGAAGATGCGCGCGGCTTTGATGACGATGGTGCGTTTCGGAGGCGGCGCGTTCCGACCGCCCTGTGCGAAGGACGAAGAAGTGGCCGCGATGGAGAGTGCGACGAGTAAGCAGGCGCGAAGTTTGTTCATGGAGACGCTCCGGGTTTTCGAGTTGGGATTGATGAAACTGATTTTTGCTTTCGTGTCATGTCTCAAGGGGCGCGCCGTTCGTCTCTTCGTGCCAGCAGCGCACGCACCAGAGATGCCGCGCGGCGCGTTCCGCGAGCGAGCGGCCGGCGGCAGACGGCAGGCGGCGCACGACCTCGCGCTCCTCTTCCGCGAGTTCATGCCACGCGCGCAGGCGCGTCGCGTCGCAGCGCGGGCAACGGATTTCGGCCGGTGTCATCGCGCCAACATAGACGGGCTTGAGGCGATTGCGCAAGAGGCCGACGCGCTAAAAAGCGCCGACTCGCGCAAACGGCGCGTGCGGGCGCAACGATGCGCGCAAAGAAAGACCGCCGCGCCGTCGATAGTGCGACGGTCTTCCTAAGACACACACCTTCCGGCCGCCTACCAGCATCCGGCGTACTCACGGTCAACTTCACGCCACGTTTGCCCGTCGTCGTAAGATTCGTAATAGACCCAGTAGTAGTGTGTGCAATAGTAAGCGTCCCCGCCGAGGCCGCCGTCGCCGGGGCCGTTTCCGCCCGGCGTGGGTGTCGGCGTCGGGGTCGGGGCAAGCGCACACTCGCACAGGTCTGTGTTCCACACGAAGCCCGGCTGACAGGTCTGATTCTCGCTCACGCAGACGCAGCAGCCCTGACCGTCGTAATAAGCGTTGCCCGGACAGCCGGTTTGGGATGCGCTGAAATCCGCGTTCGGGCCGGAGAAGCAGACGAATGTGGTAACGCAGATCGCGCCGCCGGGGTTGTTCGGTTCGCAATAGGAATAAGGATTTATCTTTTTGCAGTCCGCATCGCAGTCGGGCGTGGGCGTGGCGTTCGGGCTGGGCTTCGGCGTGCCGCCCGGCGAGGGCATCGGCGTCGGCCCCGGCGGCGGGCAGGGGTCGCCGAGAATATCTTCTATGCAGTAAGTGCCGAACTCGTCATGACATGAAACGTCTTGCGTGGTGTAGTTGGTACAGTAGCCGTTCGTGTCGCTACACGGTGAGTTGACAGCCTTCTGTATCTCCGCGCAACAATAAACAGTCTCATATCTGAGGCTTTGACAAGATGAACCGGGACAGCAGATGTCGCCGGAGCTAGCCGTCGCGGCGAAAGCAGGGACACTTGCCGGATAAAATTTTACCGGCGAGAACTTCGCCGGTAAGAAGAGTGTCGATTCTGAAGGCAGATTGAGAGAGGAACGGCTTGGAGGTTTATTCGGTGATATTGCGGCTGCGCCATTGCCTCTCTCGATCTCTCTGCGCCTTTTGTGGATGTCGAATGGGACACCACTGGGAGCGCGAAATCCCGTGCCGTCTCCGAAGTTGAGAACTTGGAAGATGAATTTAATTTTCTTAGGCTCGTCTTTCGAGATGCCGCGCCGTGCGACAAAGCGTTCCCATCCCTGCTGTAGCTGTTCGGGGATTTGTAAGGTGTAAGTTTCGCCCGGCTTGATCGGCACATCATCAGGCTCAAGCGGCACGGCGAAACTGGTTAGCGCGCCTCTGCCATATCTGAGGGGAAAGCCCAGATTGCGATTGTTTTCAGTTATCACGTCGGGCAAGCTAATGTTTATATATAGATAGTAGATGGGCTTGTCCGAGGTGTTGGTAATTTCAAGGGCAAATTCGCGCACCCACTGCTCGCTTTTCAGATTCTTGACTTTAATCTTGAGCGGCAGGTGCTTCGGAAGATTATCTATTAACTCCCGCTCCACCTGCGGCAATTGCGCGGCGATTTCCTGCGGCGTCGGCTTCAGGCCGAGGTGGTCTTTCTTGCGTAAAACTTTGAGCGTCTTTTTGTCCGTAGTGCTGTAGCCCTGCGTGTTGCGGGTTGCCATGAAGGCAACGCCGAGCGCAGCGAGAGTGACGAGGATTGAGAAGGCGGTGGTCTTTGAGCGTCGCATTGAGGATGCTCCTTCTTCGTTCGGTGAGAGGATAGTCAGGACGCTTCTCTTCAACTGGAAGAGACTGTCCGCCTGTTGAGGAACCCAAATATCTTACGCCCGCCGGTGAGGGCGAGCAAGGATTTAACGTAGCTGTTGAGGAACGGCCATGAGGCTCATCTCGGGCGTCGCCGCGCTATTCATCCTCCGGGGCGCGCGCCGCCGCGCAATCGAGTTGAGTGTCGCGACGGGGAAGGGGTAATATCGTCGCCGTCTTTAATATCAACTCCGAACCACAGAAAGCTGCCTGACAAATGATCCAGAACGGTCGCGCCCGCGCTCTCTTTCTGCTCGTCGCCCTCTTCGTCCTCTCACTCTCGACCGCCGCCCCGGCGCAACGCGACGATTCGCGTTTCGACTTCTACGCGCGCGGCCCCTACCGCGAGAACGTGCCGCGCCCGCAGGCGACGACGCGCTTTGACGTGGGCGACTTTCACACGAACTACGCGACGATGGAGCGCGTCATCGAACGTATCGCCGCGGCCGCGCCCGACCGCGTGCGCGTCTCGGACATCGGCGAGACGAACGAGCATCGCTCGATGCATCTCGTCGTCATCTCCGCGCCGGAAAATTTGCAGCGGCTAGACCAGATCAAGGCCAACATCGCGCGCCTCGCCGACCCGCGCGCGACGAGCGCAGGCGAGGCCGCACGCATCGCGCGCGAGACGCCCATCATCTCTTTCATGAGCTACACGATTCACGGCAACGAGTCGGCGTCGTTTGAGGCGATGATGCAGGTCGTTTATCAACTCGCCGCGTCGAACGAACCGGCGACGCTCGACATCCTGAAAAACTCCGTCGTCGTCGTCAACGTCTGCTCGAACCCGGACGGCCACGAGCGTTTCGTCACCTGGTACAACTCGTTCGGCACGGGCAACGCCGACCCGCTGGCGAGCGAGCATCGCGAGCCGTGGTCGATCTGGGGACGAGCCAATCATTACCGCTTCGATCTCAACCGCGACAACCTCGCCGCCACGCAGATCGAGACGCGCAACCTGCAGCGCGCCTACCTCGACTGGAACCCGCAAATCTTCGTGGATCATCACGGGCAGCCCTCGCAGTATTTCTTCCCGCCGGCGGCGCTGCCCGTCAATCCGAATCTGCCGCCCGAGCAAACCACGCGCTGGCTGACGGAGTTCGGCCGCGCCAACGCCGCGCAGTTCGACGCGCGCAACTGGGACTATTACGTCCGCGACGTGTTCGATCTCTTCGGCCCCTTCTTCTGGGACTCCTGGCCTGCCCTGAACGGCGCAACCGGCATGACTTACGAAACCGACGGCGGCGGTACGAAAGGCTACGCCTGGCGGCGCGACGACGACACCATCGTCACCCTGCGCTCGGCCATCGCCAAGCACTTCGTCGCGTCCCTGACGACGCTCGAAGTGGCGGCGCGCAACCGCGAAGCGCGCCTCAGGGATTTCTACGAGTTCAAACAGAGCGCGATTGAAGAGGGGCGGCGCGAGGCGATGCGCCGCATCGTGATCCTGCCGGGGCGCGACCCTCTGCGCGCCGCCGATTTGGTCGACGTGCTCCTGCGTTCGGGAATCGAAGTGAGCATGGCGAGCGAGTCGTTTCGCTCGGCGAGCGCGCGCGCTTACACGGGCGGCGCGGCGGCCGTAAGTGCGGCGCGCACGTTTCCCGCAGGCTCCTACGTCGTCGAACTCGCGCAGCCGCAGAAGCGTCTCGCCAAAGCCCTGCTCGAACCCGATACGGAACTCGACCCGGCCTTCGTGCGCGAACAACTCGCGCGCTTCGCGCGCAACCAGCGGCGCGGCGCGAGCGCGGCGAAAGAGGAGTACGGGTTTTACGACGTGACGGCGTGGGCGCTGCCCTTCGTCTTCGGCGTCGAAGCTTACTGGACGGGCGATGCGCCGGCCGTCTCAGCAATTCAGCTTCGCGCCGCGCCGGCCACGGCCGAGACGAGGGCTGAGGCTTTGCGCGCCTCGGGCGAGAGATTGCTCTCGCGCAAGCTCGGCGTCGCGGGGCGCGCGTCAATCGCCTACGTCATCCCTTACGAGACGAACGGCGCGGCCTCGCTCGCCTATCGCCTGCTACGCGAGAATTACAAGCTCGCCGTCGCCACGCGCACGCTGAACGCGGGCGGGCGCGATTGGCCGCGCGGCACCATCGTCGTGCGCGTCTCGCGCAATCCGGACACTCTGCACGAGGCCATGGCGCGGCTGGCGCGCGAGGCCGGCGTCGAGGTTGCGGCCGTCAATTCGGGCTTCGCGGAGACGGGGGACACGAGTGTCGGCTCGGAGAACGTGCTCTCCCTGAAGCGACCGCGCATCATCGTCGTCGCCGACGACCCCGTGAGCCAGACGAGTTACGGCGCGATGTGGTGGACGTTCGAGCGTTACGGCGTGGACTTCACGCCGATGACGATTGCCAACCTGCGGCGCGCGAACCTCGACCAGTACAACGTCATCATCATGCCCGACGGCTCGGCGGGCGGCTACCTGAGCGCGCTCGGAGCGGGCGGCGTCGGCACTTTGCGCGCGTGGGTGCAGCGCGGCGGCACGCTCGTCTGCGTCAAGGGCGCGGCGGTCTTCGCGGCCTTGAAGGAAGTCAATTTAACCTCCTCGCGCCTCGTCGGCAGCGAAGACGACGAGCAGCGCGATAAGACGCCCGACGACGCCGAAGCCAAATCTTCGCCCACGCCTGCTCCTTCGCCCGCCACGCCGGAAGCCTCGAACACGAGCGACGGCGCGGCCAACACCGCGACGGCGCGCAACCGGCGACAGGCCGCGCAGACCGCCACCGAGCAGCAGCGCGCCGCGCAAGACCGCAGCGAGAAACTGGAAGGCGCGCCGCCCGATTTGCCGCCCATCGCCTCGCCCTCGGCCAAACCGGGGCGCGTGCCCGAACCCGTGCCGGGCGCGATCTTCCGCGCCACCGTGGATCGTTCGACGCCGCTCACCTACGGTTACGAAGATTCGCAGCTTCCCGTGCTGGTGGACTCGGCCTACTTCTTCCGCCCGTCGAAAGAGGGCACGAACGCCGTCGTCTTCACGGGCGAAGGCAATCAAACGCTGCGCCTCGCCGGTTTCATCTGGCCTAACAATACGGAGCGGCTCCTGCGCGGCACGGCGCACGTCATCGAGGAACCGACGGGGCGCGGCCACGTCGTGCTCTACGCCGAAGACCCGAACTATCGCGGCTTCTGGCGGGCGACCACGCGCCTGTTCTTCAATTCGTTTCTCTTCCAACCAACATTTTAGAAAAAAGTGACAGGTGACAAGTGACAAGTGACAAGTTAAAAACGTATGCTTGGGGTGGCGGGTTGAGTTTGGTTCTTACTCGTCACTTGTCACCTGTCACTTGTCACCGGGGGAATTGTGTTTCAGATCAAAGCGGCCTTTGAAGAAAAACTTGAGATTAAGACCACGATTGAACGCGCGCGCGCCTTCTTCGGCGACTGGCGCAACTTCGCGGAGTTGATGCCGGGCGTGGAGAGCATCCGCGAGGAAGCGGGCGGCGTGATACGCTGGCTCATCCGCGCGGAAGTGCCCGTCATCGGCGCGATCCGGCAGGCGTTCGCCGTCGAGCAGACGCTCGATCACCCGCAGAGCATCGAGTGGTCGCCGGCCGCGCAGGAGCGGAGCAACTTTTTGCGCTACGCCGCGCAGTTCGAGGAGCAGGGCGCGCGCGTCCTGATCCGCATCGTGCAGCGCGTCGAACTGCGCCGCCAGAAAGCGACGGAGTTGCACATGCTCGCCGGACTCGTCGGCGAGAATCGCCTCAGCGCGGAGATGCAGAAGGGCGTCAGCGAAATGATGCGCACCTTCCTCCAGCGCGCCCGCACACAACTGGAGCAGTAGTCAGTTGTCCGTAGTCAGTTGTCCGTTGTTCTTTGTCCGTTGTCGGTTGTTCAAGACCGTCTCTAGCAACTCGTGTGATAACCACATGCAACTGACAACTGACCACGGACAACTGACAATCAGCGACCTTTCCGACCCCGCGCCGCGCCCGCCAATTATTTATCTTCTTGCAAGGAAACGGATTATCAAGTAATCTGAAAGTGGTTGACCTCCCCTGGCGGGGACTTGCCCACTTCTTCCGGTCAACCATCTCAGCCAGCAACATAGTCCTCCGGTTCATAAAAGCTCGCCGCTCTCTGCTGTCTCTCTCTCTCTGCGTGCGGTCGAAGCGGGGGAAGGGATTCACCTATCAAGCCGGAATGGGTCTTCCGAGCGTCCAGCGTGTGTCCGCGCGCGTAGCTCGAAGGCCGAAAAGTTTCCCGACAGACCAGAGCCTTTTCGCGTCGTCAGCCCGAATCGTGCGCGGGCAGATTGGCCGGATGCGCCTCACCAACGACTATGAACTCATCTCCCGCCGCCATCGACCTCGCCGTCTTCCAGAGACTTTGCGAGGTGCACGCGACCCAATCAGCCGACCCCGGCAGCTACGCCGAGGCGCAGCGCACGCTGCTCACGCTGATGGGCAATTTGCCCGGCATGGCCTATTGCTGCCGCAACGACGAGCACTGGACGATGCTCTTCGTCAGCGAAGGCTGCCTGGAACTGACCGGCTACGCGCCCGCCGACCTGACCGTGGGCGGAAGAATCGTCTACGCCGAATTGATTCACGACGCCGACCGGCGGAAGGTGTGGGGTGAGGTGCAGACCGCGCTCGCCGCGAAGCAGCGTTTCCGCCTCGTCTACCGGCTGGCGACGGCCGCGCAGGGCGAGAGGTGGGTGTGGGAGCAGGGCCACGGCATCTTCGCGCCGAACGGCGATCTGCTCGCCATCGAGGGCTTCGTGACGGACATCACAGACCGCGTGCAGGGCGAAGAAGCGCTGCGCGCGGCCGAGTTGCAATACCGCTCGATCTTCGAGCAGGCCGTCCACGGCATCTATCGCTCCACGCCCGACGGAAAGTTTCTCGCCGCCAACCCGGCCATGGCGCTCATGCTCGGCTACTCTTCGCCCGCCGAGTTGATCGCTCACTGCACGGACATCGCGCACGACTTTTACGCCGACGCCGAGACGCGCGCCGCGCTCCAGCACCTGCTCGTCGCACACGGCAAAGTGCAGGGCTTCGAGGCGCAGGTGTTTTGCAAAGACCGCCGGAGCGTCATCTGGATGCGCGAGAACATCCACGCCGTGCGCGACGCGTCGGGCGCGCTCCTCTATTACGAGGGCAGCGTCGAGGACATCACGGCGGGCAAACGCGCCGAGGAGAAACTGGCGCGCTCCGAGGAACAATACCGCGTCCTCTTCGAGAGCAACCCGAACCCGATGTGGGTCTACGACGCCGACACCTACGCCTATCTCGCCGTCAACGAGGCGGCCGTCAGGCACTACGGCTACACGCGCGCGGAGTTTCTGGCGATGAGCATCTTCGACGTGCGCCCGCCAGACAGCGTTCCGGCCGTGCTGGAAAATATCGCGTCGCTGCCCTTGCCGCACCGCCACGCGGGCGAGTGGGAGCACCGCAAGAAGGACGGCACGCCGATTTTCGTAGAGATCAGTTCGCAACTGATCGACTTCGGCGGGCGCACCGCGCGGCTCGTGCTCATCAACGACGTGACGGAGCGCAAACAGGCCGCCGCCGCGCTGCGCGAATCCGAGGAACGCTACCGCGAGTTGTTCGAGAACGCCAACGACGTGATCTTCACCACAGACCTCGCGTGCCGGTTTCTGTCGGTTAATCCGGCGGTCGAGAAGGTGACGGGCTATACCTGCGCCGAGATCAGCCGGATGAGTTTCACCGAGATGTTCGCGCCCGAATGCGTGGAAGACTCGCGCGAGATGATGAAGCGCAAACTCGCCGGCGACGAGGCCACCACCTGTTACGAAACCGAGATCGTCTCGAAGAGCGGCGAGCGGGTGCTGCTCGAATTGAGCACGCAGTTGATCACCGACGACGAAGGCACGCCAATCGGCGTGCAGGGCATCGCGCGCGACGGCACCAAACGCAAGCGCGCCGAGCGCGCTTTGCGCGAATCCGAGGAGCGTTACCGCGAACTCTTCGAGAACGCCAACGACCTCATCTACACGCACGACCTCCAGGGCAATTTCACCTCGCTCAACAAGACGGGCGAGCGCATCATCGGCTACACGCGCGAGGAAGCCGCCTCGCTCAACATCGCGCAGGTCATCGCGCCCGAACACCTCGCCCTCGCGCGCCAGATGATGGTGCGTGAGGGCGCGTTTGACGAGGCCACCGTCTACGAGGTGGACATCATCGCCAAGGACGGGCGGCGCGTGCCGCTCGAAGTGAGCACCCGTCTCGTCTATCAAAACGGCGAGCCGTGCGGCGTGCAGGGCATCGCGCGCGACATCGCCGAACGCAAGCACACGGAGGCCAAACTTCTCCACAACGCCTACCACGACGCGCTCACCGGGCTGCCGAACCGCACCCTCTTTACGGATCATTTGCAGATGGCCGTCGAGCGCGCGCGCCGCCACGCGGAGTTCGTCTTCGCCGTGCTGTTTTTAGACCTCGACCGCTTCAAGAACGTCAACGACTCGCTCGGCCACACGGTCGGCGATCACCTGCTCGTCGCGCTCTCGCGTCGCCTGCAACATTGCCTGCGCCCCTCGGACGTGGTGGCGCGTCTCGGCGGCGACGAGTTCGCGATTCTCTTAAACGACATCGGCGCGCAGCCGGGCGAAGCCGTCTCGCTCGCCGAGCGCGTGCAGCGGGAGTTGATGCAGCCGTTCAATCTGGGCGGCCACGAAGTGTTCACCACGGCGAGCATCGGCATCGCCCTCAGCACGACCGGCTATGAGACGCCGGAAGCCGTCCTGCGCGACGCGGACACCGTGATGTATCGCGCCAAAGCTCAGGGCAAAGCGCGCCACGAGGTGTTCGACCAGAACATGCACGCGCGCGTCGTCGCCCTGTTGCGTTTGGAGAACGATTTGCGCCGCGCCGTCGAACGCGACGAGTTTCGCTTGCAGTACCAGCCGATAGTGTCGCTCGCTACGGGGCGCGTCTCCGGCTTCGAGGCGCTCGTGCGCTGGCAGCATCCGGAACTCGGTTTGATCCCGCCGTGCGATTTCATCCCCGTCGCCGAAGAGACCGGCGTCATCGTCGAACTCGGCCAGTGGGTGCTCGAAGAGGCGTGCCGCCAGATGCGCCTCTGGCAGGCCATCTCGCCGCAACACGGCCGGCTCAAACTGAGCGTCAATTTGTCGAGCCGCCATTTCCTGCAACTCGATCTCTATGAGCGCATCGTCGAGGTGCTGGCCGAGAGCGGCCTCGCGCCCACCACGCTCCAACTCGAAATCACCGAGAGCATCCTGATGGAGAACGCGCACACCATCGTCCCACTCCTCGGCCGCCTGCGCGAACTCGGCGTCGAACTGGCGATTGACGACTTCGGCACGGGCTACTCGTCGCTCAGTTATCTCTCGCGCCTGAAGCCGATCCACACGCTGAAGATCGACCGCTCCTTCATCAGCATGGGCGGCGACGACCACGAGAACGCGGAGATCGTGCGCACCATCATCATGCTCGCCCGGAACATGGGCAAAGTGGTGGTGGCCGAAGGCATCGAGACCGCCGAACAACTCGCGCGCCTGCGCACGCTCGACTGCACCTACGGTCAGGGCTTCCTCTTCTCCCGCCCGCAAGACCCCTTCGAGATCGAACGCCGCCTGCGTCAGGGGCTGCACGCCGTCATCGCTAACCCGCCCACGGGCGAACTGAGCGTGGCCTGACGACAGGAGGCGAACCTGGGAACGTTGCACGCGGCGCGTTGCACTGAAAGACAACTCGCTTTCAGTGCAACGCGCCGCGTTTCGCATTCCGCGTGCAACGTTCCGCCCCCGCCCATCTCCCGCCCGTGTTTGCGTTGGGGAACGCTTTCGGCCTCATGCAAACGACGCCCGCCTGCGCTACAATAACGACATCCTGAATTTTTCATCCGGGGGGGGACTATCGGCGCGATGGCGAACATCAAAATGTACACGACCACGTGGTGCTCGGACTGTCGCCGTGCCAAACGTTTTCTGGACGAGAGCGGCATCGCTTATGAGGAGATCAACATCGAAGAACAGGACGGGGCGGCCGAACTCGTGATGCGGCTCAACGACGGCAAGCGCAAAGTCCCGACCTTCGAGATTGACGGGCGCGCCTTCAACCTCTCGCCCTACGACGAGCGCAAACTGCGCACGGAACTCGGCCTGGAGCCGGCACGGTAAAAGCTATGGCGATGAACACGACAGGGAAGGGAACGGCGAATAGTATGACGCGGCGGCTGGCGCGGGCGGGCGGCTGGAAACTGGCGCGACGCCTCATCAAGCCGATCCCCATCGTCGGCACGGCCGTCGCCCTCGGCTTCGCCGGTTACGAGATCAGAAAGAAGGGTTGGCGCAACGGCATCATCCACGTCGGCCTCGACGTGACGCCCGTCGTCGGCACGGTCAAAGATGTGATCGAAATCTTCACCGGCGATTTAATTCCCGACAAGAAAAACGGCAATCGTCAATAGAGACATGCGCGCCCCGGTGGAATAGAGACGCGGCTGCGTCTCAGCGGAATAGAGACGCAGGTAGCGGTTCAGTTTGAATCTGCTTTATCTAAGTGTTCTGCCGCGAAGGTTAAAGCTATAGCAAAAATAAGGGATGCCCGGAATACGTAATTCGGGCTCGTCATTGATAGTAACGGCCTTTCAGGAAACATATCGCAAACAAGACAATTAGCCGCCTCCTTGAGTGTCTATAACTTTCAGGATTAGCCCTGCTATTAAAATGGCGGCGGGTATCACATAAAAGATACCCGCCGCCATTAACCTTTTTACGTCCTTACTCATCTCGCCGGTAGGTATTACCCCTCCGAGCTAGAGAAGCTGCGCCCCGCCCGCGCGCGTCAGGGCAAACTTGTTCCCGTCGTGAAGACTTCAAAAGGCTCCGGCCGAGACGGCCGGCCGCGCGTCGAAGGGTTGCGCCTGCTCATAGGCGTGCGCCAGGCGCAGGAGCACGGGTTCGCTCCAGTGCGCGCCGAGCAGTTGCATGCCGATGGGCAGATTCGAGCGGGAGAGGCCGCAGGGAACGGAGAGGCCGGGGATGCCCGCGAGGTTGGCCGTCACGGTGTAGATGTCGTTGAGATACATGGCGAGCGGGTCGTCGGTCTTTTCGCCGAGGAGAAAGGCTGTGGTCGGCGAGGTCGGCGTGATGATCGCGTCGCAACGCTCGAAGGCGCGCGCGAAGTCCTGTCTGAGGAGCGTGCGCGCCTGTTGCGCTTTGAGATAATAGGCGTCGTAGTAGCCGGAGGAGAGGACGTATGTGCCGAGCATGATGCGGCGCTTGACCTCCGCGCCGAAACCCTCTTCGCGCGTGCGCCGGTACATCTCGCGTAGCGTCCGCGACTCTTCGGCGCGAAAGCCGTAGCGCACGCCGTCGTAGCGCGCGAGGTTGGAGGAGGCTTCGGCCGTGGCGATGATGTAGTAAACCGCGATGGCGTATTTCGCGTGCGGCAGTTCCACCTCAACCACCTCCGCGCCGAGCGCGCGATAAGTTTCAATCGCCGCCTCGACGCTGGCGCGCACGTCAGCGTCCAGCCCCGCGCCGAACAACTCGCGCGGCACGCCGATGCGCGCGCCGCCGATGTCGCCCGTCAGTTCCGAGATGTAATCGGGCACGGGCGCGTCGGCGGTGGTCGCGTCGCGCGCATCGCGCCCGGCGATGACGGAGAGGGTCAGGGCGGCGTCCGCAGTGTTCGTGGCGAAGATGCCGATTTGATCGAGCGACGAGCCGAAGGCGACGAGGCCGTAGCGTGAGACGCGCCCGTAGGTCGGTTTGACGCCGACGATGCCGCACAAAGACGCGGGCTGGCGCACCGAGCCGCCCGTGTCCGACCCGAGCGCGACGGGCACGATGCGCGCCGCGACGGCCGCCGCCGAGCCGCCGGACGAGCCGCCGGGGACGCGCTCCGTGTCCCAGGGGTTGCGCACGGGGCCGTAGGCCGAGTTTTCGTTCGACGATCCCATCGCAAACTCGTCGCAGTTGGTCTTGCCGATGATGATCGCGCCCGCCGCCTGCAGGCGTTCGATGACGGTCGCGTCGTAGGGCGGATGATAGCCGCCGAGGATGGCCGAGCCGCAAGAAGCCTGCATCCCGCGCACGCAGATGTTGTCCTTGACGGCGACGGGCACGGAGCCGAGCGCGCCCGCCGGCGAAACGTCCTGCCGCGCGTCCAACTCGTCCACGCGCGCCAGTGCGCCCGCGCGGTCGATTTGCAGAAACGCGCCGAGCGTCTCGTTCAACTCTTCGGCGGCAGCGAGCGCGCCCTCCAACACGGCGCGCGCGTCCAGTTCGCCTGCGGCGAGGCGCGTCTTGATCGTTTCGATGTTCATAAGATGGCTATTAGCTATTAGCTGTTAGCTGTTAGCAAAAGCATTAAAGCTAATCGCTAATCGCTAACAGCAAACGGCTCTTATAAAACTTTCGGCACGCGGAAGTGGCCGGCGGCCGGGTCGGGCGCCTGGTCGAGCGCGAGCGTCTGGCCGAGCGAGGGCAGGGGCGCGTCTTCGCGTGCGGCATCGGTGCGCGCGCCTTCGACGGTGAGACCGCCGAGGGCGGGTTCGGCCGCGCTCGTCTCCAACTCGTTCAACTGTTCGACGTAAGCGACGATGGAGGCGATCTGCGGCGTCAACGCGCGGCGCTCCTCGTCGGTCAATTCAAGCTGCGCCAGAGCGGCGATCTTTTCGATGTCGGATTCGGTGATGGGCATAATGATTTGAAAGTAAGCAGTGAGCGGCGAACTGTTAAAAACCGGGCATTGCGTTATTGTTTACGGCTCACCGCTACCGCTTACTGCTTACATCTCACTTGTTTCTCTGTTGCGCGTCGATATAACTTCCGGCGGCGAGCAGGAAGCGGCGGCGCAAATCTTCGTCCTGAATCGCGTCGGCGGCGCCGGCGAGTTGGCGCGCGTGTTGGAGCGCGCGGCGTTCGTGCGCGTCGCGGTCGAAGTCCGTCCGGCCGATGCGCGCGCGCTCGGCGCGGACGGTCGCCGGGTCAACGCGAAACTCGATGTAGGTGACGACCGCCTGACCGAGCAGCGAGTTCAGGCGAAAGATCAGTTGACCGCTGATTTGTTCAAGTTGTTTCTGCCACGCCGTGTCGGGGACGGCGACGACGAGCAGCTTGCGATGTAGCCGAAAGGGCACGGCCTGGCCGCGCAGTGCTTCGCCCGCCACGCGACGCCACACCACCATCGCCGCTGCCTCGGCTACCTCTTCCGCGTCGCCCGCCGCGCGCAGCAGGTTAGGCAATACTCTGATCAAGTCGTCCATCTTTTTAATTGCGCAGTGCCGGTGCGGGATGGCGGATTAATAAAGCCCGGCTGGCAATATCGGTTTGATGTCTCTACAATCCGCATTCCGCGATCAGAAATCCGCATTCGAGAGGTGGAGTGTAATGGAAGAACGGGGAGAGCCACAAGTTGGAGTTTCGCCGGGCGAGGCGACGGAGTTTGAGTTGGAACCGTTGGTGCTGGCTTCGAGCAGCCCGCGCCGTGCGGAGATTCTGCGCGCGGTCGGCTGGCCGTTCGAGGTCTTGGCGGCGAACGTGGACGAGACGCCGCGCGCGGGCGAGGAAGTGAGCGAATACGTGGAACGCCTGGCGTGCGAAAAGGCGGAAGCAGTGGCGGAAGGGCGCGCGTCCGGCCTCGTCCTCGGCGCGGATACGGTGGTGGCCGTCGGCGGGCAGGTGCTCGGCAAGCCGAGGGATGCCGAAGATGCGCGCCGGATGCTCGGTCTCCTCGGCGGCCGCTGGCACGACGTGCTGACCGGGGTCGCGCTCGTGCGCGCCGAGACGCGCGAGGTGCTCGTGGCGCACGAATTGACGCGCGTGCGTTTCGCGCCCTTGACGGATGAGGAAATCGATTGGTACGTGGCGACGGGCGAGACCTCGGACAAGGCGGGCGCATACGCCGTGCAAGGCCGCGCCGCACTCTTCATCGAAGAGATCGAGGGCGATTACTGGAACGTCGTCGGGCTGCCCGTGCGTCTGGTTTACAAGCTGGCGGGAGAGAGTCGCGGTTTGTAGCCGCACGGGGGAAAACTATCAGTCAGGCACGCGGGGAAACTATAAAAAGAGTACGGGGGCTGCTTCAAACGAGAAGCAGCCCCCGCAATTTGTCGAGAAGATCGTCGCGCCGGAACAGACGGACGAGCTTAAAGCAATTTGTTGAGCCGCGCCGAGAGGCGCTGGACGAGGTTGCCTTCGGGGTCGAGGCCGCCCATGGGCGCGCCGGAAATCTGGCCGTCTTTGTCGAAGATGACGAGCGCGGGCAGTTGATTGCGATCCACGCCGAGGCGTTTGAAGAGCGCGCCGTCGGGGTCTCTGAGGACGCCGATCTTGAGTCCGTTCTTGCGCGCAAACGAGCGCAGTTGGTCGTCCGTCGCGAAGTTCTTCGACTTCTGCGATTCGGAATCGGTGCTCACCCAGTAGACCCGCACGTCGCGGTCGCGGTATTCGTCGGCGAGCCGCTGGACGCCTTCAACCTGCGTGCGCGACAGCGGCAACCAGGACGCGCCGAACGCGAGCACGATCACGTCGCCCCGCAACTGTTCGGAGGTGATGCTGCCGCCGTCAACCGAGCGCAGCGAAAAGTTCAACAAGCCCTCCTGCGCGTTCGCGTTCGCGGGCGAAAACGCCTGCGCGAAAACGAGCAACGAGGAGAGCAACAAACCGGCGATGAAGCGGGGGGATTTGGTAAACATTCTTTTCTCCTTCTACACGGCATTTCACGATTTTGGCGGCCTGGCTGTGCGGGCTGAATTATCCACGCCCGCACAGGCTGCGCTCGATGTGTACGTGAAACGCTCCCGTACCGAAATAGTTAGATGTACGGTCAGAAAGAACAGTTGGATTGAAGGCGAACGACCAGCCCGTTCGTGGTCGGCGGTCAAGTCCTGTCGACGGGCGGCGGGACTCCGAAAACCTCTAAGTGCAGCGCGCGGTAATCTTCCCACGTATCCATGTCGCGCGCAACAAAAGGAGACGCGACCGGCAGGCGCAAAACCTCGGCCGCCTGCCGCTCGAAGAGTGCGCGCAGGCCGCCGTCGGCGTCCAACGTCAGGAGCGATTCGCGCAGGGCGAGACTGACCAGCACGGGATGCCCGCCGCGCCCGCGCCACTGCGGCACGACGACGCGCGCACCCGTCCGCCGGTGCGCCGCGATAACTTCCAGTATCTCTACGGCGGCCGCCGCAGGATGATCGGCCAGCGCGATCAACACCGCGCCCGCGGTCGTTGCCGCGACCTCGCCCGCCCCGGATTCGTCCCCGCCTGCCGCGCCCGCGCCTGCTTCGCCCGTCAACTCTTCCACACCACGCGCAATCGAGACGCCCATCTCGCTCCCCGGCTCGGCGTTCAGAGCGAAGCGGACGGGCAGGTGCGCCAGGCGCGCGCGCACCTCTTCCGCGCGATGGCCGACGACCACGACGACCTCGCCGACGCCCGCCGCGAGCAGGTTGTTGACGCAGGTTTCCACGACGCTCTGCGCGCCGAAAGGCAGCAGCGGCTTAAACGCCCCCATGCGCCGCGAGCGTCCGGCGGCGAGGAGAACGGCGGCGATGGGCGTGGGACGGAGGAAAGCTTGATTCATTGATCGAGTGGTTCATTGATTCAATAAAGACGGGAAACATTGAATCATTGAACCACTCGATCAATGCTTCCTTATTTGTTGGTTACGGGTGGGGTCTGCCAGAGCACGTTGATGAACTTCCACTTGCCTTCGTACCTGGCGAGGTGGATGTAGTCTATGCCCCAGACGGCGGTGAGTTTCGCGCTGGCGGTCTGGTCGGACACGTCGAAAACGACGACCTCCTTCGGCGCGTCTTTCGCGACCCGCCCGTTCTTGTTGTAAGTCCCGGCGAGCGCGACGAGCTGCTGGAAAGTCATCGAGTCAAAACTGTAGGCCGTCTCGCCCTTCTTGACGAAGAAGCCGCGCTTCACCAGTTCGGGATGGACGCTGCGCTCGATGCGCGCGGGATTCACTTCGTAGATGCCTTCGACGTAATCCAGCACGGCCTGTCTGACCGCCTCCCGCTCCGCGTCCGCGCCCGGCTGTTGCGCCACGACCGACGCCGGCAGCAACACGAGCGCGGCGCACACTAAAATTAACTTTTTCATAGATGTCTCCGGAAATTCGAGTTTGCCCAACTGCTGCAAACTTGAACGCACGCGGGGCGGCCGTGGTTTCCGAAAACTGTCGCGCGCTGAATCATCAGGCGAGGCTTTAGGCGAGGCTTTCGAGCGCGCGTGCGACGTAGATGCGCGTCATCTGCTTGCGCCAGTTCATGATGAAATCAGTGTTGTCGAGCGGGCGCGCTTTGACGTAACAGGCCTCGGCCGCCGCGCGTATGCGCTCCGGGTCGAGGCGCGCGCCGACGAGCGCGGCCTCTGCCTCGCGCACCTCCACGGGCGCGGGCGCGATGCCGCCCAGAATGATCTTGGCCTCGCGCACCGTCGTGCCGTCCGCCTCCATGTCGAGGCGCACGGCCACGCCGAGGACGGGGAAGTCGAACGCGCCGCGCCGCCTGAGCTTGCGATAAACCGCGCGCCAGCCGTTCAGAGGCGGCAACTGGATGTCGGCCAGCAACTCGTCCGGCCGCTTGTGCAGGTAGTCTATGCCGTCGTCGTTATACAACCCTTCGGCCGTCACCTCGCGCTCGCCGACCGTCGAGACGAGCCGCACGCGCGCGCCGAGCGCGACCATCAGCGGCACGAGGTCGGCCGACTGCACCGCCCAGCACTTCGACGAGCCGGGCGCGACCCAGCACACCTCGCCGTCCTTCTTCATGCAGAAGTTGACGCCCTTGCGCCACTCGTAATTCTGGTTGTAATAATTGCAGCGCGTGTCGAGCAAAAGATTACCGCCGACCGTCCCCATGTTGCGCAGGACGGGCGTCGAGATCGTCTGCGCCGCCGCCACCACCATCGGGTAATCGCGTTTGAGCACCGGGTGCTCGCACAAATCCGTCAGCGACACGCCCGCGCCGATCCTGACCCCGCTTTTGCCGTCGCCCGTGATCGCATTCAACTCCGCGATGCGTCCCACGGAGATGACCGTCCGCGGCGTCTGCTGCCGCCGCTTCATGTTCGGATACAAGTCCGTCCCGCCCGCCACGAACTGCCCCGCCGCGCCCGCGTCCGCCATCATCCGCACCGCATCCCGCACCTCGCGCGCAACGCGATACTCAAACCTCGGAAGTCTCATCATAAGTTTGATGCCTGATATTTATTATCGTACTTTCTTAAAAGTTGTATTAGGGAATAAATCACCCCATGTGGAAATGGCAGTGTCAAAATTAATTGTTCCATCTTGGCTAATCTCAAACAGTGCCTTCAATATATCAGTAAGTTTAAATTCATTCCTGAAATATGTTACAACTTCATCAACTTCCCATTGCTTTGAAGGGCGAATCGATAGATAAGATAAAAGACGCTCCTTCAGAGTTTCTTCCCTTGCTTCTTTATCAACTTCTCTCGAACGAACTATGGCCTTATCAACGACCTGCGAAATTTGCTGCTGAACCGAACTGATTTGTGAATCTGTTTGTCCTATTCTGTTTACTACATTACTTAATTCTGATTGAATTTCTGTTCTTAGTTGCTCAATCTTCTCGTCGGCTTTGGATTCTACAAGTTGCTCCGCTTGTGATGCAGATGTCGTATCTGTCAGAAGACGTTTCCTAAAATCCGAATAAGTATCCCGTACCATTGAGAAAGTATCTGAGTACTGCATCTGAAAAACCTTCTCCAGCCTATCAACACTGGCACTGATTGCTCTGTTAGCTTCCTCTATTTTTTCTGTGCTATGCACAGACATCGTATAGAACTTAAAGGAAAGCCAGATAGCAACAATTGCCAAAGCCAAAGATGCCATAGATGCCAAGAGTGATACTGCTTGTATGATAATGTCCCAAGTATCTGCTTGCATCTCTATATCCTTTGGTAAATTGAGCTTTCCATCACCTATGAATCGCCACGCCGTCTATGTATTATGCGCGCTTTCTATCTTTAACCTTCTACTCGGTGTGGCGAGCGAGGAAGCCGCCGCGCTTCATTTTGTAGTAACCCGGTTTGAGCATGTCATCGTCCGTCCAACCTCGTTTTAAACCCTCTTCGTAATCCTTCTGCGTGACTACTAGCACGACTTCTTCAACTTGTGTTTTGGATTTCTTATCTTTCACCTTCATCACCACTTGATCGTTATTCTATGAATGAATCGCCACGCGCGGCATCTCGCGGCCGTCGCCGCCCTCTTCGGGGGTGGCGACTTTGAGCGGTTCAGGCCATTCGACGGCGGGCACGCCCTTCGGGCCGAAGCGCGCGGGCTTGCCCTGAGACTTGGCGCGGAGCGCGGCGAGTATCTTCTCCGGCGTGATGGGTACTTCGTCCACGCGCACGCCGACGGCATCATAGACGGCGTTCGCCACCGCAGGCATGACGGGGAGGAGCGGCCCCTGCCCGACCTCTTTCGCGCCGAAGGGGCCGTTCGGGTCTGCGTCTTCGATGAGGTAGGTCTTCACGTCGCACATCTCGTGCGTGGTCGGGCTTTTGTAGTCGAGCAGCGAAGGGGCTTTGTGGACGACGTTGCGGTTGGCGCGATAGACCATCTCTTCCATCAGCGCCTCGCCCAGTCCCATGTAGACGCCGCCTTCGACCTGCCCCATGACGAGCATCGGGTTGATCGACTGGCCGATATCGTGGCCGATCCAGATGCGCTCGACGCGCACGAAGCCCGTCTCCGCGTCGACGTCAACTTCGGCGATGGCCGCCGAGTAACTATAAGCGGGCGAGGGGCCGACGCCCGCGCCCTTGAACTTGCCGGGCGAGCGCGGCGGCGTGTAGGAACCGACCGTGCCAATCGTGCCGAACTTCGATTCGGCCAGGACGACCGCCTCGGCGAAGGTGACGCCCACTTCCGGGTTCTCCACGTCGAAGACGCGGTGATCGGCGAACGAGAGATTTTCGACCGGCAGCGACAGTTTCTCCGCGACGGCGCGGCTCAGCAATTCGCGCGCGCGCTCGGCGGCCTGTAGGGCGGCGTTGCCGGTCATCAGCGTGACGCGGCTCGAATAGCTGCCGAGGTCGACGGGCGTGAGGTCTGTGTCGGCCGTGAGGACGCGGATGTCGAAGGGGTCTATGCCGAGGACTTCGGCGACGATGTAGGCGAGGATGGAATCCGACCCCTGTCCGATGTCGGTCGAGCCGCACTGGACGCGCACGCCGCCCTGCCGGTCGAGCCCGAGTTGGACGCCGGAGTGCGGCATGTTGTTCCAGTAGATCGGCAGCCCCGCGCCGCAGATGTAGCTGCTGCACGCGATCCCGATGCCCTTGCCGTAAGGGAGCTGGCGAAACTTGTTCTTCCAGTCGGAGCCGGCGACGATCTTCTCGATGCACTTACCGAGTCCCATGCTGCCGATGCGCAGGTAGTTGGCCGTCAGCGCGTAGGGTTTGACGAGATGTTGCAGGCGCATCTCGGCCGGGTCGAGTTTGAGATCGTCGGCGATCTTGTCGAGCTGGACTTCGAAGCCGAAGCGCGGTTGCGGCGTGCCGTGGCCGCGCTTGGGGCCGCAGGGCGGTTTGTTGGTGAAGGCGCGCAGGCCGCGAAAGCGATAGCGCGGCACTTCGTAGGTGACGGTTTGCAGCGCGCCCGTGTAGAAGGTCGAAGCGACACCGTAAGAGCCGTATGCGCCGCCGTCGAGAAAGGTCTGGAAGTCCATCGCCGTGATCGAGCCGTCGCGCTTGACGCCCGTCTTGACGTGCATCAGGACGGGGTGGCGACCGCGATGGCAATAGAAAACTTCCTCGCGCGTGAGCGTCACTTTCACCGGGCGGCCGGTGATCATCGAGAGCTTGCAGACGGCGACCTCGTGGTTGAAGGGGTCGCTCTTGCCGCCGAAGCCGCCGCCGTTCGGCGTGGCGATAACGCGGATGTGAGCGGCGGGTAAGCCCAGAACTTTGGTGAGCGCGCGATGGACGTAGTGCGGCGTCTGCGTGCTGCTCCAGAGCGTGAGTTTGTTGTCGGGGTCGAAATGCGCGACCGCCGCGTGCTGCTCCATCGGCAGGTGCGTGTTGCCTTCGTAGAAGAAGGTGTCTTCGCGGATGTGGTCGGCGGCGGCGAAGCCTTCGTCGAGGTCGCCGAATTCGAGGTGAACTTTCTTGTGGACGTTGCCGCTCTCGCCGTACTCCTGCACGCGCGGCTCGTCGATCATCACGGCCTCTTCGATGCTCGTGATGGTCTGGAGTTTTTCATACTCGACTTCGATCAAATTCATCGCCTCGAACGCCGTGTCCTCGTCCACGGCGGCGACGGCGGCGACGGGGTCGCCGATGTAGCGCACGCGATCCGTGCAGAGCGCGTGCTCGTCCTGGCTGACGGGCAGGATGCCGTAAGTCGTCGGCAAATCCTCGCCCGTGATAACGGCGTGGACGCCGGGCAGAGCGCGCGCCTTCGAGGTGTCGATCTTCACGATGCGCGCGTGCGGCTCGTGGGCGCGCAGCAGTTTGGCAAAGAGCATGCGCGGCAGCACGATGTCGTCGGCAAATCTCGTCTGCCCCGTACACTTCGCGCGCGCGTCGACCTTGCGAAAAGGTTTGCCGACGACTTTCAAATCTTTCTTGCCCGCGCCGTTCGCGCCGTTGCCGTGTCCGTTGTTGCTGGTCATCTGATTAGCCTGAGATCGTCCCTGGTTGGTTTATAGCCTGTGATCGTGCGCGGTTAGTCGAGGCCGTAGACGGCTTCGCGCGGGAGTTCCATCTCCTCGCCGCGCATGCGTGCGGCGGCGAGTTCGACGGCTTCGTAGATTTTGATGTAGCCGGTGCAGCGGCAGAGATTGCCGGAGAGGGCTGCGATGATCTCTTCGCGCGTGGGCTTCGGGTTCGAGGCGAGCAGTTCCTTGGCGACGAGCAGGAAGCCGGGCGTGCAGTAGCCGCACTGCGCCGCGCCCGTGTCGGCGAAAGTTTCCTGCAACGGGTGGAGACCCGCAGGGCTAGCCATGCCTTCGACCGTTTCGACCGCGCGGCCTTCGGCGTCGAGACCGAGCACGAGGCACGAGAGGACGGAGCGGCCGTTCATGAGGACGGCGCACGTGCCGCACTCGCCGAGTTCGCAGCCGTGCTTCGTGCCCATCAGGTTCAGGTCTTCGCGCAGGACTTCGAGCAGCGTCTTGTGCGGCGCGAACGCCACCTCGACCGCTTCGCCGTTCAGGGTGAATTCGATATGAGCTTTCCGTATTCTATCCGTCATCGATAAAAGTTCTCGCCCGGACATAACTGTCCTTCAGATAAATTTGCCTTGTCCTTGTGTGCAGGCTGTGTGCGAGATTGAAGAATCCCGGCAGAAGCTCAAGCGACCGCTTCATTTTAGTCGCGGGTGACGCGGAACAGCAAACTACCAACATGCGCCCGGACGCGGAACGCCGGTCTGTCGCTGAAATACTGCCCACGGCAAACCCGTCCCCGGCGGTCGGCGGGAGACGATGGCCGCGCGGCTCATTTTCGCCGCCGGGAACCGATGCCGAAAACGGTAGCTTACTTGCGCGGGGGCGAGCGGCTAAAGGCGTTTACTGTTTTTGCCTTTTAGCCTTTCTTGGCGGTTTCTGGGTCGGCGGTTTCGCCGGCTGGTTCGGTAATGACTTTTGAATCTCTTTGAGAAGTTTGGCGGCCCTGCCGGGGTCGAGTTTGCTGAGGACATTATATTCAAACAAGGCATCTTTCTTGTTGCCCATCGCGCTGTAGGTGATGCCGAGGTTGAGATGCGCCTGCGAGAAACCGGGTCTGAGTTTCAGCGCCTGCTGGTAAGCCTTGACCGCTTCCGCTTCCCGAGCGACCTGCACATAACAGTTGCCCATGAAGTAATACTCGTCGGCATCGAGCGGGCGCAGCGATTGATGATAAGCATTCAAAGACGCCTTGTAATTCTCTTCGGCCTGCGGACGCTGTCCCATCTTGTCGTAAGCGACCGCCGCTACGTAGTGGGAGAGTCCTTCATCGTTGACGGTCTGTTTATGCGCGAGCGCCTGCTGGCTGGCGGCCAGTGCCTCCTGATGTCGTCCCACCTGATTGCAGGCGAGACCGAGAACGTTCTGCGCGTCGGCGCTATCGGATTTGAGTTGCACCGAGCGAGTCGCGGCCTGAAGCGCTTCGGGGTAACGGTCGAGCCTGAGATGCACGTAGCCGAGGATGGCGTGGGCGACGTAATCGTCGGGCTTGAGTTGAATCGCCCGCTGCGCGGCCTTGAGCGATTCCTGAAACTGGCCGAGATTGCCATACGCCGAAGCCAGCAGGTCGTAGACGACCGCCGCATCTGATTTCAGTTGAAGCGCGCGCGTGGCCGTCGCAAGCATCTCTTTGTATTGACCGATGCCCCCTTGCGCGGCGGCCAGCCCGACGTGAGCCTCAAAGAAATCCGGCTTGAGACGCACCACCTGCCCGTAGGCGGTCACAGCTTCGCCGTACTGCCTCAGTTGATGATGGGTTGCGGCCAACACATACAGCATCTCGCCGTTCTGCGGCGCGAATTGGACGGCCTGTTTGAAGGAACTCAGCGCGTCGCCGGGTTGCTCCAAGAGCAGGAACGTCCGCCCCAGCATGTAATGGCCTTCGGCAAAATCCGGCTTGAGCTTGATAGCCTGTTCGTAGGCGGTCACAGCGTTCTGGTACTGGCCCAGCTTGAGGCAGGTATCGCCGATCCCGGCGCGCGCCGAGTGGTTGCCGGGATCGAGCGAAGCGGCTAGCTGAAACTCTTTCAGCGCCGGCGGATATTGCTCCAACTTGAAATAAGCCAGGCCGCTGTTCAGGCGCGCCCCGAACGACTTCGATTGCAGACGCAACACCTGTTGAAACGATTTGAGCGCATCCTGCGGGCGATTGGAGAGCAGGTAGGCGCGGCCAAGCTGAAAGTGAGCTTCAAAATCTTTCGAGTTGAGTTGGACGACTTGTTGAAACTCCGCGATGGCGGCTTGATACTGGTTATTTTGCATCAGTGCCGCGCCCTGATCGAAGTGGATTTTCGCCTGCTCCTTCTTGCCCGGTTTTTTCTGCCCGGAGGCATGGGGTGGAAGCGCAGTGAGAGCTATTGTCAAAAGGAGGAGCAGCAACCCGCGATGTGTTGATGGTCGCATAACATGAGTTTCCCGAAGTCGAATGAGCATTGCCGGTTCGGGCGTGTGACTTGCGCCGAACATGTTGTCGTGAGCGTGAATTTGGTTGGCGGGGCGAGGCGTGGCCGCGTGGCGGGACATATGAATAAACTTGAAAGTCGTACTGCCACCCGGTCGTCGCCGCCGCCGCGATGGAAACCCTCAGGGCGGCGAAAACTGCGTCACCGGATCGGCCGGGGAACCTTTGTAGTCGTTGACCAGTTTGATGATCAGTTGCGCCTCGGCCTTGAGCATCGTGGCGGGCGCGAAGTTATAGTTGCCTCGATTGGCGACGGCTTTGTCCACCTTAATGTGAAACGCGCCCAATTGTAAGCCGACCCACCCGTTCATTTTCACCTCTTTGATGTCGAGATCGGTAGCCTCAAAAGTGTCGATGCCGTTATCGGCCCGGAAAGAGACGCCTGTTTTGGTGATGAACAGAGACCCCTCACAATAGTTGCTGAAATTACCGACGTGGTCATGGTAAACCTTGAAGACCGAGCTGCCGCCACGTTCGATGGCGGCGCGCATGGGAGCTTCCGCGCCGCCGATATTTCGCTGCCCGTACAACTCCTGAAAGCCGAGCAGTTGGTATGCCCTCGGTTGCGACGGGTCGAGCTTGATCGCCTGAATTAACAACTGCTTCGCCCGGTAGGAGTTTCGTTCCTGCAAGGCACTGATCGCCAGATCGGTCAGGTCGTCGTAGTCCGGCCCACGCGGAGCGCCCGCGCTGGCGGCAGTGGTTAACGACGTTGTCGTCGCCGCCGACAGCTTGTAAGACTCGCCGATGGCCTTGATCAGCGAACGCGTTCCGCCGACCAGGTTGATCTCGCGCGTGGCCTGCGGGTTGATCTTGAAATCCACCCCGCGGGCGATCACGGTCTGCTCGACTCGCTCGGCCGGAGAACCATTCTGCAAGGCCGTGATGATCGCGGCTTTGGAGAGCGGCAGGGAAGCGGGGTTGACCGGAGGCGCGGGCTTGGCGGCGTAAGCGTTCGTCGCGGTGTTGACGGGGGTCGCCGGGCGCGGCGCGCGAAAGTTGTTGCGCGCCGCATCGATCACTTCGGGCCGCGCGCCTGCCGCGCGCATCTCCGCTTCAACGTCGGGCGTGATCTCGAAGGCGACGCCGCGCAGTTGAATCTGCTCGACCAGTTCCACCGTCGAAAGCCCGTTCAAACGAATCGCTTTGACCAGCCCATCTTTGCTGATCGGCTTCTTCGCCTGCATGAGAATCGTGCCGGAGAACGGCAGCGCAAGGACGAGCAGGGCGGCCAGTGTCGAGAGGATGACGCGGACGGCCTTCGTGCGTGGTGAAGCTTGAGGTGGTGTGAGCATGCAGGGAGACCTCCTGATAAAATTCGCGTGGCGGCGACGCCGCCCGCCTGAGAACTAAGAACCGGCCGGGCGTGGACGCGCCTGCGTCACTGGTCTAAGGCTTTCAGTGTTTCGTCCCTCTTGTTTGGGCGCCTCTGGTTGTCAACCTTCTTGCGTGATTCAAAGTCGGGCTTGACCGATGCAGTTTGTTTGGATTGCGAAAAGGTGGGTTCCTGAGACAATCTGGCTGCCACGGGTTTGTTCCTTCTGGCGTCGCCCGTGATAGGAGCGCCGGCGACCGCGCCGCGCTTCGCCGTCGAGAGATCATCCGCCGCCTGAGTGGCGTCCGGCGTCCTCGTGTCGGCGGATGGAACTTCCGCGAATGTTTGCGCCGTGTCGGGCGGCGCGGCGGACTGTTGCTCCTCCGGCGTCGGCTGCGGCGTCGGTTCGGGAACGGTCTGGGTGATGACGGGCGGCGCGGCGGCGGCGGCCTCCCGCGCCTTCCGTGACCTGTTCATCAGCAAGGCGACGGGGACGGCGACGACGATGAGCAGGAGCAACGCGGCGGCCACCCCGGCGGCCGTGTAATGTTTCCAGTTGAGTTTGCTGAAGAATGAAGCGGACGGCGTCGCGCCCGCCGGGGGCGGCGAAGTGCGACTGCCTGCCGCGTGCGGCGCGTGTGAGGCCGCCTTCCCCGCCACGCCGATGCGCGTCTCCTTCGCCTGTGAGAAGTCAACGGGTGGTGCGCTCGCGGCGAAGTTCGAGCCGCTGCCCGCGAGCCTCGTCTCCTTCGCCGGGTCGGTCGGGATGCCGGGATTCGAGAACGGCGGGTGCGAAACCGGCGGCAGGGATATCGACGGTTGAGAGCGTGAAGGCTGAGAGTCCGGCGTTGACGGAGAAGAGTGCGCGCCGGTGTTGCTCAGGGTATCCGTTTCACCCGTCCGTCCGGTGGGGAACGGATAGAGCAGGTTCGAGGAGGCGACGCCCGCGCCGAGCAGTGCGGCGCGAAATTCGCCCGCCATCTGGAAACGATCTTCGGGTCTTTTGGCGAGCGACTTGAGCAGCACCTCTTCAATCGCATCCGGGATGTGCGGCGCGAAGTCGCGCGGTGGCGGCGGAATTGCTTCGACCTGCGACTTCATCAATTCAAACTCGCTGTCGGTGGCGAACGGCACGCGCCCCGTCAGCATTTCATAGAGCAGGATGCCGAGCGAGTAGATGTCGGAACGCGCGTCCGTCTCCTGCCCGCGCACCTGTTCGGGCGACATATATTCGATTGTCCCGATGAGATGCCCGGCCTTCGTCATGCGCGCCGTGCCCAGGACGCGCGCGATGCCGAAGTCGAGCACTTTGAGCGTGCCCGTGTCGGTGAGCATCACGTTGCCCGGCTTAATGTCGCGGTGCACGACGCCGAAGCGGTGCGCGTGATCGATCCCTTCGAGCACCTGCGAGAACATCGTGATCGCCTGCTCGCACGACATCGCGCCCTGCACATTGATGATCCGGTCAAGCGTCGCGCCGCGCACGAATTCAAGCACCATGAAGAAGTGATCGCCCTGACGGAAGAAACTATAGAGCGTCGCAATATTCGGATGGTTGAGTTTGGCGAGCGTCACGGCTTCGGAGCGGAAACGCTCGACCACGGCGGGCTGGCTGCCGAGTTCGGGGCGGAGCGCCTTGATCGCCACCTCGCGCTCCAGCATCATGTCCACGCCCTTATAAACCGTGCCCATGCCGCCCTCGCCGATCTTCTCGGTGATCTTGTAATTGCCGACGATAGTACCGATCATTGCCTGACCTCCGTCTCGCGCGTTTCGCGCAACCTCTTGCCAATTTGAGACTGACCTTCCGGACGTATGCTGAGAATTCCGACCGTGATGTTGTCGTGCCCGCCACGCTCCTTGGCGCGCTCGATGAGGCCTTCGCACGCCGCTTGCAGGTCGTCGGTTGCGACCAGCGCCTGTTTGATCTCCGCGTCCGAGACGAGGTCGTACAGCCCATCGGAGCACAACAAAAACTGATCTCCCACGCGCACCACCAGCGGCTGTTCCCACGTCGAAACTTCGACCTCCGGACTTGTTCCGAGCGCGCGCAGGATGACGTTTTTGTCCGTGTGATGACGTGCCTGTTCGTGTGTGATGATGCCGAGTTTGACCATCTCCATTACCGCCGAGTGGTCTTCCGTCATCAGGTAAACCTCGCCGCCGCGCAGCAGGTAGAGACGGCTGTCGCCGACGTGCGCCGAGAAGGCGTGGCCTTCGTGGAGGACGAGCGCGGTGCAGGTCGTCCCCATGCCCCGCAATTCAGGCTCGTCCGTCGCCGCTTCGTGAATCCGGCGGTTGGCTTCCTCAAAGGCCGCGCGCAGGGCTTCGGTCGTGCCCGCGCCCTGCTCACCGTAATAAGTGCGGCTGACGATCTCGACGGCCATCCGGCTCGCCACTTCGCCCGCCGAGTGACCCCCCATGCCGTCTGCGACGATGGCGAGCAATCCCTTGCGCGCCAGCAGGGACGGGTCGTTCGGCCTGACGAACCGGCCGGAGTCTTCGTTCGCCGCGCGCACGCACCCCCGGTCGGTCTGGATGTTGGCGACGACCTCGTGCGCCGGGGGCAACTCGATGTCCCCGGTCACGGCGCTCGCCGCTTCCCGAGCCTCTTTCCGCTTGAACATAAATTCGGTCTTTCCCCTCGCCGTCTCAATAGGTATAGCGATCTTTATTGGCGGTCACTTCGATCTGCTTGGGTTCGCTGTCAAGGCCGTCGCGCCGGAGCTTGAAGTTAAAGACCTCCCCGATCCGGGCTTTGAATTCATACGGCTCGTTGCTCGTGATGTGTTGAATCACACGCCCGTCGAGGTCGCACACGTCGGCCTCACCCTCAAAGACCGCGATCTTGATGCTGCGCTCCGAGAAGGCGGCGTTTTCCGAAACAGCGGCTTCCGGTCGGTCGCTGTCGGTCGCAGCCGTCGCTTCGGCCGTACCGCTCGAAACGCCGAGCAGGTACAGCGCGCCGACGAGGAAGGCGACGAACACCGTCGCTGCGGCGAAAGCCGCGACCAGCTTCCACGTCGCGCTCGATACTTTCTCGCCCCGGGCGCGGATGCTCGCCGCCAGCGTGCCGCGGACGCCGCTCAGTTGCGGCGTGGAGACCAGCCCGCGCAGGCGTTTGACATCTTCGAGCAGGTCTTGCGCCAGCCTGTAACGATCCATCGGATTCTTACGCAGACAGCGTGAGATGATCGCGCTGACCTCGCGCGGCACCGACGGATTCAGGGTCGCGGGCGGAGCGTAGTTCACCTTGTTGATCTTGTTGCACAACTCGCCGAGCGTCAGGGCTTCAAACGGCACGCGCCCCGTGGTCATCTCGTAGAGCAGCACGCCGAGCGCCCAGACATCTGAACGCGCATCGGCGACGCCGCCCATCAACTGTTCGGGCGAGATGTATTCGAGCGTGCCGATGATGCTGCCGGTCGCGGTCAGGCCGGGGCTGGTGTCGGCTTTGGCGATGCCGAAATCCAGCAGTTTCACCTGACCGTCCAGCCCGATCTTGATGTTGTTTGATTTGATGTCGCGATGAATGACGCCGTGATTGTGGATATAGGTGATCGCTTCGACGACCGACTGGAAAATGTAGATCGTTTCGGCCAGAGGCAGAGGGCCGCTCGGCCTGACGCGTTCGGCGAGCGTCTGCCCATCGACATACTCCATGATGATGCAGGGCTGACCGTTGAGTTCGATGAAGTCGTAGAGCGTGGCGACGTTCGGGTGATGGAGGCTGGCCTGAATGCGCGCCTCGTTGAAGAAGCGGTCGAGCATCCCCTCGGTGTTCGTCGTTTGCGTGAGAACCTTGACGGCGGCCGTGCGCCCGATCTTGTTATGCACCGCGCGGTACACTTCGCCCATTCCGCCCGCGCCGAGAAAATCCACGATGCGGTATTCGCCGATGGTCGCGTTGATGAAATGTGATCTTTGCACTTGAGCTTGAGGCGCGAGCGCGGGGCGGCGCCTGCAAACGAGGCCGCCCCGCGCGTTCGCTTGAAAGGACTATTTTCGCGGCTGAGAACCGGAGGACATCAATTGCAGGCCGTAGCGTATGGGCAAGGCCAGCGCGATTGAGCACTCGGAGGTGCGGCGGCTCGCGTAGAAGATTCCGATCACGCGCCCGCGATCATCGAAGACCGGGCCGCCGCTGTTTCCGGCGTCGGTCGAGTTGACGGTGAGTTGATAAGAGTCGCGGATCGCGCTGTAGAAACATTTGTCGCCGGAGGCTTCTCGCCCGCGCAGGAGCCTGCCGATGTTGCCGCTGCTGACGGTCGGGTCTGGAATCTCTTTCTGCGTTCGCCGCTCCTGCGAGTTGTTGGCGACGACGCGCAGCGCGGCTTCCGGATAACCGAGCACCACCACGGAGTCGCCGGAGCGAATGGTGTCGTAGTTGTCGTTCGGGTCTACTTTGGGTAAAGCGTTCGGAACGTTGACGCGAATCATCGCCACGTCGTACTCGCTCGACGACTGGACGAACTGAGCAGCCGTGCGCACGTCCGTGCCGGGGAAGACCACGTCGAGGCGGTCGTTGATCCCTTTGAAGTCGCCCTGTTTGACATCGATCTTCTGTTTGGTCAGAGCGGGAATCCAGTTGCGCGGTATCTCCTCGTCGCGGATCGGGCGGTAGGAGACTTTGTTGCCGTCGCGGTCGAGGGTGAAGAGCACGCCCGTGTCCGCGCCCTCCTTAAAGTTGTAGGGGTCTTGCCACGCGGTGGCGACGTGGCGGTTGGTCAGGATGAAACCGTCGGGCGAGACGACAAAGCCCGTCGCCGCGAAATTGTCGCTGATCGCCAGACTGTACTTGGTGTTGTCGTAAGTCAGGCACGGCTCGATGACATTGTCGGGCAACTGGAGGTAGCAGGCCACGCTGGTCGTGTTAGGCTCTTTGACGTAAAGCTCCCGCTTGCCCTTCTTCTCCTCTTTCACATTGGAAAAATACTCGTGATAGACCTGCGCGCCGGTGGGCGAGATGAGCCGCCACGAGACCTCGATCTTGACGACCGCCGGGCCGCTCGCCTTTGCCACGGTGGCGGGCGTCAGCGTGGAACTGGCGAGCACTTTGCCGAGTTGCGATTCGGATGATTGGTTGCGGTAGAAGAGGTAGCCCGCGATGGCCGCAAACAGCAGGACGATGGCCGTGAGAGCCGCGCCGCCGACCATCATGTACTTGCGGCCTTCGCTGCGTTTCGTCACCGCGATGTTCTGCGAGATCATGCGTTCGACGGTGGCCTTGCCGACCGTGCCGGTCGGGGAGGGAGAAGCGGCGGATGCCGCAGGCTGGTCGAGATTGACGGAGCGCGTCTGGGGCATGACCGAAGTGGGGTCGCCCGTGATGGTCGGAGCCATCGAGTTGACGGGCACGGCGCGCGTCGGGCGGACGGAGTTTTCCGGGCGTGGTTCGATCTCGAATTGGACTTCAGGGCCGCCCGGGCCGAGTTGAATGAGGTCGCCCGGCGAGATGCGCGTCGCGCCGACGATCCTTTGCTTGTTCAGGTAAGTCCCGTTGCGGCTGTTGAGATCGGTGAGAATAAACTGGGTCGGCTCACTCTCGTCCTGCGCGAGGCGGGCGTGCTGGCGACCGACGAGATCATCGCGGTCGGGGTCGTACCTGACGCTGGCCGACGGGTCGCGGCCGAAGATCAATTCCTTGATGTGGCCGAGGGGAAATTCTTCAACCTGATTGGCCTTTGAACCGCTGAGATGCCTGAGAACGATGCGCTCCATGATAGCTTCTCCTTATGTGCCTGCCATGCCCGCTCTGCCGGTCAACGCTGCCATGTCTTGAGGACATATTTTCGGAAGCAGGTTCACGCCAAGCTGTCGAGAAACTTCGAGTGAGGCCGCGGGGGCACGACGAAGCCGGACGGCGCTGGAGACAGGTGGGGGCTGAGGATGTTGAGTCACGACTTGTTTACCGACAGTGGGACGAAAAATCGGGTAACTGTGAGACGAAAAATTCGGGTATCGGCGCAGCGGAAAAAATGTGTTCCAGATGAAGGGAATATTTAGCCCGGCGCGCGGAACTTAAAGGCAAGAATCTTGAGTAACGTAAAAGCAATTCTTGCCTTCAGGTAGGCTGTGGAGTGCGCATTATACATGAAGCCTGAGATGCCGCAAGTAGAAATGTTGACGCGCAAACGGAAGTTTCGCCCCGTCCTCGACGTGCCTTTGCCCCGGCTTCGCAGTCGCCGCCGGACTTGGCCGACGTTGAACCGGCCGCGCCTGATTTTTAAAGGCTCGTGCTGCGCTCGATAACGACGGCGGGCGTTCTTGAAAACGCGCGCGCCTTTACGGCATGACGAGTTGGCCGGTCTTGCTCGGCTTGTTGAGCACGATGTTGTCTATCAGGCGGGTTTTGCCGAAGCGCGCGGCGACGACGATGAGGACGGAGCGGTCGTCGAGGCGGTCGAGACGTTCGAGCGTGTCGGCGTCGTTGACGCTGACGTATTCGATCTCGGCGCGGGGCTCGGCTTCGATGTCGGCGCGGATGATCTCGGACAGTTTTTTGCCGTTGCGCTCGCCCTCGGAATAGGCGGCCTCGGCATGGGAGAGCGCGCGGTAGATGACGGCGGCGGCGCGTTTGTCTTCCGGTTCGAGGTAGGCGTTGCGCGAGGAGAGCGCGAGGCCGGAGTCTTCGCGCACGGTCGGGAGGATGACGATCTCTGTGTCGAAGGCCAGGTCGCGCACGAGGCGTTTGACGACGAGCGTCTGCTGCGCGTCTTTCTGGCCGAAGTAAGCGAAGTCGGCGCGGACGATGTTGAAGAGGATGGTGAGGACGGTGGCGACGCCGCGAAAGTGGCCGGGGCGCGCCGCGCCTTCGAGTTGCTCGGAGAGGCGTTCGACCTCGACGTAGGTGGAAAAACCTTTCGGGTAGATTTCCTCGGCGGTGGGCGCGAAGATGTAATCCACGTTGTAATCGGCAAGCGCCATCGTGTCTTTCGTCAGGTCGCGCGGGTAGCGCGAAAAGTCTTCGTGCGGCGCGAACTGTTTGGGGTTGACGAAGACCGAGACGATCACCACGTCGCACATGCGCCGCGCCTCGCGCACGAGCGAGAGGTGTCCCTCGTGCAGCGCGCCCATCGTCGGCACCAGCCCGATGGTCTTATCCAACTCGCGTCGCACCTTGCGCGACACCGAACTCATGCGTTGACGACGATTGATGATTTCCATAAACAGTTTTCAGTTTCAAGTTTTCAGTTTGCAGTAGACAGCCTAATGCTGAAAACTTGAAACTGAAAACTGAAAACTGAATTTAAGGTCGTTCGGCCTCCGCGTCGCCGCCCCGGCCGGCGATGGGCGTGGCTTCGAGTTCGGCGGCGGCTTCGCGCGGCAGCGGGTAGGATTCGTTCTCGGCCGGGTATGCGCCGCCCCGCACGTCCTCGGCGAAGCGGCTGATGGCCTCGGTCATCTGCGCGCGCAGGTCTGCGTACTGGCGGACGAAGCGCGGGCGTGTCGGGCTGAAAGAGAGGCCGAGCAGATCGTGCAGGACGAGGACTTGCGCGTCGCAGTGTTCGCCCGCGCCGATGCCGATGGTCGGGACGCGGACACTAGCCGTGACGATGCGCGCGATCTCGCGCGGCACGACTTCGAGGACGATGGCGAACGCGCCCGCCGCTTCGAGCGCGAGCGCGTCTTCGACTAAAGCGCGCGCCGCCTCGGCCGTCTTCCCCTGCAGCCGGAAGCCGCCGAGTTTGTTGACCGACTGCGGCGTCAGCCCGATGTGCCCCATCACGGGAATCTCTTCGGCGACGAGGCGGCCGACGATCTCGGCGCGCGCCCGGCCGCCTTCGAGTTTGACGGCCTCCGCGCCGCCCTCTTTGACGAGGCGGAGCGCGGCGCGCACGGCATCGTCCGCGCCCGTGTGGTAAGAGCCGTAGGGCATGTCCGCGACCAGCAGGGCGCGCTCCACGCCCCGGCGCACGGCGCGCGTGTGCCTGACCATCTCGTCGAGCGTGACGGGCACGGTCGTGTCGTAGCCGAGCACGACGTTGCCCACGGAGTCGCCGACGAGGATGATGTCCGTGCCCGCCTCGTCAACGATGCGCGCGGTCGGGTAGTCGTAAGCGGTCAGGCAGACGAGCTTCTCCCCGCGCTCTTTGCTGGCGCGCAGCGAGGGAGCCGTCACTTTTTCAGGACGCTGCTGTTTGAGATATGCCATTGGTCGTTGTGGTCACTCGTGTCCGGGTCGTCTTTCGCCGAGGAAGCCGGATTATAGGCGAGGGAAGCGACTGAGACAAGGATGAGCGGATCGAGATGACGACCCCGCCGCCCGCTCCACGCCCCGGACGCAGGGCTTATGATGTCTTAGCTCGTCTCCGGCCGGATAAACGCGACCACGGATATACAGGTCGCCGCGCGCGCCGGTCGCCGGTGACAACGTGCGAGGCTTTTTTTGCTCCTTGAAATCAGTACGGCCGCCAGAGGCGAACAATCGAGGCGTCGGGGGCAGTGGCGGCGAGTAATTCGCCGAAGGTACGCCCGAGCGCCGGGTGTGTGGTGTCGGGCGCGAGTTCGCACAAGGGGGCGAGGACGAAGCGGCGCAGGTGCAGGCGCGGGTGCGGGAGCGTGAGATATTCCGTCTCGGAGCGCGCGTCGCCGTAGAGCAGGAGATCGAGGTCGATGGTGCGCGGCGCGAGCGCGGCCGCGCGGCGGCGGCCGAGCCTGTATTCGATGCGGAGCAGGCGCGCGAGGAGTTGTTCGGGCGTGGGGGGCGCGGACGTTGCGGCGGCGTCGAGGGCGAGTTCCGCCACCATGTTGAGAAAGAGAGGCTGCTCCGTGGGGACGCCGACGGGTTCGGTTTCGTAGATGGACGAGAGGCGCGCGACGCGCAAGCCCGCGTCGAGCATGCCGCCGAGGGCGAGCAGCAGATGAGCGGCGCGGTCGCCGAGGTTCGAGCCGAGTCCGACGTAAGCCTTAATGTGGAAAGTGTCGCGCAATGTCGTGTTCATGCTAGCCGCGCGCGTGCGTCCGCCGCAAGCGGAATTGCACGCACGGCCGCGCGCCTCTCAGGCAAGCGCCGCGGTCAGTTCGGCGGCGCGCAGAAGTGCGGGGCGTGCCCAAGCCGCCTGACTGCTCACCGGACTACTGTTGACGCGCGACGTTTTACAAGCTTTTATCTTAAAGGCAAGATTGTTTTCGCCCCGCCCGCCGCCCGCGTTCCCGCTCGCGGCGTGCGCGGTCTGAAAATGTTGCCTGAGAACGGATGCGCGAATTCTTGACGGGTGTCGAAAAAATGTTCAGACCCAATTCCATGATGCGCGGGCGCGGCCAACTCTCCGCCCTGATCTGGCTGAAGTGGCGGCTGTTCGTCAACGCGATGCGGTCGAAGCGCGGCGCGACGAACCGCGCGGCGTCGGCGCTCGGCACACTCTTCGCGCTCGGCTTTTCGCTCGTGCTCGCCGCAGCCCTGGGCGCGGGCGCATACTTCGCCGTGCGCACACGCGAGGGGGCGCGCCCTTCGCGCTTCGCGCCGGACATGGCGACGGGCGCAAGCGTGGAATCTCTATTCCTGTTGTTCGGAATGGCCTCGATGATCTATCTCGTGTGGGCGACGGCGCCCCTCAGTTTCGGCGGCGGCAATCAATTCGATCCGGGGCGGTTGCTGCTCTATCCCATCAGCCTGCGCAAACTCTTCGCCCTCGATATGTTGAGCGAGTTGACGAGCCTCGCCTCGATCTTCGCCGCGCCCGCCATCTTCGCCGTCTCGCTCGGCGCGGGGCTGGCGCGCGGGCAGGTGGGCGGCGCGCTCGTCGTCGCCGTCTGCGCGACGCTGTTCGGGATGTCGCTGGCGAAACTGCTCTCGACGGGTCTCGACACGCTGATGCGCGCGCGGCGTTCGCGCGGCGAGGCGCTGCTGGCCGCACTCGGCCTCATCGGGGCGTTCTCCGGCCTCGCCATCGGCCAGAGCGAACGTCTCTTCGCACACTTCGGCCATTTCCCCTACGCCCTGCGCCTGACGCCGATGGGCGCTCTGGCCGTCGCGCTGGCGGGGGGGGCGGGCGCGAACTCAAGCTACCTGCTCTCGCTCGCCGTGCTGCTCCTCTACACGCTCCTCACGACCGTTGCCACTTACAAGATCGCGAAACGCTCTCTGGAGGGAAGCGGCGGTCGTGGCAAAGCGCGAGCGGTGCGCGCCGGAGCGGAGAGCGCGGAGGCGAACGTGTGGGGGTGGCGTCTGCCGTTCGGCTCGGAAGCTTTGTCGAGCGTCTTCGAGAAGGAGTTGCGCTACGCCATGCGCAACGCGCAGTTGCGCACGATGGCGGTCATGCCCATCGTGATGACGCTCTCGTTCAAGTTGATCGGCTCGCGCCGCGGCGGCGGCGGCTTCGGCGGCGACGGGGGAAGCTTCGGGGGCGTCGCGCCCTACATGGAGGGCACGACGACAGCCCTGAGCGTGCTCTACGTGTTCCTGATCACGTCCGCGTTGTCGTCGAATTTGTTCGGCTACGAATCGGGCGGGATGCGCGCCTACGTGCTCGCGCCCGTCGCGCGGCGCACGATCCTCGCCGGGAAGAACCTCGCGGGCTTCGTCGTCTCGTTCGCCTGCGCCATCCTGGTCGTCGGCGTCAACGCGCTGCTCTACCGCGACCTGACGCCGCGCGCGCTCTTGTTCACCGCGCTCTGCTTCGTCTTCTTCGCGGCGGCGGCGGCGGTCATCGGTAACGAGTTCTCGATCTATTTCCCGAAGCGTCTGGAATTCGGCAAGCGCATGAACGCGTCGGGCGTGGCGGGGTTGCTGTTGATCCCGTTCTTTCTGTGCATCGCCGTCGCGCCCGCGCTCGCCGTGCTCGGCGGCTACGCCGCGCAGAGTCTCCTGGTCGAATATGCTATACTCGCCGCGTTCGCGGTCGCAGGCGTGGTCGTTTACCTGCTGTCGCTCGGCCGACATGGACGACGGCTCGCGGAGCGCGAACTTAAAATCCTCGAAGCAGTGACCGGGCGCGGCGACGACTGAAGGCGGCCGGTAGAGATTTTGATTCCAGAGGTGCGGCGCGCAGAGGCTTGTTCGTCATCATCCGCGCGCGGCATCCGGGCGGGCTAATCCAACGGTGGAGCGTCCCCGTCCAGACACAAATGGCACGCAGAAAATACCGCAGCACCCAGCCTGTCACGGAACGCTCTTTCCTGGAGTATCTCTCCACGCCCGCCCTGCAAACTTCCCGCATCGAACTGCTCCGGCTCGTACGCGGCGGCGAAGACACTTATCTCGAACTGAAAGTTAAACTCTCGAACCCGGAGAAGATCGCGCAGGGCATCTGCGCGCTCGCCAACACGGGCGGCGGCGTGATGGTCTTCGGCGTCAGCGATCAACTACGCGTCGAAGGCGTGGACGACGCGGAAGACGTGCGCGACGAGGTGGTGCGCATCTGCCGCGAACAAATCTCGCCGCAACTCGTGCCCTACATCGATCTCATCGCGTTCGACAACGGCCGGCGCGTCGTCGCCGTGGAGATCGAAGGCAAACGCCGCCCGTACCAGACGCGCGACGGTCGCTACTTCATACGCAACGGCGCGGACAAGCGCGAAGCCACGCGCGAAGAACTCTCAGCCCTGCTGGACGAAGCGCGGCCGCTGCGCTACGAGAACGTCGCCGTGACGGGCGCGAGCGACGCCGACATCGACGAGGCGCACCTGTGGAGCTTCGTCCGCGAGTTCTCCGGCGACGCCTTCGACGCGAACGCGAGCGCGCTCGAATACCCGACGGCCGACGTGTTGAAACGCGACCTCCTGCTCGCGGCCGGGAACATGGACGCCGTCATCCCGACCGTCGCCGGCCTGCTTCTCTTCGGGCGCGACGAGCGCGTCGCCGAACTCCTGCCGCGCTCCTCCGTCACCGCCATCCGCTACGCCGGCGACACGGTGCAGGACGCAGAGATCGAGCGCGTCGTCCTCAAGGGCAACCTGCACACGCTCTACGAATCGTCGCTGCGTTTCCTCGCGCGCTACTGCGACCTGTTCGACGCGCGTCCGCGCGCGCGCAATCATGGCGGCGACTCTGCGGACGCGCCCGCCGCCGTCGCCATTATTGCGCGCGCCAACTACCAGCGCGCGGCCGTCTGCGAGGCCGTCGCCAACGCGCTCGCGCACCGCGACCTCGCCCTGCGCGACCACACGACGCGCCTTTTGGTCTTCGATCATTCGCTCGAAATTTTGAACCCGCGCCGCACGGCGGGCTTCGCGCCGCCCGCGCAAAAGGCCATCCGCTACGGCGTGCCGCAACAACTCAACCCGCAACTCGCGGCCATCTTCCGCAACCCCGCCTACGGCCTCGACCTGCCGCGCGGCGGCCTGCCCATGCTCCTGCGCCAGGCGCGCCTCTTCTCCGGCCGCCGCGCCGACATCAACGCCTTCAACGACGAGTTCCGCCTGCGTCTCTACGGCGTCTGAGGCCGGTGGCCGGTTTCAAGTTTCAGGTTTCAGGTTTCAGATTCAAAACGAAGAAGAGGTCTCAGGTTTGCGCCGACAAACCTGAGACCTCTTTCTTTAATCCGAGTTTTCTTTAACTTGAAACCTGAAACCTGAAACTTGAAACCGGCTCAAGCCTTCGGGGCGTTGTAATACTTGCGGTGCTGCACGTCGTATTCCTTGTCGTCGTAGACGCCGTCGCCGTTGATATCTACTTTGACGACGAGCTTGTGCTGCTTGCCGTCGCGGCGCTCGCCGGGGTTGTAGCCGAGGCTGTACTGGCTGCGCATGAGCGCGTTGATGGAGGCGAGCGTGGAGCGCAGTTCGCCCTCGAAGGTGACGGGGAAATAAGCGCCGCCGGTCTCTTTGGCGAAGGTGCTGAGCGTGTTTTGCGCCTGGATGAGCGTGAGGCGTCCGGGGAAACCGCTGAGCGTGTCGGTCGCCTCGATCTGGTCGCTGTATTTCTTGAAGAAGAGATTGCCCGTGCCGATGATGTAGATGGGCACGCCCGCGTTCTGCGCGATCTTGCGCGCCTGATCGTAGTTGGTGCGGCTGAACGTATCGATGCCCGTGGCGATGAGGAAGACGGCGCGGCGGCGGCCTTCGACGCTGGCGAGGCCGGAGTAGTCTGACTTCTCCGGCTGGTTGTCTTCGAGCACGACGGAATCGGCGCGGCCGCCGGCCAGCGTGAGTTTCAGGGCATCGAAGAGGTTGGTCTCGCGGAAGGCCGGGCGGTTGCGGATGAGCAGGTTGATGACGGCGTTGATGCGGGTCGGGTCGTTGGTGAAATCGGTGAGCGGCGTCGGGCGCATGTCGTAGGCGATGACGGAAATGTAGTCGCCGCGCTGCACGGCGTCCTGCATGAAGAGGGCGGCGGGCGCGATCAGTTCGCGCCGGCCGTCGTCCTGTCCGCCGTTGCCGTAGGCGGCGAGCGATTGGGCGAGCTTGCTATATTCGATGACGACGGCGACGTTGAGTTTCGCGTCCGGCGTGGCGAAGTTCGTGATCTGCTGCTGCACGCCGTCCTCAAAGACGGCGAAGTTAGCCTGCTTCAAACCGCCGATGATCTGCTTGCTCTTTTTGTGGATGACGACCGTCTCGATGTTGACGAGGTTGGTGACGACCTTCACCACCTCCGCGTCCTGCGGCGTGTTGATGACCTCTTTCGGAACTTCTTCGTCCGCCGTCTTGTCGCCCTCCGGTTTCTGCTCGCCCGGCCGCTGGTTCTTCTTCTGCGGCAACGTCTCCGGTTTCCGGCGCGACTGCGCGAGCGCGTCGAAACTGTTCAGCGGGGCGGCCGTGAAAACGAGCAGGAGTGCGGCGGCGATTGCGAGGACGCGCCGCGTGCGGCGGCTGAGAGAGTTCTTCATAACGGATACAAACCTCTTAAAACGACTTCGGGGCGGGCGGATGATTTATTTCGGGCGACGCTGAAGGCCAATAGTACGGCGCGCGCCGCCCGCGGAGCAAGAAAGGATTGGATGCGAAGAAACGGGCGCGAGATGCCGCCGGCCACAAGGCGGCGGCATCTCGCGCCCGCAAGGTGAGATGAAAACCTGGCGACGGTCTAGGGGCGTCCGGAACCCGTCACGGCCTCGGCCTCGACCGTCACGTCATAAGTGCCGGAGTTGTCGCCGAGATTGCCTTCGTTGACGCCGAGAAAGAGACGGCCGTCGCGCTGCGCCGTGAATTCGCGGCTCGCGCCGATGAAGATGAAGTCGTCGTTGTCGTCGCCGATGACGGCGATGAGCGCGCCGGTCGGGTCGTTGCGCATGAGCTTGTCGCGATCCGCGAGACGGGGCAATCCCGTCGGCGTGGACATCTGGCCGCCGCCCAGGGAGACGCGACCCGTCGCCGTGATGCGCAGGCGTTGACCGGCGCGCACCATCAGGCCGCTGTCGTTCCAGCCGTTCGAGGCGTTGTCGGCGCGCACGCGCAGGCGGATGGGGAAGAAGACGGGCGCGGCGTTTGTCGTCGTGCCCGCCGCGTTGTCGTCGGCGCGGTCGGACGGCGTGGCCTCGGGTTGCGGGCGCGTGTTGACGGGCGGATTATTGCGCGGTGCGGGCGCGTTGTTGTTAACGGCGCGATCAACGCCCGCGTCGCCGTTGCTGTTGCCGGCGTCGGCGTTACCGGCGGCCGCGTCAAACTCGATTGATTCGATGTCTTCCGAGTAGATGGTCATGCGGCTGCGCCGCCCGCGCGCGCCCGCGCCGATGAGCACGGTGAACTGCTGGTCTTTATAACCGATGATCTGCCCGCGCACGACCGAGCCGTCGCGCAGGCGGATCGTGTCGGCCAGCGCCGCCGCGCTCAAGCTCAAGGTGAGGACGACGGCGAGCGTCGCCGCGCCTAAGTTACTCTTCTTCATAATCCCTCCCGGAGATTGTGGACAACTGACGAATTCTGTAGCGGACGTTTACCAAACAGAGACACGCTTTGGCAAGCGGGAGAGTAACATGCTAGCACGAAAGGATGTCCGAATCGGCCGCAAAGGTTGCCCGCCGGGCGCATAGCAGACGGTTTCAAGTTTCAGGTTTCAAGTTTCAAATCTAAAGGTTTCAGGTTTCAGGTTTCAGGTTTCAAGTTAAAGACCGGAGAATATTCAGACTTGAAACTTGAAACCTGAAACTTGAAACTCGTCCCGTCTTTACCGCCGGGCTTTTCTTGGCTATGCTCTCCCTCTCAATTCGAGACGGAAGACGCGGCTTGCCGTGGACGGGCTGAGGTGCGTGTGGACGCTCACGCGCGAGTTCGGCGGCGGAGAATTCTACTTAACACCAGAGGAGTTTTTCTATGGCCTTACCGGCGAGGTATCGGGGCGCGGGCTATCGCGCGTGGCTCAGCGAAGATTTGGGCGCGCTCATCGAGTCGAAGGATTTGAGTTTGTCGAATTTACAGAAGGGCTACGTGCGCTCGCGCTGGCTGCAACAGGTCTTGCGTCTGGATTACGAGTTGCAGCGCGCGCTGGGGAAATATCAAATCCTGCGTCTCCTGACCGCGCTCGGATGTCTCTTCATCCTGATGCTCGTCAGCGTCGGCTTCGACGAGGCACGGCTCGGCACGTGGGCGACGCCGGTGCGCTACCTGTCGATCCTGCTGACGCTCGTCGTATCGGGCAGCGTCGTCGTCGAGCACCTGTTCAACTACGGGCAGCGCTGGCGCGACACGGAGCATCACCTGGAGCGGCTGCAAACCGAGGGCTGGCGCTTCCTCCAACTGAGCGGCCACTATCGCCACTACGAAAACCACGCGGCGGCCTTCGCGGCCTTCGTCAATCAAGTGGAGGAACTGAGCCAGCACGAAGTGGAAGTGTACAGTTCGCGCGTGCTGCACGAACGGCGGAAGGGAGGTGTGGCGACGGGCGAGGCGGACGGCGGCGTAAAAAAGTCGGAAGCCCACTCCGCGCCCGAGGAGGCGACGGCGGGGCGGGGGGAAACTCCAACGGTTCCGGCGCGCGACCAGATCGCCCCGCGCCGCATACAGCTTCCACGGGGGCAGTAAGCTATCTCACGCCCGTCATCACCTGGGAGACGCTCGTGGAGCGTGAGCCCGCGCTCGGCGAGTTGCAGGTTGAACTGGCGGCGGTGCGCGACGAGGGCGGAAATTCTTTTTGCGCGAACAAGTACTGGTACGTGCGCGTAGCCCCGCGCGTCGGGGAGCTGGTCGGGGCGCAGTCCGCGCGGGAAGATACGCTGCTGCGCGCGCCCGAAGCCTACACGCTCGCCTACGAAGTGCTCTACCGGCTGCTGCCGAACTGCCGCAACTGCGTGTGCGTGCCGTGGTGACGTTCGATTAGGAACGATGAACGCGGAACGATGAACGATGAACTGAAAGACAGTTGCCTTCAGTTCATCGTTCATCGTTCCGCGTTCATCGTTTAGTTATCGTTCATCGCTCAACGTTCCGCGTTCATCGTTTAATTTACGGCAGCACGCTCAGCTTCAAGTGTGAGGCCGTGCGCCCGGCGCGGTAGATGCGCTGGGTCGCCTTTTGAAAGTCGGAGTCGCGCGCCTGATAGATGTTGACGAACTTCTGCGGGTTGCGGTCGACGAGCGGAAACCAACTGCTCTGTATCTGCACCATGATGCGATGGCCTTTGCGGAAGGTGTGGCTCGTGTCGGGCATCACGAACTCGACTTTGGTCGGCTGGTTCGGCGTCATGGCCTCCGGCCGCTCCCAGCTATTGCGGAAGCGCGCCCGCATCGGCTCGCCGCGCACGAGCATCTGGTAGCCGCCCATGCGCACGAGCCTCGGGTTCGGGTTGGGGTCGGGCGTGTCGTCGGGGAACACGTCTATCAGTTTGACGATGAAATCGGAATCCGTGCCCGTGGTGGAGACTGTGAGGTTGGCCTTGACGGGGCCGGCGAGCGTGATGTCGCGCGCGAGCGGTTCGGTTTGATAGACCAGCACATCGGGGCGGCGCGTGGCGAAACGCTGATCCTGGATCATGTAGTCGCCCGTCATGCCGATGGCGATGCGGTTGAGGTGCGGCACGGGATGCCACGGGTCGCTCACGTACTCGTCGAAGGCGCGCGCGGTTGTCGTCGCCGGCGGTGGCGGGGCGTTGAAGGAGAGGCGGCCGTCCGCGTCGAGGTAGAGGGAAGTTTCCCGCGCGCTCTTTGGCGGCCAACTGTCGAACCTGCGCCAGCGGTTCGAGCCGGTTTCAAAGATGTAAGCCTCCGGCAGACGCTCGTCGCAACGGTCTTTCAGCACACACTGGAAGAAGGGAAACTCGATCTTCTCACGATAAAAAACGCCGGTCTTCTCGCCGAAGTTGATGTCGCCGAGCGTGTCGCCATCCATGCCCGCCCAGCCGCCGTGCAGCCACGGCCCCATCACGAGCGAGTTCGAGATGCCGGGATTTTTGCGCTCGATGGCCTCGTAGGTTTTGAGCGCGCCGTAGAGGTCTTCGGCGTCGAACCAGCCGCCGACGGTGAGGACGGCCGGGCGGATGCGAGACAGGTGCTGCGGCACGTTGCGCGCTTTCCAGTAGTCGTCGTAATTCGGGTGCGCCATCAACTCGTTCCAGAAGGCGATCTGCCCTTTGTAATACTTCTCGTTGGCGTTCGGGAGCGCGCCCATGTCGAGGAAAAACTTGTAGCCGTCGGGCGTGCCGTATTTGAAGCCGGGCGGCGGCCATTCAGTCGTCGGCTGCGGGCGGGGCAGGCCGAAGGATGAGAAGAAGGGAACGGTGTGGGCGAGAAAGAGCGTCCCGTTGTGATGCCAGTCGTCGCCGATGAACCAGTCGGCGATGGGCGCTTGCGGCGAGGCGGCACGGAGCGCGGGGTGCGCGTCGAGCAGTCCCATCGAAGTGTAGAAGCCCGGGTAAGAGATGCCCCACATGCCGACGCGCCCGTTGTGGTGCGGGATATTTTTAACGAGCCATTCGATGGTGTCGTAAGCGTCGGTGCTCTCGTCTATGTCGGTCGCGCCGCCCTTCCGCGGCTTGTACGGGCGCACATCCATGTACTCGCCCTCGGAGAGAAACTTCCCGCGCACGTCCTGATAGACGAAGATATAACCCTCGCGCATGAAATGCGCGGACGGGCCGAGGTTCTCCTTGTACTTGTCTTCGCCGTAAGGCGAGACCGTGTAGGGCGTGCGGGTGAACATGATCGGGTAGGTGCGCGAAGTGTCTCTGGGCAGATAGACGGACGTGAACAACTTCACGCCGTCGCGCATGGGGATGCGAAACTCGCGCTTCTGGTAACTGGCGCGCACGTCGAACTTCTCCCCCTTCTCCTGCGCCTCCACTGGACGGGCGAAGCAGGCGACGAGCAGGCAGGCGACGAGCGCGATGCGGGCGCTGTAGTAGTAGTAGCGGGATGTGATCGAGTTCATAGAGTCTCCTGGCGCGAGGTAAGGTTGAAGGCGGCGCGCGGGTGTTTTGTTTCCGTGTCCGGCGCGCGGCGGCGCACATTGAGTTGACGAGAATTTCCGGCGGCCGTGATGATGCTGCTCGACATTGTAGACGCAAAGGTCGGCGCGCGCCAGAGGATGATAAAAAGTTCCACGCCAATCAGGCAGGCGTAGAGACGTCAGGCAGGCGCGGAGAAATTTGTTTCACCCTTTTAGCGCCGCGCGGACGTATAGAACTTTATATGAAGAAAGAATTTTCCGAGCCGCGCGGTGCGCCCGCGTGGCCGTCGAGTCCGAGTTGGCAGGCGCGCAGCATGAGCGCGACCCTGCGCCTGTTTGTCCGGCGTCGCAGTTGGGGCAGGGATGCGGGGGCGCTGGCGCGGCGGGCGCGTCTCCTCTTTGGCGCGCCGTGGCCTTATCAATGGCTGCGGACGCGCGGCCTGCACGTGCGCGCCGCGAACGAAGGGGGCGTGCGCGGCGAGTGGCTCGAACCGGCGCGCGCCGGAGGCGTTGAAGACGGCCACGGCGTGGGCGTAGAAATTGGTGGTGTGGGCGAAGGCATTGGCGGCGGAGGCATCCGTGGCGGAGTGTTTGATAGTGTGCGCGGAGCAGGCGGCGTGGCAGGCGGAGTAGGCGGTGTGGCAGGCGGCGCGGGTGTCGAAGGGCGCGTCGGCGTGGAAGGCGGAGGCGTCATACTCTATCTGCACGGGGGCGGCTACGTCTCCTGCTCCCCGGCGACGCACCGCCCGGTCTCGGCTGCCCTCGCGCGACTCACCGCCCGGCGCGTCTTCAGTCTGGACTACCGCCTCGCGCCGGAACATCGTTACCCGGCCGCGCTCGACGATGCGTTGGCCGCCTACGAGTGGCTGCTCGCGCGCGTGGGTGTGCCCGCGAGCGCAATCTGCATTGCGGGAGATTCGGCCGGCGGCGGTCTCGTCCTCGGTTGCCTGCTGCGAGCGCGCGACGCCGGAGTCGCGCTGCCCGCGTGCGCCGTGTGCTTCTCCCCCTGGACTGACCTCGCGGGGGCGGGCGCGAGCGTCCGCGCCAATGACGGCCGTTGCGCGATGTTTCGTACGGAGAATATAGAGGAGTTCGCTGCGGCCTATCTCCCTGCGGGCGCGTCGCCGCGCGACCCTTATGCCTCGCCCGCGCACGCCGATTTGCGCGGCCTGCCGCCGCTCCTCCTGCAAGTGGGTTCGACCGAAATACTGCTGGACGACGCGCGCATCGTCCATGAAAAAATTCAGGCCACGGGCGGGGCGAGCCGTCTGGAAATTTACGAAGATTTGCCGCACGGCTGGCAGATGCTCGACGGCTTCGTGCCGGAAGCGCGCTTCGCGCTCAGGCAGGCCGCGTCCTTCATCCGCGAACACCTGCCGGATGCGGGCGGCGCGTCGAAATTTTAACGGCAACCGTCGCCCCCGCCGCCGCGTCTTGTATCAACATAGGACAAACAAGTCATACGGTTTCTCACCTCTAAATGGCTTCCCGCGCGCACGCGCGACGGGCGGCGGGCAACGCGGACTCGCCCGTCGAAATCGTAACTACCTGTATTCCTTAAGCCTAAACAGAGCGAAGGAATTAAAGGCGAGCGACGCGCCCGACTGGCATCGTGTTTGCTATTATTTGATGACAAATGAAAAACAAAATGAACAGGGCGACTAATTTCGTGGCGGGCTTGCTCCTGGGGTTCGGCCTCGCGTTTTCGCCGTCGGCGTCAATGGCGCAGGACATATCCGGGCAGCTTCAGGCCGATCCGCTCGAAGGTCTCACGGTCAAACAGAGGGAGATGGTTGTGGCCTTTCAGGAGCGCGTGAAGGACTACACCAAGATGCGCGAGGCGATAGAAGCGAGGATGCCGAAACTCGCCAAGGAAAGCACGCCCGAACAGATACAGGCGCACAAGACCGAATTAGAGAAGCGCGTGCGCGAAGCACGTGCCGGGGCGAAGCGCGGCCAGTTGTTCACGCCGGACATCGCCGGCTACATCCGCAGGGCGATCAAAAACGAGTACAGGGGCGCGGCGTTGAAAGAGTTGCGGGCGTCGGTGTTGGAGGCGGACACGAAGGGCGTCCCGGTGCGGGTCAATTACGTTTACCCGGAGAGTAAAGAACTGGTCGAGATGTCGCCCAAACTGCTGCTCAAACTCCCGCAACTGCCGAAGCAGGTGAGGTATCGTTTCGTCGGCCGCAACCTGCTCCTCGTTGATCGCGAAAATGATCTCATCGTCGATTATATGCTCAACGCGCTGCCTTAAGAGCCGCGCGCGGAAGGGAAGCCCTATGAAACGTATTATTACTTCGATGTTGATATACGGCGCGCTCGTCTTCGGCGGTCTCGTCGGAAACGCGCTCGCGCAAACTGCCGCTCCCGCCCGGGCGACGGGCGAGCGTGTGGCGACGGCGACGGCCGCCGCGCCCCTCAAACTGACGCTGCCCCTAAAGGACGGCTCGGTGCGTTTCCTCGTCATCGGCGACACCGGGACGGGCACGGAGCAGCAACAGGAACTCTCGAACGTGATGTTCCGCTACCGGCAGGCGTTCCCCTACGAGTTCGTCCTGATGATGGGCGACAATATGTACGGCGGCGAAAAGCCCGAAGACTTCAAACTGAAGTTCGAGAACGTCTACAAGCAACTGCTCGACGACAAGGTGAAGTTCTACGCCTCGCTCGGCAATCACGACGAATCGAACCAGCGCTTCTACGAGTTATTCAACATGAACGGCGAGGAGTTTTACCGCTTCACGAAGGGCAACGTCGCCTTCTACGCGCTCAACAGCAACTACATGGACAAGCGGCAGATCAAGTGGCTGGACGAAGAACTGGCGAAGGACACCTCCGAGTGGAAGATCGTCTACATGCACCACCCGCCCTATTCGTCGGGCGGCAAGCACGGCTCGTCTTCGGGTTTGCGCGAGGTGGTCGAGCCGATCTTTTTGAAGTACGGCGTCAACGCCGTCTTCGCCGGCCACGAACATTTCTACGAGCGCGTCAAACCGCAGAAGGGCATCTACTATTTCATCTCCGGCGCGGGCGGCAAACTCCGGCCGGGCGACGTGAAGAAGAACTCGCCGCTGACGGAGAAGGCCTTCGATACGGACATGTCTTTCATGCTCCTCGAAGTGGCCGGCAGCGAGTTGCACTTCCAGGTCATCTCGCGCACCGGCGACACCGTGGATTCCGGCACGCTGACGAAACAGGCGGCGAAACCGAAGACTTCGCCCGCCGCCGCCGCCCCGGTCGTCGCGCCGACCCCGTAGAACACGCGTTCGCAAGAGGCATGGCCGTCGCCGCCCGAGCGCGCCGGACAAGGCCGAAATAACCGGCTGAAATAACCGGCTGAAATAACCGGCCGAAATAAGCGTCAGGGGCAGCGAGTTTATTCGCTGCTCCTGACGCTTTTGCCTGCTGCGCGTGCTCCGCCTGTTGTCCGGCGGACTATGGCGAGACGTTCATGCCTCGACGCAGGCTCGCCAGTTCGTTGATGCGCGCGCGCACCGCGCGACTGAGCGTGCGCACCTCTGCGCGGCTATAGTTGGCGGCGCGGAAGGCGTCCGCGATCTGCCGCTCGCTCAGGCGCGAGAGCAGTTGGCCGACCCACTGCGCCTGCTCGACCGTGATGTCGTTGAACATGCCGCGCTTCTTGCCGGAGAACTCGAAATCAACCCGCCCGTCATCCTTGATCTCGTCTATCAGCTTGTCGCCGCGAAAGCCGCGCGGGTCGTTGCGGCTGCGCGTGAAACGCCAGAGCAGCGGCCACTTGCCGGTGTCGCCGAGCGTCGCGCCGAGGTCGCTGATGGCGTAGCGCAGTTCCGTGCCGTTGTCGCCGGGCACGGCCAGCAGGACGTTGTTTTCGTCCTTCGTGTCCCAGTTGTTCAAGAGCACCATCAACACCTTCAACCCCTGCAACTCCCGCGTGCCGACGAAGGGGTTCTCTTCCCACTTCCAGTCGCCCTCGCGCTCGATCCCCGAGGGGCGCGCCTCAAACCTCACGTTCTCAAACGTGCCCCTGCCGGGGATCGTCACGCGCGGGATGAGATACGTGATCTCGGTCATGTACCCGGCCGCCCACAGCAGTCGCGTGGAAGCCGTCTCCGACTGCGCCTCCTTGCCGACCTTCGCCACCCACACGCGCCCCGCCGCGTCTCTCACGCGGAACTTCTTCGACCACCCGCCCTTTTCCTCCCTGATGAAGGTGAGCCGCCTGACGTTCGGCCTCATCCGCGCGCCGCCCGGCCCTAATAGCAGGTTGCGCGAAGCGATGTCGTGCGGCTCGCGCCACAACACGGGCGTCCCCGCGGGCGTCCCTTTCTTCTTCTTCTCCGACTTGTCCTGAAACGCGCCCGCCATCGCCGAAGCGCCCGACACCGACAGGCACGCGGCGACAGCCACCAGCAAAAGCTTCCGTCTGAATAAAATCATGTTGACCCTTCCGTCCTTTAACTTGAAATGACCGATACGCCCATGCGTCACACACAACTATGCGGGGATGCCGTGGATTATAAGCAACCGGCACGCGCACGGTCTACACCGCTCCGGCGCGCGCCCCGCGTCTTGCGCGCTCCCGTTCAACTCCGATGCGCCTCGCTCGCGCCGGCAGCGTACGCGTCCGCTGTTGTGATAAACATTGTCGTGAAGCGGCGTCGATTTGTTAAGCTGTCCCGGCCGCCGCGCGCAGTCTCTACGGGTAATCGAACGGGAGCGCGGGCGACGCCCGGCGTAAAATTTTCCTTGAACGGGTATGTTATATGCTTGAACCGGACAGCTCTCGTTGGAGTGAATTAACGCATGCCTACGGCGCGGCCTCTGATATTCCCGCGTTACTTAAGCAACTGGAGACCGCGCCTCCTCCCGCCGACTGGCAGTCTGAACCCTGGTTCTCCCTGTGGAGCGCGTTGTGCCATCAGCAGGATGTCTATACGGCTTCATATGCGGCTCTCCCCCACATCGTCGCTCTGGCCTCCGCTAAACGCGGAGCCGAAAGATTAGAGCATGTAAATTTCATCGCTTCAGTGGAAGCTTTCAGACATAGAAAGAACGCGCCGCCCATACCTCCTGATCTGGAGGGCGATTACCTGAGCGCCATCGAGCGCGCGACGTCTCTGATCCTTGAATGCCTGGAAGTGGATTGGAGTGAAGCGGAGTATAAAGTGCTGCTGGGGGCTTTGGCCGTCGTGCGGGGTCAATATAAATTGGGAGCGGCGATCTTCGAGTTGGAAGAAGAGATTGAATGTTCCGCATGTGAAAGTCTCCTCTCCACGAGAGGGTATGATCTGTTCGACGAAGTCTAAAGACGATACGCGGCGGCCGCGCGAGAGCGGCACGCGCGTGATCATTAAAGGCCTGTAGCGCCCGGCGGCGGTCGCAAGGGCGTTGGTTTCCGTTTCCGCGAAGGAGTTGAATCAGTAAGATGACGACTTTAACCACCAACCGGCCGGAGGCGACGGAATACGCGCCTTATTACGGCAAATACGTCGCGCTCGTCGCGGGCGACGATCCGCTCGCCGCGTTGAACGCTCAGGTGTCCGAGACGCTCGCGCTCCTCGGCGGCGTGCCGGAATCCGAGGGTGGCTTCCGCTACGCCGAGGGCAAGTGGAGCATCAAGGAACTCGTCGGGCACATGATCGACACGGAGAGAATCTTCGCCTATCGCGCGCTTCGCATTGCGCGCGGCGACCGGACGCCCCTGCCCGGGTTCGAGCAGGACGATTACATCCGCAACGCGGCGTTCGACGCCTGCACGCTCGCCGCGCTCGCCGCCGAGTTCGAGAGCGTCAGGCGCGCGACGCTGTTTCTGTTCGCGCACCTGGACGGGGCGGCGTGGATGCGCGTGGGCGTGGCGAGCGATAGCGAGGTGAGCGTGCGCGCGCTGGCCTACATTATTGCCGGGCACGAACTGCATCACGTCGGTATCCTGCGCGAGAAATACCTGTCGGCGGCGCATTCGAGTTAAGGCCTGACAGCGGGCGCGCACACGCCGTGGCATTCATTCGTGCGAAGAATTTATGAGCGTTTATCATGATCGCCCGGCGGGGGGATTGAACGAGGCCGAAAAGCAGTTGTTGATTGCGGCCGGGTGGCTGCGGAGTCGTTACGGCCTGATGGCGGGGATGGACGCCGCAAGCAAACTGAGCCGCGCTAATCTCGAAGCGTTCGGGCGTGTCTGGATCGGGAAATATCTCGTCGACTGGTCGGGAGCGTATCGGAGTCTGGTCGCGGCAGGTTATCTGGCGGAGCGCGAAGGTGAGTTTTCACTGACCGCACGGGGAAGCGCGGCGAGAAAGGCTTTAGAAGCCGAAGCCCCTCTGTGGCTGTACGAATACGACAACTTCTACAGCCGGGCGGAAGGGAGCAACGCCCACGCGCTCTTTTGCGAACAAGTCTACGGAAAGAACCTGTGCCAGCACGGGCTGGCCGACATCTCCCAGTTAAACAAAATGCTGGAAGCGCTCTGCCTGGCGGACAGCGACCGCGTGCTCGACCTCGGCTGCGGCAACGGTCGCATCACGGAACACCTGCATGACCTGACGGGCGCATTCTTCGACGGCGTGGACATCTCCACCGAGGCGATTGCGCAAGCCCGCGCGCGGACGGCCGCCCGGCGCGCGCGTTTAACGTTCAGGGTCGGGAATATGAACCGCCTCGACTTCCCGCCTCAAACTTTCGACGCGGTGATTGCCATAGACACGCTCTATTACGCGGGCGATCTGGAAGAGACTTTGGGGCAGGCCATGACCGCCCTCAAGCACGCGGGACAAATGGGGCTTTTCTACACGCAATGGATCGACGACCCGGCCGAACGCGCGAGCCTCCTGCCCGAGAGCACCTCTCTGGCGATGCTTCTGAAAAAGCGGCAGGTGCAGTTCACCGCTTACGATCTAACCGACTCCGAAACCGAGCACTGGCATCGAAAACTCGGCGTTCTTGAGCAACTCAAACCGCAGTTTGAAGAAGAAGGGAATCTCGGCCTCTACCTCTATCGCCACAGCGAAGCCCTCCGCTATGCGAACTGGCCTACAGGCATGCGCAGTCGCCATCTCTATCACATCCGCCTCTAGCGGCCACGCGTTCGCCGCCGGAGCGAAAGACGCCGAAGCCGCCAGCGTCATCGGGTCGCAGCATCATCCCGGCCTTTAAAAAATTGGCCGCACTCGCCGTCCAGCACAGACACACCCGTCGCCAGCTAGTCGAGCGTGTCCTTATCCGCCTCCAGACGGACACGGCGAACGTTGCAAAGTGCTGCGCGATGTCGGCGACGACAGGGATGCGTCCGCGCGTGTGTCTCGGCGGCGAAGTCGATCATCGAACTAGCTGTAAAAGCTATCGAAATCGGCGACACGTAGAAACGCGTCTTGAGAAGTTGGAGGGACACATCAAACACTAAGGAAGCCGAAGACGCCGTGCGCGAGGAGAAGAACGACGACGGCCGGGACGAAGACGGGGAATACTAAACACTCCCTCGTGGTAGCCGTAAACTGCAGATTTAATTGGTGGAGCAGAGGAGGGTCGAACTCCTGACCTCCGCATTGCGAAAGTCACTTGACGATTTACCTTCAATTACCATCAAATGACATTTCTTTAAATTTCTTACAGGTTGCAGCCACTCAGTACATTAAAGCAATACCATCTCTTAACATCTCTTGCTATCAAGTGACACCTCTTACAGTGACTAATAAGTGACGTGCTTTAATTCCATAATGTGGCGACTATACAAACTCCATCAAATGTCCTAATTATGTTTTAGTTTGTACCTGTATTAAGTATCTGTTCCTATGCCCGCGAGTTCAAGTAGCTCATCTTGATTTTGATTGTTAAGCCAGATTAGAAACCCACGATCCACAACATTCAATCTCAAATTGGTTTGGTCATAGTCCAAAATAATCGGCTTAATTTCTTTCTTAACTTGTAGAGATGCACATGACTGTAGAGCCTGCGTTAAATTTCCGGCGTTTAAGCTCCTTCCTTCTGGATGATGTGCCTGCACTATGCGCCGGATTTCAGCTAATCGCATACCTTCTTCAAGTTTATTGATAGGGCTTGTGAGCACTGGATATAGTAACCAACGGTACATCTGCAGTTGCGTGTCCTGAAAACCGTCTGCAAACTGAGTTATAAAAGAGTTGAATCTTCCTGTTTGCTGATTAACCACAGTCTTGATTATAGATTTCGCATCTACGTTTTTTCCAACCTCTTTGATTTCTTCTTGTGTTTGATAAACCCCTTCTTGAATACAGCACTGATAACATGCCTCTTGTACTATATAGACGCTATCGAATGATTCGTGGAGAACACTATCCTTAAATGTGTTATCAAATGCCACATTAAGCAGAGCCTCACCTATCCTAATCACTTCACGTAGTTCATCAGAATTCCACTTATCGGCATTGATTGAGACAATACGTCCTGTCAAATCTCCGTTATAAACTGTCAGGCGATTTTCTTCTAACCACACACCAACTATTAGGAAACAGAACGGCGATTCTTCATGAAACGCCTTGAGTGCAACCGCAAAATCTTTTTGCGTCTCAATTGAAAGATAATGGAAATCTTCTAAAACGATGTATCTACTAAAGTCTATTTTACGAAGGGCAACAATTATGTCATTAACATCTTGAGGGTCGAGTTCAAGAGGAGCATTAGTAACAGCTTCAGACTTTTGCCTTTCACTTTCTGCGCCGCCGCTCGCCTCATTTCCTAAGAAAGCTGCCTTAATAGCTGCATGGATTTTATTCCGGCCGGATACCGTTTTAGTCGTTGACTGGGTTACTTCATATCCCGCTTTCTTAAGAACTGCCGCATGAAGCTCAGCTAAACTCCATCTATTTGAACAATGTACTGTTATGTAATCACTTTCCTGTAAACAGTGCTTACGTAATGAGGTTTTTCCCTGCTTTGAACTGCCATAAATTACAAGGTGTTTATCCCTTGTAAGATTGTCTATTAATGAGTTATCGGCTGAGGGTCTGGCAATATAATTAAGAGGTAAATCTCGGCTGATGCCAAAAACATCTCCGGTTTGGTATGTTTGCTCAGGCATAATTTGATGCTCACTTATTTAGAGAGTGGGTTAATAATACGTAGAGATTAATAGTATGGAACTATCGTTAGAAATTTTCAAGGGTTTTACTGCGTTGCTATGTTCCATCTTTATTGCTCCCTAGCAAAAAGTAAGGGGGCGGCCACAACAGCCGCCCCCTTACTTGCGTTTGCTTACCCCTCAAGCCCTCTTTTTATTGACTAGCAGGAATGGTTTAGGATTGACAGCCTGCGCGCCCTCAGACTTCTCTAAAAGCAAAGCCTCCACGTCTTCCCGTAGGATGAGCGAACGCTTGCGACGGCCGGTGTTAATGGTCGTTCGGCGCAGGTGGGCGAAGTCGCCGCGCGAGAGTCACACGGTTGCTTCACTGATGCAAAAGAGCCGGGCGGCTTCATCACAGGTCATAAAACGGGCGGAGTCGTGCTTGCCCTTACGCATCGCCGCGCTTCCCTCCGGCCGGGCGTTCATTCTTTGCAGTTCGTCTTTCATCAACGGCCATGCGACGTGGAAGAGTTCGCGCCGGTCGAAGACGTTACAGCCGGGCGCGGATGCCTTCATGCTCGCGTCAATTTTCGGATGGTCTGACGTTCGGATGGCTCTGCGCTACACGCACTCAGCGGATAAGGCGGCGCGCGGTCGAAAACTTGGTCAAAAGTGATCCGGCGCGTGATGCGGAAGTGACAAAAGAAAAACGGCAGGGTGCGCGCCCTGCCGTAAGTGATTGATTCTTTTTGGTGGAGCAGAGGAGGGTCGAACTCCTGACCTCCGCATTGCGAACGCGGCGCTCTGCCAAACTGAGCTACTGCCCCACGCGTGGGAGAAATATTAGAGAGCGCGGCGGGCGGTGTCAAGCGTTCGTGATTGGGATGCGGGTGTTGGGGCGGGCGTGGGCGGCGGGGTCTATTGAGGTGGAGCGAGGTGGTGGGTGGCGGCGCGGAGCGCGTCGGGTAATCGTTCGACGTTTGTGCCGCCGCCCTGGGCGAGGTCGGGGCGTCCGCCGCCGCGCCCTTCGAGGAGGGCGCAGGCTTCGCGCATGAGGGCGTTCATGTCGCCGGGGGCATCGGGGGCGCGTGCGAAGATGAGTCGCGCGGCGCGGTTGTCGGCGTCGCGTGAGCCGAGCAGGGCGATGTGGCCGGGGCGTGAGATGATCGAGAGAGCGAGCCGTTTGAGCGACTCCGCATCGCGTCCGACGAAGGCGTGGGTGATGATGCGCGCGTGCGCGTCGCCTGCTGCCGTGGTAGTCGCGGTTGTGGCGGATTGAATGAGTTCATCGGTTTCGACGCGGGCGGCGATCTCTTCGAGCGTGCGCAGGCGGCGGAGCAGGATCTTGTTCTCTTCGACGAGGCGTGCGGCGAGTTCGGGCGCATCGTCGCGCGCGGCGCTGAACAGGGCGGCGACGGCGCGCGCCGTGTGGTTGGCGCGTCGGTAGTCCGCCTGAACGCGAACGCCCGCGAGGAACTCGATGCGCGTCAGGCCACGCGCGCGTTCCCAGGAACGCACGGCGAGGATGCCGACTTCGCCCGTGCGCGACGCGTGAGTGCCGCCGCAGGGACTCAGGTCGTAGTCTTCGATCTCGATGATGCGCAGGTCGCCTTCGCGCGCGGAGTCTTTGCGCAAGGGGAGCGCGGCGGCCTCTTGCGGCGAGACGTGGCGCACACGCACGGGGCGGTCTTCCCAGACAATTTGGTTGGCGAGTTCGACGGCCTGCTCGATGCGCTCGTCGGAAGGGTCGGGCAGTTCGACGTCTATCTCGCAGGTGCGTTCGAGCATGCGGAAGGCGCGCGTCGGCGCGTCGAAGAGGCGGACGAAGGCTTGCGAGAGGATGTGCTGGCCGGTGTGCTGTTGCAGGTGTTCGAGGCGGCGCGGCCAGTCTATGCGCCCCACAACGCGCGCGCCCACAGCCGGCGACGCGCCCGCGATGATGTGCAGCACGCCCGCCGCTTCGTCGTCGAGACATTCGATGACGCGCGCGCCGCCGAGCGTGCCGGTGTCGGACGGCTGGCCGCCGCCCGTCGGGTAAAACGCGGTGCGGTCGAGCGTGACGACGACGCGCCCCGTCTCGTCGCGCTTTATGTCGACCACGCGCGCGTCGAACTCCGTGAGATGCGAATCGTGGTAGTAGAGTCGTTCGGTCATGTTCAAAGCCGGAGTCGTGCGAACCGGAGGCGAACTTGAAACTCGCGTGGCTGAAACTAGCCGAGCCGCGCGGCATGCGTCAAGCGCGGCGCGCGCGGCGCGCGTGCGGCTTTTGACACGGCTTCGCCCCGGCGGGATAATCGCTCGTCTTTCATCACACGAAACAAGTTCGGACGGGTCTTTCGCGGGAGCATATATGATCGCTGGCATGAAACTTTTCGCGCGGCGGCGCGCGGCGGCGCTGGTCTTCTCTCTGCTCGTTCTGCTGTGCGCCCCGGCGGCGGTCGCTGCTGCCGCAGGGCAGGACGAACGATACAACATCAGTTATCAACTCTCGATGTCGAACCCGGCCTCGCACCTCTTCGAGGTGAGCTTGACGGTCGAGCCGCCGAGGGGCGCGGAGGCCATCGATTTTCAGATGCCTCGCTGGTCGCCGGGTCGCTACGCCGTCTTCGATTTCGCGAAGAACGTGCAGGAAGTGCGCGCCGAAATTTCCTGCCCACAGGCGGGCGCGTGCCCGCCGCAGGGCAGGGCGCTCCCCGTCACGCGTTTGGACACGCAGACGTGGCGCGTCTTCCCGCAAGGCTCTGTGTCGCGCGGCGTGACCCTCACTTATAAAGTCTTCGCCAACGACCTCTCAGGCACTTTCTCGCAACTCGACGCGCGCCACGCCAACTTCAACGGCGGCTCGATCTTCATGTACGTCGTCGGCCACAAGCAAGACCCCGTGCGACTGCTCATCAACCCGCCCGCGAACTGGCGCATCCTGAATGCCGCCTCGGAGCGCGCAGACCAGCGCGAGTGGCAGTTTCCGAACTACGACATCCTGATCGATACGCCGACCGAGATCGCGCCGGACTTCACCGTCGAAGAGTTTAAAGTCGAAGGCAAGACGCATCGCGTGATGGTGCATTCGTTCGGCGAAGAAAAGGGACAGCGCGCGGCGCTCGTGCGCGACATCGAGCGCGTCGTGCGCGCCGAGATCGCGTTGATGGGCATGCCCGATTACGAAAGCTATCTCTTCATGCTGCACTTCGACCCGACCGCGCCGCGCGGCGACGGCATGGAGCACCTCGCCTCCACGCAGATCATCTCCACGCGCGCGCTCGGCGATAAAGGCGTCGCCGAAGACGCGCTCGACACGGCGGCGCACGAGTTCTTTCATGTCTGGAACGTCAAACGCCTGCGCCCGGTCGAACTGGGCCCCTGGGATTTCACGCGCCCCGTCAACACGCGCAGCCTGTGGATCGCCGAAGGGTTGACGAACTACTACGGCGGCTTGATGCAGCGACGCGCCGGCGTCTGGACGGAGGAACGATACCTGCGCGCCGTCGCCGGGGCGATAGGCTTCGTCGAGAACGCGCCGGGTAGTCGCCTGATCAGCGCCGAAGAAGCCTCGCTCATCGCCTCGTTCATAGACCGCACGCCGCACTATCAACGCACGAACCTCTCCGAGACGACCGTCAGCTACTACAGCAAAGGCGAAGTGATCGGCCTCACGCTCGATCTGTTGATTCGCGGCAAGACGCAGGGACGCGCCTCGCTCGACGACGTCATGCGGCGCATGTACGAGGAGTTTTACCTGAGAAGTCCGGCGGCCACTTACTACTTGCGCGGGCGCGGCTACACGGGGGCGGATTTCGAGCGCACAATCTCGCAGGTAGCGGGCGCGGATATGTCCGACTTTTTCGCGCGTCACGTGCGCGGCACGGAACCGCTGCCTTACGAAGAAGCCTTCGCCTACGTCGGCCTGCGCCTCGTCAAGTCTCCGGCCGACGCGGCGCAGACGCCCGGCGCGGCAAACAGGCCGCCGCGCCAAAACTACCGCCTCGAAGAGATCAAAGACGCGACGGCCGAGGCGCGCGCTTTGCGCGCCGCGTGGCTCAAAGGCAAAGTTGAATGATTTGAGACGGGCGGGGGAAGGTCGTTAAGGAGTTGTTAAGTCAGCCAGGAGCGTGAAAGTTGAGGGCGATGAGCCAGAGGGCGGTCAGCAGGTGTGTGATCGCCAGCCCGATGACTGACCAGCGAAAACAATCGTTGGCGAGCGTCAGCCCGGCCGCAAGCCCGTAGAAGGGGAGTTGGAGGAAGAAGAGGACGGAGCCGAGCAACTGGAACCCGCCGAAGTGGCACAACATGGCGTAAGGGAAAGTTATCCGGAAGGACATCTCGCTGTGCCCGCCGCCGCTGAAGAAAGCGGCCACGATGAAACAGAGGGGGAACGCGGCCACTCCGACGAAGAATCCCAGTAGCGGATAACGGAGCTTAAATTCCTCGCCACAGACTTTCAACATAGATGCCACCTTTCAACGCAAACGGCGGTAGCCGCGCCGCCCGTCGCGTTAAGCTTCGGGCGGCGCGATGATTTCGACGGGTTCGGGCGCGATCTCGAAAGTTACGGGCAGCTTCCCGGTCAGTTCGCCGTCAACCTGCATGAGCGCCGCGCCCCTCGCGCGCCCGCGTCGCGCGCGCACGTAGGTCACTCCCGGTATCTCGCGGCGCACGCCTTCGCGGCGCAGGGCGTGCGCGAGCAGTTGGAGGAAGCGCAGGCGGCTGTGCGAATTGACGATACAGATTTCAAACTCCGGCTCTCCGAGCCGTGCGCGGGGCGTGACGCTGAGGTCGCCGCCGTAGTGTGCGGCGCGGCCGAAGGCGGCGAAGGTGGCCGGATAGCTCCGCCCCTCGACCTCTACCTCGAAGGGGACGGGCTGCCAGCGCACGAGGTGGCCGAGCCCGGACACCCAGAACGCGCCCTCGCCCACGCGTCGCTTGAGGCGCGGGCGTACGCGCTCCACGACCGAAGCGTCGAGGCCGATGCCCGCCATCAGAAAAAAATAACGCCGCACGCCGCTCAACTCTTCCGTCGCGCAGCCCGCGTAGATACGGCGCGTGTGGCCGCGCGCGATCAAGTCGGCCGCGCCCGCAGCGTCGAACGGCAGTCGAAGCTCGCGCGCCAGCACGTTCGCCGTGCCCGCCGGCCAGATGCCGAGCCGCGCGCGCGCGCCCACTAAGCCCTGCAACGCCTCGTTGATCGTGCCGTCGCCGCCGGAGACGATCACGTCGCCCGCACCGCTTCGCGCCGCCCCGGCCGCGAGCCGCGTCGCATCGCCGGGCGCGCGCGTCGTCAATGTTTCAACTTCGATCCCGCGCGCCCCGAGCAACGCGCAAAAACGCGCCACCTCGGCCGCGCGCGCGCGCCCGCCGCGACCCGCGTTCGGGTTCGAGATCAAACTGATCTTCCGTTTCTTCTCCGTCATCGAATATCCGTCGTTGCAAACACAGTGCCGCCCGGTACGCGCAGCAAATTCGCGTGCGCGCCGCGCGGGCGAGACCTTTGCCGCGCGGCGTGCACGTTCCGGCCGACAGGTGTCCGCTGATTCGCGCATGAAAAACACGCCAGCTCGCGCACCCCGCCGGGCGGCCAGGATGACTTCTTCACGCAGCCATGGCGTCTCCGTGTCCGCTGCGGGGACGACTTCTTCACATCGCCTTCCACACGGTGCGAGGGTTGCGCGCGCCGCGCACAACCCCTGGTTGACGCTCCCCGGTTGAAAAGGTTACTGTGCGGCTTCGCCATGTGACAAATACTCCGGTCGTCCAGATCGCGGGGCGTGAATTTGTCCGGCGTCTTTTCAATCACCCGTCGGAAGATTCGCGGAGGGAAATTTTATGCGCCGTCGCCTGTACGTCTACGTTCTGCTCATCGTTTGCTTCACCGTCGCGCGCGCCGGTGCGCAACAGGACTTTTCCAAAGTGCAGATGAAGGCGACGAAAGTGTCGGGCAACATCTACATGATCGAAGGCGCGGGCGGGAACATCGGCGTCTCGGCGGGCGCGGACGGCCTCCTCATCGTCGATGATCAATTCGCGCCGCTCGCAGACAAGATTCGCGCCGCGCTCAAAGAGATCAATCCCGGCCAGTTGCGCTTTGTCCTGAACACGCACTATCACGGCGACCACACCGGCAGCAATCCCATCTTCGGCAGGGAAGCGACCATCATCGCACACGACAACGTGCGCGGCCGTCTCGCCGTCGAGCAGACGGTGCGCGGCCGGAAAGTTCCCGCGTCGCCCAGAGAGGCTTTGCCCGTCATCACGTTCAATCAATCCGTCTCCATCCACTTCAACGGGGAAGAGATTCGCGTCATCCATTTCCCCGCCGGCCACACGGACGGCGACAGCGTGATGTTCTTCACCACCTCGAACGTCGTGCACATGGGCGACCACTTCTTCGCCGGCCGCTTCCCGTTCGTCGACCTCGAACACGGCGGCACCGTCGAAGGCCTGACGCGCAACGTCTCCGACATCATCGCGCGCGTCCCGGCGGACGTGAAGATCATCCCCGGCCACGGCCCCCTCTCCACGCTCGACGACCTCAAACTCTATCGCCGCATGTTGACCGAGACGACCGCACACGTCCGCCAGGGGATGGCCGCAGGCAAAACCCTCGACCAGCTCAAGACGGCCGGGCTGCCCGCCGAATGGAAGACCTGGGGCACAGGCTTCATCAACACCGACGCCTGGATCGAGACGATCTTCAACAGCCCTTCGGCCAACGCGAATAAGAAGTAAGCCCGGCGGGCGGCCGCACGGGGTAAGCGTTTATAAGAAAGCGAGAGGCGCGATGACAGAAGAAGAACGACAACGACAGATAGAGTTCATTCTCGATACGCTGGCACGGCTGACCGCCAAGACCGACCAATTAACCGACTCGCAGGCCGCCGAGCGGGAAGACAGTGTCCGCGACCGCGCCCGTCTTGTGCGTCTGGAAGAGTCGTTCGTGGTACTGACGGAACTGGCGAGCAGGCATGAAGAGCGTCTTGATCAGAACGACAGGAGGTCGGCGCGGCTCGAAGAATCAATCGCCGAACTGCGCCGACTCACCGGGCGGAACGGCGGCAACGGTTAAACTGCCAAGCGGTGCGCCGGTAGCTACGTCGATAGACGGCAACGAGTAAGCGGCTGCGATAAACGATGACGGGCGGCGTGTTGTTGAGCACGCCGCCCGTCATGCGTTTTCACATTCACACTTATCGCCTACTCCTTATTCGAGCCGGTAATTGGGGGCTTCCTTCGTGATGATCACGTCGTGGACGTGCGACTCGCGCAAGCCCGCCGCGCTGATGCGGACGAAGCGCGTGTTCTCCTGAAACTCGCGGATGTTGCGGCAGCCCGTGTAGCCCATGCCGGCGCGCAGGCCGCCGACGAGTTGCGTCACCATGTCGGAGAGCGTGCCCTTGTAAGGGACGCGGCCTTCGATGCCTTCGGGGACGAGTTTCGACTCCATCGCGATTGATTCCTGCGCGTAGCGGTCGCGCGAGCCTTCGCGCATCGCGCCGATTGAACCCATGCCGCGATAGGCTTTGAACGAGCGACCCTGAAACAAAATCAACTCGCCCGGCGACTCTTCCGTGCCCGCGAACAGAGAGCCGATCATCACCACGTCCGCGCCCGCCGCGATGGCCTTCGCCACGTCGCCCGAAAATTTCACGCCGCCGTCGGCGATAACCGGCACGCCCGATCCGCGCGCCGCCTGCACGCAGTTCACAATCGCGGTGATCTGCGGCACGCCCGCGCCCGTCACCACGCGCGTCGTGCAGATCGAACCGGGGCCGATGCCGACTTTGACGGCGTCCACGCCCGCCTCTATGAGTTCGCGCGTCGCCTCGCCCGTGGCGACGTTTCCGGCGATCAGTTCCGTCGCCGGATGCCGCCGCTTCATCTCGCGCACGGCCTCGATGACGCGCGACGAGTGGCCGTGCGCCGTGTCTATGATGAGGCAATCGACGCGCGCCGCGACGAGCGCGTCGGCGCGTTCGCGGTAATCGCCGGTCGCGCCGATGGCGGCGGCCACGCGCAGGCGGCCGAGGTCGTCTTTGGCGGCCGAAGGGTAGCGGATCGCCTTCTGTATGTCCTTGACGGTGATGAGTCCCTTGAGGTGCTTGTCGTTGTCGATGACGAGGAGTTTTTCGATGCGGTGCTTTTGCAGTACGGCCTTGGCCTGGTCGAGCGTCGTGCCGACGGGGACGGTGACGAGGTTCGGCTGTTTCGTCATCACTTCGGAGACGGGAATGTCGAAGCGCGTCTCGAAGCGCAGGTCGCGGTTGGTGATGATGCCGACGAGGTGGCCGTCTTCGTCCACGACGGGCACGCCGGAAATCTTGAAGCGTTCCATCACGGCGAGCGCCTCGGAGACGGGGCGGTCGTAGCGAATGGTGACGGGGTCGACGATCATGCCCGACTCGGAGCGTTTCACCTTGTCAACTTCTTCGGCCTGCCGTTCGATGGGAAGGTTTTTGTGGACGACGCCGATGCCGCCCTGCTGCGCGATGGCGATGGCAAGCGCGGCCTCCGTGACGGTGTCCATCGCCGCCGAGCAGAGCGGGATGCGCAGCGAGATGTTGCGCGTGAACTGCGTCGCGGTGTCGGTCTCGTTCGGCAGCACGTCGGAGCGGCCGGGGATGAGCAGCACGTCGTCGAAAGTCAGTCCTTCGATGAGATCGTCGGTAATCATGTCGGATTAAAAAACTCCCTTCCAAAAACTCGAACGGAAGCGCGGCGGCCAGGCCGGCGGGATGAAAATTGAGCGTATGAAGTTTGGACTAAAGGCGAGCGTAGCAAAGCGCGTGTGCGGGCGCAAGGCGAGCGTCCCGGCGGGCGGCGGAAGATGTGTGCGCGCGCCGCGACGGGGCGCGCTTCAGGGTTGTTGCAGCAGTTGTTCGTAACCGTCCTTCGTAATCACCAATTCGACGAGCGGTTTGCCTTTGGCATCCGTCGGCACGATTGCCGGACGACCGTTGATCGTGATCTCGATGACCCTGGCCTTGGCCTTGGAAAATTGCACGCTCAGACGTTCGGACGGCTTGAAGTCTCTGACTTGATCCGCCGCGAGAATCCCGTCGCTGTTCGATTCCTCGTCCACGCGCGTCCGCAACCAGACTTCTTCACCCTTCGCCCTGATCTGGACATTTAAGTTGTTCGCGGCCGCAGCCGTCGCCGGGTCGGGAGATGCGGGCGCGGCGGACGTTTGCGCGGGCAGCGTTTGATCGTTCGTGCCGGGGTTCGCGGGCGCACCTGTCGGCGTCGCGGCCGCGCCGGCGTTGTTGCGCCGCTGGTAATAGTGCAGCCCGGCGTAGATGCCGAGCGAGATGATGGCGAGGATGACGAGGCTGAGGAACCCTGTGAGGAGCGGGGAGCGCGCCGTGTCGCCGTCCATGTAGATGCGCGAGGACTGGCGCGAGGTCGGGAGTTCGTCGGGCGCTTCACCTTGCGCGCGCGCCAACTCCGTGTAGGTGTTGACGGCCTCCGCCTCGTTGAAGCCGACGCCCTTGGCGTAGGCCTTGATAAAGGAGCGATTGAAGATGCCGCCGGGGAGTTCCTTGTAGTCGTCCGCTTCGATGGCTTCGAGGTAGCGGCGCGCGATGCGCGTCTGGTCGGAGAGTTCGCGCAGGGAGACGCCGCGCGCCTCGCGCGCCTGTCGCAAACGCGCGCCGAGAGACGACTCGCCCCCGCCAGCAGCTCTCGCGAGTTCTTCAGAGTTCTGGTCAGGGGTCTTGGAGTTCACTTGATCGCTTGTTCTACAGGAGCGGAACGGCCGCCGGAGTTAAAGGCCATTCGTTTGTTTTCGCCTGCCTCTAGCGACACTTGTCTCGCGTGCCGCAACTTTTGGCGCAATATAACTTGCGCCGTGCGAGCGTGTCAAACTCAGGTTTTCCGCGGAAAGATTATGACGGTGTGCCCGTGCCGTTAAAGATGTTCGGCAAATGAGAATCCCGGGCCGGTGTGGAACCCGGGATTCTCGTTTGCCTGCTCGATGATTTCCGTTTAACGAAGACGGAAAATTTTCACCGGCGAGATCGGCCTCCCGGAATATCTCGAATTGGCGGCCTGACTCCGTCCGGCCTCGGGTCAGCCCCCTCTCTCGACGGAGTCGGGTCTAACTCGACGGGGCGCGCCCGCATCGGTTCCGTAAAAACGGGCGCGCCTTGCCGGCAACAAGGTTGGTCTGCGGTATCCAGCGCGCCGTAGCCTTGCAAAGTCGCTTTCAGTGCAAAGCCCGTCGGCCCGCCCTCGTTATTGATGCGCGCCCTGATGCAGTTTCTCCCGACTTTCAAGCCGTTTTGAGCCGTATAAGTAAATTGAACGGCCGGAACGCTGTTAGTATTGAAAGTGTTGTTGACCACTGCCTGCATCGCCGGATTAAAGTAACTGTTGATAAACAGATTCGCTTTGTTATCCGCGCGCATCGTCAGGTTCAAGATTGCCTTCTCGGTGGATTGAAGACAAAAGCATCTCTCGTATTCCGAAGTTCCGACGTTGTTGTTGTTGCCGTAGATCGGGCGGGTTCCGGGGATCGCGTTCCACGCGCCCAGGAAAATTATCCATGCTTTCGTGTTCGGCGGCTGCGCGCCTTGGGGTGTCGAACGAACCATCCAGTAGTCGTCTCTCGTTCCCGTGGTGGTCGGGTAGAGAGGATTCCCCACGACGCCGACGTTGACACCCGTGCTCACGTCAACAGTATTGTATGAGGAAGCGAGGCTCGAATTTGCCAGGGTCAGCATAGCCAAAATCGCTAAGACTGAATTCATCTTACGTAACATTTTTTTCTCCTTGGGTGTGCTTCCACCTGATGTAGAGAAAAGAGGAGTGGAAGCGAAGAGGGCGCAGGAGGCGAGGGCAGCGCGGGGCGAGGCGTTGGAAGTAGTGAGGCGAGGTGTCGCACGGGGGACGAGTGAGCAATAGCCATACCAACCGCGCCGCCAATCCCGTTGAAGCTCTTTAGGCGGGAAAATTAGCTTTAGTTTCCGGCGGAGACGCGAGGTGTCAACGGGTGAAGACATTCTCCGGCGGGCGGTGTGTACTTCCGTTGAGTCCTCCCTCCTCTTCAATCTCGAAAATAACCGCCGGAAGGGAAGTCGGGACGCACGCGAAAGATGCGCGTGCCTTGATTCTTGCCGCGCGGGGTGCTACGTTGACGCTTTCAGACAGCCAAACTGGAATCGTTTTTAATTTCTACAATCACAGCTAAGCGAGGAGACGACTCATGGCTCTCGAAGCACTGGGAATGGTCGAGACGAAAGGTTTTGTCGGCGCGGTCGAAGCGGCGGACGCGATGGTCAAGGCCGCCAACGTGCAACTGTTAGGGAAAGAGTATATCGGCGCGGGCTACGTGACGATTTTCGTGCGCGGCGACGTGGGCGCGGTCAAGGCTGCGACGGACGCCGGGGCGGCGGCCGCACGGCGCGTCGGCGAACTGATCAGCGTCCACGTCATTCCGCGCCCGCACGGCGAAGTCGAGCGCGTGCTGCCCAAGAACGGGCGCACAGGCTTTAGCCCGGACGAACGCGCCCTACAGGGCGGCGGCTCCGGCTCGCGCGGCGAACTCGGCGAAGGCGACCAGGGACGCTCGCTCCCGGCCGGCACGCGCGAGAACAACAAGGAAAGAAGTAAATAGAGGTCAGAGGTCAGAGGTTAGAGGTTAGAGGCCAGTGAAAACTGTTTTTGCTAACCTCTGACCTCTGCTTTCGGAGGTTTGTCATGTCGGTTGACAAAGACCTTGTCTCGGTGCAACAGGCGCGCGATCTGGTGGAGGCGGCGCACCGGGCGCAGACGGAACTGGCGCGCTTCGATCAGGCACGGATCGACCGCATCTGCGGCGCGATGTCGCAGGCCGCTCTGCGCGATGCGGCGCGTCTCGGCGCGATGGCCGTCGAGGAGACGGGCTTCGGCATCGCCGACGACAAGCGCGAGAAGAATCGCTTCGCGGCCGAAGACGTGTGGGATGCGTTTCGCAATTTGCGCACGGTCGGCGTCGTCTCCGAATCGAAAGACGTGGTGGAGATCGCCAGCCCGCGCGGCGTCGTGTGCGGCATCATCCCCTCGACGAACCCAACCTCCACGGCCATCTTCAAAATCCTCATCTCGATCAAATCCCGCAACGCCATCGTGTTGTCGCCCCACCCGTCGGCCGCGAAGTGTATCAACGAGACGGCGCGCATCATGCGCGAAGTGGCGATCAAGGAGGGCTTGCCCGCCGACGCCATCGGCTGCATGTCAACCGCCACCATCGAAGGCACGGAAGCGCTGATGAAGAATCGCCTGACGGCCGTCATCCTGGCGACGGGCGGCATCGGCCTCGTGCGCGCGGCTTATTCGTCGGGCAAGCCCGCGTTCGGCGTCGGCCCCGGCAACGTGCCGGTCTTCGTCGAGCGGACGGCGGACGTGCCCACGGCCGTGCAGAATATTCTGACCGGAAAGACTTTCGACAACGGCACGATCTGCGCCTCGGAGCAGGCCGTCGTCGTTGACGCGCCCGTGGCGAAGGCCGTGCGCGCGGAGTTTGCCCGGCAGGGCGGCCATTTTTTGAGCGCGGCCGAGGCGGATCAACTCGCCAAAGTCGTCGCCACGCCGCAACGCACTTTGAATCCGGGCATCGTCGGCAAGTCTGTCGAAGTGATCGCGAAAATGGCCGGCTTGAGTGTGCCGCCGGGCACGCGCTGCCTGTTGGCGGACGTGGGCGGCGTCGGACGCGAGCATCCGCTCTCGATGGAGAAATTGTCGCCGATTCTCGCCTTTTACGTGGAAGACGGCGTGGAGCGCGGCGCGGCGCGCTGCTTCGAGATTTTGAGCTACGGCGGCATGGGGCACACGGCCGGCATCCACACCCAGTCGCGCGACGTGGCGGTGGCTTACGGCATGGAGATGCCCGCCTCGCGCGTCCTCGTCAACACGCCGACGACGCACGGCGCAATTGGTTTCTCCACCGCCCTTCCGCCTTCGATGACTCTCGGTTGCGGCTCCTGGGGCGGCAACGTCACCTCCGACAACATCTCGCCGCTGCACCTGATGGACATCAAGCGCGTCGCCTTCGAGACGCGCCCCGTCAAGAGCGTGCGACCCGCGCGCGCAGCCTCCGCCCGGCAGACGCCCGCGCCGGCAAACGTCAACGCGCCCTTGCACGCGCAGCAGGCGGGCGGCAAAGTCAGCCGCGAAGACGTTGCCGCCATCGTGGATCGCTTCCTGTCGAACCGCGACGCGAGCCAGCCCACCCCCACGTTCAATGCCAGGATGCGCCCGACCGATTCTCCCGCGCCCGTGCAGCCCATGAACGAGATCGATCCGAACTGGGTGCAATCCAGGAGCGCGGCCGCCCCGCACGCCGAAGCCGCGCCGACCGCGCAAGCGAGCGGCAGTAGCAGCGGGGGCGGCGGTAACGGCAGTGGAGGAAACGGCGGAAACGGCGGCGGCGCAAACGCGAACCCGAACGCGCAGGCCGCGACAAACGCGCCCCCCGCCTCCTCCGCGCCGGTGACCGCGAGCGGCGCGCAAACCAGACCCGCGCCGCCGCAAACGAACGGGCACAAAACCGTGGACTTCGTCTCGGAAGAAGACGTGCGCCGCGCCGTCCAGCGGGGCGAGAAGATTTACGTCAATGCCAAAACGATCATCACGCCTTCAGCGCGCGACATCGGCGACCCGGCCGAGGTCTTCGCGAAGGTGTAAGAGCGGACTTACGTGGGAGGAAAACAACGAACGCCTCTCAGGCGCATTCACGCGGATGAAACGCTGGTGATAGGCACGAGCCGGTTTTCGCTCACTTATTGGCGGACACGAAAGACTGAGGAGATAGTCGAATCTCTGCGACCGGGAAAACAGGAGGCGTTGAGGGTGAAGCCGGATGGGCGCATCATCAATGGCAACGTCCGTATCAAAGTTCTGGAAGAAAGAGGCTTTGATGTTGACGGGTTGGAACGTGAACCGTTCTGATTTGAAGAGGTGAAGTAATGCCTGACGACAAAGCCATTACCGTGTTTGTGTCCTACTCCTCCGACGAGAAGGCGGAGTTTATTGCGCAACTGATATACGAATTGACACTCATAGCGCGGGAAAGCTACGAGACGGGCGGCGACGGTCTGGACGATCCGAGACGAGTGCGTTACATCAATGAGTTGCAGCATCACACGAGCGCTTACCTGTCGGCATTGCTGCGTGGCGATGCGAGGCGATACCCAGATGATGTGTTGGTGCGAATCGTCCTGGATCATGCGGACGATCCTGCGCTCGGTCAACAGTTGCGGAAGACGTTTGCGCGGCTCGCGGCGCAACGTTTGACACCCGCGTGAAAGTGTCCGTAAGGGCGTAAAGAAATGTTCTTAGGAAAAGTCGTCGGCACGGTCTGGTCAACGAAGAAGACGCCCGATCTGGAGGGCGTCAAATTTCTGATCGTGCACCCGATTGAACTGGACAAAGAGCCGAATCGCAGCATCATCGTGGTGGCGGATCGTTTGGGCGCGGGCGTGGGCGAGATCGTGATGTGCGCTTTCGGCAAGGCGGCGCGGTCGGCCATCGGCGACCAGGAGATGTCCATCGAGGCGGCCGTCGTCGGCATCGTGGATCGCGTGGACGTGCAAGGCTCGCCGTCCGATGAACTCAAAGACACCGCACAGGAACTGCGCGGCGGTGATAACAGCAGACGTTGAAACAGTGACAGGTGACAGGTAACAAGTGACAGGTTAAAGAAAAAACTTGTCTTGATCTTGTCACCTGTCACCTGTCACCTGTCACTAAAAGAATGGCTAACGAGGAATTGATCTACCGGATCACGCGGGCTGTGTACGGGCGTTTGGGGGCGCAGGCCGACGAGCGCACGGTGGAGAATCTGGTGACGGACATCTACCGCGCCATCGAGCCGGTGGTGGAAGGCGACAACGGCGGCGCGGCGGGCGGGCGGGCGGCGCGCCGCGGGTTGACGGCGCACGGCGGCGAGGCGGAAGGGTCTTCGGATCGTCTCATCGTGTCGGTTTTCGGCGTGGATAATCCGGGCATCGTCGCGGGCGTGGCGCAGATTCTGGCCGAGTCCGGGTGCAGCATCGCGGACATCAACCAGACGGTCGTGCAGGGCAAATTCGCGATGGTCATTATCGCCAACGCGGCCAATTCCAACGCCCCCGTCGCGACGCTCAAGGAACGCTTCCGCACCGCCGGCGACAAGCTCGGCGTGCGCATCTACGCCCAGCGCGAAGACCTCTTCAACGCGATGCACAGAATCTAAGCGTAAATCGTGAACCGTAAATCGTGAATAGATAAAAACTGTCTTTCACGGTTTACGATTTACGATTTACGATTTACGACTATGTCTGAACCGGAAATCGCACGTCGGTGTTTGAGTTGCGGCGCGTCCGTGCGCGGGCGGGCGAGTTTTTGCCCGCAGTGCGGGAGCCGGATGGGCGAGGCCACGGACGAAAGCCGCTCTGACGCCGCGACGGCGGGAACGACGAATGAGCCGCGACCGCCCGTGCGTAGCCCGCTCGTAGAAGAAGCGGCGCGCGTGGCGGCGACGCTGAACGAAAAGCTGCCGCCGCGCTCGCCGGAAACTTCCGCCTCCGGCAGTCATCGTGTCGCTCCGGAA
>DASQLU010000066.1:0-125789 GCA_035645855.1 Pyrinomonadaceae bacterium
CAGGAAGGAGAAGCCGAACAAGACGGCAAGCGTGATTAACCTATGTAATATTTTTTGACGAGCTATCATAAATTAATATCCTCGAATAGCCTGACAGGAAATTTACTCTCTAACTGAACTATTCATTGTCCGCAAGGACAAAGTTAACAGTTATCTTGCCCTGTACTTTGACGGGCGCACCCGATAACACAGTCGGCTCGAATGTCATCTTTCGCACTTCTTCTTCCGCAGCTTTTCGGAGCAATTTCTCCCCTTTGACAGCCCTTGCCTGAACAACCCGTCCACGTTCGTCCACAAGAACTTCAACCACAACCTGATTATTCGGTCTCTCTTGCTTTGCGCTCCCTGCAACAGCCACAGAGCCTGTTTTGACCTCACCTTTATCAAGGGTTCCGACATAAGCCACACGAGGTTGTGCGGCGCTCTTCCCAGCCACGACTTGAGAATTAATCGTGGGTTTCATTTCTTGATTCGTTCCCGTCTTCTCGCCCGTAGCGGCGGGCTTCGCCGGGCGCAACGACTCTGGCAGATAGTAAATGACGAGCCGGTTCGCGTCCGTCAGATACTTTTTCATGACGCGCTGGATGTCAGCCGCCGTAACTTTGGAGAGACGTTCAATGTCGGTGTTGGCGCGGTTGGGATCGCCGAGCAGAACCGCTGCATCACCGAGGGCGAGGGCTTTGCCGTTGTTAGTTTCGCGCTCAAGCAGTTGGGCAGTGATGATTTGATTCTTGGCCTTCTCCAGTTCCGCCGCCGAGACGGGCGCATCCTGCATCTTCCTGATTTCGGCCAACAGAGCGCGTTCCGCGTCGTCCGGCTTTTTGCTGCCCGCGACGATGGCGAAGAATTGGAAGAGACTCACGTCTTCGCGCAAATCCGCTCCCGCGCTCGCGCTCTGCGCTACCTGCTGCTCATAGACGAGCGCGCGATAGAGACGCGACGATTCGCCCGACGACAAAATCGACCCGGCGAGGCGCAGCGCGTCCGCATCCTCGCTCGCTTTCGGCGGCGCGAGATACGTGAAAGCCACTGCGGGCAGCGGCACGTTCTGGCCGAATTCGACGACGCGCATCTCGCCCGTGCGCTCCGGTTCTTTCACCGTCACGCGCGGCAAGGGCTTGTTCGGTTTCGTAATGCCCGCGAAATATTTATCAACCCAGGCGTCGAACTGTTTCTGCTCGAAGTCGCCGACGACAACGAGCGTCGCGTTATCGGGGCGATAAAAGGTTGAATGGAAGGCGCGCACGTCTTCGATGGAAGCGGAGTCTAAATCTTCTATGCTGCCGATGCAGGGGCGACGATATGGATGCTTAGTGAAAGATTTCTGCTCCAACAGGTAGAAGAGTTTGCCGTAGGGCGGCGCGAGGATGCGCTCGCGGTACTCTTCTTTGACCACGTCGCGCTCGGATTTGAAATTGGGATCGTCCACGTTAAGCGACGCCAGACGGTCGGCCTCCGCCCACAGCAGCGTCTCCAGATAATTGGACGGCACGACCTCGAAATAGACTGTCACGTCGTCAGCCGTGAAAGCGTTGTTCATCCCGCCGATGTCTTCAGTCAGGCGATCCAGCATTTCGGATTTCATGTTCTTCGTGCTTTTGAACATGATGTGCTCGAAGAGATGCGCGAAGCCGCTGCGGCCTTCCGGATCGTCCTTCGAGCCGACCTTGTACCAGACCTGGATCGCCACCGTCGGGCTTGATTTGTCCACGGCGGTCAAAATTCTGAGCCCATTCGAGAGCGTGCGCTCGCGATAATCAAGGCGCGGCATTTTGGTTTGCGCCCCGGCCTCCCGTGGCGGCGCGCAGACGAGCGCGGCCAGCGCAAAGACGGATACTTGCAAAACTCTCCGTGAAAATCGAAGCATAAGTTTGTTGGCTCCCGTATCAAGTGTAGGCCGACCGACGGCAATCGTATGTTCCGCGCTTTTGGATGCGAGGGGGCGCGCCTACTGTTGCACCCACGTCTCCCAAACCCACGCGCCTTCTCGCTTCAAGCTGCCAAAGGATGGTGACTAACGCTGGAGTTAACCGGCGCGCCGCCGACATTAATGATAAAAGGCGAGCTTATTTGCGCGTCCCGTTGAGCGAATTGTTAGGCTGCGGCGCTAGGTCATAATCCCCCCTCCGCAAACATCAACCCGGGATACCTCTTAACCACAGGGCGATATGTTTCAGATAGAAGTTGTTCTGGACCAGCCAGTTATATGGTCTCGGAAAAGCGCGATATACGGGGCGGGCGCGATAATTCTTTGCGCTCTCCTGATACGTTATCCCCTGCAGGTTCTGTAACGTATCGTAAGTTTTCCATGACCCATTCTGGAGCACTTCAAGGATGGTATGCCGACTCACGCCGTCATCACCAACGAGATCAACAAGTCTCGTGTCATATCCCAATTCATGGACGATACTGGCTAACAGGATGGCGCTCTCATCGCAGTACAAATATTTCCTTTGCGTGAGCATGTAACGCGGGGTCAGCCCGGCAACAGACGCCATGCTCTTTGGTGCCGAGAGGGTGTTACTCCCCACGAATGCGAACGCTTCTTCCGGGGTGGTAATACGGTTCGAGCGGATTAATTGATTGAAGAAGAGATCGTCACTCAGCAAGTAGCCGCTCACCACGAAGACGAGAATAAGTCCTGCCGCGAAAATTACCTTTGATTGTCGTAGCTTCAATGACACGGCATGTAAAACGACGGCCTACGCTGGCGGCCTCATCCGTAGTCAAACCCCATACAGTAAGCGGCATAACGCCCGACATCACCCGCCGCGCATGCAACTTATCATGCACGGCATCTTGCGGATGAAGGCCACGCTATTCGCGGTCGGGTGCATGCCGTAGTTAGGCGCGTGCTTAGAAATAGAGCAACCTACCCATCCTTCTACGGATTTTTTGTCGTCATGCTCGATGATGTTGACGTTGCCTCCTCAGATAATAGATGACTTGCCCAGCCACGCTTTTCCATCTCATCTACAACCCACGTCCACTCCCCAAAAACATCATCAATATTCAACTTTGCTTGGGCAATTAGTTCTCGAACCCGAGCATTCCATACCTGCTCATCTATTTCTGTATCCAAAGCCAATTCACTCAAAAGACGCGCGTATCGCTGGATATAAAAATAATAATCCTTATACCTCTGTGGATTAGGCTCTTCTACAATTAAAGGCAATGCAGCATCAAGTAGAAGGACTAACGATGCAAATAGTGAAAGCAAGGTTGGCAAATTAGAGCCAAACTTCTCTTTGTACGGCGAAGTAAGCGCGAGAAGAGATAATAGTCCTACGATACCACCAACAATGAAATTAATGGCTCGCAAAAAACGCTGCTTACGTTTCTCTCGATCCTTCTTCCTAGAAAGAATCACACCGATACGTGCTGCGGTCGTTACGGTTTGTTTAATGTCATCAAGTCTTCTTGGATCACGATACATAACCGTCGGTGGAACTTGTGGCGGATTAGCCATAAACTTTTAGCCTTTAACTAAACCAAGAGCGCCTAACTATATTTAGGCCGCTGGCGGTAATTATCCACACGCTCCCGTCAACCACCGTTAGTAGCATAATCAGGCCGGCTCATTTCTTTTACCAGCGGCATTTTACTATCGGAGAGAGCCTTTCTGACTGTCGTCTTGTCGCCGCGACGGGCGATTTCATTTACACTCTAGGCTGCTTCCGTCTTCGCGGCGGGCAGTTTCAACAGCGCGAGACGTTCGACGACGCGCCCGCCGACGAGGTGCGACTCGATGATCTCCACAACATCCGAGGCGCGCACCTGCGCGTACCAGACGCCGTCCGGGTAGACCAGCACGGCCGCGCCCACGGCGCAGAAACCGACCGAGGCGCATTCCGTCAGCACGATGCTGCCCTGCGGGTTCTTTCCCTTTTTGGCCTTGCCGAAGAGAAGTTCGCGCGCCTTCAACTCGCGCTCGAACGCCTCTTTCACTTCCGCGCTCCCGACGTTCGTGCAGGACTTGCCGGCGCACACCAGCACATGATGTCGAATCGGCGCGTAGGCCACGGGCGCGAGAGCGCACACCTGATCTTTATCTTCGATAAAAGAGACTTCATTCATAGACGTTAGTTTCACCAACTGCGCGCGCACACGCCTCTTCGAGCGCGAACGCGAATTAAATTTGCACGAGGCGACCATCGCGCATCTTTTTTAGACCTCCGCCACGCGGCGTTTAATGGCTAATTTTTGCCCGTATGGCGAATCTTAGTATAAAATAAGCGACGTTGGCGACTGCGCGCCGGAAGTGCGCGGCAGTTTCATTGAGGCGGTCGCGTCGCGGTCGCCTCTTCACTTGAGGGCGACCGGGTAAGCGGTAATTTTTAGACGTATGGCGAGTGGTCTGGTGGTACACATCGAGGTCGGGCAGGAGCGGCACACGGAAGTGCTGATGCACGAGCGCATACGCATCGGCTCTGACGCCGATTGCGAATTGCGCTTCCAGCCCGGCAGCATCCCGCGCGCCGACGGCTTCCTGCTCGAACTCCAACGCACGAACGGCCTCTACCGCGTCGGCGATTTCGACCGTGCGCTGCGCCTGACGCACAACGACGCGCCGCTCGCGCCCGCCGCCATTATCGAAGACGGCGACAGTGTGCGCATCCCCGACACGGATTTCGTGCTCCAGTTCTTCCCCATCGAATCGCCGCCCGCGCTCGTCGCGCCGCCACGCCCGAACATCCAGGTCGCGCCGTTCATCGAGAACGCGGCCATCGAATCGGCGGCCACCGCGCGCCGCGACGATGCGAAAGTCTTCCTGCGCGAATTTACGCGCGAACTCATCCGCGAGATCAACTTGAGCACGAAGGTCGTCGCGCTGCTGATCGTCGTCGCGCTCGTCGGCGGCTTCTTCTATTTCGGCTTCGCGGGCTTCAAGGAACTCAAGCAGAGCCGCCGCCACATCGAGGAACAGAACGCGCAGATCGCGCGCCTCAACCAGAAGGTCGGCGAGTCGCAGAACCAGTTCGAGGAAGTCAACCGTTCCAACAAAGACATCATCAACAGCCTTTCGCTCGCCCCGAAAATCCGCAGCGAATACGGCAGCGGCGTGTGTCTCATCTCCGGCATGTACATCTTCGTCGAAGCGGGCACGGGGCGGCCGCTGCGTTACCCCCAACGGCCGGCGGCGGCCGACACCGAGGGAGACGGCGCGGAAGTAGCCGATGCGGCCGAGAGCGAGATGCTGACTCCCGAAGGAACGGGCGCGGTCGCAGAGTTTCCTTACGTCGGCACGGGCTTTCACGTCGGCGGCGGCTACGTCGTGACGAATCGACACGTCGGCGTCGAGCCGTGGGTCGCCGACGAGCGTTCGACCGTGTTGGCGAGCACGGTCAGCGGCAAACCGCGCCTGACGAAGCTACACGCCTACTTCCCCGGCCACCCGCAGCCTTTCGCGCTCAAGTTCAGACAGGCTTCGACACGTGACGATCTGGCCGTGCTCTATTTCGACGCGCGCGCGCGCTCCGCGGACATCCCCGCGCTTCCGATAGACGACAATTCAGACGCGGGCGGCGTGGGCAAAGCAGTCGTGATGATGGGCTATCCTTCGGGGCCGGATCGCATCCTCGTCTCGTTGCCGGACGACGAGGCCAACGGCATCAAGCAGCGTTTCGGCTCGTCGCTCGACGTGCTCGTCGGCCATCTCGCCGAACGCAATTTGATCAAACCGTTGACGACGCAGGGGCACATCACCGATTCGCAGACGCGCCGCATTATCTATGACGCGCGGACGGCCGAGGGTGGGTCGGGCGCACCGCTGTTCGGTCAGTCGGGGCGCGTCATCGGCATCAACTTCGGCATCTTCGAGGGCTTGCAGGACGCGAACTTCGCCGTGCCCGTGCGCTTCATTGTGCCCTTGCTCGAACGCGCCGGCTGGAAACCGGCCGCGCCGCCCGTCGAAAATTCTTTGACGGCGACGACCGCCGAAGCCGCCGCCAAAGACTCGCGCACTGTCAACGCGCCGCCGAATCAGCCGCGCTAATTTTCCAGAACCACTCGACTGTTGATATCAACCGTGCGGCGAGGTGCGCGCGGGTTGAACAGTTAGTGGCAATTCGTAAAGTGTCATAAGCGCGCGGTCTCGCTCGGGCGTCAAAGTTAAACTGCCCGCGTGGCCGTATGTTTTTGACAGACCGCCGAAGGGCACGTTAATCTTTCGCCTTTTGCCCGGCACGCGCGAGCATGTGTAAACTTTTGCGCGGCTGAACTATCTTTAGACCGGGGTTCAACGAAACTTTTGTCCGCAACTGCCGCAACCGCCATCACGGCGAGCATCACGCCCGAACTGTTCGACGCGGGGAGCATGCGCGTGCGAAGCCGCGCGCTCGTCGTCATCGCGCTCGTCATAATCGTGGCGGCGGGCTTCGGCTTCCGTGCGAGCGGACTCGGCGCGGAGGGCTTAAGCGAAGACGAGTTGAACAAACTCCGCGCCGTCTCGGACTACCGCACGCATGGCCTGACTTCAACCAACGGCGAGCACCCGTTTCTGATGAAGGCTTTGATGACGGCGACCATCGCCGCCGCCGAGCGTTGGAACGCGGCCGGCGTGGTCTTCGGTCGCACACCGCTGCGCATCTCCGAGGAGACGGCCTTGCGCCTGCCCGCCGTCTTATTCGGCGCGTTTACTTCCCTCTTGCTCTACCTAGTGGTCTCCGAGTTGTTCGGCACGACGACGGGTCTCATCGCGGCGGCGCTCTGGGCGTTCGACCCTTCGGGGATCAGTTTCAACCGCATCGCCAAAGAGGATACCTTCCTACTCTTCTTTTTCCTGCTGGCGAACGTCTTCTGGCTGCGGGGGCAGCGCGCGGCCGAGCAGGGCGATTCGCGCCCGGAGCGCTACTACTGGGCGACGGCAGCCTGTTTCGGAGCGATGCTCGCCTCGAAATACATGCCGCACCTGATTGGCATCAGCGGAGCTTACTACTACCTCTTTCAGGGTATCCCCGCGACGCGCTGGCGCATGGGCAAGCGCAAGTGGCTCGTCTTTTTCGCCATCATGGGCGCGGCCTTTCTCGTCTGCAATCCGACGATTTTGTTGCCGGGCACCTGGCACGAGATGCGCGTCTTCGCCGGCGAGCGACGCATCGGCCACGACGCCTACGAGTTCATGGGGCAACTTTATCCCAACCAGATGACCCTCTGGCTGAAAGGCTCGCCCTGGTATTTCTACTACGCCTTCATGGCCTTCAAACTGCCGCCCGCCGTCATCGCGGCTTTCCTCGTCGGCGTGCCGCTCCTGTTCTCGAAACGACTCGGCGACGGCCGCTATTTCGTCTTCTTCTGGCTTTTCTTCTGGTTCTTTCCCTTCCCACTGCTTGGCGGTAAGTTCACCAGATATTTCACGATGGCTCTGCCCGTCGTGCTGGTTTTGGCCGCCATCGGCATCAACGCCGTCGGCCGCTGGATCGCGGATTGGTTGCGGCGTGCGTCGGCGAGGGGCACGTTAGTCGCGCCGAACACACAGGGCACGTCCGGCGCATCGGCCACGTCCAACGTATCGAACACGTCCGGCGCATCGGCCGCGCCGGGCATGCCGTTCGCCGGTTACGCGCAGGCCGCCGTGGCCGTCGTCGTCGTCGCTGCTTCCGTGTATGCTTCGGCGGGCGCGTCGCCGCATTTTCGTCTCTACACGAACGCGCTCGGCGGCGGCGTCGCGCGCGCCGGAAGCTATTTCCCGCACGACGAATTTTACGATGCGAGCGTGCGCGACACGGCGCGACAGGTGGCCGCGCTCGCACGCCCCGGCGCGCGCGTCGCCAGCGAAGCGCCCGAACTCTTCACTCATTACGCAACGCGCGCCGGCCGCATTGATCTCGTCTCCGTGTCGCTCTCTGACCGCGCGGCCTTGAAGCAATTGGCGGCCGGAGACTTCGTCATCGTCGCGCGCGGGCGGCGTTATTTCAGCAACGACGCGCTCGTCGCTAAACTCTCGACCGTGTCGCAGCCCGTCGCCGAACATTCACTTGCGGGCGTCCCCTCAACGCGCATTTACCAGCTTGATGAGAACGCCCTGCGCTTGCTCTCCGAAATTATCGCGCGCTGACGGGGGAAATAAAGTACAACAGGCAATTGACGGAAACGAATCGGAGATACAGGCGGAAAGAGCCTGTAAACGTTTGGAGCAGTCGCGGCGTCAATTATAAAGTTGTTATGCGGATTCGCGGGCTGGCGTCCGCCAGGTTTCTCTCCCTTACGGCACACGGGTTGCGGTTCGATTGTGCGAACTTCTTTTTCGGGGCGTTTGCGGATGGCGGGAGGCTACGTGCCGTCTAAATGTCAGGGCAAGCGGTGCAGCCGAATTGCTCCACGAGGAGCAGATTTATCAGCGACGGGTAGGTATCGCACGAACGCATGAACTATGTGATCTCGAAGGAGGGAGCGCGGCACTTCGCACGTCTTATCCTGTCGCTCCTGCTGCTCCAACTGCCGGGCGCGCATTCAAGCGTCGTCGCGCAGCCATCCGCCGACCCGGCTCCGCAAATTTCCACGCCGCCGCAAACGCAAACGTCCGGCTTTCGTCTCGAACGCCTTCCGCTCGCGGGCGGTGCGGAACTCCTGACCATCTTCGGCAGTCTCGAAGGGCTGCTGGCGCGCGCCGAAGACGCGGACGTTCCGCTCGTCAGCATCCTGCGCGACACGCTCGGCGACGATGCGACCGAAAACGACCGCCTGCGCTACGTCTGGATGCACACCTACACGCGCCCTACCTTCGGCCAGCGCGCAGCCTCCGCCGTGCCCTTCCTCTATACGCGCGTGGGCAACAAAAAACGCGCGGGCAAGGGCGCGCCGCCGCACCTTATCGATCTCGCGGGCACGAAGCGCGAGGTCTGGCAGAGAATCTTCTGGAACGCGCTGCAAACGCTCGTGCTCAATCCTTACAACCTGACCGTCAAAGCCACGACGCACGCCTACCGACGCAACGCGGACGACTATCGCAAGGCGCACGTCATCCGCGCTCTCGCCGTGCTCGCGCTCTACCAGGCCGAGTCGGGCACGGGGCCAATCTTCGCGCCGCACGAGTTGAAGGAGATACAGGCGCGCCTCATGCTCACGCAGAAAACTTACGGCGGCCTCATCGACGATCTCTATCTCGGCCGCGTCTACGACAAGCAGAACTCACAATGGCTCGACACGCGCGGCCACAACTGGGAACTCCTGCGCCAGCGCGCCGAAGCCGAAGGTCTCTACTTCGAGCCGCTCGAAATGCCCGGCGGCCACGCCACCCACGCGCTCCTCTGGATCGCCCGCGCCGACGTTGACGCCAAACGCTCGCAACCCTACGGCAAGCGTTTCCTCAACCTCGCGACCCCCTACGGCGACAAACGCCTGCGTCGCTGGCGTGGCTACACAGAGACGCGCTACTTCGATGCGGACAACCGCCGCGTGACGGCCGACGCGCCAGGCGCGCGCGCCGTCGAACTGATTCCCCTCGCGCTCTACGGGCTCGACCATCCGAAGATTCCGATTCTGTTGATAGACTTCCGCGACAACCTGAACCCGAAGCGTCGCGAGATGTCGCAGCGCATCCTGCTGGACGCGGCGCGCACGACGGCGAGCCTCACGCAACTCGACCTGCCACTTTTTCTGGGCCGCGCCGTCTACGATTTCGTCGCCGACCGGCGCGGCGCGGACATCAATCAGCCCACACGCCTGCGCGCCTATTCGCAACTGAAACTGCTGCTCGCCCTCGACGCCTCGCTCGACCCCGCGCTGCGTGCGGATGTTTCAGAGAAACTCGAAAGAGTCTCGCTGAACCCGCTGGAAAACGACACGAAGGCCGAGGCACGCCTCGCACGCGAGCAATACGCCGCGCTGCTGGAACACGCGCGCCGTCCCTCCGGCGGACTAGGCGACAAACTCGAACGCAACCGTCGCGCCGAACTCACGCCCCTCGTCCACTCCCGCACCGAACAAATTCTTTTGCGGGTCGCCAATGTCGCCACCCTTGGCCTCTACCGTCATCGCGAACAGGCCGCGCCCGCCGCGCAGTTCGCCGCGCTCGACACGTCGCGCCGTCTCGCGCATCACCGGCAATTCCTGCGCGAGGTCGCGCGCTCCAGCGCATCGGTCGAAGTGCAGTGGAGGATCGAGGACGTGCGCCGTGCGCTCGCCTTCGTCAACGAACACGGCGAGCGCGCCGACGGGCACACGGCCTCGGCCATCGCGCGCATCTTCGCCCATACGAAAGACGAGGAGACCCAAATGCTCTGCCTCTCCAGCCTCTACCGCATCAACAACGAGACGGCGAAGACCGCGCTCGTGCGCATCTATCGCGACGAGACCGCCGACGCACGCTGGCGCGCCCTGAGCGCGAGCTATCTGCGCAAGGCCGCGCGCGAGTCGCAGCGCATCTCCGAAGGCGACGCACGCATCATCGCATCCATTTCGGCCGCGGAGGGACAGTAGGCGCGCGATGGACAAACGAAGCGCACAGGGCTACGGGCACAGGCCGGAACGGTGGCGGGTGATTTCCACCCGTCGCTCATACATCCAGTTCGCCCCCTTCGCTTCATGTTCCTTATTCGCCGCGCCTGTTTCATTCGCCGTGATTGTTGCGTCAGCCGCGCTTGCTGCGTTCGCCGCGCTTGCTGCGTCAGCCGCGCTTGCTGCGTTCGCCGCGCCCGTCTCATTAGTTTCTTTTAGCCGCCGCGACTCGTCGCCTCGTCGCGCGGCGCGCGAGGCACGTCCGCGCACGGCGTTCATCCTGCAACGTCGCTGGTTGGCGTTCGCGGCGTGTGCGTGCCTGCTGCTCGCGGCGCAAAACTCTTTCGCCGGGACGCGTCGCCTCGTCGTGTTGAAAGTTGACGGGCTGTCGCAAGCCGTCATTGACCGTTTCGTGAGCGAGCGCGACCCGCGCACGGGCAAAAGCCTGCTGCCGTGGTTCGAGCACGTTTTCTATGAACGTGGCACGCGGCTGGCGAACTTCTACGTGCGCGGCGTGAGTTTGTCCGGCCCTTCGTGGTCGCTCCTCGACACCGGCCAGCACTTGCAGATCAAGGGCAACGTCGAGTTCGACCGCCTCACGCTCCACTCCTACGACTACCTCAACTTCATCCCCTTCTGGCTCGGCTCGGCGGGCAAAGTGCGCGTGGACATGCCCGGCGCGGAACTCCTCGATGAACTCGGCATCCCCCTCCTCGTCGATTCGTATCCTTACGACGAGCGTCACGTCAGCTTCCAGCTCTACCAGCGCGGCACGCGGTGGACGACGCTCGAACGCGGACTCAAGAACCGTTTTCTGACGCGCGCGCCGCGCGAGTTGTTCGACGAATGGCTCCTGGAATTCGAGGGGCGCAGCATCGTCATGGATCAACTTGAGCGCGAGGTGCTGGAGAAGTTGAAAAACCCGCGCATCCGTTACCTGGACTTCTACACGACCGAGTTCGATCACGCCGCCCACCACAACCGCGAACGCGAGACGCAGCTCGTCGCCCTGCTGGAACTCGACCGCATTCTCGGACGCATCTGGACGGCCATCGAAGCCACGCCGCAGGCCGCCGAAACCGCCCTCGTCCTCGTCTCCGATCACGGCACGAACTCCGACGAGCGCATCTACAATCAGGGCTTCAACCTCGTCAAACTGCTGGGGAGCCGCGCGGGCGGCGGCCATCACGTCATCACGAAGCGGCGGCTCATGAGCGATTACGCGCTCAAAAGCATCTATCCGCTCGTGCCTCTGATCACCACGACCACGGAGGATTCTTATTACCTCGAAGGACAGAGCACGAATTACCCGACCGCGCTCGTAGACTTCGACGGCAACGAACGCGCCTCAGTCCATTTGCGCCATAGCGACCTCAACGTGCTGCACATCCTGCTCGAAGAATTGCGCCGCGAAAAACTTTCGCCCGCGCTTCGCCGCGCCGCCACCGAAGGCTTCTTCCAAACCATCGAAACGCACCGCGCCGAATGGCAGCGTCTGCACACGAACCTGCGGGAAGAACTCGGCGCGCTTCGCCGCCTCATCGAACGCGAGCTTGCGCTCGTCGCACGCCAGCCCAGGGAGTGGACGAAGGCCGACTCCGACGCAGGGCGCGACCTGGAAGCACGCCGCGCGAAAGCGCGCGCCGACTCCTGGGCGGCCGACGAACGCAAGTACAGCGAATACGCGCGCACCCTCTCAAACCTCCTCTCGCTCAAGCGAGAAAACTTCGACCCCGCGCGCCTGAGCGTCCCGGAGTACATCGCTAAAGGTTCGATGGGCGAGCAGAACAGCATCGGGAACCTGCGCAACTACGCCGTCGGCGTTGCGCCCGGCGGCCTCGCGCTCGCGCCCGACGGTTCGCTCGACATGCAACGGAGCTTCGCCCGCGTCAACTATTTCGCGCTGCTGCGCGACGCGCGCGTGCGCAACAACGTGCAACGCGGCGTCGGCAACCGGCCGGTGGATTTCGTCGCCGCGCGCGTCCCCGCCGAAGCGCTGTCGGACGCTCACGGTAAAGATTTTCGCGCGGACGAGGCCGTCTGGCTCTATCGCAGCGAAGCGGAGCAGGCATTGATCCTCGCGCGCCACGAACGCGAGGGCGAACTGCGCCTGCGCTACGTGCCCGTGGCGAATTTGCGTCAAACGGATGGCGGCGCGATTTTGTACGACCGCGCCGAGTGGAGTGCGGAACTACCTCTCAAGATATGGGAAGACGCGAAGCTCTCGCCGCCCGCGGGCGAGACGCGCGCCCGTTGGCTCGACGGCTGGCATACAGACCTCGAATGGCTGCGCGCACTGCACCTGACGACCTACTCGAATGGCCTCATCGGACTGCAGGAACATTTCGGGCGGCACACAACTCCGGCTACGGAGCTGGATGTCTCCGGTCTCTCCGCGGACGAACGCCTGATCCGCCGTCTGCGCCGGCGTCAACGCCTGCTCGTCGAGACCGACGTGCTCGTCCTTGCCAACGATCACTGGAACTTCGACGTGCGCGGCTTCAACCCCGGCGGCAATCACGGCTCGTTCTTCCGCGTCTCCACACACTCGACTCTCATGCTCGCGGGCGGCGCGGCGACACGCATTCCCCGCGCGTTGGTCATTCACGAGCCGTATGATAGTTTGAGCTTCGTGCCCACAATCTTAGCCTTGACCAATCAGTTGACGGACGCGCAAAAGTCGCCCGCAAGCCACCGTGGGGGGGCGCGTCCCTATCCCGGCAGGGTTATCAACGAACTTTTCGATGCGCGACAGGCGCTCCCCCCGCATCGCGCGAACGGCTTGAAGGACGTCAATCCAGACGCCGCAAAGGCCGCCACCGGCACAAAGCCCGGAGCGGAGGTTGCGCCTTGATCTCTCTCGATGAAAAAATCGGGGCGGCCACAAACTCAAAGTTGAACGCGGCGGCGAGCGAGGGCAGCGACGAACCAGCCGGAGGCAGGAAACGCCGACGGCGCATCGCGGGGTTGCAGTTTGTGGCCTTCGCGCTCGGCCTCGCATTGTTCGTCTACGTCGTCAACCGCGTGGGCGTGCAGTCCATCTTCGACACGCTGGCGCGCATCGGACTCGGCTTCTTCGTCCTGCTCTGCGTCAGCGGCACGCGCCATTTCTTCCGCGCCGTCCCCATGTACCTGGCCGTCCCGCCAGGCCTTCGCCGTTTCAATCTCTGGCAGGCCTTCACGACGCGCCTGAGCGGCGAGGCTATTTCATTCCTCACCTTCACCGGGCCGATTCTCGGCGAGGCGACGAAGGCCGCCCTCCTGCGCAAGCGCATGCCGCTCGTCACGGGCGTGCAGGCGCTCGTTGTGGACAATTTGCTCTACAACCTCTCGGTCGCGCTGTTCATCCTGAGCGGCGCGTGCGTCATGCTCGCCTCTTACAATCTGCCCGACGCCGCGCACTACACACTTCTCCTCATCGCCACGCTGGCGATGCTGACTCTGCTCGCCGTCGGCCTGGCGGCCTCGCGCCGCGTCATGCCCCTGACCTGGCTTCTCGAACTGCTCGCCGCACGCGGATTTGAACCGCGCGCGCTCGCACGTCGCCGCTCGCACATCAACGAACTCGAATCCAACGTTTATGATTTCTACCGCCACCGGCGCGGCTCGTTCTTTCTCATCGTCGCCTTCGACCTCCTCGCACACGTTTCGAGTGTCCTCGAAGTTTACCTGACGCTACGCCTGCTCGGTTTCCGCCCCGGCTTCGACGCGCCCTACGTCATCGAATCGCTGACGAAGGTGATCAACTTCGTGTTCGGCTTCGTGCCCGCGACCATCGGCGTCTACGAGGGCGGAACGGAAGTCATCCTGCGCACGCTCGGCTTCGCCGCCGCGACGGGCATCACGCTCGCGCTCGTGCGCAAGGCCGGAATGATTTTCTGGACGGCCGTCGGCCTCGGGATGCTCGCCACCGGCACGCTCCCGGCGGCAACGCGCCGCACCATAGAACGCCATCCGCGTTTACAAAAAGCCATGGACAATCTCGTTCTTTCCAACATCGCGCACCGCCCTGCGCGCACGCTGGTGAGCGTCGTCGGCATCGCCGTCGGCGTTCTGCTCATCGTCTTCACGGTCGGACTGGCGCACGGAGTTTTGCGCGAGCGCGGGCGGCGAGAGGCCGGGGTCGGCGCGGAAATCATGCTGCGCGCCTCCGGCACGGTCGGCCTGAGCGGCTCGCAGCCCTTCGCCCTGCCCGTCTCGCGCGCGGCGGAAGTGGCGCGCGTCGAGGGCGTGCGCGCCGCCGTCCCCATCGGGCAGGTGACGGGCAAAACCGGCAGCGGATTCGGCTCGCGCATCATCGACGGCATCGATTTCCCGCAATACGAAAAACTCTCAGGGTTGAAGATCATCGAGGGTCGCGCTCTGGGGACGGGCGGCGATGAAGTGATCGTTGACACAGAATGGATTAAGGATCGCAAACTGCGCGTGGGCGACACGGAGCCGATCTACGACCGCCCGTTCCGCATCGTCGGCATCTACGAACCGCCCGGCGGCGCGCGCATCAAAATTCCGCTCGCCACCATGCAGGAACAGGTGGGGAGCGAAGCGAGTTGCACGAGCATCCTCGTCGCCGCCGTGAACCCTGCGGAGCAGGATGCTCTGGCCGAACGCATACACCGGGCGTTCCCCGAAGATCAGATCATCTTCACGCGCGATCTGCCGGAACTCTACGCGACCGGCGTGCCCGCCCTGAATGTCTTCATCAACGTCGTCGTCGCCATCGCTGCGGCCATCAGCATGCTCGTCATCCTGCTCGCCATGTACACCACGGTGACGGAGCGCACGCGCCAGATCGGCATCCTCAAATCGCTCGGCATGTCGAACACGATGATCGCGTGGGTGATCGAGCAGGAAGCTCTGCTCGTCAGCCTGCTCGGCGTCGCGCTCGGACTCGTGCTGACCTTCGCCGCGCGTTTCGCGTTGATGCGCGTCAGCAGTTTGACCGTCGAGATCGAGCCGCGCTGGGTTCTGATCTCGCTCCTCATCGGCGTGGTGGGCGGCAGCATCGGCGCGCTCTACCCCGCACTGCGCGCCGCCCGGCAGGACGCCGTGGATGCGCTCAGCTACGAATAGCTGCCGCCGCTGCCCACTTTGTCCGCGCAACGAAAACAACGGGCGTCGCCTTCGATAAAGGCGACGCCCGTTGTTTTCGTTATCGTGCTGCCAAGACCTCAATCTTCGCGTCGGTTATCGGCGCGCAACTCGCGGGTGGCGCGCGCCATGAAGTTCTCCACGTCGGCTATCGTGCGCGGCAGGGCGATGGACATGTTGCGATGGCCGTCGGCCGTGATCACAATGTCGTCTTCGATGCGCACGCCGATCCCCTTGTACTTCTCAAAGGCCGGGCGGACGGCTTCGGCGAACTTACGCCACTCCTCCGTCTTCGGCAGGTGGTCGAGCGCGTCGGGACGTATGTAGATGCCCGGCTCGATGGTGAAGACCATGCCCGGCTCGAACCGCGTGTTGAGCGCGCCCGGGTCGTGGACGTTCATGCCGAGCCAGTGCGACGTGCCGTGCATGAACCAACGCGCGTGCTGCATCGAGTTGCGATCCGTGATCAGGCCGAGGCGCAGGAGCGCGTCTTTGATCACTTCGACGGAGGCGCGGTTCACGTCTGCGAAGGTGTTGCCCGGTCGTGCGACGGCCATCGAAGCCTCCTGCGCCGCGAGCACCGCGTTGTAGATGTCGCTTTGCGCCGCCGAGAATTTTCCGCCCACCGGAAACGTGCGCGTCACGTCCGCCGTGTAATGCTTGTACTCCGCGCCCACGTCCATCAATAGCAGTTCGTTCGGACTCACCGCCCCTTCCGATTCCACGTAGTGCAGCGTCGTCGCGTTCGGGCCGCAGCCGACGATTGAAGGGTAGCCCCAGTTATCGGCGTGCCGTCGCTTGAAGGTGTAGTCAACCTCGGCCTCCACCTCATACTCCCACTTCGACCGCCCCGCGACCGCCATCGCGCGACCGAGAGCCTCAATCGTGATGTCCACGGCGTGTTGCAGCAGTTGCAACTCCGAAGGCGACTTGCGCAGGCGCATTTCCGCGAAGATCGGCCACGCATCGCGCACCGTCAGCCCGCTCGAAGACTGCGCCCAGCGCGCCGCGAAGGCCTGCTCCTGCCTGAACTCGCGGCTTTCGCCTTCGCCGCCCGGAATCAACAAATAAAGCGCGCCGCTCTTTTGCGCCATCGCGCCGAACAAACTCTCGAAGCCGCCCGCGCTCTGCGGCGCACCGAAGGAAGTCACCTGCGCTGCGCTCGTCAACGCCGGCGTAGGCGTCGGGGTGGGAACAGGCGCGGGGAGACTCGACAACAAAATCGACTCCGCTTTCGGCCGGTAAGCGCGGCGCGTGCGAAGCGCGCGCATGAACGGCTCAAATTCGCCGGCCTCCCAAATCTCGCCGATGCCGGACAGCGCGCGCGCTTCTTCGGGGCTGTACATGTGCCCCGTCCAGGTCTCGGCCGCGGGGTTACGGCGCGGGATGAAGAGAATCTCGCGCGTCGTGGCGTGGCCGGGTATGAGCACGAGCGTCGCGCGTTGTTGCGCGAGTCCGGTCAGGTAGTAGAGGTTGTTCTCCTGTCGGAATTCGTAATCGACATCGTTCGTATAGACGCGCGGCTCGCCGCTGAAGAGCACGAGCATCGACTGCTTCCCGATCTCGACGCCCACGCGCGCGCGACGCGCTGCCAGTTCCGCCAGCCTCGCCTGCGCGTCGAAGACGGGCGCGGGCGGTGTTACGCGAATGGCCGCGCCCGGCGCGCTCGCCGCAGTGTTCTGCGAACTGACCGTCGTCACACCCCCGCCCGCCACGGACAGCACGAGCAGCATCGCCAGCAAACTAAAACTCACACGCCTTTTACACATAAATGCAAACCTCTTTCAACTTTACGGATCGACCTCGGACGATTCCCCGCCCTTCTTACGGCGAACGCCCGCGACTCTTGTTAATTCGTATGAACGGGGAGATAAGTTCTGCCCGCGTCGCCCGCCGCAGTTCAACTTTTTCAATAGCCTGTAGCCGCTTTGTCAGTAGCCGACGGCCGCGCCTTCGTTTCGCGCGTCGCTCGCGCCGAGGCGCATGCCGGTCTTCTCCTCGATCATGATGCCGTGTGCATCGCCCATGTAGCGCGGGCGCGCGGAGAGCTTGTGCCCCCGCGCCGCGAGCGCGCGCTGCGTGTCGGCCGAAAGACCGTAAGGCTCGTGGACGATCTCGTCCGGCAGCCATTGATGATGTATGCGCGGCGCATCAATCGCACCCTGGATGCTCATGTCGTGATCCACGATGTTGATGATCGCCTGCAGCACCGTGTTGATGATCGTGGGGCCGCCGGGCGTGCCGATGGTGAACCAGAGCGTGCCGTCCTTGCGCAGGACGAAGGTCGGCGTCATGGCCGAGAGCGGGCGCTTGCGCGGGGCGACGGCGTTGCGCTCGCCCTGTATCAGGCCGAAGGCGTTCGGCGTGCCGGGCTTCGCGGCGAAGTCGTCCATCTCGTTATTCAACAGGACGCCCGTCCCGCGCGCCGTCACGCCGGAGCCGAAGCCGAGGTTTAAAGTGTAGGTGTTCGACACGGCGTTGCCCGTGGCGTCAACCACCGTGAAGTGCGTGGTCTCTTCCGACTCGTAGCCGGCCGGCTGTCCCGCGCGAATCTCCGTGCTCGTCGAGGCGCGTTCGAGGTTGATGCTCGCGCGCTGCCGCTCCGCGTATTTCTTATCGATCAAACCGGCGACGGGTACTTTGACGAAATCCGCGTCGCCCATGTACTCGGCGCGGTCTGCGAAGGCGCGCCGCATCGCCTCCGTCACGAGGTGATACTTCTCCGATGAAGACCAGTTCATGCCCCGCAAATCGTAGCCTTCCAGAATGTTGAGCATCTCGATAAGCACCGCCCCACCAGAAGACGGCGGCGGCATCGAGATGACTTCGTAGCCGCGATACGTTGTGCGCAAAGGCACGCGCTCTTTCGCCTCGTAGCCGCGCAAGTCCGCGAGCGTGATCAGACCACGGTTGCGCTGCATGTCTTCGGCGATGAGACGTGCAGTTTCGCCCTCGTAAAATTCGCGTGCTCCGCCGCGCTGTAGTCGCGCGAAGGTGGCCGCGAGTTCCGGCTGGCGCAAAGTGTCGCCTTCGCTGAAATAACGCCCGCCGTTCAGGAAGATGCGCTTGCTGTCGCTGTAGCGTCCGAGCAGATCGTCGCTGGCGCGCAAGGAACGAGCGAATTGGTGGCTGACGGTGAAGCCGTTTGCCGCCAGAAGCCGCGCCGGTTCGGCCAACTGCGCCCACGTCAGACGCCCCGACCCGTATTTTTTAAGCGCGAGTTCCATCCCCGCGACCGTGCCGGGCACGCCCGCCGCGCGGTATCCCACGGTGGACGAGCCTTCGCCTTTGATCAAATTGCCCTGCGCGTCGAGATAGATGTTGCGCGTCGCCGCGAGCGGAGCCATCTCGCGGTAATCGATGGCGGTCGTGCGGCCGTCGCGGAGGCGAATCATCATGAAGCCGCCGCCGCCGAGGTTTCCCGCCGCCGGATACGTCACGGCGAGGGCAAAGGCCACGGCTATCGCCGCGTCCACGGCGTTTCCGCCGCGCTTCAAAATGTCTACGCCGACTTCCGACGCGAGCTTATTCGTGGAGGCGACCATCCCGTGCCGCGCGCGCACCGGGTCGCGTGAGGCCGCGATGGCGACGTGCGGCCGCGCCGCTCCGGGTCGCAAGTGCGACAAAGGCGCGTTGACGAACAGGAAAGCGAACAGAAAAAAGATGACGATGCGCAGTGGCGACATGAATCTCGCTCCTCTCAGGTGGCTGGCGAAAATCAATTCAGCTTCAACTCCATAAACAGTGTGCGGGCGACGAGGTGGCAACGATACGGCTCGATGTGTCGGAATGCGTGCGAAGCGCGGTTCGCGGCGGCTTAAGTCAACGCCCGAAGCGTGTCAAACGCAGGCTTTCGTTACCATGACGGCACGCGCCTTCAAACCCGGCACTCGTGTGTCAACGCTTACAGGGTGACGAGCAGACCGGCCAGCAGCGCGCCGCGCCGCGCGATATCTTCGCGGTTGATGTGTTCGTGCGCCGCGTGCGCGCCGTCACCGGCGATTCCCAGGCCGTCGAGGACGGTCGCACCGACGGCCGCCGCGAAGTTGCCGTCGGACGCGCCGCCGACGCTCGCCTCGCCTAACTCGAAGTCGAGGAGCGAAGCGATGCGCCGCGCGTGCTCGTAGAGCGCGCCGACTGCCTCGGTTCTTTCGAGCGGCGGGCGATTGATGCTGCCCTCAACCGTTAGTTTGACGCGCTCGTCAAACGGGCGCAGGTTGCGGAACGTCTCCTCCATTCGCAGCGCGTCGCCCATCGTGCTGAAACGCACGTCCACTTCCGTCTCAGCCAGGGCGGCCACGACGTTCGAGCGAGTGCCGCCCGACACCACGCCCGCGTTCAACGTCACGCCGCGCGCCGCATCACCCAGCGTATGCAGACGCTCGATCTGCCGCGCGATCTCCAGAATTGCGCTCGCGCCCTTCTCCGGGTCAAGCCCTGCGTGCGCGGCGATTCCCTCCGCGCGCACGTTGTAGGAACTCGTCCCCTTGCGCGCGGTTTTCGCACGCCCGCCCGGCGCGGATGGTTCAAAAACGAGCACGTGCGACGCGCGCCGCGCCTCCGCCTCCACCAAAGGGCGGCCGCTCTCGCTCCCCACCTCTTCATCGCACGTCAACAGGATGACGACAGGATTCGAGGGGCGCAAACCGAGCGACGCGCATGCGCGCAACGATTCGAGCGCGAGCGCGCAATTGGCCTTCATGTCGAAGATGCCGGGGGCGTAGACGCGACCATCCTCCTCGCGCCACGGCCGCGCCGCAATCGAGCCGCGCGGGTGAACCGTATCCGTGTGCCCCAGTATGAGCGTCGTCGGCTGGCCTGCGTCGCGGTTGCCGAAGGCGCGAATCAACAGGTGCGCGCCATACTTTGCGTCAGACTCAAGTTTGACTTCCGCGTCGATACCGAGGCCGCGCGCCGACTCCGCGAGCAGCGAGACGGCGGCGGCGTTGCCTTCCAGATCGCCCGACGGAGATTCGATTTCCACCAGCTCGCGCACGAGCGACAACACCGCATCCTCGCGCTCTCTGAAATACGCTCCGAGCGCGCTCGCCTCGCCCTGTTTCAACTCAAACGGCATATTTTATCGTCAGCCTTCCGCGCAAAAGTTCGCCACCGCGAATCAATCCGCCGTGTAACTCTCTTTCCTCACCGTCAACGCATCGATCCTTTTTTGCCTGATCTCGAAGCCGATGCCGGGTGCGGCGGGAGCGGCAATCGTGCCGCGCGCCGAGACCGTGACGGGTGGCTCGATGACATCCTCTTCCCAGTATCGCGCGCTCGCCGAGACGTCGCCCGGCAGCGTGAAGCCCGCGAGCGTCGCCAGAGCGATGTTGTGCGCGCGGCCGATTCCCGATTCGAGCATCCCGCCGCACCAGACCGGCACGTTTTTCTCACGGCATACGCGCTCGACCTCGCGCGCCTCGCCGTGGCCGCCGACGCGCCCCAGTTTGACGTTGACGATGCGGCACGCGCCCATCTCAATCGCCTTGCGCGCATCCTCGCTCGAACGAATGGACTCGTCCAGGCAGACGGGCGTCCGCGTCTGTTCCTGCAAGCGCGCGTGGTCAACCATGTCGTCGTAAGCCAGCGGTTGCTCGATCATCATCAAATCGTATTCGTCCATCTGCCGGAACAGCGGGGCATCGGCCAGCGTGTAGGCCGAGTTGGCGTCAACCATCAACCCGATGCCCGGAAATTCCTCGCGCACGCGCTCGACGATGGCCGAATCCCAGCCCGGCTTGATCTTGATCTTGATGCGCTGGTAGCCGGCGGCCAACTCGCGCCCGATCTTCTCCATCAACGCTTCGGGCGTGTCCTGTATGCCGATGGAGACGCCGCACGCGATCTCCGCGCGCTCGCCGCCGAGCAACTTCCAGAGCGGCACGCCCGCGCGCCGCGCCTCTATGTCCCAGCAGGCCGTCTCAATCGCGGCCTTCGCCATGCGATTGCCGCGCACCGGCCGCATCAGCGCAGACACCGCCGCCGCGTGTTCGATGCCGCGCCCGATGGTCATCGGAGCGAGATAATTGTCGATCACAGACCACGCGCTCTCCACCCACTCTTCGCTGTAGAAAGGCCCTTCGCCGGCCGTGCATTCGCCCCAGCCTTCCATTCCGTCGGTGTCGCGCGCGCGCACGAGCAGGATGCGACGCTCGGTGGTGCGCCCGAAACTGGTTTCGAAAAAATTGATGAGCGGCAGGCGAATTTCACGCAGTTCGATTGAAGCGATCTTCACACGGAGACTCCTTAAGTATCGCCATTATGGACGGATTCCGCCGCCTTTGCCAACACGCGCGGGCGAAAAGAAAGAAGACGGCCGTGTCGGCCGTCTTCTTCTGGAAAATCATTCGTGATTTCAGATTTGAGATTTTAAATCCGCCCCGTCCTCATCTTACGATCCGTCTCAAGCGGAAACCTGATCGGAGGTGATGTCCGGCCCCAGATTCTCCGTCGTCGTGGTGTCCTCCCCGGAGAGGGCGGCGTGCAGCGTGTGCCAGGAGAGGCTCGCGCATTTAACGCGCGCGGGAAACTCGCGCACGCCCGCGAAGATCGTCAGGCGGCCGAGGTTGTTCGGCGTCGCCTCTTCGTCGAGCTCGCCCGTCACCATCCGGTGAAACTCGCTGAAAAGCGTCTCGACTTCCTCGCGCGTCTTGCCCTTCACGCTCTGCGTCATCATGCTGGCCGAGGCCTTTGAGATGGCGCAGCCCGAACCTTCAAAGCTTACGTCCGCGATGCGCTCGTCTTCGAGTTGCATGTAGACGGTCAACTGATCGCCGCAAAGCGGATTGAGGCCGTCGGCGTGGCGGTTGGCCGTCTCCAACTTCTTAAAGTTGCGCGGCTTCTTATTGTGGTCGAGAATGACCTGCTGGTAGAGTTCGCTCAGTTCCGACACTTTAACTAAACACCTCGATCACTTTCTGCACCGCTGAGGCCAGCGTGTCGATCTCTTCCTTCGTGTTGTAAAAGGAGAAGGACGCGCGCGCCGTCGCCGGCACGTCGAAACGCTTCATCAAGGGCTGCGCGCAATGATGGCCAGCGCGAATGGCGATGCCTTCCTGATCCAGAATTGTCCCCACATCGTGCGGGTGCACGTCTTTGATGATGAACGAGAGCGCGCCCACCTTCTCGCGCGCCGTGCCGATGATGCGGACGCCTTCGATCTCCGAGAGCTTTTCCGTCGCATAGGCGAGGAGGTCGTGTTCGTAAGCGTGTGCGGCGGCGCGGTCAAGTCCGTTCAGGTAATCAATCGCCGCGCCGAGACCAATCTGCGAGGCGATGGCGGGCGTGCCCGCCTCGAACTTGTTCGGCAGCCCCGCATAGGTGGTCTTCTCGAAGGTGACGGTGCGGATCATGTCGCCGCCGCCGAGGAAAGGGTTCATCCGCTCCAACAATTCGGCTTTGCCGTAGACGACGCCGCTGCCCGTCGGCGCGAACATCTTGTGGCCGGAGATGATGTAGAAATCCGCGTCCAAATCCTGCACGTCAATCGGGAGATGCGGCGCGCCCTGCGCCCCGTCCACGAGCACGGGCACGCCCTGCTTGTGCGCGCGCGCGACGATCTCTTTGACGGGGTTGATCGTGCCGAGCGCGTTCGAGACGTGCATCACGCAGACGAGTTTCGTGCGCTCGTTCAGGAGCGCGTCATATTCGTCGAGCAGCAGTTCGCCCGCGTCGTTCATCGGAATGACGCGCAAACGTGCGCCGCGCTCTTCGCAGAGCATCTGCCACGGGACGATGTTCGCATGATGCTCCATCGCCGAGACGATGATCTCGTCGCCCTCGGAAACGAACTTGCGCCCGTAGCCGTGCATCACGAGGTTGATGCCCTCGGTGCAGCCGCGCACGAAGATACACTCGCGCGATTCGCGCGCGTTAATGAAGCGTCGCACCTTCTCGCGCGCGCCCTCGTAGGCGGTCGTCGCGCGCTGGCTCAGGTAATGCACGCCGCGATGAATGTTGGAATGTTCTTCGCGCAGGTAGCGGCTGCCGCGATCAATCACGACCTGCGGCACCTGCGAAGAGGCCGCGTTATCCAGATAGACGAGCGGCTTGCCGTTGACCGTCTGACCGAGCACCGGGAAATCCGCGCGCACGCGCGCGACATCCCACGTCGCCAGGCTTTCCGCCGCGCCGCCCCCCTGCTTCTCACCCGACATAAATTTCTCTGTTGCGATCATAGAATTTTTAATGGTTTCAAGTTTCAGGTTTCAAGTTTCAAGTTAAAGAATTATGTGCTTTTCAGACTTGAAACTTGAAACCTGAAACTTGAAACTATGATTTACACTTCGAGCCGCGCGTGCAGGCGATTCAGAATCGCCTCGTCCAACTGCCGCTTGATCGACTCGATCTTGATCTTCTCGACCAACTCTTCGGCGAACCCGTAGGTCAGCAGGTTGCGCGCGAGGTCTGTGTGCAAGCCCCGGCTGACGAGATAGAACAACTCTTCCTCTTCCAATTGCCCGACGGTCGCGCCGTGCGCGCACTTCACATCGTCGGCGTAAATCTCCAACTGCGGCTTGGTGTCAACGCGCGCCTCGTTCGAGAGCAGCAAATTCTTGTTCGACTGTTGCGCGTCCGTCTGCTGCGCGTCGCGGTGGACGAACACCTTGCCGTTGAAGACGGCGCGCGATTTGCCGTCGAGGATGCCTTTGTAAAGCTGGTGGCTGGTGCAGTGCGGGCTGGAATGATCGATCAGCGAATGCGTGTCTGCGTGCTGCCCCGTGCCGACGAGGTAGAGGCCGTCAACCCAGCATTCCGCTCCCTCATGCGCCAGGCGGACGCCAATGCCGTGGCGTGAAAGCTGCGCGCCGAGCGTGATCGTCGTCAGGTCGTAGACGCCGCTGCGTTCGAGTTTCGCGTTGGTTGTGGCGATATGAAACGAGGCTTCGCCCTCGCGTTGAACCTTGTAATGCGTCACACGCGCGTTCTCACCGACGAAGACTTCGACCACGGCGTTCGTGAATGAGCGGGATTCATCAACCGACGCATAACTCTCGATGATCGTCGCCGCGCTTTCGCGTTCGGCCACGACGAGCACGCGCGGAAAGACGGCTGCCGGTTGCGGCGTCGTGGCGGAGAGAAACAGCAGTTGAATCGGACTGGAAGCTTGCGCGCCTTTGGGCAGATAGACGAGCGCGCCCTCGCGCAGGAAGGCCGCGTTCAGGGCATTGAAACCGTCAATCTCCGGGTCGCTCGGACTCGCGAGATACGAGCGCAGGACGGATTCGTGCTCGCCCGTGAAGGCTTCCGCGAAACTCGCGACGACCACACCCGGCGGTAAATCTTCAACGGACGAAAACTCCGCGCGATAAATCCCGTTGACGAAGACCAGACGGCTCGAAGCTTCGGGAGCGAGATAAGCCGCCACGTCCGCGACGTTCAACTCGCCGCCCGCGCCTGTCGCCACCGGCGCAAACGCGCCCTTCGAGATAGCGCCGACATTGGTGTACTTCCAATCTTCCACGTCGGTCGTCGGAAATCCGACACTCTCGAAACGCTCCATCGCCGTCTCACGCAGGCGCAGCACCCACGCGGGCAGAGCGCGCGCGTCGGCCGTCTGCATCGCATCGAACGCCAAGCGGTATGAACTCTTCTCTTTCGTAGCTTGTACCATCATTCTCTTCGACGCTTTCTCGCCGTCAACCTTGAAACTTAAATGCGCCGCATTACGCGCTGGCCGCCGACGGGTGGCCTTCCGCCACTTCTTCCTTGATCCAGTCGTAGCCCTTCTCTTCGAGCGCGAGCGCAAGTTCCTTGCCGCCGGAGCGCACGATGCGCCCCTGGTAGAGCACGTGTACGTAATCGGGCACGATGTAGTTGAGCAGGCGTTGATAATGCGTCACGAGCACGATGGCGTTGTCCGTGTTGCGCAGTTTGTTGACGCCCTCGGAGACGATGCGGAGTGCGTCGATGTCGAGACCGGAATCGGTCTCATCGAGCACGGCGAGTTTCGGTTCGAGCACGGCCATCTGCAAAATCTCGTTGCGCTTTTTCTCGCCGCCGGAGAAGCCTTCGTTGACCGAACGCGACATCAGGCCGGCGTCCATCTCCACGATCTTCGCGCGCTCGCGCAGGAGGTCTTTAAACTCCAGCGGGTCGAGTTCTTCTTCGCCGAGGTGCTTGCGCTTCTCGTTGTAGGCGAGCCGCAGGAATTGCGCGTTCGACACGCCCGGTATTTCCACAGGGTATTGAAAGGCGAGGAAGACGCCTTCGCGTGCGCGCTCGTCGGGTTCGAGTTCGAGCAGATTCTTGCCGTCGAACAATACCTCGCCGCCCGTCACCTCGTATGAAGGGTGTCCCGCCAGCACTTTCGCCAGCGTCGACTTGCCCGACCCGTTCGGCCCCATGATGGCATGCACTTCGCCACGCTTCACCGTCAGGCTGATGCCCCGCAAAATATCTTTGCCCTCGACCCTGGCCTGTAAATCACGAATCTCTAACACTGTTCACTCCTTCGGAGAGTGACAGGTGACAGGTGACAGGTGACAGGAGTAAAACAATCTCTTTCCTGTCACCTGTCACCTGTCACCTGTCACCAAAGTTGTTAACCAACGCTGCCTTCCAGTTTCATGCCGAGCAGGCGTTGCGCTTCGACGGCGAACTCCATCGGGAGTTCGCGGAACACGTCTTTGCAGAAACCGTTGATGATGAGCGAAACGGCGTCTTCGGATGAGATGCCGCGCTGGCGCAGGTAGAACAACTGTTCCTCGCTGATGCGCGAGGTGGTGGCCTCGTGCTCGACCTTCGCGGTGTTGTTCGACACCTCGATGTAAGGAAACGTGTTCGCGCCGCACTTGTCGCCGATGAGGAGCGAATCGCACTGCGTGTAGTTGCGCGCGCCCTCCGCGCCGGCCAGCACCTTGACGAGGCCGCGATAGCTGTTGTTCGACTTGCCCGCAGAGATGCCCTTCGAGACGATGTTCGAGCGCGTGTTCTTGCCGATGTGGATCATCTTCGTGCCCGTGTCGGCCTGCTGCGCGTGATTGGTCAGCGCGACGGAATAAAACTCGCCGATGGAGTTGTCGCCCTGCAGGATGCACGAAGGGTATTTCCAGGTGATGGCCGACCCGGTTTCGACCTGCGTCCAGGAGATTTTCGAGTTGCGCCCGCGACAAGCGCCGCGCTTCGTGACGAAATTGTAAATGCCGCCCACGCCCTCTTCATCACCCGCGTACCAGTTCTGCACGGTCGAATATTTGATCTCGGCGTCGTCGAGCGCAACGAGTTCGACGACCGCCGCGTGTAGTTGGTTCTTGTCGAACTTCGGCGCGGTGCAGCCTTCGAGGTAAGAGACGTGCGCGTTCTCTTCAGCGATGATCAGTGTGCGCTCGAATTGGCCGGACTCCGAGTTGTTGATGCGGAAATAGGTGGACAACTCCATCGGGCAGCGCACGCCCTTCGGGATAAAGACGAATGAGCCGTCGGTGAAGACCGCGCTGTTCAAGGCCGCGAAGTAGTTGTCGTTCGTCGGCACGACCGTGCCGAGATACTTCCTGATGAGTTCCGGGTATTCATGCACGGCCTCGGAGAAGGAGCAGAAGATGACGCCGTGCTCCTTGAGCTTCGCCTTGTAGGTCGTCGCCACGGAGACCGAGTCGAAGACGGCATCAACCGCCACGCCCGCCAGTTGCTTCTGCTCGGTCAGAGGGATGCCGAGTTTCTCGAACGTCTTGATCAACTCAGGGTCAACTTCGTCCATGCTCGCCAACGTGGGCTTCTGCTTGGGCGCGCTGTAATAGATGATGTCCTGGTAATCCACCTTCGGATAGGTGATGTTCGGCCAGTGCTGCGGCTCCTCCATCTTGAGCCAGTTACGGTAGGCTTTCAGACGAAACTCCAGCATGAACTCCGGCTCGTTCTTCTTCTCCGAAATGAGCCGGATGGTGTCTTCGCTGAGGCCGCGCGGGATCATGTCCGACTCGATGTCGGTCACGAAACCGTACTTGTATTCTTTGTTGGTCAGTAATTCGATTGTACTCATCTTTGTCTCTTATCTACGTTCTTAAACTTAAAATTCAGTGTGACGAAATTTCGTTCCGCCTCATGCCTCATAACAACTTCACGCCAGCTCGTGCGTCGTTTCGCGCGAACGCGAATTGATCTGGTGCAGGGTCGTTTCGACGTTCGACTCCGTGCCTAAAAGCTGTGCCAGCGTGATGCTCGCCATCGCCCGCCGCACCACGTCGTGCAGGCCGACGATCACGGGGCGGATGCCGCAGTTGCCCGTGTGGACGCAGGCGTCGAGGATGCCCGTGTAGCTATTGCAATGACTCGCCAGCACATCCTCGTCGAGCACCTTGATGATTTCGTCCAGGTGAATCTCGGAGGCGGCGCGCGCCAGACGATAACCGCCTTTCGTGCCGCGAATCGAAGTCACCAGTCCGGCTTTGTTCAAAATCCAGAGCAACTTGCCCGCGTTCGCCACCGAAATGCCCTCGCGCTCGGCGATCTGCGTGAGCGTCAGGTATTCGCCCGCGCCGAGCGGCGCGAGTTGCAAGAGGCAACGCAGACCATATTCTTCCTGTGCGGAGACCTTCATGTAAACCGCTCCAACATCAGCAATTATCCGGATACGCAGAGATTATACGGATACCTTACTTTTTAGTCAAGATTGCCGGCACGTGTGCGCAATACAGCCCGACGCGACGCCCGTAAAGATGATTGACCGCCCACCGGGGCGGCGTTACAATCGCACGCGCTCGTCCGTATCGTCTGTTCCTGTTCAAATAACCCTGACAATCGTAACTACTGCTGCCGCTGACCCCCATGTCGATTTTCAAAAAACTTTCCTTCATGCCCTACCTCCTGCGCCGCTGGTACTGGGTGCTGGCGATTGGTCTCATGCTCCTCGTCTGGTCGGCGCTGGCGCTGGCGATGTGGCCTCTAAAGGACGACAAAGGCGCATACACCAAATACCCCTACGGCCTGGTGACAAACTTCGAGCAGGACGGCCTCGATGTGCTCTTCCAGTTGCGCGACGTGCTGCACCCCGAGTTGCGCGAGCGCGGCATGAAAGAGCCGATCACGCTCATCACGGTGGACGAGGACTCCATCCGCGAATCGAACATCCGCCTGCAGAAATGGCCGCGCGGTTACTACGCGCGCCTGATTGACCGCGCCGTGGCCGGAGGGGCGAGCGTGATCGGCCTCGACATTTATTTGAGCGAAGAAGGGGGCTTATCCGAGTTTGACAAGGCAGACGACCAGAAGATACTGGAATCAATCACCAATGCGAATATAGTGCTGGTCAAGAAACTCCCCCTCGGCGGTTCGGAGGCCATAGACCCCCTACCGATTTTCGCCGAACAGGCATCCGCGACGGGCTTCGCAGACCTGCCACACGACAGCGACGGTTTCGTACGCACCGGCCAGCTTTTCAATCCGCGGCAAGATAACGATTTCAGTTTCGGCGCGGCGCTCGCGCAAATTCATAAGCAGGAACCGCTGCAACCCATCGGCGGCGACGAGTTGCGATACGATGCCGTGAGTCTTGGCTCACGCATAATTCCGCTGCGCCCGGACGCCCAGTTTGATATAGATTTTCGCAGCCGCTCGCCGGGCTTCCGGCGAATTTCGGCGCGTGAGATTTTGTTCCGCGAGCAGGACAACATCCCGGACGAGGAGTTTTTCCGCGACCGCATCATCATCATCGGCGCGACCAACAACGACGCGCCCGATCTCTTCGAGACCCCTTACTACCAGCCGGGATTGCTCGCCACGACGATAGCCAGAATCCGTGGCGCTAACCTGGAGACCGCGCCGCGCAAGATGCCCGGCATGGAGATTCACGCAAACGTCGTCGCCAGCCTGCTCTACGGCAACTATTTGCGGCGTCTCTCTTACAGGGCAAATGTATCCATACTCTTTCTCGTCATCTGCCTGACATCGCTGGCGGTGCTCTGGCTGCGCCCGCTCTGGGGCACGTTGCTCGTGGTCGGCGTGGCTGGCGGGATGCTCGCGGCCGCAACCTGGTTCTTCTATCACAAAGGCATCATCCTGCCGCTCGCCGCGACAGAAGGCGGCGTGCTGGTCGTCTCTCTCTCAGGCTTTCTCCTGCGATACGCGCACGAGAAAGCCGTCCGCGACGCGACGGAGGCCGAGCGCGCGGCCATCATGGACATCTTCTCCAAGTGCGTTTCGCCCGAAGTGGCCGACACGCTCTGGCAGCAGCGCGGCGATCTGACACTCGCCGGCGAGCGGCGCGTCGTCACGCTCATCTTCACGGACATACGCGGCTTCACCACGCTTTCCGAGTCGGTCGACTCGGCGGTGGTCGTCGAGTGGTTAAACGAATACTTCAGCCGCATGCACCGCATCGTCTGTTCCTACGGCGGCCACATCAATAAATTCATCGGCGACGGCCTGATGATCGTCTTCGGCGCGCCCGTCGACCGCGGGCAGAAACTCGAAGCGCGCGCGGCCGTCGCCTGCGGGCTGGAGATGCTGGCCGAGGTCGAGCGCATGAACGCGGAGTGGAAGGATAAGGATCGACCGCAGATCGCCATCGGCGTCGGCGTCCACACGGGCGAGGCGACGTGCGGCGTGGTGGGCGCGGAAGGCCGCCTTGAATACACCATCATCGGCGACACCGTAAACCTCTCGGCGCGTCTCGAATCGACCACCAAGGAGAAGGGCGTGCCGATTTTGATCAGCGATGCGACCGCCGCGCTGCTGGGGATCGATTACGACACCGAGCCGCTCGGCGACGTGAAGGTCAAGGGCAAGAACCAGAGCACCGAGGTCTTCACCGTGAAGAAGAACACGCGAAAGCCCGCGCCCGCTGCGGCTAAAAAGGTCGAGCCACAGACGACTGCGTGAATCGTTACGGCGTGTCGGAATTGAGAGCGGCGCGGGATAAAGGCTTCCACCATCGCGGACGTAGAGGACGTGGAGAGGGCATAGAAGAAGACAAGCGATGATCTCAAATTTGAGATCATCGCTTGTCTTCTTCTATGCCCTTTGTGTCTACGTGGCAAGCACTTCTGCTTACACTCAATTGCAACCGCGCTAAATCAGCTTCACTTCCGCCACTCGTCAATCAGAGACGCGACCAGCCCCGTCCAGCCCGTCTGGTGCGATGCGCCGAGTCCCATGCCGGTGTCGCCGTGGAAGTATTCGTAGAAGAGGATCAGGTCGCGCCAGTGCGGGTCGTCCTGAAACTTTCCGTACCAGCCGTGTGCGGCGCGGCGGTTCTCCTCGTCGCGCGTGAACAGCTTGATGAGACGGTCGGCGTAGCCGCGCGCCATGTCATTGAGCGTTACGTTCGGTTCGCCCGCCACGGGGCTTTCGATCTCGAACTTCGCCCCGTAAGCTTTGCCCACTTTGCGCAACGCCTCGATCATCATGAACGAGGTGGGAAACCAGACGGGGCCGCGCCAGTTGGAATTGCCGCCCTTGAGCATTTCGATTGACTCGGCCGGTTCATAACCCACCTGCGCGCCGCCGAAGTGGAACGGGTGCTGCTCGTGGTATTTCGACAGGCTGCGCAACCCGTATTCCGAACGAAACTCCTGCGGGTCCCAGATGCGTTCGAGCAGGTGGCGCATCTGCTCCTCGTTGACGATGGCGAGGACGTAGACGCGCTGGTCTTCATGCTCCACTATCTGGACGCAACTCTGCACGATGTCCTGCCGGTTCTCGATGAACCAGTTCATCTCGCGGTAAAACTGCGTGAAGGGCTTGATCCAGTTCTCTTCCAGCCGCTCGATGGCGTAGAGCGGGATGAGGCCGACGAGCGAGCGCACGCGAAACTTGTGATGCTCGCCGTTCGGGTAGCTCAGCACGTCGTAGAAGAATTTGTCCTCTTCGTCCCACAGTTGATAGCCGACGCTGCCCATCTTCTTCATCGCCGCGCCGACGTAGACGTAGTGCTGGAAGAACTTCGTGGCGAGCGCTTCGTAGGCCGGGTTCTCCTGCGCCAGTTCGAGCGCGATACGCATGAGGTTGAGGCAGAACATGCCCATCCAGCCCGTGGCGTCGGACTGTTCGAGGCTCGCGCCGTTCGGGAGCTCGTGGCTGCGGTCGAGCACGGTGATGTTGTCGAGTCCGAGGAAGCCGCCCTCGAAGACGTTGTTGCCCTCGCTGTCAACCTTGTTCACCCACCACGCGAAATTGATCAGCAACTTGTGGAAACACTTTTCGAGAAAGAGGCGGTCGGCCTTCCCCGTGGCGACGCGATCCATGTTGTAGATGCGCCACACAGCCCACGCATGGACGGGCGGGTTGAGATCGGAGAACTCCCACTCGTAGGCCGGTATCTGCCCGTTCGGATGTTGAAATTGCTCGAAGAGCAGCAGCCACAGTTGCTCTTTGGCAAACTCCGGGTCGACGAGCGCGAGCGGCACGCAGTGGAAAGCCAAATCCCACGCGGCGAACCAGGGGTACTCCCACTTGTCCGGCATTGAGAGCACGCGCATGCTCTTGATGTGCATCCAGCGATGATTGCGTATGCGGCGGCGCGATTCGGGCGGCGGGTGCGCAGGGTTGTCGCCCTCGAACCACGCGCGCACGTCGTAGATGTAAATCTGTTTGCTCCAGAGCATCCCCGCGAGCGCCTGCCGCTGCACGCGCCGCTCGTCTTCCGTCGCCTTCGCCGGATGAATCGAGTCGTAGAATTCGTCCGCTTCCCTGCGCCGCTCGCCGACGATCTCGTCCACATCCGCGAGCGGCCGCTCCAGCTTCTCGTCCGTCAGCCGCAGTTTCAGCACGACCGACCCGCCGGCCGGGACGTTTAACTCGTAATGCAGGCACGCCTTCGTCCCCACGAGTTCGGGGTTGACCGTCGGCTCGCCGTTGATGATGTGGCGGTGAAATCCGTCCTTGACGTAAGGCTTGCGGCTCTGGGCGTGCGCGCCCCAGACGCGCGGCGCGTTCGTCTCGTTATCGGTGAAGAGGGGGCGGCCGCCCGCATCGGCGTAGAGGTAGCGCGTGCCGAGGCAATATTTGAAGGGCAGGCCGGGCAGCCCGCAGGTCTCGTCGTCGGTGGCGACGAGGCTCACGAAGTTCTCTCCGCTCTCGCCGACGCGTATGGACGGTTCGGCTCTCGGCTCAGGCCACCACGCCCAGATGTTGCGAAACCAGAGGTGCGGCAGGAGGTGAATCGTCGCATCTTCCGCCCCGCGATTGAAGACCTCGATGCGGACGCAAATGTCCTCCGGCGTCGCCTTCGCGTATTCGACGAACACGTCGAAGTAACGGTCGTCGTCGAAGACGCCCGTGTCGAGCAGTTCGTATTCGGGGTTGTGGCCGGCGCGGCGCGCGCGGTTCTTTTCGATCAATTTGCCGTAGGGAAAGGGCGCTTGCGGGTACTTGTACAAATACTTCATGTACGAGTGTGAGGGCGTCGAATCGAGGTAGAAGTAATACTCCTTCACGTCCTCGCCGTGATTGGCTTCGCTGGAGACGAGTCCGTAGAGTCGCTCCTTCAGGATCGGGTCTTTGCCGTTCCAGAGCGCGAGCGCGAAGGTCATCAGTTGATAGCGGTCGCAAATTCCCGCCAGCCCGTCCTCGCCCCAGCGATAGGCTTTCGAGCGCGCCAGGTCGTGCGGGAAATAGTCCCACGCCGTGCCGTGCTCGCTGTAATCCTCTCGCACCGTGCCCCACGCGCGCTCGGAAACGTATGGCCCCCACTTGCGCCACGGGTGGATGGGCAACTCCGAAGGCTCGTTCAGACGTTCGTGTTCTTTGGTCGGCATGGGATTTTTTTACTGTCAGGAATTACAAACAAGTCTCACGCAAAGGCGCAAAGACGCAAAGGAAGACATAAAGGTTGGAACGTTTTTTCCGGCCGATTCTCTCTGCGCCTTTGCGCCTTTGCGTGAGATTCATGCACGCGGATTTATCTCAACCTTCCGAAGGTGGCGGCGCCGCGCCTCTAGCGCGCCTCGTCCAACTGCGACAACTTTTCGACGCGTTCCTGATGCCGCCCGCCCTCGAACTCCGTCTCCAGGAAAGCGCGGATCATGCGCGCGGCGAGTTCGGGTTCGATGAAGCGCGCGCCGATGCAGAGGACGTTGGCGTCGTTGTGTTGGCGCGCGAGGCGCGCAGTCTCCTCGTTCCAGCAGAGCGCGGCGCGCACGCCCGGCACTTTATTGGCCGCGATGGAGATGCCGATGCCTGAGCCGCAGATAACCACCCCGCGCTCGACCTCGCCCGAAGCCACCGCCCGCCCGACGGCCGCGCCGAAGTCCGGGTAGTCGACACTGTCGAGACCGCTCGTGCCTTTGTCTTCCACCTCCACGCCGAGCGCCGCGATCTCGCGCTTCGCCGACTCCTTGCTCTCATAACCGGCATGATCGCTGCCGATGGCGACACGTTTTGGGATCATAAAAAATAAGGATGAACGCGGAACGATGAACGATGAACTGAAGACAGCCAGTTGTCCGTAGTCAGTTGTCCGTAGTCAGATTGTCCGTAGTCAGTTGTCAGTTGTTCAAAACCGTCTTTAGTAACTTGCGTGACAGCCACATGCAACGGACAACGGACAACTGACTACGGACAGCTTTTATTCATCCTTCATCGTTCCTACTTCATCGTTCCTTCTTCATCCTTTCCGTTTAGTTTCGCCGCGGCGGCTTCGTCTATAAACCATGTGAGCGCGCCGGCGCGCGGTTGAATAAGTTGTGAGGGGAGGCGTTGCGTATCGGGCGAGCCGTAGAGGACTTCCTGCAGACGCGCGGCCTTGCCCGCGCCGGTGACGATGAACATCACGTGGCGTGCGTGATTGATGGCCTGCGCGGTGAGGGTGACGCGATAGGCGTCGAATTTGTCGACCCAGTTGGCCGTGACCCACGCCGCATTTGCGTCGAGCGCGCGTGTGCCGGGAAAGAGCGACGCGGTGTGGCCGTCGTCGCCCATGCCGAGCATCACGAGATCGAACTCCGGCCAGTTCGCGTCGTCGCCGAAGTAGCCGCGCAGTTCGTCTTCGTAGAGGCGTGCGTTGGCGACCGCGTCGCCCTCGCCGCGCATACGGTGTACGTTCTCTTCCGGCAGCGCGACGCGCGAGAGCAGCGCCTCGTTCGCCATGCGATAGTTGCTGTCGGCATCGTCGGGCGGGACAGAGCGTTCATCTCCGAAAAAGACGTGGACGCCCGGCCAGTAGAGTTGCGCGGCGAACTCGCTGCCCGCGAGCAGTTCATAGATGCGTTTCGGCGTCGAGCCTCCGGCGAGAGCCACGCTGAAACGCCCATTCGTATTGATGCTCGCGCGCGCGAGTTCGACGAAGCGGAGCGCGGCGGCGCGCGCCACTTCACCCGCGTCCGCGAAGATTTGAATATCAGGAGTCGCACGTTCGTCGGCTGGCATAGATGTTTTTCGGAAGCTCGCGAATCGAAGTTTATACCTGTTCGACGGCACAGCGCGCCGCGCCGTAGAGCGCCGTCTTGTCGTCGAGGATGACGCGCACGGGGATGTTGGAGACGAGCGCGGACATGCGCCCCTTATCCTTGAACGCGCGCATGAAGGTGCCGTCTTTCAGTTTCTCGATCAGCTTCGGCGCGATGCCGCCGCCGACATAGAGGCCGCCCGTCGCTTTCAGGAGCAGCGCGAGGTTGCCCGCCATCGCGCCGTAAATGTCCGCGAAGAGGTCCAGAGCTTTAACGGCCAGTTCGGATGTGCCCGCGAGGCCGGCCTGCGAGACTGCGGCCGAGCCGTCGCCCGCCTTGATCTCGGCGGCCAGCCAGTCCGGCTCCTCGCCGTATTTGTGGTCGCGCAGGAAACTGTAAATATTGAAAAGCCCCGGCCCGGAGAGGACGCGCTCGTAGCTGACGCGCCCGCCGATTTTGCCGCGCATGTAATTGAGGAGTTCGTGTTCTATGCCCGTGCGCGGGGCGTAATCGATGTGGCCGCCTTCGGAGGCGATGGGGCGATAGTGGTGGCCGTCGTAGAACAGCCCGGCCATGCCGAGTCCGGTTCCGGCGGCGATGAGTGCGCGGTGCGCGCCCTGCTCGGCCATGCCTTCGTTGAGCGCGTGCAGTTGCGCCGCGCCCAGACCCTCGATGCCGTAGGCCGTCGCTTCGAGGTCGTTGATCAGGCCGACACGCGCGATGCCGAGCGCACGGGCGAGCGTCTGCCCGTCAACCACCCACTTGAGGTTCGGCGTCCTGACCTGGCCGTCCTTGACCGGCCCGGCGATGCCGAAGCAGGCGTGCTTTACCTGCGGCTGATGCTCGGCGATGAACTCCGAGATGATCGATTCGAGCGAATCGTACTTGCCGCTGGGGAAACTGCGCTGCGCGAGCGGTTTTTCCAGCGCATCGTGCTCGAAGAGGGCGACGTTCGTTTTCGTGCCCCCGATGTCTCCGGCCAGTATCATATCTTTGACATTATTTGTTTCAGGTTCGACTAGCTTTTCCGCAGGACTTCGATCAAACGCCCGGCGGATTCGACCGCGCGCTCGTAAACTTCATCGCGCGAGAGAATGCTGAGTTCACGACTCAGACGCTCGCCCTCGGACTTCGCCTCGTGCGTCACGACGCGCCCTACCTGGCGTGCGTCGCCGATCCTGGCCGAGGTCTCAAGTTTCGTCCATTCCTCGTTCACGCCCACGTAGAACTCCGCGTCTGTCGCGCCCGCCTTCAACGTGAGCGCGGCGATGAGACCGTCGCAACCGTGCCGGTCTTCGGCCGAGCGAAACTCCACTTCGAGTTTGCGCGCGCCCGCCTGCAACACCCACCGCGAACTTTTCCCTTCACGCACAAACTCGCCCGTCGGCAGCCACTTCAATTCCGACGCGAGCCACCCGACGGCGAGCAGCGCCTGTGCGGCGATCTGGTCGGGGGCGGCGTCGGGCGCGTCGTATTCGACGAGCACGTGGTCAATCGCGTCCAGGTGCGGGCGGTAGTCATGCACGTCCCAGAAGCTCGCGATCAAATTGCGCCAGGAGGTCAGACGCCCCCAGTTCAAATCGCTCGCCAGCATGAACTGCCGGCGCGTGCGTATGATCTCGGCCAGCCGCGAAAGGTCTTCGTGGGGACGGTCGAAGACGAGCGAATCGATGACGACGCGATCAGATAATTCCACCAGACGATTGAACAGCTTATCGTCCTCGTGCGGGATGTCTTTCCACCACAGGAAGCAGGGCACGTCCGGCACGACCAGCGGCTCAATCGCGCTCGCCGCCGTTTCCACGGCCGCGCCGCTCGCCTCAATCGTCACCTGTTCGCCGCAGACCTGCTTGCGCCCGCCCCTGCCCGCAACCTGGCATCGCGTCGAGACGTAAGCCTCCAGCTTCGACTCGGACGCAGCCGCGTCCGCGATGAGCACGAGCGCGCGACCCGGCGCGTGCTCCGTCACCGTGTCGAGCAATTCGTCTATCTTCGCCCGATCCTCTTCGGGCGCGGCGTAGACGATCAAATTCAACACGCAGACGTGCGTGACGCCTGATTCTTCCGCGCCTCCGGCGCTTAGCCAGTTCGCCGCCAACTCCTTTTCCAAACGCCCCACGTCTATCCCCTGCGGCGCGTTCTTCGCAACGGAGCTTTGTTGAATGTCTGAGCTCATAGCTTTTAGTTTCAAGTTTCAGGTTTCAAGTTTCAGGTCTGAAAGTAGTTTCAAGTTTCAAGTTTCAAGTTTCAGGTCTGAGGTTTGAAGTTCTTCAACTTGAAACCTGAAACCCCGCTTCTTTAACTTGAAACCTGAAACTTGAAACTTGAAACCCCGCTTACGGTCTGCGCCAGCGGCGGCCTGCCTGTTCCAGCAGGTCATGCGTGGCCTGCGGCCCCCACGTGCCGGCCTCGTAGTTGGGGAAAGGCGCTTCCGCCTTCGTGGCCGCCCATTCTTCGAGGATGGGCATGACGATCTCCCAGCCGTGCTCGGTCATGTCGGTGCGCGCGTAAAGTGTCGGGTCGCCGAGGATGCAGTCGAGCAACAACCGCTCGTAGGCTTCGGCAAGCTGGACGCCGAAGGACGCGCCGTAGCGGAAGTCCATGTTCACGTCGCGGATGCGCGTTACCTGTCCGGGCACTTTGGCCGCGACGCGCATCGTGATGCCTTCATCGGGCTGGACGCGGATGATGAGCTGGTTCGGCGTCATCTGCTCCATCATCTCGGAGCCGAAGAGCTTGTGCGGCGCGTCTTTAAACTGGATCGCAATCTCCGTGACGCGCTTTGCCAGACGCTTGCCCGAGCGTATGTAGAAGGGCACGCCCGACCAGCGCCAGTTGTCGAAGTACATCGTGAGCATGGCGAAGGTCTCGGTCGCAGAGTCGGGCGCGACGCCCTCCTCTTCGCGGTAGCCGGGAACCGCCTTGCCGTTGATCGAGCCCGCGCCGTACTGGCCGCGCACGCACTCGGCACGGATGCGCTCCGGCGTGAACGGGCGCACGGAAGTCATCGCTTTAATCTTCTCGTCGCGCACCGATTCGGAGTTGAGACTCGCCGGCGGCTCCATCGCGACGAGCGACAACACCTGAAAGACGTGGTTCTGCAACATGTCGCGCACGACGCCCGCCTTCTCGTAATAACCGCCGCGCCCCTCGACGCCCACCGTCTCGGCGTTCGTGATCTGGACGTGGTCGATGTACTGGCGATTCCAGAGCGGCTCGTAGATGCCGTTGGCGAAGCGAAAGACGAGCAGATTTTGCACCGTCTCTTTGCCGAGATAATGGTCGATGCGATAAATCTGCGATTCGTCGAGGTGTTGATGGATGTCGCGGTTGAGCGCCTGCGCGCTCTGGAGGTCTGTGCCGAAAGGCTTCTCGATGATGACGCGCACCCAACCCTTGTCCTTCGGTTTCGCCAGGCCAGATTCGCCGAGTTGGCGCACGGCCTCTGCGTAGAGCGACGGCGCGGTGGAGAGATAAAAGACGCGGTTGCCCTGTGTGCCGCGCTCCCGGTCGATCTCGTCGAGCTTCTCGCCGAGTTTCACGTAGTCTTCCGCAGTGCCGATGTCGACTTTCAGGTAGTGCAGGCCTTGCGCGAAGGATTCCCACACCTCTTCGTCAACGCTCTTCGACTCGGAAAACTGCGCGACGGCCTCTTTCATGTTGGCGCGAAACTCTTCGCTGCTCAATTCGGTGCGCGCCGCGCCGACGATGGCGAACTCGGCCGGCACGAGCCGTTCCTGCACGAGCCGGTAAAGCGCGGGCACGAGCTTGCGCTTCGTCAGATCGCCCGTCGCGCCGAAGATGACGACCACACACGGCTCGGCCGTTCGTTCGAGGCGCACGCCCGCGCGCAGCGGATTTTCCAATACGGTTGCAGACATAATGAAATAACGATGAAGGCGGAACGATGAACGATGAATCAAAGTTGTCAGTTGTCCGTTGTCAGTTGCTCAAAACCCGTCTTTAGTAACTTGTGTGACAGCCACATGCAACGGACAACTGACAACGGACAACTGACTGTCTTCAGTTCATCGTTCCGCGTTCATCGTTCATCCTTTCTTGAGCATCTCTTCCCACTCGGTGTGAACGGCGGGCTGGCCGGGTTTATCGATTCGCTCGTAGGTGTGCGAGCCGAAGAAATCGCGCTGCGCCTGCGTCAAATTCAGTGGCAGGTTGGCGGTGCGATAGGTGTCGAAGTAGCCGATGCTGGCCGACATGCCGGGCACGGCGACGCCGGTCTGGATGGCGGTCGCCACGGCGCGACGCCAGTTGGGCTGCGACTGCTGGACGAAGGCGTTGAAGTCGGGGTCGAGCAGCAGATTCGGCAAGTCGGAGCGGCGCTGGTAAGCCTGTTTGATCTTGTCGAGGAAGCGTGCGCGGATGATGCAGCCGCCCTTCCAGATGCGCGAACACTCGCCGAGGTTGATGTTCCAGTTGTAGGCTTCCGAACCGGCGCGGATGAGGTTCATGCCCTGCGCGTAAGAGCAAATCTTCGAGGCGTAGAGCGCGTCGTGGATGGCCTGGATCATCTCTTTGCGGTCGCCGCTGAATTGCACGCGCGCCGGCCCTTCGATCTGCTTCGACGCTTCGACGCGCTCCTCTTTGCGCGCGGAGAGATTGCGCGTGTCCACGGCCGCGTCAATCGTCGGGGTGACGATGCCGAGGTCGAGCGCGATGTCGGAAGTCCACTTGCCCGTGCCCTTCTGCCCGGCCTTGTCGAGCACGAGGTCGACTAAGGGCTTACCCGTTTCGGGGTCTGTGACGCGCAAAATCTGCGCGGTGATTTCGATGAGGAACGATTCGAGATCGCCCCTGTTCCATTCGTCGAACACGTCGGCCATCTCCGTGGCCGACATGCCGAGCACGGTGCGCATCAAATCGTAAGCTTCGGCGATGAGTTGCATGTCGCCATACTCGATGCCGTTATGCACCATCTTGACGAAGTGACCCGCGCCGCCCGGCCCGATGTAGGTGACGCAGGGGCCGTCGTCAACTTTCGCCGCGATGGCTTCCCAGATCGGGCGAATCTGCTCGTAAGCCTCGCGGTCGCCGCCGGGCATCAGTGAAGGCCCCCAGAGCGCGCCCTTCTCGCCGCCGGAGACGCCCGACCCGATGAAGTTGAAGCCCTCGGCCTTCAACTCTTTCTCGCGCCGGTCGGTGTCCATGAAATAAGAGTTGCCGCCGTCGATGATGATGTCGCCCTCTTCCAGAAACGGCTTGATCTGGTTGACAGTCCAATCGACGGGGTCACCCGCCTTGACGAGCAGGATCGCCTTGCGCGGACGCTCCAGCGACTTCACAAATTCCTCCGGGGTATGCGCGCCGATCACTTCGTGGCCTTCCAGCCGCTCGACGAACTCGTCAACTTTCTTCGGCTCGCGATTCCAGACGGCGATGGAATACCCGTTGCGCTCGATGTTGCGCGCCAGATTTTCGCCCATCACGCCCAGCCCGATCATGCCGATCTTGGCCGTCTTACTACTCTGCTCAGGTGTAGACATAAGATTTCCTCATTCGAAATAAAGGATGAACGCGGAACGATGAACGATGAAGTGGAAGACAATTTTTTTCACTTCATCGTTCCGCGTTCATCCTTCATCGTTTCTATTTATGCTCCCGTCGCGCCGGAGCGTGGAAGCGCCTGACCGATCAACTCGCGCAGTCGGTTGAGACCGGCCTCTACGTCGGCGCCGAGATCGATACGGATGGCGCGGCGTCCGCGCGAAGAGAGCGAACGAAAATCGCCGAGCGCCTGCGCTTGTTTCAAAGTGCTGAAAGTGTAAGGCTGTCCCGGAATCGGTAAATCCTTGATGTCGGGCGCGGTGAGTTGCAGGAAGACGCCGGAGGCCGAGCCGCCCTTGTGGAGCTGGCCGGTCGAGTGCAGGAAGCGAGGCCCGTAGCCCGTCGTCGTGGCGCAGTGCGTCGCGTCGCGCAGGTGCGCGCGAATCGCCTGGACGGCCGACTCGTGGGCGGGCGTCTCCTCGAAATAATCGAGCAGGGCGATGTAGTCGCCCTTGCCCGCGCGCGCGAGGTGCGCCACGATGGCCGCGCCGACCGAATCGCCGGGCAGGGCGGCGCGCGTCTCCTCGTCGGCGTAGAGCGTGAGCACGCCGTCCGTGGCGAGCACGTCCTGCTCGGGCAGTTTGCCGTCGCGCGTGTAAGCGTCGAGCAGTTCCTTCGTCGCGTCCTTCGACTCCTGCACGTTAGGCTGGTCGAAGGGATTGATGCCGAGACGCCAGCCGGCAAACGCCGTCGCGATCTCCCAGAGAAAAAATTCCTCGCCGAGATCGTAGAGGTCTGTCAGCGTGCGGTAGACCACCGGGTGGCCTGCGGCTTCGAGCGCCTTCAGTTTCGCTTCCGTCTCACTGTCGATCTTCCCGACGCTGATGTGGACGAAGAGGCGGTCGTCGCCGTAGACGGAAGGCGCGCCGAGCGTTTCGCCCGCGACGGGCACGATTCCCTTCCCGTCCTTGCCGGTGCTCTCGGCCAGCAATTGCTCGACCCAGAGGCCGAACGAGGCGATCTGCGGGTCGGCGCTGATGGTCAGTTTGTCGCGCCCCGCCTTCGCACACTCGCCGAGGATCGCGCCGAGCCGCGCGCCCGGATTCTCCGCCGCCGGCACGACCGACGCGCAGGCATGTACGACGCGCTCGGCGCGGTCGAGCAATTTCCGCACGTCCAGACCCATCAGCGCGGCGGGAACCATGCCGAAATAGGAGAGCGCGGAATAGCGCCCGCCGATGTCTGGCGGGTTGAGGAAGATGCGTTTGAACTTGTCATCGGTCGCCATCTGCTCCATCAGCGTGCCGGGGTCTGTGACGGCGACGAAGCACTCGCCGGGATTCTCCTTGCGGCGGCCGACTTGATCGTACCAGTATTTGTAAAAGACGAGCGGCTCGGTCGTCGTGCCGGATTTCGACGAGATGATGAAGAGACATTTGGTGATGTCTATTTTGTCGGCGATGTCGGAGAAGGCGTCCGGGTCGGTGGAGTCGAGCACGAGCAGTTCGGGGTAGCCCTCCTGTTTGCCGAACGTCTGCCGCAGCACTTCCGGGCAGAGCGACGAGCCGCCCATGCCGCAGACCATCGCGTGTTTGAACTCGCGGACGTTCCTGATGCGGTCGGCGAACTGCACGAGGTCGTCTTCGACGCCGATCATCATGTCGGGCACGGTCAGCCAGCCGAGCGCGTTCTTGATGATCTTCTGGTGCGCTTCGTCCGACTTCCAGAGCGCGGCGTCCTTGCGCCAGATGCGGCGCATCACGTCGCCTTTGTCCGCTTCCTTGATCGCCCCCGCGACCGCCTCACTATACTTTCCCAACGTTGCCGTCAGCCTCCCGTTGATGCCTGAGAGAAACGCATCGCGCTTCGACTCGATGGACTCGGCCAGCGTGTCGAAAGAGGTGACGAAGGAACTCAACCCATCCTTCTGCAATTTCTCCGTGACGGCTTTCAGATCGATGCCGAGTTCGCCGAGTTGGCCGACGAGCGCGCGACACTCGTCCAAACCCTCTTCGAGCGTCAACGCCACCACGCCTTTCTCGCGGATGGCCGTGTAAGTGGCGGGCGGCACGGTGTTCACGGTCTCCGGCCCGATCAAATTATCCACGTAGAGCACTTCCGAATACTTCGGGTTCTTCGTGCCCGTCGAAGCCCACAGCGGGCGCTGCACCTGCGCGCCTTTGGCCTTGAGCGCGCTGAACCGCTCGCCGTGGAATATCTCTTTGAACTTCGCGTAGGCGAGTTTCGCGTTGGCGACGGCCGCGCGGCCGAGCAGTGCTTCGAGCCGCGCGCGTTCTTCGGGCGTCGAGGCGTGGCGCGCTTTGTATTCGAGGTCTGCGTCAATCGCCGTGTCCACGCGCGAGACGAAGAAGCTCGCCACCGAGGCAATATGATCCACGGGCTTGCCTTCGGCGTCGCGGCGTTCGAGTCCGCGGATGAAGGCTTCGGCCACCTGCACGTAATTTTCAATCGAGAAGATCATCGTGACGTTGACGTTGATGCCGCGATAGATCGACTCTTCGATGGCGGGCAAGCCCTCCTGCGCCGCCGGAATCTTGATCATCACGTTCCTGCGGCCGAGCCGTTTGAACAGGCGTTCGGCCTCTTCAATCGTCTCATCGGTCTTGTAGGCGAGTCCGGGATTCACTTCGAGGCTGATGTAGCCGTCCACGCCGTCGGTCTTGTCATAGACGGGCTTCAGGATGTCGGCCGCGCGCCCGATGTCTTCAACCACGAGGTCTTCGTAAATCTCCGAGACACTCTTGCCGGCCTCGACGAGCGAGTGCAGTTGCTCGTCGTAGTCGTTCGAGCCGGTGATGGCCTTCTCGAAAATGGTCGGGTTCGAGGTGACGCCGCGCAAATCGTCCTCCTCGATTTTCTTCTTGAGGTCGCCGCTCACGAGCATCGCCCGCCGGATATTGTCGTACCAGATGGACTGCCCCGTCTTCATGATTTCAACCAGAGTATTACTCATCACGTTGCTCCTTCGTCGCAGAGGTCAGAGGTTAGAGGTCAGAGGTCAGTAAAGATTAGTTTACATCGACCGCTGCCCGACGCCCGCTTGACCGGCTACTCGCATTCTTGTCTTTGTTTTTTTGCTGACCTCTAAACTCTGACTTCTAACCTCTAACCTCTGTACTTATCCATTTCGCGTTTCGCCGTGACCAACACGTTCTCGACCGTGAAGCCGAATTTCTTCGTCAATTCCTTGAGCGGCGCGCTCGCGCCGAAGGTCTTCATGCCGACGATGGCCTCGTTGCTGTTGACGTAGCGACGCCAGCCGAACGTACCCGCCTGTTCCACCGCGACGCGCGCGCCGACCTGCGGCGGCAGCACCTCGTTCTTATAACTCTCGTCCTGGTGCTCGAAGATTTCCCACGACGGCAGGCTGACGACGCGCGCCTTGACGCCCTCGGCCACGAGTTTTTCGTAAGCTTCGACGCAGAGCGAAACTTCCGTGCCCGTGCCGATCAGGATGACTTCGGGCAGGCCGCCGTCAGTCGAGTTGTCTGCGAGCACGTAGCCGCCTCGCCTGACGCCCTCCGCGCTCGCGTAGCGCGTGCGGTCGAGCGTCGGCATCGCCTGACGACTCAAGACCATCACGGCCGGTTCGTGCCGGAGTTGCATCACGACGCGCCAGGCTTCCGCGATTTCGTTGGCGTCGCCGGGGCGCATCACGATGAGACCGGGGATGGCGCGCAGGGATGCGAGTTGTTCGATTGGCTGGTGCGTGGGGCCATCTTCGCCGACGCCGATGGAGTCGTGCGTGAAGATGTGTATGGTCGGGATTTCCATGATCGCCGAGAGGCGAATGGCCGGGCGCGAATAATCGGAGAAGATCATGAAGCCCGAACCGTAGGGGCGAATCTTCGAGAGCGAGAGGCCGTTCAGGACGGCCGACATCCCATGCTCGCGGATGCCGAAGTGGAAGTTGCTGCCGCCATACCAGCGGCCGCGCTCGCGGTCGTCTTCGCCGGTGAAATCGCCCGCGCCGTCGAAGGTGAGGCGCGTCTTGGTGGAGGGCGCGAGGTCGGCCGCGCCGCCGATGAGCCACGGCACGTTTTTCGCCACGGCGTTCAGCACTTTGCCCGAAGCATCGCGCCCGGCCAAACCTTTGGCGTCGGCCGGGAAAGTGGGAATGTCCGCGTCCCAGCCTTCGGGCAGTTCACGCTTCTGCATACGGACGAGTTGATCGGCCAACTCCGGGTACTCGGCTCGATACGCTTCGACTCTGGCGAACCACTCATCGCGCGCCTGTTTGCCGCGCGCGCCGATGCCGCCACGGAAATGCTCGCGCACTTCGTCCGGCACTAAAAACTTTTCTTCTTCCGGCCAGCCGTAGTTGCGCTTCGTCAGGCGTATCTCTTCCTCGCCGAGCGGTTCGCCGTGCGCGGCGTGCGTGTCCTGCTTGTTGGGCGCACCCCAGGCGATGTGGCTGTCGACGATGATGAGCGTCGGTCGGTCGGTCTCCTTGCGCGCCACTTTGAAGGCGCGTTTCAAGGTTTCGAGGTCGTTGGCATCGCCGACGCGCGTCACGTTCCAGCCGTAGCCGATAAAGCGCGTCGCCACGTCCTCGGAAAAAGCCCAGGAAGTGTGTCCCTCAATCGTGATCTTGTTGTTGTCGTAAATCCAGCAGAGGTTGTCGAGCTTGAGATGCGCGGCGAGAGATGCCGCCTCGTGCGAGACGCCTTCCATCATGCAGCCGTCGCCGCACAAGGCGTAGACGTTGTAATCGAACATCTCGAAGCCGGGGCGGTTGAAATAGGCCGCCTGCCACTTCGAGGCGATAGCCATGCCGACGCTCGTCGCGATGCCCTGCCCGAGAGGCCCCGTGGTCGTTTCGATGCCGGAAGTCCAGCGATATTCGGGATGACCGGGGCAACGACTGTCGAGTTGGCGAAAGTTTTTGATGTCGTCGAGTTCGACAGCGGGCTTGCCCGTCGTCTCATACTTCGCGTTGACGGCCTTGACGCCCGTCAGATGCAGCATCGAATAGAGCAGCATCGAGGCATGACCCATCGAGAGCACGAAGCGGTCGCGGTTCGGCCAGATGGGGTCTTCCGGGTCGAAGCGCATGATCTCGTTCCAGAGCAGGTAGGCGACGGGAGCCATCGCCATCGGCGTGCCGGGGTGGCCGGAATTGGCCGCCTGCACGGCGTCCATCGAGAGCGTGCGGATGGTGTTGACAGAGAGCGTGTCGAGTGCGGCGGGCTGGTGGCCTGCGGCCTGTGCTTCCATTAGTTGCCGGCTCCTTAGCAGATTTGTTCTACCGTCCGTCCCCAGCGAGAGAAGAGGCGCAAACGTCCAAAGTTGTAGCAGTTGTTAGCGGAAAAACGTTTACACGTGCGTGTTCAGTGAACGAACTTGCTTGTCGTCGAAGATTGTTTTCAGAGATCGAAATTGGAGACCGCCGGGGCCAGTGCAAGCAGAGAGCTTGACCCGAAATCAGGATGAAAGAGCAGGACGCGAAAGTAAGACTTGGTGTCGTCCGTTGAAGCGGCGGGATACTAGCACGTTCTCGAAAAAACGTCTATGAACTTCTTCGCTTCGCCACGGTCAAAGGCCGTGCCGCATCGCCGCCCTGGACACTCCGTTCGTTAATCGGCCTTCACTTCTGCTTTTCCAACAATTCGCCGCGCTCGTAGGCCAGGATCAGGCGTTCGAGCGCGGCGATGCGGCGGCGAATGATCTCGCCCTCTTCCGTGTCCGCGACGAGACGCGGGCGTTCATGCGCGCGGATGGTTGAAATGGTCGGCACAATGTCCGCCCCGGCCGTGATCGCGTCGGAGATGGATTCGAAGTGATGATGCTCGGCCAGATCGATGCGCTCCGGCGCGATGATGAGCGTGTAGCCGCGATCACCGTAGGCTTCGGAAAACGCGCCGTCAATCGTAACGGCGTTGCCGCCCTGCTTCAACGGCGCTTCGCCCCGCTCGACCTGGACGGGCACGTGGCCGTTGACGATCAGAGCGTCTTCCGCGATGCCGAAATCCGCCGCCACCCGGCGACAGAAATCGGCCTCGTGAATCAACTTGAAATAAGGATTCTTATGCTCTTTGCGCGCCGCTTTATCTGCGACGAAATAGTTTTCGAACGTCGACATGCGATCTTTGCCGAAGAGGGGCGAGCGCGCGCCCGTCCAGAGATACCAGAGCCAGTCGGCCTGTTCGCCCGCCGTCTCCGCGCCCGCGTTCATCGCGCGACGCACCACGGCGTTGAGCGCGTCGAACAATTCGCGCCCGGCGCACTCACGCCCGTCCACCGAGAGCGGGAGAAATTCGCCGCGCTCGTCCACCGGCACGCAGCCGTGGAAGATCAAAGCCTGGTCGCGCCGCAGCCACGTCGAGCCGCGCCGCGTGACGTAAGACATCTGCTCCCACAGGCGCGAACTGGAAACGAACGACTGCCGCAAACGATCCATGCACCCGCGCTCGTCCTCCGAGAGCGCATAGGGGTCTGCGGGGTCGAGCGTGGGCAGATGCGCGTCGAGCAGTGCGTGTGTGCGGCCGTCAATTTCAACCGTGCGGTTCTTCGCATCGATCCGGTGCAACAGGGTGCGCCGTTCCATGTCCCATTCGGGATGACGGCGGATAATCTGCCCTTCGAGTTTGAACTGGATGACGGCAATCGCCTTCTGCATCCGCGCCATCAGCAGATCGTCGCGCAGCCCCGTCCCCTTCGTTTTGAAACGTTCGCAAGGGTCGTCCGCGTAAGCGGTGCGCGCCAGCCGTTCGAGCGGCGCGATGATCAGCCCGTAGCCTTCTTCGAGCTGGGAGAGGCGGCGGTAGCGCAGAGAGATGCGCAGCACGGTGGCGATCAAAGCCTCCTGCCCCAGGCACGCGCCCATCCACAGCACATCGTGATTGCCCCACGTGAAAGAGACGTTTGGCTGCTCCGACAGGTAATCAACCACTTTGTCCAGGCGGGGGCCGCGGTCGCCGAGGTCGCCGGCCACGATGATTTCGGACACGGACAAATTGCGCACCAGCCTTGAGGCGGCGCGCACGGCCGGCAAGTCCTTGTTGTGCGCGGCGAGCGCGTCGATCATCGCGTTCACGTAAGAGTGGTCGCGGCGGCTCGCCGGCTCGTCGCGCAATTCCTCGAACAGTTCGGCATACTCGGCGGGCATCAACGCATTCACCTGCCGGTGACGCCGTGCGCGCGCCAGTTCGCGCACGATCTCGAATTGGCGACGCAGCACGCGACGCACCCACACGCGACGCGCCTCGCGGTCGTTCATACGGTCGTGCAGATGCTCCATCAACTCGCGCGGGTAATAGAGGACGGTGAGTAATTCCTGCTGTTCCTCTTCGTTCAATTGCCCGTCGAAGAGTTGCGAAACGAGCGCGCGCAGGCTGCCGGAGGCGTTGTTGATGATGTGGCGTAGTTTTTTATACTCGCCGTGCACGTCGCTGACGATGTGGACGACGCCCTTCGGCAGGGACAGCGCGGCGTGCAGGGCGGCTGCTTCGGCCAGCGCGGCGTCGGCTGTCGAATAATTTTGTGAGAGCGCGTGTAGTAGCGTCGAGTCTTCGAAATGATGAAGGCCGGGCAAGATGCTCCTCTTCCTGCTGCTGGCGTCGGGATGATGTTGCGTTGCCGGAGGGCGAAGGCGGCGGGATACTAGCACAGCGGGAGGGCTAAATCTACAACGCCAATTTCGGCGCGCGCGGCCAAAAAAGCGAGAGGCCGAAACTTACGGTTTCGGCCTCTCGCTTTGAATTTGCGCGTTGAACTTGTCAGACTTCAGATCAGACTTTGGGTCGAGCGCGGAGGCGCGGCCATCAGTTGGTCGCCGCCTCCGGGTTCTGGAAGAAACTTTCGTCCATCTTGATGCCGTAGGTGACGGTCTGGACGCGCGCCTCCTGCACCTGCTTGTCGTCCCTGTAAAGAACGGAACGGTAAGGCACGAGCGTGTTCTGCGAATAGCGGTAGTCGTGGAACGTGCGGCGATACTTGACGGGAGCGCCGCCATCGGGCGACGGTTCCTCGTATTCGAGCCAGAGGACGCGCGCGCTCTTGCGTATGTCTGTGTTCGCGCTGAGGTAGTAGCGCGTGCGCCCCTTATCCTTATCGGTCAGGTCGATCACCCACAGGTCGAGACCCTTCAACTTCTCCTTGCCGACGAAGGCCAGCGTCGAGCCGTTCTCTTTGTACCGCAGCAAGGCATCAATGCCGTGTTGCGATTGCGAGAGAAATTCCGCCGTCGCGTCCTGCTTGGGCGTGAAAGCCGTGCCGTTGATGATGCCCCAGATGCGCCCCTCGTTGTAGACGATGGCATATTCCATCGTGGGCAGTTTCTGATCCACACGAATCTTGTCCTTGCCCGCCGTCTCGCCGCGCACGAAACGCTGCTCGTAGCTCGACTCTTCGGCGCGGCCGTCGCTCGCCGTGCGCGTCATTTTTCCGCGCTCGACGCCGTTGCGCCTGACCTGAGCCAGCAAGGGGCGGCCACCGCCTTTGCTGTAAATGATGATGGCCGTCTCGACGACCTGCTCGGCCGTCGGCATTTGGGCGTCCTTGCCCGTGACGGGTTGGATTTTTTTCCCTTCCGGCAATTCCGGCGTCGGGGTGGGCACGACGGGTGGGGCGGTCTGGGCGAAAGCGGGACGCGAGAAGCCCGCCGCACCGAGCAGCACTATCGCCAGCGCTAATAAATGAAAGCGTCGCAACACCGGTAACATCTCCTTAGAAACTGTTAGCTAAAAACCTTCGGGAGTGAAGAACGGAAAAATCAAGTGGCGGATTGTAACATAGAAGCCGCCGGGAGTAAGGCGTCTGTCACGCCGTTTCGCGCCAAACACACATATTGATGCTGGAAACATGCCCGACGGATGCCCGCCGCCTCGGCATTGACAACACGGCGACGGGACATGTAGAGTGCACGGTTTTCATCAGCGCGTGTCGGCGTCAGGTAACGGGGAGTCAATATCTCCGTCGCCCGCCGTACGTCACCCCGTATTTTTTGAAAGGATATTAAAAAAGTGAAGACTGTTGGCATTTTAGTCGGCCGCGAAAAAACTTTTCCGCAGGCATTGATTGACCGGATTAACGAGCGCGGCGGGGGCGAAGTTGTCGCCGAGTACGTCGAGGTCGGCGGCGTGCGCCTCGACGAGGGTCGCCGCTACGACATCATCATTGACCGCATCTCGCACGAAGTGCCCTTCTATCGTGCGTTCCTCAAACGCTGTGCGCTCGAAGGCACGCAGATCATCAACAACCCTTTCTGGTGGTCGGCGGATGATAAATTTTTCAACTATTCGCTGGCTGTCAAACTCGGCGTCGCCATCCCGAAGACCTCTCTCCTGCCGCAGAAAGATTACATCGAAGGCATCACGAGCGAATCTTTGCGCAACCTAGAATTTCCGCTCGACTGGCAGGGCATCGTGGACTATGTGGGGATGCCCGCCATCATTAAACCCTTCGACGGCGGGGGCTGGAAGAACGTCTCGCGCGTCAACTCGATTGAGGAACTCTGGCAGGTTTACGACACGACCGGCACGCTCTGCATGACCTTGCAGGAGTTCATCGCCTTCGACCAGTTCGTGCGCTGCTACTGCATCGGGCAGGAAGATGTGATGATCATGCCCTACGACCCGCGCAAGCCTTATCTCTCCGGCGAGCAATACATCCAAGACCCGAACTACCTCTCGGCCGAACTCGCCGAGCGCATCACAAATGACGTGCGCACGCTCTGTCGCGCGCTCGGCTACGACATCAACACGGTCGAGTTCGCGATCAAGGACGGCATTCCCTACGCGATTGATTTCATGAACCCCGCGCCCGATGCCGAACTCGCTTCGGTCGGCGAGTTCTATCACAACTGGGTGACGGACACGGTCGTCAACCTCGTCTTCAAACGCCTCGCCGAGCCGCAGTCCGACGTTCGTTATCGTTGGGACGCGATGCTCAACCCGCGCCCCCTCGATTCCGCGACAGAGACGCTTACGGCCGCCGCCGACGCCGTGCAAGCATCCGTCTCCGCGCTCGTCCCGGACGCGGGACGCGGAATAGCGGCCGACATCGCTGCGGGCGTCACAGACCTCGTTGAAGGAGCGTCGAACGTCGTCTCCGGCATCCTCGGCACGAACACGGACGCGGAAGCATCGGCTGACACGCCCACGAAAAATGCGCGCGGGGCTTCCGGCAAAACGTCTAAGGCCGCCGCAGCACCGCGCAAGGGCGCTTCGAAATCAGCCGCGCCGCGAACGAAGAAGCCGACGCCCGAAGTTTAAACCCTAAACTTCAGCCGCCAACTTTGAATGGATGCGAAAACTAGAGACGGTCGCCCCGGATGCGACCGTCTTTTAGTTTTCGACTCTTCACACGCGACGGCTTTCCGGTTCAATCCTATATTTTCAATTTGCAGGGAAGGAATAACATGAAGGAAATATACGTGAGTACGGACGTGGAAACCGACGGGCCGATCCCCGGCCCTCATTCCATGCTCAGTATCGGCTCGGCCGCTTATCTCGCCGACAAGACACTGATCGGCACGTTCACAGCCAACCTCGAAATGCTTCCCGGAGCGAGCGGCTATCCCGAAACGATGGAGTGGTGGAAGACGCAACCGGAGGCGTGGGCGGCCTGCCGTGAAGATTTGCAATCGCCCGAGGCGGCCATGAAAAACTACGTCGTGTGGCTCAAGGCTCTGCCCGGCCGCCCCGTCTTCGTCGCCTACCCGGTCGTGTTCGATTACATGTTCGTGCAGTGGTATCTGCACCAATTCGCGGGCGAGAGTCCCTTCTCCTTCATCGGCCTCGACATCAAATCCTACGCGATGGCGATGCTCAAAAAAGATTTTCGTCACACCGTCAAATCGAACATGCCCCGCCACTGGTTCGACGACCTCCCGCACACGCATAAAGCGCTCGAAGATGCCATCGAACAGGGCGCGCTTTTCTGCAATATGCTGGCCGAGAATACCAGATAAGGGAAAAGGGGAAGGGGGAAGGGGGAAGGGGGAAGGAAAGAACGGGGAGCACTCCAGCTTGTCGTTTCCCGTTTTAACCTTTCCCCCTTCCCCTTTTCCCTTTTTCCCCTCTTTTTTATGAACTGGCGCTCATGGCATAGCGTCCGAGTTTGAGTTGGAGGCCGCGGCGGGTGATTCCGAGTTCGCGCGCGGCGCGGGAGATGTTGCCTTTGTGGCGGCGCAAAGCGTCGGCGATCATGCGGCGTTCGAGGTCTTCCACGGCATCGGGGAGCGTGAGATTGTCCGTCGCCTGCGGCGAGAGCGAACCGAAAGCGGCGTGGTTCGTGTTGGTTGTAGAAACGGGGGCGGAAGTGCGTTTGAGTTCGGGCGAGAGGTGTTCGGGCGTGATGAGCGTGCCATCTTCGGCGCGGGCGACGATGCGCTGGATTTCGTTGACGAGTTGGCGGATGTTTCCCGGCCAGTCGCAGACCATCAGGAGGTCGATGGTCTCCGGCGTGATGCGTATGTCGCTGCGCACGAACTTCTGCGCGTAGTGGCCGATGTAGTGATTGACGAGCGTCGGGATTTCCGAACGACGCTCCCTGAGCGGCGGCACGCGCAGGCGAATGACGTTCAGACGATAGTACAAATCCTCGCGGAAGCGACCGTCTTTCACCATGTCTTCGAGGTCGCTGTTGGTGGCGGCGATGATGCGCACGTCCACCTTCGCCGGTCGCTGCTCGCCGAGCGGTTGTATCTCTCCCTCCTGCAAAAAGCGCAACAGTTTCGGCTGGATGTCGAGCGGGAGGTCGCCGATTTCGTCGAGAAAGAGCGTGCCGCCCGCTGCCGAACGAATCACGCCCGGAGAATCGGAGACCGCGCCCGTAAACGCGCCCCGCCGGTAGCCGAACAAATAAGCGTCCGACAACTCTTTGGGGACGGCCGTGCAGTTGAAGGGGACGAAGACTTTGGAGCGGCGGGAGGAGAGCGCGTGGATGGCGCGGGCAACGAGTTCCTTGCCCGTGCCGGATTCGCCCGTGACCAGCACGGTCACGTCTGAGGAGCGAATTTTGTGTACCTCTTCGACGAGGCGCGTCATCGCGGGCGATGAATGGATGAAGCCGGGCATGAAACTCTGGCTGGTGAGCGTTGATTGTTCCGCGCCGTCGAGACCTTCGCGCGCCTTCTCGCGAAAGGCGCACACGTCCATCCCGAGTTCGACCATACGCAGCAGCGGATCGAGCGAGATGCCCCCCGGCAGCGTGGCCGCGCCCGGGGGCGACACGAGCAACATGGCGTGCGGTGCGTTCGTCGCGCGCAGTTCGATGATCTCCGTTTGCAGTTCGATTGCGGCGCGCTGTTTCTCATCCGCGTTCTCCGCGCGTCGCAACTTCTCCAGCAATTCCCCGCTCTCGTCCTCAGTCCAGCCGTGCGCCACGACGACGCGACCGCGCGCCTCTTCGCTCGCTTCGGCAATCAAAATCCGGCGCGTGTCCGTCTCCTGATAGATAACCGCGGCCAACTCGCGCAAGAGCAGTTCGCGCGAGGCGACGGCATCCGTCAGGCGCAGCAGGATCAGTTGTGTGAGGTTGTCGAAGCGCGTCTGGTGCGCGGCGGGCGCATCATTGCCGTCGTCGCCGGGGAGGTGTTCGAGCGCGGCGAGGGCTTCTTCGGCGCGTGTCATGTCTAGGCGCGCGCCGAGTTCGCGGAAAGTTTCGGCGGCGCGCGCGAGACATTCGCGTGCGCGCTCGGGCTGCACGTCGATGTAGGCGCGCCCCAGGTCGTAGCGCGAGCGTGCGCTGCGATAGCGGTCGCCGAGCATTTCGTAGATGGAGACGCTGCGCCCGAAGTGTTGCGCGGCGAGCATCCGTTCGCCGCGCGCGAGCGAGAGCAGACCGTGGAGACGCTGCGCTTCGCCTGAGACGGCGAGGTCGGCAGACGTGTCCGCCGCCTCGCCGAGCACCGGGTTCAATTGCTCCTCGCAGCGGGCGAGATCACCGCGCCGGAGGTGCGTCTCGCCGAGCAGGAGGCGCGAATCGCAGACGGCCTGCCGGTCGCCGATGCGCTCGGCATAGGCGAGCGCGCTCGTGCCGTCGGCAAGCGCGCGCTCCAACTCGTTCATCGCCAGATGACAACGACCGAGCGTGCGCAGGGCTTGACCGACGTACCACTTGTTGCCGTGCTCCTGCGAGAGTTCGACGGCGCGTTCGAGATAGCGCTCGGCCTCTTCCAGTTCGCCGCGCAGCATCAACAACTCGCCGAGCGAGTCGAGAATCATCGTCTGCTCGCCGCGCTTGTCCGTCTCGGATGAGAGGGCGAGGGCGCGTTCCAGGGCTTCCTGCGCGCGCGCCCATTCGCCGATGAGGATCAGGTGGATGCCGAGGTTGTTGTAGCCGTCGGCGGCGTTGGCTTTGTGTTCGGTGCGCTCGTAGTAGCTGTTGGCGGTCTCTAAATATTTGATACCGTCGTGCGGCCGCTTGAGAAACCAGCAGACGCCGGCCATGTTCGTGTAGATTTTGCCGAGCAGGTAGGGCGCGGGGTGGTCGCCGACGAGTTTCAACGCCTGCCCGAGATTGTTCAGGGCAGGCTCGTAGTCGCCCTCGAAGAGTTCGGCGAGCGCGATGGCGAAGTAGGCTTCGGCGAGACCGCGCCAATCGCCCGTGCCGCGAAAATGTTCGAGCGCCTTTTGCGCATGGTCGTGCGCGATGGTGTATTCGTTGATGCTGCGATAGACGCGCGCGAGCGCGACGTAGACCGAGCCGACCTGCGCGCCGCCGCCGTGCTCCGTCGCTTCGCGCAACGCGCTGTTGAGGAGCGCGATGGCTTTAGGGTGATCGCCCGTGTAGTTGTAGGCGAGGCCGAGCTGGACGCCGAGATAGATGGAAGAGACGGGGTCGCACTTGGCGCGCTCCTCGGGTTGCTCGTACATTTGCACGGCTTCGAGCGACTCACGGTAACGCCCCTGCATTTCCAGCGCCGCCGAGAGCAGGCAGCGTGCCCGCGCCATCAAGGATGCGTCCTGCTTGAAGGCTCGCATCAGCGCGGCCGTCCGCTTCAGCACTTCGGAAGTGAGACCCTGGTCGAGTAGCAGGCGCACTTCTTCCAGCCCTTGTTCGAGGGACTGGCGCGCGGCCTGCGCACGGGTACGTGTATCATTCAAGCTGATAACGCCGAACTCCGTCTCGCCTGTCTCCCTGTTCATTTTGCGGCCGCCTCCACTGGAATGTTCCTATTCCGGAGAGAGATTTGTGCAATATCCGACGGTGTATAGATCACGGCCGGCAAAGACAAATTTCGCCGGCTTAAACGTGAAGCCCCGGCGCGACACGCCGCGAAGCACGCCGCCCCGGGAGACCGTCCGGTTTAAGACGAATATAGTTGCTTGGTTGCTAAATCACAAACGGGGATTTTCGGCGTGAGGAAGGAAGCGGCGCACCTTATGCAAGAGGCGGAAGATAGATAGTTTCAAAATGGCTGTGCAGTTTGTAACCCGCGTGGCGATAGAAAGATTGCGCCTCTCTGTTCTCTTCGTTGACCAGCAGGCACACAGACTTCGCCCGCCGCAACAGTTCACGACTCAACTGCGAGAGACAGCGCAGCCCGTAACCCTTGCGACGCTCGGCCGGGTTGGTGTAGACGCCTTCGAGATAAATCACATCGGGCGTGTCGGAGATGATGTCGGCCTTGAATATCAGGCGGCCGTCTTCAATCCACACCCAGACGCGCCCCTGCTCCGTGCGGCGCGCCAGTCGCGCGAGAAAGCCCGCTCCGTCCGTTTCCAGCGGGTTGACGCGGCTCTCCGCGTAGGCCAACTGCGCGTGAATCGTGGCGACGTAAGTTAAATCCGCCAGTGTCGCGAGGCGCAATCCGGCCACACGCTCGCGCACCTCGACCGGCCACGTCTGCTCAAGCAGCAGTTCTCGCTGCACGCGCGGCGGAGGCTCGCCCGCCGACGCATAGCTCGACCAAAACTGCCTGACCGCCGCGCGCTCGCCCAAGATCATGTGCGACTTCCCCTGCGCCCGCGCCTGACGGGCAAACGCCCCGATGCTCTCGGCACACTGGCCTGCAAAGATGATGTGATGACCGATGAGGGCGACGCCGCTCAGTGCGCCAGACGCATCGCGGCACGCATAAAAATCCCCGCGATTCAATTTGCGCTCGAAGCCGTTGTCGCCGATCAAACTGCTCAGGATGACATTATGAACCGGGCGTGCGGCGAGAAATTTAAGAACTTCGTCTTCCTGGCCGGGAACGAGAAGTTGCGGCGTCGCCAGTTGGCCGGAGGAGGGCGGTGCGCTCATGCGCCCTTGAGAGTGCGGCGGCGTCGTCAAGGCAGGTTTGAGCGGTCGGGACATATGGTTGATATATTCAAAAGCGACTTTTGAAGTGTCTGAGCGTCCGGCGGCGTGGCGGGCTATCTCCATCAATAACCGCGATAGTCCGTCCCGGTGTCGACCACTACGGGGGCGTAGCTCGTGTTGTCGCCCGCGGCCATCGTTCCCAGTGCTTTCAAAATAATATCGCTGATGATCACGCCGTCGCTGATGATCACGCCGTCGTCGCGCAGCAACCCGTCGCTGATGATCACGCCGTCGCTGATGATCACGCCGACAGCGACATAAGGCAGGCCGCTGCCGAAGAGTCCCCCGTCGCTCGTATAAATGGTATCGCTGATGATCACGCCGTCGCTGAGATAGGCCGGGTTTCGCCGCAGGATGGTGTCGCTGATGATCACCCCGTCGCTGATGATCACGCCGTCGCTGATGATCACGCCGAGGTCGTAGATGCGCTGGTAATTCGTGATGAGGGGTGTTCCGGTGGCGAAGCTGTAGTTCAGCACGACGCCCTGCGCCCAGTTGAAGGTGTGCCCCGCGATGGTGGTGCGCGGCGTGGGGGCTTCGCCGGTGAGCAGGGGCGTGCCGAGCGGCGTCCCCGTAGTGAGGTCGCGGCGGATGAGCCGTGCGAGCCTCGTCGCGCCCTCTATGTTGAGTTGCCCCGCGCCCTGCTCGAACATGTTGAAGCCCGCGAGCGGTTGCGCCGTATACATCAAAATCGTTTTGATCATGTTCGGCGTGAGCGAAGGGTTGACTTGCAGCAGCAGCGCGGCCGCGCCGGCCACCTGCGGGGCGGCCATCGAAGTGCCGCTCATGAACATCATCGCGCGGCTGTCGTCGGTGCTCACGCCCGCCTCCATCTGCGGGTTGCGCGCGAGCAGGTAATTTTTCGCGCCGCAGTCCTGCTGACTTACGGGACATTCACCTTCCGCCTGTGCACCGACCAGTTTGTTGCCGGGGGCAATTAGTTCGGGTTTGATGAGGTTGTCGAAGCGGCGTTCGCCGGCCGCGTCCACGTAGCTGCCGCGCGTCGGGCCGCGCGAACTGTAGGTGGCGACCGAATCGTCGCCGCGCTCGTTGGTGCCGTAGGTGTTCGACGCGCCGACGGTGATGACCGAAGGCTCGATGCCGGGCGAGTGAATCTGCCCGTAAACTTTTTGCCCGTCGTCGGACTTCCCGTTGTTGCCCGCCGCCGCGACGACAACGATGCCCGAGTCCACCAGCCGGCGCACCGCGAGACAGACCGGGTCGTTGCGGTATGAATCAACCGCGGGCATACCGAGGCTCATGTTGACGACGCGGATGTTGTAGCGCGCGCGGTTCGCCGACACCCAATCGAGCGCGCGGAGCACGGACGAGACCGTGCCGCGCCCCTCGTTGTCCAGCACCCGCAAATTGATGATATTGGCGTTCGGCGCGATGCCGACATAAGCGGCGTTGGCGATGCGCCCGTTGCCGCCCGCGAGCGAGGCGACGTGCGTGCCGTGCCCGTAGTAGTCGGAGGCATTGCCATAGTTGACGAAATCCTCTTCGGCCACGATGCGTTTGTCGCTGTCGGTGGTGCGCCCGTCGCGGAAGGTTTTATGGCTATCGTCAATGCCTGAGTCGAGCACGGCGATGCCGATGCCCGTCCCGTCGAGTCCGCCAATCGCCTGGTTGCGCACGAGGTCTGCGCCCGTTGTGGCGGAGACGTGGCCGAGCGTGCGCACCTCACGGTCGGGCGAGATGTAAGAAATTTCCGCGAAACGGGTTAAATCCAACACGTCTCCGGCGGGCATCTCCGCGCTCACGAGACGGGAATCCTGGAAAGCGTAATTGACGCGCACGAGCGGCCGCGTATAGACGGCCTGCACCCCGCTTCCGGCCGGGGCGTTGAACTGGCAGACGACGTTGAAGATTTTCTTGCGATTGGCGGAACGAATTAACTGTTGCGCCAGGTCGGGCGAGAGTTTGTCGAGACGCGCGCCGAGTTTCGCGCGCGACCCGCCGGGGATTCGGGTTTTCGTGGCCGTCGTGCCGCCCTGCGCCCGGATTTCGGAGCTTCCGGTAGAAGTGCCGCGCTTCCCGCTTGGCGCAAATTGCCCGCGCGCCGTTAAATCTCCGAAGTTGCCGATGCACAGCGATGCGAGGACGAGCAGAGCTACGAACCCTTTGCGACTGGAGCGTTTACTTCTTTTCATTTTAGTATCACGGACGGCTCGAAACTTCTCAACGGGTGAACGGCTCAAGGGGAAATATCAACCTGCGCACAATGAACCGGATGGCGCAGTGTTGGAAGACCGGAGGCATCGAAACGTTGCTACGGACTTCGCCCGGACACAGATTTGATGCCCTTTTCCGCTCAATTCGCGCATTTACCACATTTACTGCACATTTATTCTTAGTGCAACAATTGTGCCAGCCGCGACAGAAAGGACTTTACCGTTTCCGAACACCGGCGCGCAACTTCTACTCATTCGGGATTTTGATAAAAGTCCGCGTAAAACAACTCTCCGGCCGGCAGGCGCGAGAACTTCGGCCGAAAAAAAACTGCCAAGGCGTTCGACAGTCCTTAAATATCACCCATTTTCGCTGTATACCTTTTTCGCATTGCATACTTCATTCGCAGTTTCGACAAAAGCCGGTATTTATGCGGTAAAGACCGCACCGGCACGCATCGCTCCTGATGTTGTGCGAAGCAGGTATCACTTTTTACCGGGCGAGCAGGATTTTCCAGGCCGACGAGAAAGCCGCGCGCCCGTGCAATCCGCCGCCAAACATCGCGTTTTCTAAAGTTTTGCCGAAATGGCACGGCGGTTGTTAAGAGCAGTGTGCGCGGTGAATTGCGGGCATCGTCATCACTGTCGAGTGTGACTCGCGAATTTTCGGACAAGAGGCGCATCAAGGGGCGCGATTTTTTGTGGCATAGAGGAAAGAGCTATGAGTTTTATGAGAGACAAAATACAGTTATTTAATTTCCGTAGAGGCGCGGCCGGGGTCATACTTCTTCTCACCCTGTTCGTCCTGAATACTCCCCCGGTAAATGCTTTTAACAATGGCGGCGGCTCGTTCAACAGCCCCCCGCAGGCGACGCCCACGCCGAGTCCGACGGCTACTCCGAGCCCGTCGCCTTCGGCTTCGCCGTCGCCTTCACCCAACCCGACGGCATCACCGAGTCCGTCGCCGAGCGCGTCTCCGAGTCCGTCTCCGAGTCCGTCGCCCAATCAAGGTTTGGAAGCCAGAATGGAAATTCGGCTCGTCGGCGCGAGCCTCAACGGCGCGACGCCGCGCGGCGAGGCCGAGTTTCGACGTGAGGCAGATGGCAGTCGTCGCCTCAGAGTCAGAATCGAGAACGTGAACCTGCCGAACGGCACTGTGCTGAACGTGCTGGTGGACAACGTGCGCGTCGGCCAAATCGTCATCGACTCGCTCAAGGGCGAGATCGAACTCAGAACCGACCACGGGCAGACGACGCCGCCCGTCGTCAACGGCACGAGCATCGTTATCTCGGATCGCGTGGGCACGACCGTCATCGCGGGCACGTTCTCGCTGTCGCTGCCGACGCCCGGCCCGTCGCCCAGCCCGACGCCCCTGCCCGCGCCCGCCCCCAACGGTGAAGTGCGCGTCCGTATCGCTTTGGCGGGCGCGGCCATCAGGGGCTTGATGCCGCAAGGCCACGCGGATTTCCGCCAGCGCCCCGACGGCCGCCGCCTGAACGTCGAAATTCAGGACGTGAACCTGCCCGCCGGGACGACCTTTCGTGTTCTGGTCAACAACGTGAGCATCGGCCAGATCGTCCTCAACTCTTTCTTCCGCGGTGAACTCGAATTGAACACGAACGACGGACACAGCGTCCCCGTCGTCACGAACGGCACGACCGTCGCTGTCGTCAACAACACGACGGGCGCGACCATCGTGGCCGGCGTGTTCGGCGCAATTGCCCCTGCGGCCAACCCGCTCGAAGACGGCAACTTCTTCGTGCGTCAGCAGTATCTGGACTTCCTCAACCGTGCGCCGGAACAGGGCGGACTCGATGCGTGGCTCGGCGTGCTCGCCAGATGCCCGAACAGCGGCTACGGTTCGTCGAACCCCGACTGCGACCGCGTGCAAATCTCTTCGGGCTTCTACCGTTCGGCCGAATTCAGCGGGCGCGGCTACTTCGTCTATCGCCTCTACGACGCCGCGCTCGGCCGCATGCCGCGCTACGCGGAATTCATGCCCGACATGGGGCGTCTCGGCACCCCACAGACGGCTGCCGAGTTGGAGGCGAGCAAGAACGCCTTCATTGCCGAATTCATGGCGCGGCCGGAGTTCAACGCCCTTTATAACGGGTTGACCACGGCGGCGAGCGCAGAGGCGTTCGTCTCCAAATTGGAGCGCACCGCGAACGTCACGCTCGCCAACCGCGCGCAACTCATCTCCGGAATGAGCAACGGCACGATGTCTGCGGCGCAGACGCTTCGCGCCTTCATCGAGAGCCAGGAAGTGCAGACGCGCTTCTTCTATCGCGGCTTCGTCGCCATGCAGTATTTCGGCTACCTGCGGCGCGACCCTGAACAAGCGGGCTTCGAGGCTTGGGTGAACGTGTTGACCAACGGCGCGCCGAACGTCCAGACGGGCGACTACCGCACGCTCATCTTCGGCTTCCTGCACTCCTTCGAGTACCGCAACCGTTTTGGTCAACCGTAAATTGCTGGTGGAGGTGTTGCAACTGTTCAGCCCAGGCTGAATATCACGGAGGCGTTGACCTTAAAGTCAACGCCTCTTTTTTTCCCAGTTTGAATTGAACTGCTGCGGAAAGATCGACGCCCCCGTCAGGTCTCTACAGGACACGCACACATGATCGCGGTCGGGTGCATGCCGTCGTTCGGGCGCTGTCGATTCACTTTCGCTTAAGACGCTAACGCTTTACGAAAACCAATGCGGCTGTGCCCGCTCGGATACCAACTTTTCGTCTCACAAAACACCTCATAGCCTTGTCGTCTATAAAACTCCGGTGCTTCATAGCCGGCCGTCCATGTATAGACGCTCTCAACGCCAAGTGCTTCCGCCTTTGCCTCAAGCTTTTTGAGAAGTTCCGCACCGAGGCCTTGCCCGCGGTAGGCTTTCTCAAGAAATAACTCCTCCAGGTAAAACCAGTGTTTGTCTGAGAAGCCGTTCGTTGAGCCACACGCGCAGCCAACAAAATTCTTTCCTTCTAAGGCGACGATGCTGCGTCTTTGATAGGGCTTGAGATGGTTGCCCTGTGCTATGGAAGTCTCCCTACAACGCACATCTTGTAAGCGTAATTCCGCGTCCGTTATTTCGCGTTCTATAAAGCGGACGCGTCTCACGACGGAGTTCCGGCTGACGAATTTCGCGTCGGGATAAGGTGTTAACGCGCCGGAATGATGTCCCAATGCTTTATGCAAACCGACCTGGCTATGTCCGCTGGGATACCATTGTTCCAGTTCGGCGAGAACCACATAACCTTGCCTCTGATAAAACCGCGGAGCTTCATAGGCAGCAGCCCATCGCCACATATTCCTGACGCCAAGTGCTGCCGCCTTTTCCTCAAGCTTCGCCAGAACCGTCGCGCCAACTCCTTGCCCGCGATAAGGCTGCTCAATGAATAGATTCGTTAAAATTAGCCACTGACCATTATCGTTTGTGAGTCCGCTGGCACAGCCAACGAAGAGCTTTCCGTCCATAACCACGAACGTATATCTCTGAGAAGGGCGGGCTCGGTTGCCGTGTTCCAACGAGTGTTCGGCAAAACCCGCATTCATGCGTGAGAACTCGGCCTCAGTCATCTCACGCTCGACAAGAGTAATAGTAGTCATATTGCAACCTAACCGGGCCTTTGTTTTGCTACGGTGGAGACCTCTCGATCCAGCCCATTAGACTCTATAAAGGGCGGGTCTATGGACGCGATTCTACCAAAAGAGAAAGGCTGCCAAATAAAAGTCGCATTCGATTTCGACCGACGAGGGCGATCCCGCCGGGAAGATGTTCAATCCTTTTTTCCCACGGAGGCTGAACACGAAGGGCACGGTCGAGCCCTGGTTGACCCTGTTGAGGACGGGCGGGTTCTTCACGCCGCCGAAGAAGCCCTGGAAGTCGTAAATTACGGACAGCGAAAGTGCGACCGAGACGAGCGGCTTCGACGGATCGTTACTTGCCACGCACCGCTTGCCCCGGAGCGAACTCGGGGCGAACAGTCCCGCGGAGTTGAACGTGACGTTGACCGCCGACAGAGCGCCCGGCGAAGTCTTCCCGCCCGTCGCGGACATACTCACCCACGGCAGGTCTGACGGCGCAGTCCGAGACCGTCTCGGTGATCGACCATTGGAGGTCAGCCCCGCCACCGAGGCTACGGTTCTGTATCCTCAACTGCTGCGCGGTCGTCTGCTCCGCCAGTTGCACCGCCGTCATGCTCGACGGATCCATGCTGATGCCCCCTGACAGGCGGCCGGTACGTCCAAGGACTGAGTGCCGTCTGTCACGCTGGCCGAGCTGCCCTGCTTGGCACTCATACCGAGGCCGCGCTTAGCGAAGCCCTTCCAGATGGAGCACTGATTGGCGCCGCCCGTCAGCGCTTGATCGGCGAGCAGGATGGCATCGCGCCCGTCGATGAACGACGATGTAAGAAGCCGCTTCGCAGAACCTTGAAAGCCTTCTTTATGGCGAACCCGGCACATCTTCCTGAGTTTGCCAGACCATTGGCAGACCAAAATACTAAGGGCGTCCATAATGGACGCCCTTTGTTATTGCATTGATTGATGGCCAGGGACGGAGTCGAACCGCCGACACCCTGATTTTCAGTCAGGTGCTCTACCAACTGAGCTACCTGGCCTCGACTTCATCTACGCGACGAAGTTCGCAAGTATAGGGAGACACGGAGTCTGCTGTCAACTTTACGTAGCTGTTCATGTTTTTTGTCGAATTAGTCACAAAAAAACGTTGACAGTTTTGTGAAGGCATGTATAATCCCACCTGTTTAGGATGAACCGGCCACCAAAGACCGGCCAGTCGCGAGACAACATCCGAGACGGATACTTAGACGCCCGCCCGTGCCAGCTCGAACGCCGAACCGCCCCCCGGTTGCGCTCCATTCGAGCTGGCACAGCCTTTTTTACCAATAAACAGCTTTTACTGCCTGTAAATTCGCCTTCCGCGTCTTCCGTGCCACTCCGTGAAAGTTCGCCTAAGTTCATGGACTTACCCATCGAGCGGAGAAAAAACGTCGGTCAAATTTGCGACAGATAAGATGGGGCGGCGAGCTTGCGACTCGCCGCCCCATTTTATCTTTACCCTTTTACCCTTAATCAGGCGAAACAGCGGCGGAGGAAAGGGAGCAGATCGGGAATTGTTAACTGGACGTTTGTGTCGTGCCCTCCGCTTAAACGCACGACACCGGCCTCCGTCGCCACTCCTCCGATTAAAGCCGACATAGCCTCTGCGTTCTGCACGTGCGAGACCAGCAGATCGCCGGGCGCGGAGTAGAATCGAAAGCGCGCGCCCGCGTAAGTTGAAGGCGGGAGCAGGATGGGGTCGTGACCGGCGGTTTTAGTGTGGTAATTCGAATCGTCATCCGCGATGGCGTAGGCGACACGGATGGCCTTCGCCATAAAAGGGTTGGTGTCGAATTGATGGCGCAGGTTTAAGACCCCATTGTACAAAGCCGCGCCGCGCAGCGGGATGCGGCCGTCGGCGAACGCCAGCATCGTCACCAGGCCGCCCATCGAACTGCCGATCATGGCAACCTGATCGGGGTTCACTCGATAGTGATCTCGGACATAGCCATACATCTCCACATTCGCGTCGATGGCGGCCTGATTGCCCCAGTTGTTAGCGCCGGTGGCCGGGTTGTCGGTCAGGCGCGAGGCGGCGACGATGTAGCCCTCTTCGAGCAGCGCGTTGAGCAGTTGGCGATATGCGGGCAGTTCCTTGAATTGCCGTTCGGTCAACCCCGCGGCATGATTCAAGATGACGAGCGGGCGCGTCGTCTTATAACCTTCCCTGTGGACGATGAGCGCGGGCGTGGACAGGAAATCAATGTAGTCGTATTGATAAAACAGGCGGTTGTAACTGCGCAGCCTGGCGGACACACGCGCGACCTCCGCGTCTGACAGCGCGCGGTCGTACATGCAGACCTGTCGCACGCGACCCGCCCCCGGCCCCAGTGTAAATTCCGTGAAGGATGCAGGCGACTCCGCAGGCGTGATGGTTTCGACCGCCTCGCCGTCCACGAAGAACGTGATGCTGTCGGCCGCATTCTGGCGCATGGTGAGAACTGTCCATTCCAGGCAATAGCCGAACGGCCGCGTCCCCTGCTCGCCCGCCTTCTTATACCAACCCCAGCCGAGCCCCGGATGCGGGCCTGAAAACATGTGATTGTTCACGTTGAACTTCAGCAGGTAGGCGAAGGGGAAGGGCGACTGCTGGCGTGCGACGACGAAGAACGTCCGTTGCGTGCCTGTGGGGACTCTGACGTTCATGCGCCTGGTAGGATCGTCCGCGGACACGTAGGGCAGCCCGTCTTCCCACTCGGCCGCGTGATAAGTCAGACGTTCGGCCGCGTCGGCCGTGACGCCGTCGTTGCCCGCGCCCGTCAGGTCAGGCCAGCGTTGGAGCGGTTCGCCGTCGGCCAACCCCTCCAGCCTGAAGGCATCGAGCAGCAACCTCAGTCCGCGCGGCATCCCGTATTCAAGCGCCTTGCCGGAGGGTAACTTCTGCTTCAGCCACACTTCTTTTGAGACCATATACAGACTCGCCCCTCTCATTTAACGACAACCGAGCGCCGCTTGCGCTTACTGGCCGGCGCGCGCAACTGTTTAGTTTCAAATCTCTCCGTCGAGTCGCGCTCGTTGAAACAGTTGTTGCGCCTGCTCGACGGCTTCGTCAATCACTTCCCGCTCGCTCATGGTCAACAGTTCCCTTTCGCGCATGACGATGCGGCCGTCTATGACGACCGACCGCACGTCGGCGGCTTGCGCCGCGTAGACGATGGCGGAAACTATGTCGGGGCGCGGCGTGAGGTGCAGTTGTTCGAGCGCGACGACGATACAATCGGCGCGTTTGCCCGGCTCCAGGCTGCCCGTCTCCCGCTCAAGTCCGAGAGCGCGCGCGCCGTCAATCGTCGCCATGCGCAAAACCCTACGGGCGGGCAGCGCGTCCGCTCCGTGCGTCACCTTTTGCAGCAGCGCGGCGGCGCGCATCTCCGTGAACATGTCGAGGCGATTGTTGCAGGGCGCGCCGTCCGCGCCGAGCGAGACGGAGACACCGCGCGCGAGCAGTTCCATGATGGGGGCGACGCCCGAACCGAGTTTGAGGTTTGAAGAGGGACAATGCAAAACGTGCGTGCCGGTGCGCGCGAGGATGTCGAGTTCGTCCGTATTCAGGTGGACGCAATGTGCGAGCGCGACGTGCGGCGCGGTGAGGCCGAGTGAAGAGAGATATTCGATGTTGCGCTGGCCGGTGGCGCGTTCGACCATCTCGATCTCCGTGCGGTTCTCTGAAGCGTGCGTGTGGACGAGCACGCCGCGCTCGCGCGATAGATTTGCGACCTGTTCGAGCAGCGTGCGCGTGCAACTCACGGCGAAGCGCGGCGCGAAACAGGCGCGGATGCGTCCCCCCGCGCGCCCGTGCCACTCTTCGATGAGCGCGAGCGATTCGCGCACGGAGTCGTCCGTCCGCTCGAAAAGTTCCGCCGGCACGTCGTCGCCCCCGTCCATCATGCACTTGCCGACGGTGGCGCGAAAGCCCGTCTCTTCGACCACGCGAAAAACTTCGGTCGTGTGTCTGACCGTCTCCATCGTGAGCGCGCAGGTCGTGCCGCCCTTGATCATCTCGGCGATGCCGAGGCGCGCCGAAGCACGCAGCGAGGCTGGCGTGTGCGCGGCCTCCAACGGCCAGACGCGCCGCTTCAGCCAATCGATCAATGGCAGGTCGTCGGCCGCGCCGCGAAAGAGCGTCTGGCAGAGGTGTATGTGCGTCTGCACGAAGCCGGGGAGGACGACCGCGCCGCGCGCATCGATCACCTCGTCCGCCTCCCCGTTCGTCTCGCCGACGGACACGATCCGGCCGTCGCGTATCAACACGTCGCCCGACAGGATACGGTCGTCGGCGTCCAGAGTGATAATCGTGCCGCCCTTGATGAGTATGGAATTGTTCATGTGTGCAGTGGCTCGCGTCCGGGCGGCAACGATTATGCTTTGAGGCCTCCGCGCTGTAAAGAGATAAAAGCCGAGCCGCCGCCGGGTGGTCTCACGTGTAGGTGAAGACGACCCGGCGGCGGCTTGGGTTCAACGTCGCGCGCGAACTTAACTTTTAGTTGCTCGCGGCCGATTCGGCCTTTTTGGACTTGGCGGCTGCTTCCGCCTTCTCGGCTTTCTCGTCCGCCGTCTCGCTGACGGGGATGCCGAGCGCGGCGCGCACTTCGCTCTCGATCCGCCCGCGCAGTTCCAGGTTGTCCTTCAAGGTCTGCTTCGAGTTGTCGCGCCCCTGTCCGAGCCGCTCGCCCTTGTAGGAGAACCACGCGCCCGACTTGTCCACGATCTTGTGCAACACGCCGAGGTCGATCAAATCGCCCTCGCGCGAGATACCTTCGCCGTACATGATGTCGAACTCGCACTCGCGGAACGGCGGCGCAACCTTGTTCTTCACCACCTTGACCTTCGTGCGGTTGCCCACCACGCGGTCGCCGTCCTTGATCGCGCCGATGCGGCGGATGTCGAGACGAAGCGAGGAATAGAACTTCAGCGCGCGGCCGCCCGTCGTCGTCTCAGGCGAGCCGAACATGACGCCGATCTTCTCGCGAATCTGGTTGATGAAGATGAGGGTCGTGTTCGACGAAGAGACGATGGCCGTCAGTTTACGCAAGGCCTGCGACATCAGGCGCGCCTGCAAGCCCGGCAGGCTGTCGCCCATCTCGCCGTCCAATTCCGCGCGCGGCACGAGCGCCGCCACAGAGTCGATGACGATCACATCCACGCCGTTCGAGCGCACGAGCGCCTCGCAAATTTCCAACGCCTGCTCGCCCGAATCCGGCTGCGAGATCAACAGGTCGTCGATGTTCACGCCGAGCTTCCCGGCATATTCCGCATCCATCGCGTGCTCGGCGTCGATGTAGGCCGCGACGCCGCCGACGCGCTGCGCTTCCGACACGATGTGCAGCGCGAGCGTGGTCTTGCCGGAAGACTCCGGGCCGTAAATTTCCACGACGCGCCCGCGCGGGACGCCGCCGATGCCGATGGCCGCGTCAATACTGAGCGCGGTCGTCGAGATCGCCAGTATGTCCGCGACTTCGCGCTCGCCGAGACGCATGATCGATCCCTTGCCGAATTTCTTCTCGATATTGAGCAGCGCCGCCTCAACAGCCTTGCCGCGCTCGCCCTGTTTGCTATCAGCCATTGTGGTAATCACTCTTTCTGTCCCCTCTTCTCACCTTTAATTTGTGCGTCCGACCAGCGAACCGGAAGGCAGTATAGCACAAACAACGCAAGAATGGAACACTGTTTCACGTATGCAACAAACTTATTTTCACTGTAAGTGGGATTTTCGCAACCCGAACGCCACGTGATTTTTCCGCCACGCATCGGCGTCTCCGGGCATCAACGCGGCGTTAGGATACGCCAACGAGCGCGCCCAAGTCGAGCACGGTGCGTAGATTTTCAGTGGCGCGATTCAGGACGGCAACAGGGCGCGCGCGAAACGGCCGACGTGCACGATGAGGTCGGGCGCGTCATCTTGTTTTTCGATCTCGGCGACGATGGCCGAGCCGACCACGGCGGCGTCCGCGTAACGCCACACATCCGCCACCTGCGCGCGTGTCGAGATGCCGAACCCGACGGCGACCGGCAAATCCGAGACCTCGCGCACGCGCCCTACGAGCCGCTCGGCCTCCACGCTCAGCGCGCTCTGGACGCCGGTCACGCCCGCGCGCGAGACGGCGTAAATGAAACCGCTCGCGCGTGCGGCGATGCGGCGCAGGCGTTCGTCGGTCGAAGTCGGGGCGACGAGGAAGATAAGGTCGAGTTCGTGCGCGCGGAGCGTCGCGGCAAACTCCGAGGCCTCTTCGGGTGCGAGGTCGGTGACGAGCATGCCGTCCACGCCAACACGCCGAGCTTCCGCGCACAGGCGCTCCGCGCCGAATTGCAGCAGGGGGTTGTAATAACTGAACAGCACGATGGGCACGTCCGTCTCGCGGCGCGCGTCCGCGATCAACGCCAACACCTCGGCGACGCCCACGCTCTGTCGCAGAGCGCGCTCCGACGCGCGCTGGATGACCGGCCCGTCGGCCATCGGGTCGCTGAAGGGCACGCCGAGTTCGATGACGCTTGCCCCGGCGCGCGCAAGTTCCACAATCAATGCGCGTGTCGCTTCCGGCGTCGGGTCGCCGGCCGTGATGAACGGGACGAAGCCACGCCGCTGCTGCGCTCTCAGGCGCGCGAAAGTTTCCGCGATGCGACTCAAGGCAGTTCCACCCCTTCCACCGTCTCGCCGTGCGCGCGCTCGGAGGTGTTCTCCGTCTCCGGCCGGTTTGCGTCGGCCACGCTCTGCACGTCCTTGTCGCCGCGCCCCGACAAATTCACGAGGATCGTCTGCTCCGGCTTCAACTCGCGCGCCAGCTTCAGGGCGTAGGCGACGGCGTGCGCGGATTCCAACGCCGGGATGATGCCTTCCTGCTCGGACAACGTGCGGAAGGCCGCGAGCGCGTCCGCGTCCAATGCGGAGACGTAGACGACACGCCCCGCGTCGTGCAAAAAGGCGTGCTCCGGCCCGATAGACGGATAATCGAGTCCGGCCGAAATAGAATGCGTCGCGGCGATCTGCCCGTGCTCGTCCTGCAGGACGTAACTCATCGTGCCCTGCAACACGCCCGGCCGCCCGCCGCCCCGCTCGTTGAAACGCGCGGCGTGTTCGCCGAGACCATCGCCGCTCCCGCCTGCCTCGACGCCGAACATGCGGACGCCCGAATCTCCGAGAAACGGGTGGAACAGCCCGATGGAGTTCGAACCGCCGCCGACGCAGGCGACGAGCGCAGACGGCAGAAGGCCGCCCTCGCGCGCGGTGAACTGCGCGCGCGCCTCGCGCCCGATGACGCTCTGAAAATCGCGCACCATGAGCGGGTAAGGGTGCGGCCCGAGCGCGCTGCCGAGCAGGTAGTAAGTGTCGGCCACGTTCGTCACCCAGTCGCGCAGGGCTTCGTTGATGGCGTCTTTCAGAGTGCGCGCGCCCGCGTCTACCTCGCGCACCTCCGCGCCGAGCAATTCCATGCGGAAGACGTTCAGGCGTTGCCGCCGCACGTCCTCCGCGCCCATGTAGACGACGCATTGCAGGCCGAAGAGCGCGCAGACCGTGGCCGTCGCCACGCCGTGCTGCCCCGCGCCCGTCTCGGCGATGATGCGCCGCTTGCCCATGCGCCGCGCGAGCAGCACTTGTCCGAGCGCGTTGTTGATCTTGTGCGACCCCGTGTGCGAGAGGTCTTCGCGTTTGAGGAAGATGCGCGCGCCGCCTGCGAGCGCGGTCAGGCGCGCGGCGAAGTGCAGCGGCGTCGGGCGGCCGGAGAAATCGCGCAGCAGGGCTGCATACTCGGCCTGAAACGTCTCGTCGTCACGCACGGCCGCGTAAGCCGCGTTCAACTCTTCGAGCGGAGCCATCAACGTCTCCGGCACGTAGCGGCCGCCATACACGCCCCAGTGGCCTTGTTCGTCGGGTTTGGTAAGAAAATTTTCGGACATAAGATTATAGCGGGGCGGAACTCACACGTCGCAGAGTCGCGGAGAACGCGCGGGGCGTCCCTTTAGTCGCCGCGCCGTATCTGCCTTGGCTTCGCGCGACAACGGTAAACGTTTTAGCTCACGGCCGGTTGACCGACAGCAATTAGGTCACTGATGAAAAGACATGTCGTTGCCAGTACCCGCCTACGAAGGCACGCCATAAATACTGGCCCACGTAGAATACCGCCATCAGCAGCAGACCTAAGATAATTCCATTCACCAGCCATATTGCCCCCTTCCCCGCCACGGACTCCATCGCCTCGACGCTCCTGAGCGTCGCCTTGAACATCAACACCACGAGAGCTACCAGCATTAAACTGCCGGAGCCCAGCAACGCGTAAGAGGGCGGGCGGAACTCGCGCACCGCCAGCGCCATGATTGCGCCGCCTGCGACCAGAGATAAGATCGCCAGAAACCCGTTTCGTATCCGCCCCACTCTTACAGCCTCGATGCTGAAGAAAGACCTCTCAGTCTCGAAGGAGATGTTGCCGAAGGCGGCCGAGATCGATCCCATTACCCCCATGAACAGTAAAAAGAGCGCGGCGAAGTGGACGGACAAAGCTCTTACGTATTCCATCTCTGTCTCAGTGCTCAGCCTGTTGTCTAACGGCTCACTGCTTTTAACGGTGTCCGGAGATTATAACACCGGGGCGGCGTTTGAACTGAGGGTGGGCGCGAGAGTCGAGCGGTTGCGCCCTTCGCCTTTGGCGCGGTAGAGGGCGGCGTCGCAGGCGGCGTAGAGCGTGCGCTCGGAGGTGGCCTGCGACGGGCAGGACGCGACGCCGATGCTGACCGTGACGCAGCCGACGTTCTCCACTTCGTGTGCCGAGACGGCTTCCCGCAGACGCTCAGCGGCGGCCAGCGCGCTCGCCTCGGTTGCACCCGCCAGCAGGAGCGCGAACTCCTCGCCGCCCAGGCGCGCGGCCGTGTCGTTGTCGCGCGAGAGTTCCGTGAGCGCGGCGGAGACGTGGCGGATCACCGTGTCGCCCGCCGAATGGCCGTGCGTGTCGTTGACGCGTTTGAGGAAATCAATGTCCACGAGAAGGAGAGAGCAGGAGACGCGGTAACGCCGCCAGCGTTCGAGTTCCTGTCCGAGCGCGGTGCGGAAGCGGCGGCGGTTGGCGAGTCCGGTCAGGTAGTCGCGGTCGGCCTCGGCGCGCAGCCGATCCAACTCGCGTTTGAGTTTGACGAGTTGCTCTGCGCGCGCGAGCAGCAGCGAGACTTCCATGGGCAGTTGGAAATAGTCGAACGCCCCGGCCGCGATGGTCGCGTGGCGGCGCGTAGCTGTGGCCTCCGTGTCGCCGAAGAGGATGAGGGGCACGCCCTCCTGCTCGCGCACAATGTGGCGTGTCAATTCGTCGGCGCTGATGCCCTTGAGGTTCGTGTCGAGGACGACGACGTGCGGGCGCGACTTTCGCAACGAGACGATGGCCGCCGCGCCACTCGCGACGCCGACGACGGCCAGGCCGGCGCGGGTCAACGCATCGAGCGAAGCGGCGCGTTGCGGCTCGTCCGTCACGACGAGCACGCGCCCCTGCTCGCGCGAGTTCGCCTGTTCGCTAAACTCTCGCGCGATTCCTGCGCTCATGATTTTCTTTGAAGGGCAAGTTCTGTTTATTGAATAGCCAAGCAGGAGGATCGGGGCTTGTCTCTGAATCGCGCATTCACGCCGGACGAACTCTCTTGCGGCGCGGCGCGCTTCTCACAAACGTTACGCCGACAGCATACCTTAACTGCGCGGCTCGACGTCAAGGCTTTTTCTCGCACGCGCGCACCGCCGCGATGAAAGCGCGCACGCGCGCGGCGTCCTTGCGGCCGGGCGCGTGCTCCACGCCGCTGCACACGTCAACCGCGTAAGGCAAGACTGCGGCAATCGCCCCGGCGACGTTCTCCGGCGTGAGTCCGCCCGCGAGATACAACTGCGCCACCAGTTCGCGCGTCCGTCGCGCGACCGTCCAGTCGAATGTTTCGCCCGTGCCTCCGTGCGCGTGTGCGTTGTAAGCGTCGAGCAGGATAGACCCCGCGGGGTAGCGCGCCGCCTCTTCCGGCGCGAAATCTTTCCCCACCCTCAGCGCTTTAATCACTTCGCGCCCACCGAGCGCGCCGCAATACTCCGGCGACTCTTCGCCGTGCAACTGCACCGCCGACACGCCTGCCTCCAGAGCCTTGCGCGCCACCGTCGCCGCGCTGTCTTCGTTGACGAACACGCCGACGCACAGCATCGTCTGCGGCAACTCCGAGATGATCATACGCGCCTCCGCCGGGGCGATGCAGCGCGGGCTGCGCGCATAAAAGTTGAAGCCGAGCGCGTCCGCCCCGGCTTCGACCGCCGCCAGCGCATCCTCACGGTTCGTAATGCCGCAGACTTTGACTTTCACCATAACGTTTCCGGGCGACCGCCTCTCACAATTGAGACCTTTTACAATTGTACCCGCAAACACAATTCCACGGGTGAAACCTCAATCGAACGCTCGCAGTTGAAATTTGAAAAGTCGTGTTTCGCGTGCCCGCTTGAACGCTCGCGCGCACACGCATTCCGCAACGCGCAAACACTCGCGCTCACCCGTCCGCAGTCTGTTCCGACAACAACTCGCGCAACGCACGCGACGGATCGCCCGCGCGCATCAGGGTCTCACCGATGAGAAAGCCGTGATAGCCGAGCGACTTGAGGCGGCGCAAATCTGCGTGCGTGCGCAGTCCGCTTTCGCTGACGAGGAGCGCGCCCGGCGGCGCGGCGTCGATCAATTCAACGGAAGTTTCGAGCGACACGGCGAAAGTGTGCAAATTGCGATTGTTGACGCCGATGATGTTCGCGCCGCATCCGGCCGCGCGGCGCAACTCTTCAAGCGTGTGAACTTCGACCAGCGCGTCCATGCCGAGTTCGTCTTCGGTGATTTGGCGCAGCCGCGCGAGCGTCGCATCGTCGAGCGCGGCGACGATGAGCAGCAGCGCATCTGCGCGCGCGGCGGCAGCCTCGTAGAGTTGCCATTCCTCAAAGATGAAATCCTTGCGTAGCAGCGGCAGCCGTGTGGCGGCGCGCACCGCCTGCAAATCTTCGAGCGCTCCCTTGAAATGATCCTCCTCGGTGAGGACGGAGATCGCGGCCGCGCCCCCGGTCTCGTAACGGAGCGCGACATCCGCGGGCGCGGCGTCGCGGCGGATGTCGCCGAGCGACGGCGAGGCGCGTTTGATTTCGGCGATGACGTTGTAGCCCTGCTCGCGTGCGAGCGCGGCTCGCAGCGCGTGAGAGCGGCAGCCCTGCGCTTCGCGCACGCTCAAAGCCTCCGCGCGCACGGCCGCGAGCGACCGCAGGCTCTTTGCGTGCGCCAGCCTGACGCGCTTTTGTTCGATGATGCGTGTGAGGAAGTCAGGCGTGTCCGTCATGCGTTCATGCGTTGGTCGCTTCCGCGAGTTGCCGTAGTTTATCGAGCGCCCGGCCGTCGTCGATGCTGTCGGCGGCGAGCGCGGCGGCATCGCGCAGACTCGACGCCGCGCCGCCGACGTAGAGCGCGCCCGCTGCATTGGCGACGACGAGCGCGCGCGCCGCATCGCGCCGTTCGCCCGTGAGCACGGCGCGGATGATCGCGGCGTTCATCTCCGCGTCGCCGCCGCGCAACTCTTCGAGGGTCGCGCGGGCGAGGCCGAAGTCTTCGGGCGTAGTCTCGAAAGTATTCACCTCGCCGTCCATGGCTTCGGCCACGAGGGTCTGGTCGCTGACGGTGATCTCGTCCAGACCGTCGCGGCCGTGGACGACCCACGCGCGCTCCGTGCCGAGGGCGGCGAGCGTGCGCGCCAGGGGCTCGACGAGCGATGCGTGCCAGACGCCGATGATCTGCCGGGGCGCGCCGGCCGGGTTCGTCAGCGGTCCGAGGAGATTGAAAGTGGTGTGCACGCCAAGCTCGCGGCGCACGCCCGCGACGCGCGCCGTCGCGCCATGGTATAGAGGCGCGAACATGAAACAGATGCCGATCTCGTCCAGACATCTCTGCGACACGGCGGGCGCGGCCGAGACGCCCACGCCGAGCGCGTGCAAAACGTCCGCGCTGCCCGAACGGCTCGTGGCGGCGCGGCTGCCGTGCTTCGCCACGGGCAATCCCGCGCCCGCGATCACGAAGGCGGCGGCGGTCGAGACGTTGAAGGTCTTCGCCGCGCTCGAACCCGTGCCGGCCGTGTCTATGAAACGCTCATGCGACGTCGAGATGCGCACGGCGCGCGCGCGCATCGCCCCGGCCATCCCAGTCAATTCTTCGACCGTCTCGCCCTTCAACGCCAGCGCGACGAGCGCGCCCGCGATCTGCGCGTCCGTCGCGCGCTCATCGAGCAGGGCGTCGAGCAGCGAGGCCGCGTCCGCGCGCGTCAAATTTTCGCCGCGCATCAGGCGCAGCAACAACGCGCGCAGGGGCGCGCCCGCCGCGGGTTCGTCTCTGCGCGCGGGCATCGGCAAAAGCCCGGGTGGTCGTTTGTCGGTCATAATGCTTCTAACAGTTTTCAGTAATCAGTTTTCAGTTTTCAGTTATTTACAATGCGTCAAGCGAATCCTTGCCGGTCAACTCAACGAGGCGGCAAACAACTGATTACTGATTACTGAAAACTAACCATTAAGGAAATTCGCGAGCAGCCGCTTCCCTTCCGTGGTCAAAATTGATTCGGGATGAAACTGCACGCCCTCGACGTTCAATTCGCGATGGCGCAAGCCCATGATCAAACCGTCCGCCGTCGTCGCTGAGACTTCGAGACACGCGGGGAGCGTGGCGCGCTCGACAACGAGCGAATGATAGCGTCCGGCCTTAAATCCCTGCGGCAGCCCCTTGAAGACTGTACGGCCGTCGTGCTCGATCTCGGCCGGTTTACCGTGGACAGGTAGCGGCGCGCGCACGACCCGCCCGCCGTAAACTTCGCCGATGGCCTGATGCCCCAGGCAGACGCCGAAGACGGGCACGCGCCCCGCGAAATGCCTGATGGCCGCCGAAGTGATGCCGGCGTCCTTCGGCTCGCCGGGGCCGGGCGAGATCAATATCTGATCGGGGCGAAACTCATGCTCGATCTCTTCCAACGTGACCTCGTCATTTCGACGCACGACCAGCTCCGCGCCCAACTCGCCCAGATATTGCACGAGGTTGTAGGTGAACGAATCGTAGTTGTCTATCACGAAGATCATAAGGAATCCGTTCTACGTCAGTAGTCCGTTGTCAGTAGTCCGTTGTAGCTATCCATCGACCATTGTTTAATCCGGCCCTGAGTTATCGGCCTGAGACATACATGCAACTGACTACTGACCGGGGGCAAAAAAAACTTGACCACCGTCTACAGTCTAACTCTTCGCCGCCAGCAAATCTGCCACCTCCTGGTGATAATTGTCGAGCGCGAACTGTCGCGCGGTGCGGCCGCGCTTGTCTTTGAGATTCGGCCTGGCGCCGCTTTTCAGCAGCAGGTTGACGAGCGCCGCGTTGCCTTTTGCGGCGGCGATCATCAGCGGCGTGCCGCCGACCTTGTTGACGGTGTTCGGGTCTACGCCTTTGGCGAGCAATGTCTCGACGAGCGTTGTGTGCCCGTAGAAGACCGCCCAGGAGAGGGGCGTGCCGCCCGATTCGTCCGTCGCGTTGATGTCCGCGCCGCGTTCCAGCAGGAGTTGCGCGGTCTGCGTGTCCGGGAGGTTGAGCGCGTAAACGAAGGGCGTGAATTTATCAAGGCCGGGCATGTTCACGTCGGCGCGCCGGTCGAGCAGCGCGCGCACGAGTTCCACGTCCCCATCCTTCGCGGCGCGAATCAGAGGCGTCTTCCCTTCGCGGTCGAGCACGTTCGGATCGGCGTTGCGTTCGAGCAGGAGCTTGACGATATTTTTTTTCGACTTGCTGACGGCGGCCGTGAGCGGCCGCTCACCGCGCTCGTCGCGCACGTCCGGGCTCATCCCGGCGGCGAGAAAAAGTTTGACCGCCCAGGCATCGCCCTCGCCCGCATGCCTGACGAAATCCGCCTCTTTGAAATCAATGCCGCGCAGCGCCAACTCGCGCCGCGCCGTCTCCGGACTCACCTTCTCGCTCGGCTGTCGCTGGCAACCGCCGCACGCGGCCAGCAGCGCGAGCGCAACCGCGCCGAGCATCGTCAGTCTTAAGGAACGTTTACCACGCATCGCCAGTTCGCCCCACGATCTCAAGTTACCAAAAGGAACGGAGAAGAATTGATTCATCGGTTCATTGGTTCATCGGTTTATTGATTAGATGATGGAGTGATCGCTACTGATTATTAAATCGATTCCTCTCCATCAAGCATATTCACAGGCCGCGTTCGGCCATTTCGATGGCGCGGAGCATCGCGCGTGCTTTGTTGACCGTCTCTTCGTATTCACGTGCTGGCACGGAATCGGCCACGACGCCCGCCCCGGCCTGCACTTCCACGCGCCCGTCGCTGATGCGCGCCGTGCGTATGGCGATGCAGGAATCGAGGTTGCCCGCGTAGTCGAGGTAGAGCACCGCGCCCGCGTAGAGGCCGCGATTGGCCGGTTCGAGCGCGCCGATGATCTGCATTGCGCGTACTTTGGGCGCGCCCGTCACCGTCCCGGCCGGGAAGCACGAGGCCAACGCGTCGAAACAGTCCGCGCCGTCTCTGAGACGCGCGGACAAACTCGTCACCAGGTGTTGCACGTGCGAGTATCGTTCGACGGTCATCAATTCCCTGACCGTGACCGAGCCGAACGCGGCGACGCGGCCGAGGTCGTTGCGACCGAGATCGACCAGCATCAGGTGTTCGGCCACCTCCTTCTCGTCGGCGCGCAACTCCTCGCCGAGCCGCGCGTCTTCCGCCTCGTTCGCGCCGCGCGGGCGCGTGCCGGCAATCGGCCGGTATTCAAGTTCCGCGCCGCGACAACGCACGAGCATCTCCGGCGACGCGCCGACGATTGATTGCTCGCCGAGCCGCAGGAAGTACATGTAGGGCGAGGGGTTCGTCGCGCGCAGGGCGCGATAAATTTCGAGCGGCGAAGCTGAGACCTTCGCGGTGAAACGTTGCGACAGCACGGCCTGATAACAGTCGCCCGCCGCGATGTGTTCCTTGATCGTCTCGACGGCGCGCTCGAAGTCCTCGCGCACCCAGTTTGAAGCGAATTGCGGCGGCGGAGAATCCTTCGACGCCCTGTGTTCCGCCACGCGCGCCGGCACGCTCCCTGCCAACTCGCGCTCGATGGATTCGGTGCGGCTCACGGCCTCTGCGTAGAGCTCGCGCAGGCGCGCGCGATTTCCCCCCGCCTCTTCCGTGAAGACGACGGAACTGATTTCGATCTGCTGTCGCGCGCGATCAAAAGCGAGCACGGTGCGAAAGAACATCAGCACGGCTTCGTCGCCATCAGCTTCCGCGCCCGCCGATTCCAGCGTCGGCTCGAACCAGTGCACCGCGTCGTATGCCAGGTAGCCGACCGCGCCGCCCGCGAAAGGCGCGAGATGATCGCGCTCGGCCAGTTTGTGTCGCCGGAAATGCTCGCGCAGGAAATCCGTGAAGCGCACGTCTCGCCGCTCCTCGGCCTCGCCCCGGCGCGCGACGAACGTCTCCGCCCCGCGCCCGCGAACGATCATCTCCGGCTCGACGCCGATAAATGAATAGCGCGCGACGCGCTCGCCGCCCTCCACCGATTCGAGCAGAAACGCATAACGAGCATCATGCGCGAGACGCAAAAACGCTCCGACCGGCGTCTGCAAATCCGCCAGCACGCGGCGCACCACCGGCACGACGTTGCCCCGCTCCGTCTCGCGCTCGAAATCCTCGAAGGTGGCCGGTTGAAGTTCAAGCATAAATGGCTGTCAATCGTGCATCGTCAATCGTGAATGGATGAAATTCGTTGCTTCACCATTCACGTCTGACGAGGCGCGGTTTACTGTTTTCTATTCGCTTCCCAAAAGACTACTGGCGGCGAGCCACTGGCCGCCGTCAACGACGATGATTGCGCCGTTGATAAAAGCGGCGGCATCGGAGCAGAGGAAGACCGCCGTCTGCTCGATGTCTCTGATCCGGCCGAATCGGCCGAGCGGGATGCGTCGTTGCAGTTTCTCTTTGAGCGCGGGCGGCAGCAGTCGCTTCATGCCCTCCGTGTCTTCGATGGGGCCGGGCGCGACGGCGTTCGTGCGGATGCCGTAACGTCCCCACTCGACGGCGAGGTTTTGCGTCAGCGCGTCTACGCCCGCCTTCGCCGCCGAAACGTGGAGCTGGAACGGCGTGCCCATGTAATGCAGCGTCGCGCTGATGTTCAAAATCGACCCGCCGCTGAGCTTCAACTCGGCGAACGCGGCGCGGCAGACGTTGAACGTGCCTTTCAGATCGATGTCAACCACCGTGCCGAAGCCGTTCGGCGAAAGCTCCTCGGCCGCGCAGAGAAAGTTTCCCGCCGCGCCGTTGACCACGATGTCCAGACGGCCGAATCGTTCGACCGTCGCGGCCACGGCGCGCTCGACCTCTTCCGCGTGTCGCACGTCGCAGGCCACGGCCAGAGCCTCGCCACCCGCCGCTCGAATCAACTCGGCCGCCGGCTCCAGATGCTCCAACTTCCGGCTGACGAGTGCGACCCGCGCCCCCGCCTCGGACAGCGCGCGCGCCACCCCGCCCGTGATGCCCGTCCCGCCGCCCGTCACAAACGCGACGCGACCCTCAAGCAACCCTGTCACAAACACGCTCTCAGCCATAGACGAACCCTCTCGATTGCGGAATGCGGAATGCGGATTTCGGATTGACAGGCAAAGCGGATCGAAAAGAGGTCTCTTGTTTTTTAATCCGCATTCCGCAATCCGCATTAATTTTCGCTCGCTCCCGGTTTGGCCGGAACGGCGACGGGCTTACCGTCCTCGGCGCGCGGCTCCTCGCCGATCTCCTGCGTGATCTGGGCGATGCGGAGGTTGGCCTCTTCGTGGTCGGGGCTATACCTGAGCGCGCTTTGATAATCCTGTAGTGCATCGGTCAACCGTCGCGCTTCGTGCAGCGCGTGGCCGCGCCGGACGTATGCGTCGGCCAGCGCGCCGAGCGTCGTATCGTCGTCCGGGTTCTTCTCCGCCTGTCGTTCGAGCGCGACGATCTCGCCGTCGAGCTTCGACGTGTCCAACTCGCGCGCGCCGCCACCGGCGTTTGCCGCGCCGCCGTTCGCATTGGTCGGCGAGGCCGCGACGGCGGCGTTTGTCCCCCCGTTCACGTTCGCCACGGGCGTCGCGCCACGGCCGCACGCGCCGCATAGCAGCGCAGCCGCGCACATCAAAGTCGACAGATACGCAAAACCTCGCATGTGTTTCATCATGACAAAGTCGTGAATCGTGAATCGCGAATCGTAAATAGAAGAAGTCGGTTTTTATCTATTCACGATTGACGATTCACGATCCATCTCCTTACTCAGCTTCCCGCGATGTACGGGCGCGATTGAACTATGTAGACCTGCCCGCCGTAGAAGACCCATTCGATGTCCTGTTCGCGCCCGCCGAAGAGACGTTTGATCGAAGCGGCGGCGCGAGCGAGACGGCGCACCGTCGCATCGGTCAGCACGGCGCGCTCGCCGCTGATGGGAATTTCCCTGACGCCGCCCTCGCTGTCGAATGTCAACAGGCTTTCTTCGTCCGAGCGGGTCAGCACCCGCACGGCCTGCGAGCGCGGGCGGAAGATGATCTGCTCGGCGATTTTTTTGCCTTCGACCACCTTGATGCCGAGTCCGCGCTTCGCGCTGATGTAGATGCCCTCGGGGTTGGAGTCGTCGTAAGGGTCGGTCGTGATCATGACGCCCGCGCTGTCGGCGTTGATGCCCTCCTGAATGAGCACGGCCGGGTAAACTTTCATGTGATCGATGCCGGCGCGCTCGCGTGCTTCGTAGGCCTCGAAATTCCAGACCGAAGCCCAGACCGTCTTGACGGCCTCAATGAGCTTCTCCTCGTCGCGCACGTTCGGCACGGTCGAATACAACCCCGCGCCGTTGAACTTCGGCAAATCTTCCGCGTTGGTCGAGCTACGCACGAACAAGCCCTTGCCCGGATACTCCGCGCGCACGCGGCGGAGTAGCCCCGCGCGCAAACTCTCCTGCATCTTCCCCGCTTCGATGCGCGCGCGCATCGCCGACAGGCGTTCGCGCCGGTAGGCCGGGTCGTGTACGAACTTGTGCTCGTCGGTCATCTCCAGGATCGGCTCGTCGAGCTTGTTCGCCTTGATGAACTCGTCGTAATAAGAGATCGGGATCGTAAAACCGTTCGGCACGGTGATGCCGGGCAGACGCGCAGCCACCACTTCGCCGAGATTGGCCGACTTCGCGCCGTAGGCATCGGCCATGCGCGCGCGCTGGCGTCGCAAATCCAGCAGACGCCGCTCGGCGAGATTGAAGCGCGGCGTCATAATGTCGTTGCGTTCCTTGAGACGTTTCAGGTGTTCGTCGAGCGCGCTTTTGTCCGCGCGCTTGATCTCATACTTGCCCGACTTCGTCTCGAACGTCACCCACCAGCCGTCATACTCCTTGAACAATTCCGAGGCGTTGCGCACGTATGCGTTCGGCACGCCCCACGACTTGGCGAGCAAATTGATGTGCGAGAGCGGCGTTGAAGGGCGGCTCGTGATGATTCCGGCGACGGGCGGCAACGTCACCGGCACATCGTCGAGCACGAGAATTTCGTTGAAGCCGATCTCCACGTGTTCGTCCAGCTTCTTGATGATGTGGATGCGCCCCACGCCCCGCGCCACGTTGAGCGGTTGATATTCCTGTTCGCGCGCGATCTCGCTCTGGGAGATGCGCGCGAGACCTTCGATGGCGGCCGAGGCTTCGTCCTGCTTGATCGAGTTGGGCTTGAAGGCGACGCGCTCGAAGAAGGTGCGATTGATCGTCTCGCCCGTCAGTTTGATCTGTTCGGCGGGGATGGTGTCGCCTTCCCAGAATTCAAACGTCCAGCGCGAGAGCGGCGTCTGGTAGGCGAGCGTGCCGAGGATGAAGCGGCGATTGGGCTTGAGATAATTGTTCTCGAAAAACTCACGCCCGCGTTCCAGCGAGAGGTACGTGCCGTTGATGAAATCCTTGTGAAAGCGATAACGTTTAGAGTTGACGTAGTAAATCCGGTTGCCGTCTTTACGGTCGATGACATACATGACGTGCGGCAAAGGGTAGCCCGCATCGGTGTTGACGCGTGCGAAGGCGTCGAACTCCGCGCGCGATTTGATCTCCGAACGGGAACGCGCTTCCGTCCCCGCCGTATCCTGCGTCGTTCGCGCGACGGACTTGCGCTGCGCCTCCTGCGCTCCCGCTGCACGCCGCTGCGCGCGTGCGCCGCCCGCCTGCCGCTGCGCATGTGCGCCGGGCTGCGGGCACAGGAGAAAAAAGAGCAACGCGCTCAGGATCGAATTTCCGGCAAGTCTCATAAAGCCTCTCTCGCTTTCAACACTTCTACACTTTCGCGGCGGAGCAATTCTAACAGATCATCTATGTGACGCCGCTCCGTCAGGAAACTGTTGACGTTGACGCGCAGCGCGCGCCGCCCGCCGAGCACGGTGGTGGAGAACCAGGCCTCGCCGCTTCTTTCGATGCGCCCCTGCAATTCGCGTTGCAGGGCGTCGAGTTCCGCGCCCGCCGCGCCGCGCATCCCTGCGGGCACGAAGCGCAGGCAGCACACCGCCGTCTCGACTTCGCCGACCTGCTCGAAGTCTTCGAGCGCGGCGGCGCGGGCGGCGAAATATTCCGTCAGTTCCAACTGCCGCTCGATGATCTCGGCGTAACCGCGCGTGCCGAGCGTTTTCAGTGCGAACCAGATTTTGAGCGCGTTGAAGCGACGCGTGCCGAGTTGCCCGTAGCGGAAGAAATCGAAGGGCACGTCTTCGCCGCCGCGTTCCTCGCTCAGGTATTCGGGCGTGATGTCGAACGCGGCGCGCAACGCGTCGCCGCCCTCGCGCACGAGCACCGCGCCCGCCGCGAAGGGCACGAACATCCACTTGTGCGGGTCAATCGTGACGGAGTCCGCGCGCTCGATGCCCCGCAGGCGGTGTCGATATTTTTCCGACATGGCGAGCGTCGCGCCGTATGCGCCGTCCACGTGAAACCAGAGTTTGTATTCGGCGGCGACGCCCGCGAGTTCGTCGAGCGGGTCGATGATGCCGGTGGAAGTTGCGCCGGCCGCGCCCGCGATGCAGACGGGCAGATTGCCCGCCTCCAGATCGCGCTCAATCTCGCGGCGCAAAGCGTCCGTGCGGAGGTGGAAGCGCTCGTCGGTCGCGACCTTGCGCAGATTCTCCCGGCCGAGGCCGAGGATATCCACGCTCTTGACGAAAGAGTAGTGGCACTGCTCAGACGCATAGACGATCATGTTGCCCGCCGTCGCAGGCGGGCGCGCGTTGTCGTCGGCCGATTGGCTCGACGGCAGAGGCGCGGCGCGCAGGCCGCGGTCGCGCACGAAGTCGGCGGCGCGGTCGCGTGCGCACTTGAGGGCGATCAAATTCGCCTCCGACCCGCCGCTCGTCAGCGTGCCGAAACTCTCCGCGCCGTAGCCTATGATTTCGCAGAGCCAGCGCAGCACGCGCGCCTCGACGACGCTTGCGGAGGGCGAGTTGCGCCAGGCCGCGCCGTTCTGATTGATGGCCGACGCGAGCGCGTCCGCCCAGACGGCGACGGGCAGCGGCGTCGGGTTGAAGAGACCGTAATAGCGCGGGCTGGGGATGTTCATCGCGTGCGGCACGATGTCGCGCTCGAAGCGTTGGAACAGCTCGTGCGCCGACGCGCCTTCGCGCGGCAGCGGCTCGTCGAACATCTTTTCGAGTTGACCGGGCGTGGCCTCTGAACAGACGCGCGTCTCGTCGAGTTTGCGCGCATAACGCGCGATGATTTGCGTGGCGATCTCTCCGAGTCGTTCGTGCTCCGCGCTCAAGCGTTCGCTCATCCCTGTTTTTCGTCCCTGTGCATGAAATTTGAAGTTCCGTTAAGCTAACCCAGAGAGAGGGATTTATTCCAGCCGGTAAGCGCGACGATGACGAAGCATTTGCAGGAATTCAGCGAGACGCTTGAGACGCACGCCGCGCGCTACGGCGTCGAACTCGACGCGCGCGTGCGTGCGCGGCTCTGCGATTATTACGAACAACTGTTGAAGTGGAACGCGCTGCTGCATCTGGTTGCGCCCTGTTCGCCCACCGAGTTTGCGACGCGCCACGTGCTCGAATCGCTCATGGCCTGCGCCTACCTGCCGCAGGGCGCGCGCGTGTGCGACGTGGGAACCGGCGGCGGGCTGCCGATCATCCCGTGCCTCGTCGCACGCCCGGACATCAGCGCGACGCTCGTCGAAGCCTCGACGAAGAAGGCCGTCTTCCTGCGCGAAACGCTCGGCCGCCTGGAACTACCAGATCGCGCGCGAATCGTTGCGGAGCGGTTCGAGCGGATGCCCACGCCCGAGGCCGACGCGCTGACGTGCCGCGCGCTCGAACGATTCACGCAGATGTACACGCGGCTCGTCCGCTGGTCGCCGCGCGGAGCGCGGCTGCTCCTCTTTAGCGGGAACGCGCTCGGAGAGTTGGTGGAGCGCGACGACAACGTGCGCACGTTCGCGGCGGTGAAGATGCCGGATTCGGAGCAGCGTTACCTGTTCGTGATCGAGCGCCGCGACTGAAGCGATTTGCTTTTAACGTCGGAGTGATCCCCGGCGCGGGGGTAGAAAAGAAAAGAGGCGGGGGCAGGATAGCCCTCGCCTCTTTCCGACTTCATGCGCAATTCGCCTTCAGCGAACGACGTTGATGGCAATTAGTTGCTGGCCGTCGATGACGAACTCGGCCGGTGGCAGTTCCTGTTCGGAGACGGGCGAGAGCGCGGTCGGCGTGAAGCCGCCGGAGGTGCGGTCGCTGTTGAGCGTGGCAATGACGGATGGCGGCAAATTCGGCATCTCCTGCGTGCCGATGACCGCGCCGGACGTGACGCGGAAGAGTTTAACGTAGAGACGGTCGTTCTTCTTGATCTTGTTGATCGCGCCGACGAGCTGGCTCAAATCCTTCGGCACGAAGTTCTGCGCGGCCGACACCTGTTGCAACGAGCTGCCGTCGCCGACGAAGAGGACGAGTTGGCCGAGCGGCACGTCGGCCGGAATCTTCACGGGGATGCGCTGCACGAACTGCTTGCCCGAATCGGTGCGCACGTAAGCCTGCACCTCCACCGTCTCGCCACGGCCGACCTCGGTGCGGTCGAGCGAGATGCGGTCGAGCGTGCCCGACATGCGTTCGTCGGTCGAGTTGATGTCGAGGGTGATCTGACCGATGTTGATGTTGTCGAAACCGCTTGAGAGCAGCGCGGCCAACGGCACGGCGACGGAGGCGGCCGTCTGCGCGCCCGCGTTCATCGAAGAGAAGCGGCGTTCGAGGCGGATGGGCTGCTGCCCGGCCACGTCGATCTGGCCGCGCAGCGAGATGGTCGAGTCGCCGATGGCGCGTTCGGTCGAGCCGATGGTGCTGAAGATGGTGATGTTCAGCAGGATCGGCGTCAGGAACTTATCGTTCGCCACTTCGTAGGTGTACGTCTCGGTGCGGTCGCGGCTGGTGTGCAAATTGATTTTGACGGGGATCATCTTGGGCGCGCGGCCGAGCAAACCGTAGATGCCGGTAGCGCGATCCTGCGAGATCGCGCCGACCATCTGACCCGGCGAAGAGAGTTTGAACCCGTTGTTGACGCTCGAAATCACCGTCACGACGTTGGACTCGGACATCGGCATGTCGGCGATGCCGAGGCCGAGGAACGGGTGGCCGAAGGCGTAGATGCGCTCGCCGTCGCGCCACGTGACCGTGCCGAAGGCCGCGAGCGAATAGTCGCCGCGCACGAGTTGGACGCTGACGGACGAACCGGGCGGGAGCGTCTTGTCAGTCACTTTCCCCATCGGCGTGATCGAGGCCGCGCCGCCGACGCCCGCGACGGGCATCAATCCGTTGGCCTGCAGTTGCGGCGCGTAGAGCGAGAGGGCTTCCGCGCTGATGCCGCTGAAGACGAGCGGCGTGGCGATGGGGGCGATGGTCTGGCCGAGCAGCGCGTTCAGGGGCGAGCCGGCCGCGACGGGCGCGGCGAACATGCCGGCGGCGACGGCCGGTTTCGGCCAGTCGGTCTGCCAGTCTGTCGAGGCGAGCTTGGCGAAAGACATCGTGCGCCCCGCGCTCCGGGGGGCGATTCCCTGCTGCCGCTCGAAGATGTCGATCATCTGCTTGATCGGCGTGATGCCGCAGATCGGCTCTTTCGAGAAGGGGAAACTGAACGCAATCGCGCCGACGAGTTTGCCGTCAATGTAGACGGGCGAGCCGGACATGCCGGCGAAGACGCCCGTCTTCTCGGCATTCGCGCCCGTCAGGCGGCCGATGATGGCCGACTGGCGCGGGGCGGGAAAACCCGGCAGCACGCCGATGATGTCCACACCGAATTCCTGCGCTTCCGTCCCCGAAAACACCGTCCACGCGCGCGCTTTCATCCCCGCGCGCACGTCTTCCAGCGGAAACAGGCGCGCGTCACCGGGAGCGACATTCCCGGCGGTCGCTTTGGCCGGAGTTTGCGCCGCGACGGAGAAGGCAAACAACATCAGCGCGAAGGCCGAAGCCAGCACGGGGCGAGACAATTTTTTCATGTGAATCCCTTTTGGAGTGAACACCTTTTGGAACGGGGGAAGCATGTTTGATTACAGGCCGGAATTTCGCCGCACGCGACTTCCAACACAAACGGCGCACCGGCGAAACAACCAAAGCGACTATAGCGTCCGCTTTCTCAGATGGTCAAGGTAGGGGAAAGGTTGGTAGCGGCAAATTGCGGCGGCCGGAACCCGCGGTAAATTTATGAGGCGAGGGCTGTCGTCTCGCACCGGAAGGTGAACAGAAAAGCGGTCGGGAGTTTTCCGCCGGCGAAACTCCCGACCGCTTTTTCAACTTACCTGCTTACTTACCTGTTCACTTACCTGTTCACTTACCTGCCTGCGACTATCGCGCGCCTTGCTGGACGCTCGGAATCGCGCCGCCTTCTTTACCGTCCGCTTTACCGTCCGCACAATTCGGGAGTTGTGCGAAGCACTGATTCCTGGTGGGTGGGTTCAAACATTTACTGCGTTCCTCGTAAGACATAACGCGCACTTCGTCCTTACTCGGAGCAGGCTTATTCTCGTTTGCGTGTGTGTGTGCTGGGGGTTTCATCGGCTTCGGCACTCCATCTGCTTCGAGTTGTGAGATGACCAGACGCGCCACGCAACGGCCTAATTGCTGACCGCATTCGTGGTCTGAGCGCCAGTGAATCCCGGCCCACAGGCGCGCCTCCCCGGCATTGTCGGCCAGTTTGTCCAGTTCCGCCTTTGCGGCCGGGAAGAAGTAGGTCAGGAGTTCGCTGCCCGCACCGGCATAGGTGCTGTGGCCGGAAGGATACGCCGGGTGTCTCGGCGTGCCGGGCGTCGGATTCGGAAACAGCCTCTTTCCGTCGTCTTTACACCCCGTGTCGTTGACGCATTTGTCGTACAGGACTTTGAGACTGTTATCCACTTCCCACGGGCGCGGACGATAAGAGACGCACGGGCGATCACTACCCCATTTGTAATACCACGCCGCCAGCAGCGCACTGTAAATCGCCACGTCCAGCGCCATCCAGATGCGCGCCTGTCGCGGCGGAGAGAGGTCACATTCTGTAATCAGGCAGTTGAGCGCCTGCCGGTGTGCGATGCCCGGCGTCTCGGCCTCGAAGTAACGGGCTAATTCCCGGCCGGTCTCAATGACGGGCGGTTCGTCCAGCTTGTCGAGCCTGCATTGATCCTCGCGCGTCTTCAACGGTTTCTGTCCCCGTTCGAGACAATAAACAGCGCCTAGCGGTGGTGGTCGCAGTTGCAAAAATTTACTGATCGTCCCGGCCGGCAGCGGCTTGTCCCGATCCGCCTCAAGTTGGTGTAACTCGGCGAGTTCTTTCTTGATAACTTTCGGATCGGAAGGATAGGGAGGAAAGTAGCATTCCCTGTTCTTCGGGTTGTCGGTGAAAGGAAGAAGTTCCGAGACGCGCACGACGCAGGGTATGGCGCAAGGGCCTGTCGTCCAGTAGGCCGCGCCGGGTTCGACCTGCGGGCCGTTGAGTTTGTATCTGCTCCCCGACGTCCCGTCGATAATCGGTGGGAACGGTTTGCAGTCAGGGTTATCTGGCATGTTCTACCTCCTTTAGGATTGGGTGAAGAGAGTGATGGTAGGAGCGGCTCCTGCGAGTTTCCCGAACATCAATGTGAGCAAGGGATCAGGAAAGTTCGACTTTCACTCATCCGTTCCGGCTTTTGGGAAAAAATGAGGACGGCGCGGCCGGATGTTCCTTATCTAAGGACGGCTCAACCGGCATTTAATTGACGGTATCGCGTTTTCTCGAATGATCGAGCCTGAAGTAGACGGAGAAGGGCAGAACGTTGAGGAGAGGTTTTTGATTTTGAATGGTCATTGCATAACTCCTGCAAATAAAACCATCGGCGGAGATGTGAGGCCCACGAAAAGAGATTTCGCCGGCAGGAATCAAAAGGGCGAGGAGCAATGGCGGATAAAATATTTACTCTCAGGCATATTGTCAAGATATTTCCTCAGTGATTTGCCCTGTGAAAGGACTAAACATCAGTATTATCCCCGCGACCGCGCGGCCGCTCCGCCTTGCCGCCGCTTCGCGCGGCGTGTTAATTTTCGCGGGCGATGCCTTCGTCATCAACCCCGCACAAGCCTTTTGTTATACGCTCAAGAGAGTTCGCGTCACTTCCAACTCGAACAGCAGCGACGCATCATCTGAAGCATGTCTGACGCCGAAGGGTTCATTCTCGCCGGCGGCGCGTCGAGTCGCATGGGCGCGAACAAGGCGCAACTGACTCTCAGCGGGCGCACCTTCATTGCACGCATCGCCGCCGCTCTCGGCGCGTTTGCGCCGGAGGTCAGCATTGTCGGCGTGCGGCCGGAATACGCCGGATTGAATTTGCCGTTGATCGCAGACATTTATCCCGATTGCGGCGCGCTCGGCGGTTTGCACGCCGCGCTCTCGGCGTGTCGCGCGCCGTGGGCGGCCGTCGTCTCCTGCGATTTGCCCTTCGTGACGGGCGAGCTATTCGCGCGCCTCGGCGAATTGCGCGCGCCGGACTTAGATGCGGTCGTCCCGCGACAGCCGGACGGACGGCCGCAACCGTTGTGCGCCATCTATTCGACCGCGCCTTGCCTCGAACTCGCCGCGCGACTGCTCGCGGAGGGCGAGAGACGCCCGCGCGCTTTGTTGCAACGGGCGCGCACGCGCTGGGTCATGCCCGCCGAGCTGGCCGACATCGGCGACCCGGAACTGTTCTTCCTGAACGTCAACACGCCGGAGGATTACGAGCGCGCGCGCGGGAAAACGGCCGGTTCTTAACAGTCGGTTTTCAGTAGCCGGTTCTTAGTAGTCGGCGGCGCGTGGCGGGTAGTTTATAGTCAGGGGCATATGCGGTTCGTCGCCCGTCGCACGCTACGCGAGTTGCTCAAGGAATCAATACCGAGCCGTGCAAAAAATAAAGAGCCGTGCACTTTGAGCAACGGATAATTGACGCGGGACAATTGGTTAACCACCACCTACGACCTTGATACTATGTCTCAACGCAGAAGACCGGGACGAAGATTACTATTAGCGCTGCTGCCGGTGGCGCTGCTCCTGGTGCTGGGCGTGGGCGCGGGGCTGTTGTTCATCGTCCACACGATTGCGCGCCCCGTCACGCACCCCTATCTCGTCACGCCGGAAACTTTTCCCGCCTACAGCGCGCGCGGTCTGCGCGTGAGCGAGGAGCGCTGGAACAACACGGACGGGACGGAGGCGCGCGGCTGGCTGTTGCGCGGCGCGGAGGGCGCGCCCGCCGTCGTGCTCCTGCACCGCTACGGCGCGGATCGCTCGTGGCTCCTCAATCTCGGCATCAAGATCAACGAAGCCACCAACTGCACGGTGCTCTGGCCTGACCTGCGCGGCCACGGCGAGAATCCTAAAACCGCGCACACTTCATTCGGCGCGCGCGAAGCGGCCGACGTGGCGGCAGCCGTCGTTTTCCTGCGCGACCTCAAGACGACACAGGGGCAGCGTGCACTCGTCGGCGAACGATACGGTCTCTACGGCGTCGAACTCGGAGCCTATGCCGCGCTGGCCGCCTCCGCGCGCGCGCCGGGACAGGATCAAGTGCGCGCGCTCGTCCTCGATTCCGTGCCCGCCTCGCCCGACGGACTGCTGCGCCACGCTACGCACGAACGCGTGGGCTTCGACAACGACCTGCTCCACCTGTTCGTGCGCGGCGCGGCGCGCGTCTATTTTCTCGGCCGCTACGAAAACGATTTGTCGTGCCGCCTGGCCGCGCAGCTACAAGGTCGGCGCGTGCTGCTCCTCAGCGGTCAGGATGCTGGCGAACTGCGCGACTCCACACGCGCGCTGGCTCAATGCTTTCCCGCGACGCCGCCCGTCGCCCTGCACGTCGATCTGCCCGTGACGGGCTTCACGGCCTCCTCCGCCACCGGCGAACAGGGCGAGACCTACGACCGTCTGGTGATTGAATTTTTCTCGCAAGCCTTCCGCGAAGATTCACGGCAGCAATGAGCTACTGCCGCCCCACGCTTCAACCGACCACGCTACAACCGAATCACACTTCAACCGAAACATGCTTCGATCCGGATACTTCAGACCGGATGCGCGCAAGCCCCGACACGCTTCAACGAGAGCGCGCGGCCACGAGCACAAATGTGCCGTTATCGCCTATCACTTCTGTCTGCAACGGCTGGAAGGTGAGCAACTGCGCGGCGTATTCCTCCGGCACGATAACGAGGAGCGTCCCGCCCCTGCGCCGCGCCACGTCCAGCACCTCGCCCGCACCTTCAAACTTCCACGGCTCGCCCCGCGCCTCATCGTAAATCACACGCCCCGCCGCGTAGAATTGCGACGTGCGCTCGACCGTGTGTAAATTCAAGATTGGCGACGCGCCATGGCCGCGCTCATCCGCCGCGCGTAGCAGGTCGCGCACTGACTCGCGCGCCGCCACCCGCTCCAGCGCGCAATTCACGATCAGCATCACCGTCAGCAATGACACGCCGGCGACGACGAGCGCGGACGACTCGCGCCGCCGCGCCGCGCAAAGGACGTATGCGCCGCCGGCAAAGACCGGCACGGCGACGAGCGCGATGCAGGCGCGCGACAGTTCCAGCACGCGCAACTCGTATATCGCCCCAGCGGCAGCCAGCAGAAGCATCAACGCGCCGGTCGCACGCAACGCGCGGGTGCCGCCCTCGCCGCGCAGGAAACCAGCCAGCCGCTCACCCGCCAGCAGAGCCGCGCCCGGCAGCGCGGGCAGGATGTAACCCGGTAGCTTCGAGCCGGAGGCTGAAAAAAAGAGCAGCGGAAACAACATCCACGCGAGCGCGAAGAAGCGCAGCTTGCCGAGCGCGTCGTCTTCGTTGTCCTGCCCGCGCCAATCCCAACGCCGCGCGTGCGCCAGGGCAGTTGCGAAGAACGCGCTCCACGGCAGCAGGAGCGCCGGGATGATCGCGGGATAGAACCAGAACGGCTGCGGGTGGTGATACTTGTTCGAGAGGTAGCGCGCGAAGTGGTGCTTGACGAAGAACTCGTCCACGAACGCCCACCCGTGCCGCGCGATAACCGGCGCGTACCACGTCGCGGCCAAGCCGAGCGTGATCAAAAGTCCCCAGAAGGCGGACTTCCACGCGTCCGGCCGGCGACGCCGCAGCAAATAATAGACGGCCACAACGCCGACCGGGATGACCACGCCGATCAGCCCTTTCGCCAGCAACGCCGCGCCCATCCCCGCGTAAAAGCCCGCGAGCAGCATGCGTTTTTTTCGCGCCTCTCCAACGAGTTCCGCCGCGAAGAAAAACGCGAGCGCGCATGTCACGGTCGCCGTCACGAAGATGTCGAAATTCACACCGCGCGAAAAGACTATCAACCCCGCGCACGTCGCCGTCGCTGCGCCTGCGGAGAGTTGCAGCCAACCGGCCTTCGCCGCGTCTTCTCTCTCTTCCACGCGCCCGGCGATCCAGCCGACGAGGAACACCGTCAACCAACCGGCCAGCGCGACGCCGACGCGCGCCGCCCACTCCGTCACCCCGAACAACTTGTAACTAACCATCGCCGCCCAGTAGACGAGCGCGGGCTTCTCGAACCACGTGCGGCCGTTGAGCGTCGGCGTCACCGCATCGCCGCGCTCGAACATCTCGCGCGCCACCTGAGCGTAGCGCGGCTCGTCCGCGCCGACCAACGGCGCGCGTCCCAATCCGTAAAAGTAAACGACCGCGGTCGCCGTCAACAGCAAAAGCCAGCCGCGCTTGGCAAGCGTCGAAGGTTGCAAGTATAGTCACCGGAAATTAGCTGTTAGCTGTTAGCTATTAGCTGTTGGCTAATAACTGAAAGCGTCGAGCCGGAATTTTGTGTTACAGCGTGAGTATCAACGAAGTAGCCGTGATGTACAAAGCAGCAAACGCGCTTGGACGCGCGCATCGGCTGCATGAACACTGATAGCTCGAAAGTTAAGATGAACACTGATAGCTCGAAAGTTAAGAATCACCCGAAGGATAGTTGACCACTCATAGCTAACAGCTAATAGCTAACAGCTTATGAACCTACGCACCGCCGCCATCGGCACAGGCCACCTCGGACGCCAGCACGCGCGCATCCATGCCGCGCTCGCCTCGGAGGGACGCGCACGTTTCGTCGCCGTCTGCGACGCGGACGAAGCGACCGCGCGCCGCATCGCCGCCGAACGCGAAACCGACTGGACGACCGACTGGCGCAGCCTCGTCGGCCGCGTCGATGCCGTGAGCCTCGCCGTCCCGACCGAAGCGCACGCCGAGATCGCCTGCCCCCTGCTCGAAGCGGGCGTCCATGTGCTCGTCGAAAAGCCCATCTCGCACACGCTCGAAGAGGCCGACCGGATGACGCGCGCCGCCGCCGCAGGGGGCGCGACGCTCATGGTCGGCCACGTCGAACGCTTCAACCCCGCGCTCTCCGCGCTCTACCCGCACGTTCGCCAGCCGCTCTATTTCGAGATTCATCGCGTCGGCGAATTCACCGCGCGCTCGCTCGACATAGACGTGGTGCTCGACCTGATGATTCATGACCTCGACGTTGTGCAGTGGCTTGTCGGGAGCGACGTGGAGGTGACGGACGTGCGCGCCGTGGGGATTCCCGTCCTGACCGAGCGCGTGGACGCGGCCAACGCGCGCATCGAATTCGCCACGGGCGCGGTCGCCAATATCACCGCCTCGCGCGTCGGCATGGAGAAGATTCGCAAGATGCGTTTCTTCCAGCCGCACGATTACGTCGCCGTCGATTATGCCGCGCGTTACGCTTCGATCAGCAGCCTCGCGCCGCCGCCAGACCCGGCGAACGCGCGCCCCGGCGTCCAACTGCGTCGTCTGGACATCGCCGATGTCGAACCGCTCCGCGCCGAGATCGAAGCGTTTCTCGATGCCGCCGCCGCGCACGTCGCGCCGCCCGTCACCGGCGCGGACGGTCGGCGCGCGCTCGCGCTCGCCCTGCGCGTCCTCGAATGTATTCACGCACACACGGCCAACGCCGGGCTGCACGCAGCGCTGGCCGCGCGCGCCACATTCCACCCGACCGACAACACCTGAAACGTCGAGCCGCACGTTGACCTCTAACTGCCCCACACCCGACGAACGAATCGACGCGCTCCTCGCCGAACGCATCGCGGCGGGCGACTTCCCTTCCGCCGTCTATCTCGTCGCCGAACGCGGTCGCGCCTGTTTCTCAGGCGCGCAAGGCTTCGCCGTGCGCGAACCCGTGAGGCACGCGGCCGGCATGGAGACGATCTACGATCTCGCGTCGCTGACGAAGCCGCTCGTGACGGGTCTGCTCGCGGCGCAGTTGGTCGAGCGTGGCGCATTGGAGTTGGAGCGCCCGGTGGGCGCGTACCTGCCGGAGTTTGCGCGCGCGGCGACTGCTCACATCAACGTGCGCCACTTGTTGACGCACACGTCCGGCCTGCCCGCCTGGCGGCCGCTGCGCATTTCTACCGGCAATCGCCGCGAGCGCGTCCTTGAAACAATCGCAGCCGCCGGTCTTGAATATGAGACGGGCGCGCGCGTCGTCTACAGCGATCTCGGTTTCATCACTCTCGGCCTGCTGCTCGAACGAATTTGCGGCGCGAAGTTGGATGAGCTGGCGCAACGCGAAATCTTCCGGCCGCTCGCGCTCGAACGCACGTTCTTCAATCCCACGCGAGCGTTTTTGACCGGCATAGCCGCGTGCGAGTTGGGCGGCAATGCCTACGAGCGCGGCATGTGCGAAGCGCAGGAACAGGCGCGCGAGCGAACAGTGGGACAAGCGCCGGCTGAAGGGCAAACGGACGGACAAGCGCTGTCGGAAGCGTTGAAGGAAGGACAAGCGCAAGCGCTGTCGGAGGCGTTGAAGGAAGGACAAACGGGAGTGCTGTCGGAAGCGCGAACGCAGGGGCTCGCGGAGAACGTCGCCGGGGCGCTTGGAGAGTGGCGCGAGGAGTTGATCTGGGGCGAGGTGCATGATGGCAACGCCTTTTTTCTCGGCGGCGCGGCCGGACACGCGGGTCTCTTCTCGAATGCGCGTGAGACGTTTTCCCTCGCCGAGCAGTTCATCGCAACGCGCACACGCCTGCTCGCGCCCGAAACCTGCGCGCTCTTTAGCACGAACATGACGCCGCAGTTCGACGAAGCGCGTTCCTTCGCCTGGCAACTCGCCTCGACCAGAGACTCGACGGCGGGCGGCGCCCTTTCGCCCGACAGTTTCGGCCATCTCGGCTTCACCGGCACGAGTTGCTGGATCGACGCCGCGCGCGAGCGCGTCTTTATACTTTTGACCAACCGCACGCACACACGCACGCTTCCCTTCGTCAACATCAACGGCGTCAGGCGACAGTTTCATACGCTCGCCGTCGCCGCGCTCGAACGCGCCGGGGAGGGCTGCGAAATCGCATGACGAAAGACGGGAAAGAGTTCGCTTCGCGCGCGCAGGGGCTACCCGCGACAGTTGGCGACGCACAGCAGGTCGCGCACGATCCCGCGCGGCGCGTCTCGTTCGGGGAAGCGTTTCGTTTCTGGGTCAAGCTGGGATTCATCTCTTTCGGCGGCCCGGCGGGGCAGATCGCGATCATGCACCGCGAACTGGTAGAGCGCAGGCGTTGGCTCTCGGAGGAGCGTTTCCTGCACGCGCTCAACTACTGCATGCTCCTGCCCGGCCCCGAAGCGCAACAACTCGCCATCTACATCGGCTGGCTCATGCACCGCACGGCGGGCGGCCTGGTGGCGGGCGCGTTCTTCGTCATCCCCTCGGTCTTCATCCTGCTCGCGCTCTCCTACGTCTACGCGAAATACGGCCAGCTCAACACCGTGGCGGGCGTGCTCGCCGGGTTCAAGCCGGTGGTCGTGGCAATCGTCGTGGAGGCGCTCTTGAAGATCGGCGGGCGCGCGCTGAAGCGGCGCGTCCACTTTCTCATCGCGGGCGCGGCGTTCATTGCGATCTTTTTCCTGCACGTCCCCTTTCCCGTTATCGTGTTCGCGGCGGGTCTCTGCGGACTCGCCGGCGCGCGCCTCTGGCCGCAGGCCTTCCTCGCCGCAAACACGAAAACGGCGAACGCGGCGACGGCGGACAATACGACGACGGCCGACCGGCGTTCGGCTGAACAGGAGACGCGGGGCGAGACGCGGCAAGTCGATCTTTCGCCCGGAGCCACACAGCCCGCCGCCGCACAGCCTGATGCCGCACAGCCCGACGCTGCACAGCCCGCCGCCGCACAGCCCGACGCCGCGCTGTCTATCGCCGCGCTGCCTGTCGCCGCACAGCCCGCCCCTTTCGTGATCGAAGACGACGCGCCGCCGCCCACGCACACGCTGCCGTCGAAAAGCCGTGCGCTCAAAATTCTCTCGGTGGGCGTTGTGCTCTGGGTGTTGCCGTTCGCTGCGATCAGCGTGTGGGGCGGCCGTGGGAGCTTGCACGCAGATGAGTATCTCTTCTTTACGCAGGCCGCGCTCGTCACCTTTGGCGGAGCTTACGCCGTGCTGGCTTACGTCACGCAGGCGGCCGTCGGCTCTTACGGGTGGCTGTCGCACGCGCAGGCCGTGGACGGCCTCGCGCTGGCCGAGACCACGCCCGGGCCGCTCATCATGGTGCTGCAATTCGTCGGCTTCATGGCCGCCTGGAATCATCCGCCCGACGGCCTCGGGCAGACCACGAGCGCCATCGCGGGCGCGCTGATTACCACTTACACGACCTTTCTCCCCTGCTTCATCTTCATCTTCCTCGGCGCGCCCTACATTGAGCGGCTGCGCGGCAACAAGAATCTGACGGGCGCGCTCTCCGGCATCACGGCGGCCGTCGTCGGCGTCATACTTAATCTCGCGCTCGTCTTCGGCGCGGCCGTCATCTGGCCGCAAGGGCTGGCGGGTGAGACGAACTGGTTCGCGGCGGGCTTGAGCGTCGCCGCCTTCGTCGCTTTGTATCGCTTCAAACTCGACGTGCTGCTGGTCGTGCTGGCGGGCGGCGCGCTCGGCTTTCTGCACAATTTGTTCTTCGCCTGATCGTCCCGCCGCATGCGAGTTGTAGTAGTATGAAGGCGCGGCTATTCGGAATGTTGAATCGCTGTCCGGGAAGTACCTTTAGATGTTTGTCCGTCCTTTCAACCTGACTAAGTTTATCGCGCTCCACGTCGCTTTCGCGCTGCTCGCGCAGACTTTCGCGCTGGCGCAGGGCGACGCGGGGCAGACGCGCCCGCGCCGCGTCGGCTCCGATGCTCCGCCCGCATCTAACGCCGCGCCGCCGCGCCAACCCGTGCGCGATGAGTTCGTCGTCCAACGACTCGACGCAGAGCCGTCGATCCGCATCGGCCTCTCGACGAGCGCGCGCTCCGTCACCATCTCCACGAGCGCGCAGACGCTCAGCCTCCTGCCGTTTGAACCCGGCCAGATGAGTGCGCCCTCCCCTCTCTCCGTCGCGCGCGTACGCATCGAACCGCGCATGCTCGCGCCGCTCCCCGCGCGCCCGTCCGAGGAGGGCGGCCTGTTCCGCGTCGAGATCGCGGCCGTGACGAGCGCGGCGCAGGCCGAATCAATCGCGCGCGAGGTGAGAGAGTTGACGGGCGAAGCGCCGGAAGTCGTGCGCGACGCAACGGCCGCGACATGGCGCGTGCGCGTCGGGCTACCGACACCGCGCGCGGAGGCTGAAGAACTGCGCACGCGGCTCGAAGAGGCGGGCGTCGCCGCCGTCTCCCTCGTCAACGCGCAAACAAACGCGGCCGACGCGACGCAGGAGACGGCCGGACGCATTCCTTTGAACGCAGGGCGACCGGCAACCGCGCCCGGCGCGAGCCAACCCCTCTCAACGCGCGCGCCCGCAAATGCCAACGGCACGGCAAACGCGAGACGCGCTCCTACAAATTCTTCCTCCGCGCGGAACGGCGGCGGCATCCGCCTCGCCTCGCGCGCGTCGTCGCTTGCGGCTCGCGGCCTCGTTGTCTACGCGGGCGGCACGACGCCGCTCCTGGATTCGCGCGCGCCCGTCACGTTCACGCCGACAGAGGCGAACGCGCCCCTGCGCTTCAACGAAAAACCCTTTCGCGGCAGGCTCGAAGTGTTCACGAACCTCAACGGCTCGCTGACGGTCGTCAACGTTCTCGGCCTCGAAGATTACGTGCGCGGCGTCGTGCCGAACGAGCTTTCGCCCGGCGGCTACGGCGCGCTCGAAGCCCTCAAGGCGCAGGCCGTCGCGGCGCGCACCTACGCCGTCAGCAATCGCGGCCAGTACAACGCCGCCGGTTTCGATCTCCTGCCGACGATCCGGTCGCAGGTTTACGGCGGACTCTCCACCGAGCACCCGCTCTCCACGCGCGCCGTCGAAGAGACGCGCGGCCTCATCGCCACCTATCGCGGCGAGCCGATCAACGCGCTCTACACTTCCACCTGCGGCGGGCGCACGGAGCATGCCGAGAACATCTTCAACGGTGAGGCCGTGCCCTACCTGCGCGGGCGCGAATGCAGCGCGCACCTCGCGCCCGCCGCGCCCGCGCAGACGCTCATTCAAACCACGCGCGAGCCGAATTCCCTGCGCGCCGCCGAACACGCCGGGAGCGCACGCGACTTTGCGCTGCTCGCCGTCCACGGCCTGCGCCTCTCGCCACGGCCTGGCGACGAATGGCTCGCCTCGGCCGTCTCCGCCGAAGAGGTGCGCGCCCTGCTCGAAGTCGCCGCGCGGCTCGCGCGTCGCACGACGCCGGGCGTCGTCAACAACGACGCGACGCGCCCGCCCGGTTTCTCCACCGCGCTCATGCGGACGCTCGACGGCGAGAGCCGCGCCGACGTACTGCTCGCCGCCGACGACGTGAACTATCTCCTTGCCTTCCCCGACGCCGCCGACATCCCCGCGCAGCATCGTGCGGACGTGGCGCTGCTCCTGCGAGACGGGCATCTCGCGCTCCACACGGACGCCACGCTCCGGCCGCGCCAGCCCATGTCGCGCGCGCGCGCCATGCACACGCTTGTCCGCCTGCTCGAAGCGCGCGGCCTGTTCGCGTTGCAGAAGGCCACGGCGCGGCCTCCCGTCGGCGGCGCGTTCGTCCTGCGCGCGGGTAAGTCGCCGGAGCGCGCCATGACGCTCGCCACGGACGCTTATCTCTTCCGCGCCTACGGCGAAGGGCTGTTCCAGTCACGCGCCTTGAACGTCGTCGGCGGCGAACCCGTCACGTACCACACGGACGCGCGCGGCGCGATTGACTACCTGGAGTTGCATGCGCCGCCGAAGGGCGCGTCCGCCGAGCGCGTGTCGCCCTACACGACCTGGACGACCACGCTCAGCGCGGGTGAGGTCGCCGGTCGGCTCGCGCGTCGCACGGGTCGCATCGGCACGCTGCTTGACTTGCGCGTCGCCGCGCGCGGTGTCTCGCGCCGCGCGCTCGACCTCGAAGTCACCGGCACGAACGGTACGGCGCACGTGCGCGGCGGGCGTATCCGTTCCGCCCTCGGCCTGCGCGAACAACTCTTCGTCATCGACCGCAAGTATGACGAAGTGGGGCGCGTCGTGAGTTTCACCTTCACGGGGCGCGGCTGGGGTCACGGCGTCGGCATGTGCCAGGTGGGCGCATACGGGATGGCGCGCGCCGGTCTCGGCTACGAACAGATTCTCAAAAACTATTACACCGAAATCGACCTGACGAAGATGTATTGATGGATGCCCCTGAAGGTTGAAAGGTAGACGGTGCGCCGGAGAACAAATTCTTTCATGCACCATGCACCATTTTCTATTCACCTTTAACTATTCACCAAACCCTATGCCGGAGACACCGAACGCAAACTCCGTGACGCTCTACGTCGTCCCGCATTGCCCGCTCTGCGACGCCGCGCGTGCGTGGCTCGCGCGACACCGCATCGCTTACATGGAACGCGACGTGCAGAGAGACTTCGGCGCGCTGCGTGCGATGTACCGGCTGACGAGACAAAACCTCGTGCCCGTCTACGCGCGCGGCGAACGCGCCCTCGTCCGTCCGACCGACGAACAACTGGAAGAGTTTTTTTTGTAAATCGTTCAAGAGACGTAAATCGTGAATCGCAAATAACTAACACCCGATTTCTCCCTGCTCGCGATTTACGATTTACGCTCGCTGTTCACGATTTACTATTCACGAAGCATTATGCGTCTCTCTCGCGCACAACTCGTCGGCGCATTCGCCCTGCTCGCGATCCTCTGGCTCGTGCTCATTTTCCGTCTCTACTTTTCCGCCGCGTGAATCCTCCATCCCCGACACGACCGATCATCGCCGTCGTCGGCCCGACGGCTTCGGGCAAAAGCGACCTCGGCATCGAGTTGGCCTTGCGCTTCGACGGCGAGATCATCAACTGCGACTCCGTGCAGGTGTATCGGGGCATCGAGATCGCCACGGCGAAAGTGCCGCTCGCCGAAAGACGAGGCGTGCCGCATCACCTGCTCGATTTCGTACCGCCCAACGTTAACTACACAGCCGGCGCGTGGGCCGAGGCCGCGCTCGCACGAATCAGTGAGATCGAAGCGCGCGGGCGGCTCGCGCTGCTCGTCGGCGGTACGGGCTTCTACCTGCGCGCGCTCAGGCAGCCGTTCTTTCCCAGCCCGCCGACCGACGCGGCCTTGCGCGCGCGCCTGTCGGGCATCAGGGAAAGACGTGGCGCCGAGCACCTGCACCGCATACTGCTCCGTCTCGACCCGCCCGCCGCCGCGCGCCTCCAGCCACGTGACTGGTCGCGCGTGCAGCGCGCGCTCGAAGTGCGCCTCCAGACGGGCGCGCCGCTCTCGCTCCAACAGCCCGCCCGCCCAGACCCGCCCGCATCAATCGCGCGCCTGCGCGTTCTCGCCCTCTCCCCGCCGCGCGCCGCGCTCTATGCGCGCATCGACGAGCGCGCCGCACGCCATTTCGAGGCGGGCTTGATCGAGGAAGTCCGCGCGCTGCTGGCTGCCGGCGTGCCCGCCACCACGAACGCGCTCGGCGCGCACGGCTATCGCCGCGTCGTAGAGTTTCTACGCGGCGAGCGCACGCGCGAGAGCGCAATCGAACAGACGAAACTAGACGTGCGCCATTACGCGAAACGCCAGTTGACCTGGTTTCGACGAGAAGTGGGCGTCGAGTGGTTCGAGGGCTTCGGCGATTCGCCGGAAGTGCAGCGCATCGTCGCCGCGCGCGTCGAGCAGATGCTCGCTGCGCGCGCGGCCTGAGTCGTTGCGGCATGCGGCGGCCGATGCGGCGAGCGACAGATATTTGTAACCAAAAGTTCGCGCCGGACGTATTGAAGGAGCGTGCGTCAACATTTATCAACATTTGCTTGTCACGGGTGACAGCGTGTTGTAATCTGACGACACTAATAATTACTGGTTAATCGGTGTGGAGTGTTGCAGTGGACACGAAGCCTTCTCCCCAAAATATTCAGGATGCGTTCCTGAACACGGTGCGGCGTGAAAAAGAACCCGTCACGATCTACCTGATGAACGGCGCTAAGCTCACGGGTCGCATCAAAAGCTTCGATAAATTTTCGGTGCTGCTGGAAGCCGGCGTGCAGGAACAGTTGATCTTCAAACACGCGATCTCGACCATTTCACACGCCCGCCGTCACCCCAGCGGCGAATTGCGCGGAGCGCAATCTTTCGACGCCGCCGGCGATGGAACGGGCGGCCACGACGCCGCCGGAGACCGTTCCGACGGTTGAGTTCGCACCCCGCTTCACCATACAACTCCACGGAGTCTCACTTTTTTTGAACGGCGCATTCATCACTTTTGAAGGCATCGACGGTTCGGGCAAATCCACACAGGTGCGTATGCTGGCGAGCGTGCTGCGCCTGCGCGGGATGGACGTGGTGCAAACACGCGAACCCGGCGGCACGCCGCTCGGCGCGCGACTGCGCGAAGCCCTGCTCGACGCGCAGGAGCAGGTTGACCCGCTGGCCGAACTTTTACTCTACGCCGCCGACCGCGCACAGCATGTACGCATGCTGCTCAACCCCGCGCTCGCCGCCGGGCGCGTGGTGCTCTCGGATCGCTACGCCGATGCCACGGTCGCTTACCAGGGTGCGGGGCGCGGTTTCGAGCCTTCGCTGGTCGCGCAGGTCATCGCGCTTGCCACTGGTGGCCTCAAACCAGATTTGACTCTTCTCTTCGACCTCTCCGTCGCCGAGAGCGGCGCACGCTCGCGCTCGCGCACGACGAATGCCGACGGCGCGCCGAGCGACCGGCTCGAACTCGAAGCCGAAAATTTCCACGCGCGCGTGCGCGAGGCCTATTTGCAGATCGCCGCCGCCGAGCCGGAGCGGATGCGCATTGTCGATGCGAGCCTTTCGGTCGAAGAAATTCACGCGCGCGTGCTTGAAATCGTCGTCCCGTTTCTGGAAAGCAGAGGCCAGTGGGCTGCGACTAATGCCCCGCAGAAAAGTTCCCCGCCCGCCTTTCGCCCTTAGCTTCAAACTCCACACATATGTTTGATCGACTCGTCGGAAACCAGCGCGCCAAGGACACGCTCCGCCGCATGCTCGCGGGTAAGCGTGTCCCCGGCGCGGTTCTCTTCGCGGGCGAAGATGCGATTGGCAAAAAACTCTTTGCGCTCGAACTCGCCAAAGCGATCAATTGCCTCGCGCCCGTCGGGGTCGAAGCCTGCGACAAATGTTCCTCGTGCATTCGCATCGCGCATTTCGCGGACACTCCCGCTGATAAGAGCGAAGACGCCAGACACATCATCTGGAGCGAGCACAGGGATGTCGGCCTCGTGAGGGCTGAGAAAAACATCATCAAGGTCGATCAGGCGCGCGAACTCGAACGCGAGACCAACTTTCGGCCGCACGAAGGACGCGCGCGCATCTTCATCATCGAAGAGGCAGACCGGCTGAACCCGCAGGCCTCGAACGCGCTCCTGAAGACGCTCGAAGAGGTCGCGCCCACGTCGCACTTAATTCTGCTGAGCGCGCGCCCCGCCAACCTGCTCATCACGATCCGCTCGCGCTGCCAGGCGATCCGTTTCGCGCCGCTCGCCGCCGAAGAGATCGAAGCTTACCTGTTGAAAAACAGGAAACGCGCGGGGGAAGAGGCGCGCCTGGCCGCGCACGTCGCGCGTGGGCGGCTCGGTCTCGCCCTCTCTCTCAATCTCGACACCTATCGCGAAGGGCGCGAGGCGATGCTCTCCATCCTCGACGCGCTCTCGGCGCGGCGGCCGGATCGGATGAGCTTGCTGCGCGCCGCCGAGGATTGGAGCGACGCGAAGCGCAAAGATGAATTCGAGCCGCGTCTCGACCTGCTCGAAACGCTCATCCGCGACGCCTGGCTGCTCTCGCTCGACCCTGCGGCCAAAATCGTCAACGAAGACATACGCGAGCGTCTCGCGCGTCTCGGCGCGGGACTCCGGAGCCGCGACGCCGCGGACTGGATGGCGCGCATACAGGAGTTGCGCGGCCAACTAATCGTCAACATCAACCGTCGCATCGCCACCGATGCGCTGCTGCTTTCGATGGCGGCCACCACGGGAAAGTAAGGCGCACGGCGGCTCGAAACGGCCTGCAATGAAAGCGGGCGACGTTCCACCGCAGAAAGGCGATGCTCCACAAAAGAGGGCGATGCTCAACGCGCGTTGAGCATCGCCCTCTTTCATAGCGGCTAAGCTGCTTTTACTTGATCGTGACGAGTTCCGGCGTCTGCGCCGTCTCAGAGGCTTTGGCGGCCGCGCCTTCGGCGACCAGTTTTTCGGTCTCCGCGACGAAGGCTTCGACGATGTCCGCGCCCGCCACTTTCCGCATCGGTTTACCGTCTTTGTAGATCATGCCGACGCCGCGCCCGAAGGTGACGCCGAGTTGAGAATCGTGCGCCTCGCCCGGCCCGTTGACCGCGCAGCCCATGATCGAGAGGTGCAGCGGCTCCTCGATGTGCGCGAGACGGCGTTCGATCTCCGTGACGATGCCGACGAAGTCATCCACGTCGAGCCGTCCGCACGTCGGGCAGGCCACCACGGTCACGCCGCGCTTGCGCAGTTCCAGCGATTTCAGAATCTCCCACGCCACGCGCACCTCTTCGTGCGGCTCGGCGGCCAGCGAGACGCGGACTGTATCGCCGATGCCTTCATGCAGCAGGATGCCGAGTCCGATGCTGGATTTGATCGAACCGCTGAAGGCCGTGCCCGCCTCCGTCACGCCGAGATGGAGCGGGTAATCAACCTGCTCCGACAAGAGCCTGTATGCGGCGACCGTGCGATGTACGTCCGAGGCTTTGAGCGAGACGACGATGTCGCCGAAATTCAAATCTTCGAGGATGCGTATGTGGCGCAAGGCCGACTCGACCATCGCTTCCGGCGTCGCCGTGCCGTACTTGACGAGCAAATCCTTTTCGAGCGAGCCGCCGTTGACGCCGATGCGTATGGGCACACCCTGCGCCTGCGCCGCGCGCGTCACCTCGCGCACGCGCTCATGCGCGCCGATGTTGCCGGGATTCAGGCGCAGCTTGTCGACGCCCGCGTCGAGCGCCATCAAAGCCAGCTTGTAATGGAAGTGTATGTCGGCGACGAGCGGCACGGAGGGCACGCGTCGCCTGATCTCTTTGAGCGCGACGGCCGCGTCTTTGTCGGGCACGGCGAGGCGAACGATCTCGCAGCCCGCCGTCATCATCTCTTCGATCTGCCTGACCGTGCCGTCGACGTCCGCCGTGTCCGTCTTCGTCATGGACTGCACGGCGACCGGCGCGCCGCCGCCGATTCGCACGTTTCCGATTTTAACCGCTCGCGTCTGTCGCATAAGGTTTCAAGTTTCAGGTTTCAAGTTTCAGGTCTGAGGTTCTTCGGTCTTTGACTTGAAACCTGAAACCTGAAACTTGAAACTCATTTGGCCGGTTGGGTGGCCGCGGGTTTATCGTCGTCCGAACCGCGCAGGCGCGTGGCGACTTTAACGATGTCGTTGGTGATGACGAAGCCCATCAGCAAAAGCAACATCACCATGCCCACCTGTTGAATGCGCTCGCGGATGGTCATAGACATGCGCAGACCGACCCAGCCGAGCACGGCTTCGACGCCGAGCAGGAAGATCGCGCCGCCGTCGAGCACGGGAATCGGCAGGAGGTTGACGATGCCGAGATTCAAACTGAGGAAGCCGAGCATGGCGAAGACACCCGCCCAGCCGAACTTGGTCGCCGCGTTCGACGAAGCCTGCGCGATGCCGATGGGGCCTGACAGCGATTCGCGCGCCGAACGCTGCCCGCGAAAGATTTGTGCGAAGGCCGCGCCCGTCATGCGCAGCACTTCAAGGTTGCGCTCGAAGGCGTAACCGAGCGCGGCGATTGGGCCAACGCGTTGCTGCGGCAGCACTGATTCGGGCGCGAATCCGATCTTGCCTTCCGCGCTCGTCTGCGCCGCGAACTCCTGTCGCTGCCCGCTGCGCTCAATCGTCAAACGCACCGTGTCGTTCGGGTGCGCCTGGATCATGGCGCGCACGTCGAACTCGTCGCGCACGGGTTCGCCGTTGATGGCGATCACCCGGTCGTTAACTTGCAAACCCGCGCGCTCGGCGGGCGAACCTTCCACGACCTGTGTGATCATCACGGGCAGTTCGCCGTAGTCGGGGCGGAAATCGATGTCGCCGATGCTCTCGCCCTCTTCCTTGTATTTCGTCGGCTTGATGGTCAAATCGACGCGCTGGCCGCCGCGCTCGACGGTCATCGGCAGAGGTTGTTCGGGCGAGAGGCGCACGTCGTTCAGGATGCGTTCCCAGGAAGGATTCTCTTTGCCGTTGAAGGCGAGCACGCGGTCGCCGGCGCGCAAGCCCGCCGCTTCCGACACGCCCTGCGGCTTGATGTAACGGATGGTGGGCGAGGCGGGCGAGACCGGCACGCCCCCGATCATCGCGCCTACCCAGACGATGGTCAGCGCCGTCAAAATATTCATCGTCGGGCCGGCGACCATCACGAGAAATTTTTGCCAGCGCGGGCGCAGGTCGAAACGCTCGTTCGCAGGGATGTCGCTCTCGCCCTCGCCCTCGACCGCGGCGTTCGACTCGTCGCCGCCGAGTTTGACGTAACCGCCGAGTGGGATGAGGCTGACGCGATAGTCGGTCGGGCCGAAACGTCTGCCGAAGAGGCGCGGCCCGAAGCCGACCGAAAACGTCTCGACGCGCATTTTGAAGAGTTTCGCCACGATGAAGTGGCCGAATTCGTGCAGCACGACGGCCGCGCCGAGAATGAAGATAAATGCCAGCAAACCGATCAAACTCATATTTTAAACGTCTTTCTTCGAGAGAGCCATCACCACACCGCCGCGCCCCTTTAGAGGCGACCCCTGCGCCGACAGTTGCACGAAAGAGTTTACGGGCTTGAACTTACCGCGTCAAACTAGCCGATCAGGGAAACGAGCGCTTCGATCTCCGCCGAGGCGCCGAGGCGCGCTTCGCGGTCGGTCTCAAGCACGGCGTCGAGGTCTGTGACGGGGCGCGAAACGTGTGCGTCGAGGACGTGTGCGATAACGCGCGGGATGTCGGTCAGGCGGATGCGCTCTTCGAGAAAGGCGGCGACGGCCGTCTCGTTGGCGGCGTTCAGGGCGGCAGGGCAAGTGCCGCCCGCGCGCAGGGCGCGATAGGCGAGCGCGAGGCAGGGGAAGCGTTCCGTGTCGGGAGCCTCGAAGCGGAGCGCGGACATTTGGGTCAGGTCGAGCGGGGGAAGCTGGCAGGGGCGGCGTTCCGGGTAGGTGAGCGCATACTGGATGGCGTGGCGCATGTCCGTCACGCCGAGTTGCGCGATGACCGAGCCGTCCACGAGTTCGATCATCGAATGGACGATTGATTCGGGATGAACGACGACGTCTATCCGGTCGGCCTCGAAGCCGAACAGCCAACGCGCCTCGATCACTTCCAGCCCCTTGTTCATCAGCGTGGCGGAATCAATCGTGATCTTCGCGCCCATCTCCCAGGTCGGGTGGCGCATCGCCTCGGCCACGCTCGCGCGCTCCATCTCTTCGCGCGTCTTCGTGCGAAAGGGGCCGCCGGAGGCGGTGAGTATGAGGCGACGCACCTCCGCACGCCGCTCGCCGCGCAGGCATTGGTGCAGCGCGTTGTGTTCCGAGTCCACGGGCAACAGTTCCGCGCCCGAAGCTTCCGCCGCCCTCGTCATCAACTCGCCCGCGATGACGAGCGTCTCCTTGTTGGCGAGCGCGACGCGCTTGCCCGCTTCGAGCGCGCGCAAAGTCGGCACGAAACCCACCGCGCCCACCGTCGCACTGACGATGCAGTCCGCGCCCGCGTGCGTGGCGACTTCGACCAGCCCGGCCTCGCCCCACAGGATGCGCGGCGGCACGGGCGTCCGCGCGCGACCGAGCGCGGCGCGCAGCTCCGCCGCCAGTTCTTCCGTCTCGACCGAGACGAGTTCCGGACGGTAACGCGCGCACTGTTCCGAGAGCTTGGCGAGGTTGCGCCCGGCGGCGAGCGCGACGACTTGAAAATCGTCGCCGAAGGCGTCGACGACGCGCAGCGTGTTGCAGCCGATTGAGCCGGTCGAACCTAAAATCGCGATGCCCCGTTTGGTCATTCCGTTTCCAGATACCTGTCGAGCAGCGCGGCCAGTTGCGATTTCGAGATCGCCCCGGCGCGCCGCTCCTGCTCCTCGCCGTTCCTGTATATCAGGACAACCGGCGGCTTCCTGATCTCGAAGCGTTTGAGCAGAGCGGGCTGCTCGTCCACGTTGTAGCGGACGAGGTTCACGCGCTCGGCATAAACTCCCGACAACTCCTCCAACGTCTTCTCAAGCGCCTGGCTGTCCACGCTGTATTGCGATTGGAAGACGACGAGCGTCGTCCCTTCGGATTGCAGGACGTTGGCGGCGAAGCTCTCTTCGTCGAAGCCGCCCTCGCCCACTGTGCCCGCCGCAGTGCCCGCACCGTCCGTGTCTCCCGGCGCGGCCCCGCCCGCCCCAACTTCGAGCGTGTCGCTTCTTCCGGCCTCGGGCGCGTCGCGCCCGTTGGGATTAAGCGCGTTGCGCTCGTAGGGATTGAGCAGGCTGACGGTCTGCTTCGCATCGTTCTGATAAGAGGCTTTGACCACCACCCACTCGCGCCCGTTTTGGTAAGACAGGTTGACACTGGCGGGGACGGTCTTGCGCTCGCCGACTACCTTGAGATTGAGCGTCGCCACGCCGTCGTCGTTCTGCGAGTTGATGTTGCCCGTCACCCAGAAGCCGAAGTCGCGCACTTCGCCAATGTCGCTTTTGAGTTGCGCGTTTTGCTGTAAAAATGTCCTGGCCGTTTGGGCGGCCTCGCTCTTGCCGATGGCCGAGAAAGTGATCCACAGGATGCCGCCGACAAAGAGTGTGACCACGAGCGCGAGCACGGCGACCACCCCGCCGACGATGAGCAGAATCTTTTTAGTTGTCATGTGACGTTCGAATTCCGTCGGAAATTAGTTCGACGCCGTTTCAAGGAATTTGCGCGCGTTCGAGTGCGTCGGCGAAATAGAAGACGGCGAAATAGTAGATGAGCGGCGCGTTGAAGAGCAAGCTATCGAGCCGGTCGAGCAGGCCGCCGTGGCCGGGCAGAATCTGCGCCGCGTCCTTCGCGCCCGACCCGCGCTTGAGCGCGCTTTCCGTCAAATCGCCCACCACGCCGAGCACGTTCATCGCCGCCGCCAGCGGCAAGGCCGCGCGCAAACTCAGTTCGGGAAAGAACCAGTAGTGCGCGAGAACCGCGAAGCCGAGACTCGCCGCGAGGCCGCCCGCCGCACCCTCCCATGTCTTCCCCGGGCTGACCGAGGGCGCGAGTTTATGACGACCGAAGGCGCGCCCGGTGTAATAAGCCGCCGTGTCCGAACCCATCAGCACGAGAAAGAAGAACGAGAGCAGGTGCGCCGCGAGCGGCATGGGGAAACCGGCGCGCAGTGCGATGAGATGGCCGCCGAGCAAAACGACGTAACAGACGCCGCCGATGGTTGCACCCGTCGTCGGGATCATGCGCTCGAAGGGCGCGCCCTTGAGCATCGCGCCCGCGAGCGCGGCGATGACGAAGGCGACGAGGATCATCAGCGGGAGCGCCGGCCATGTGACGGGCGCGTTGAAATAGAAGGCCGTCAGGAGCGCGACGGCGAAGATCGTACCGAGTTCGCGCTGCGCCTTCGCGTCGCGTTTGGCCGACAACATCCAGAACTCGTAAAGCCCGACCATCATCGCCGCTGCCGCGAGCCCGACGAAGAGAAGTTCGAGACGGCCGATGAGAATCGACGCGATGAGAATGGGCAGGGCGATGATGGCTGTGATAATGCGCGACATTAATTTTCAGTGTGCGACGGGCGGGAGCATTCGCCCCGGAGAAGAAGACGTAGAATTAGTTGGCAGTCGTAGAATTAGTTGGCAGTTTGATAGCAACAAGACCTGTACGACGAGAGCACGCGCGCCCGCCGGCCCCGTTCATTCGCCGCCCCCGCCGTCGCCACCGCCGCCGTCGCCGCCACCGGAATCGCCGCCGGAATCCCAACCGCCTCCGCTACCGCCGCCGCCGAAATCGCCGCCGCCGCCGAAGCCGCCGAAGTCGCTGCCCGAACTGCCTCCGAAGTCGCTGCCGCCGCTATAACTGTCGCCGCCTCCGTAAGCGACGGACGAACCGCCACCGTCCCGGCCTTTGAACAGACGGCGAATGATCCATGTGATGGCTACGACGGCCAGCACGATGAATATGATGAACAGCACGATCAATAGGATAACGAAGAGGACAACAATTTCCATAGGGTCTCCGTGGCGCGGCGCGTCATTCTGTTCATGAGCCACCGCCCGAGTCGCCGCTGCCACCGCCTGAGTCGCCACCGAAATCACCGCCGCTACCGCCGCCGCCGAAATCGCCCCCGCCGCCGAAGTCGCCACCGCTGCTATCGCTGCCCGAATAACCGCCGCCTGTATCGATGCTGCTGTAATCGCTGCCGTAACTGCCGCCGAAATCTCCCGCGACGTTGCTCGTGTAATGGTTGCTGTCGGGCGCGCCGGAGTAGTAACTACTGTCGTTCGTACTGCTGATGTGGCCTGTGGCGGGCGGCAGAATACTGTAATTATCGTTCGAACCGCCCGCGCTGCCGTCTTTAGGCCGCCAGCGAAAAATCGCCCAGATGACCACGACCAGCGACACGATTATGAAGACGACGAAGGGGTCGATGCTTACCATAATTGTTCAACCGACGGGCGCGCATCCCGGCGCGAAATTCACTTGGCGGCCGCCACGAGTTGCAGCCCGCCGAAGCGCCGGTCGCGGCGTTGATACTCGACGACGGCTTCGAGCAGGTGGACGCGGCGAAAATCAGGCCACAGCGTTTCGGTCACGTAAATCTCGCTGTAGGCGGCCTGCCAGAGGAGGAAATTCGAGATGCGCATCTCGCCGCTCGTGCGCACGAGCAGGTCGAGTTCGGGCAACCCTCGCGTGTAGAGTTCGCGCTCGATGTGCTCTTCGGCAATCTCCGTGGGAGCGCGGCCTTCGCGTTCGAGGCGCAAGACGGCGGCGCGGCAGGCATCGACGATCTCCGCGCGCCCGCCGTAGTTGAGCGCGACGCTCAGAACGAGTCCGTCGTTCGCGGCCGTGCGTTCGACGGCTTTTTGAATTTCGCGCTGCACGCTGTCGGGCAGCGCGGCGGTGCGGCCGATGGTCTGAAAGCGTATGTTCTGGCGGTCGATCTCATCGAGTTCGAGGCGGAGGTAGCGTTTCAGCATACGCATCAGCGCGTCTACTTCGAGGCGCGGGCGTTTCCAGTTCTCGGTTGAAAAGGCGTAGAGCGTGAGCGCGCCGAGTCCGAGCCGCGCGCTCGTGTCCACGGCGGCGCGCACGGCCTCGACGCCCGCTCGATGTCCGGCGATGCGCGGCTGCCCGCGACCCTTCGCCCAGCGCCCGTTGCCGTCCATGATGATGCCGACGTGGCGCGGCAGGCTTTCCCATGCGACGCATTTCAACAACGCTTCGTCGCGCGTCCCCGCCTCGATGTTCTTCGCGAAATCCGCGAGCATTCAAACTCTCCCCAGACCGACTGCGAATCAGAAGCCCCTCAACATAAAGACGCCGCATCTTAATCGCCGCACACGCCCGCATGCAACAGCAAACGGTGACAAGTGACGGGTGACAGGTGACAGGATAGAACAACTCTTTTTTATCCTGTCACCTGTCATCCGTTACCTGTCACTTTCGTAATGCACTTCCACGAGCGTCAGGCCTTTGGCCGGGGCGGTCGCGCCTGCGAGAGAGCGTTCGCCGGTTTCGATGGCGTGCGCGACCTGCGCCGCGTCCATTCGCCCGCGCCCGACTTCGAGCAGCGTGCCCGCGATGGAACGCACCATGTAACGCAGGAAGCCTTCGGCCGAGGCCGTGATTTCGATGAGCCGCCCGCGCCCCTCTTCGCTCCAACGCTCGCACACCTCCAGTTGCGTGACGGTACGCACGCGCGTCTCCACGTCGGCCTGCGCGGCGGAAAACGCCGTCCAGTCGTGTGTGCCGACGAAGAGGCGCGCGCACTTTTGCATCAGCGCGACATCGAGGCGACGCGCATCCGTGTGCGTGTAGCGCACCAGAAACGGCGACGCATAACGCGCGTTGAAGATGCGATAGCAGTAAGTTTTCCCCCGCGCCGAATAACGCGCGTGAAAGTCCGCCTCGACGGCCTCGGCCGCGATGACGCGCACGTCGGCCGCGAGGTTGCCGTTAATCGCCGCGCGCAGTTTGTCGCCTGAAAGATCGCGCCGCAACTCGACGCTCGCCACCTGTCCGAGCGCGTGGACGCCCGCGTCCGTCCGTCCCGCTCCATGCACGACGACCGCGCGCCCTTCAAGCAGCGACAGTGCGCGCGCCAGCTCGCCCTGCACCGTGCGCTCGCCCGCGCCCTGAGCCTGCCAGCCGTGAAAATCCGTGCCGTCGTATTGAATGGTCAGGCGGTAGTTCATAAGTGAGTGACAGGTGACAGGTGACAGGAAGGAGCAGAGATTTCAAAAGGAATAGGGATTTCATCTTGTCACCCGTCACCTGTCACCTGTCACGGCCTTCCTGCTTCCCGGCTTCGTCGCAGGCTCGCCGCGCTGGCAGGCGGGGCAGGCGGAAGGGGCGAGTGCGGGCACGTCGAGCGTGGCGAGGGCGATGCGCGGGACGCCCACGTCAACGCGTCCGCCGGAGCGGTCTATGATCGAGGCCGCGCCGACGACGCTCGCACCGGCGGCGCGCATGGTCGTGATGGTCTCGCGCGTGGAGCCGCCCGTCGTGATCACGTCTTCGACGACCAGGATGCTCTCGCCCGCGCGCGCGCCGAAGCCGCGCCGCAGCGTCATCGCGCCCGACGTGTCGCGCTCCGTCCAGAGCGATCTCGCGCCGAGCGCGCGCGCCACTTCGTAGCCGATGACGATGCCGCCGATGGCGGGCGCAACGACGGTCTCGATGCCGCGCCCAATAAAGCGTTCGGCCACGGCGCGCGCGAAGGCTTCGGCCTCCGGCGGGTGCTGTAGAACGAGCGCGCATTGCAGGTAGACGCCGCTGTGCAGGCCGCTCGTCAGGACGAAGTGGCCTTCGAGCAACGCCCCCGTGCGCCGGAATCTTTCAATCACCTCTTCGGCTCGCATTTGCTGTTCGCTCCTTCGCCTCGTCCGTCGTTGTCCCTCGTTGCTGTTGCCGCTTGTCACACACTTCACACCCGCCGCCGGCTGCGCGTCACGCCCGCTCTCGCGCCGCAACGCGTTCGCCTTCGCAGCTTCGTGGAAACGCCTGACGTGTTACAATGCCGCGCGGATGACGCACCTTACTAACCTCGTCTTGGATTGTACGTTCGTGCAGGAGATGGTCGACCTGCTGCGACTGTCGGGCAGCGAGCGCGCGCCGGTCGAAACAATCGCCCGCGCCGTCCTCCAGGTGCCAGACCTCGACCCGGACGCCGCCGCCCTCCTCGTCGCCGACCTCATCAAAGACGACTGGCGTCTGCGCATCACCGACGACTACATGCTCGAACTGCTCTGCGAAGACGCCGACTGCCGCGCGCTCGACGAGACCGATTACGTCGTGGTCGATGTGGAGACGACGGGCGCGAAAACGCCCCCGGCGCGCATCACCGAGATCGGAGCTTACCGCGTCTGCGGCGGTCGTATCGTCGCCGAGTTTCAGACACTGGTCAACCCGCAGATGCCGATTCCCTCTTTCGTCGTCATGCTCACGGGAATCACGGACGCGATGGTCAAAAGCGCGCCGCTCTTTTCCGAAGTCGCCGCCGACCTCCTGAAGTTCATCGACCGCTCCGTGCTCGTCGCCCACAACGCGCCCTTCGACGTGCGTTTTCTCAACCACGAAATCTCGCGCGTCTTTCCGGGCAAGCGCATGTTCAACGCGCACCTCTGCACCGTCTCGCTTTCGCGCCGCGTCGTGCCGCAACTCGTCAATCACCGCCTGCACACCGTCGCCGAACACTTCAGCGTGCCCATCCTCAATCGCCATCGCGCCGCCGGCGATGCCGCCGCCACCGCCGAAGTCTTCCTCCGCCTCCTCGAACTGCTGCACGAAAACGGCGTCCGCGATCTGGCCGCCGCGCGCAAATTCAAACACGCCGACCACGATCAATATCGAAAACTCGCCGGCGGCAACTCAAAGCAACTCTGATTCGGATTCTCCCGCCATACCCACGGCGTCGCGCTCGTCGCCCGCTTCCGCGCTATTTCTCTTCCGCAACACGTGGCGCACGGCGAAGACCGCGACGATGAGCGCGGCCACGCCCAGCCCGACGTAAGGGTAATAACGCGCCAGCAAGTCCTTTGCCTGTTCGCCGTAGTGCGCCGCGACGTAGCCGATGAGCGCAAAGCGAAAGCCGCGCCCGACCGCGACCGCGACGGCAAAGCGCATGACGCTGAAACGGAAGACGCCCGCCGTCGCAATGAAAATTTTGAACGGGAACGGCGGCGGCAAAACGGATGCCACGAGCACCGAGAGCACGTCGTAACGGTCGATCAACTCCTTAACGCGCGCCTGCCTGCGCGGCGAAAAGCGTTTCAGCGCGCCTTTCCCCGCGCGGCGCGAGATGTAATAAAAGATGAGACAACCGATGACGGAGCCGAGCGTCGCCGCCAGCACGTAGAGCGGAACCCATGCGGGGCGAGCCGTCGAGAGCAGGATCAACACGGCGTCGGGGCCGCCGGGCAGAGGAATGAGCGCGGAATCAAGCAGCGCGATGCCGAACAGGCCGAACGCCCCGTAGGCGAGCAAATATTGCGAGACGAAATCCAGACCGTTAGTGATCTTGCGCAACAGCCATTTCAAAATTGAATATTCCCTTCCCTACACAACTATCGCAAGGTTTGAGACCGCGCATGCTGCTCGCACGGGCGCACTGTCGAACGGGAGGGCGCGCCGGACTTATACGCCGCCCGCGTCACGCTTTTCGCGTTGAACGAGTCCTGTTATTCCGCCGCGCCCGGTTCGACAACCGTGTCTGGTTCGGTCTCGCCCGTCTCGGGCTTCTTCGCTCCGCTCAAGCGTCTCTTGATGAAATAAACCGCCAATCCGACGACGCACAGGGCGGCCACCGCGCCGAGCATCTTCAGCCCGTAGTGTTCGATGAACGCAAGCACTTGCCGTCCGTAATAGACGGCGAGGATGCCTTCGACGTAGTAACGCAGGCTGCGCGCGATCATGATGGTGATCATGAAACGCCAGCGCGGGTATTCGAGCGCGCCCGCCGTGGCGACGAAGATTTTGAAGGGCATCGGCGGCGGGAGGAGCGCGGGGATGGCGAGCGTCAGGAAGCCGAAGCGCGCGTACGCCCGCTCGACCCGTGCGATGTTCTCCTCGCTGAAACGCTTGCGCAGGACGGCCTGCCCGCCGCGCCGCATGATGACGTAGAGCAACATGCAGCCGATGACCGAGCCGAGCGCGGCGAAGAGCGGGAAATAGAAGGCCGCCTTCGGGTCGCTGTAGCAACGCATCACGACGAGGTAGTCGTTGATTTCGGGGAGCGAGAGGAGCGAGGAGTCGAGCGCGCCGATGACGACCATCGCTGGCGCGGCCACGTAGATCGGCACTTCGACTATGAACCTTTGCAGCCCCTCGGCCACGCCGCGCAGCCATTGCCCCAGCCCGTTGATCAATAGAAGCATATACACAGTGACGTGTGACGCATGACAGGAGACGAGTTAAGAAAAAAAAGAGTTTATCTCGTCATCCGCCACTTGTCACCCGCCCCTTCCGGCGCGTCGCACACAAGGTCAGCGCCTTCGCGCCCGGCCGCGAATGTCACCTTCGCGGGCGTGCTGCCGCTGGCGAAGCGTTATAACGTCGCGGCGATCAACTGGGGTCTCGTGCAGGGCTAATCGCAGACGCACCTACCCTGGGATTCGTGGCGGCGACCCTACACAGACCGTGAACCCGACGTGTGGTTTCACGAGGTGTTCCGCACGGACGGCACGCCCTATCGTGCGGAGGAGGCCGAGTTAATTAAGAGGTTGACCGGCCGTGGCAGAGCAGCGGCGGCGGCCGGCGCGCGTTGAAGCAGGCAAATGCCGACCTGCTCAAAGGGTTGTTATGCCGAATGATTCAGCTTTTCATGCTCTATTACGGAGTTCTGCCGAATCATTCGGCCTAATATGCGTTATGCGCTACAATCTTCGGCAAAGTTAGTTTAGGAGGTGTTATGTCTAAAGTTTACGCCAAAGAGTTTAGGGATATTGCAGCCACGCTTTCTGAGAACACAGAATTGCGTGATGCAGTTCTTAGGCTGGTTGACGAGCAGCCCGTTCCGGGAAAGGTCACAGAGGGTGGAGATCGTCTCCTGCGTTTTAAAGAAATCCTGAAGCAAATGGTCAGAGGTGAAATCCGCCTGTCGGAAGCCTACTATCGAACCGAAGCAGAACTTCCTAGAGAAAGTTCCTTTTACGCAGCCAATAATAGAGTTTTCCCAAGCGGTTGGGCTGAGCGGCTTGTTAGAACCCAGTTTAGCCGTTTCTATAACCAAGCCGTTATGGAACAGTTAATGTCGGAAGGCCAAGCTCAATGCTTTGTGCCGCATTCTTCTGAGGAAGATAGTGGCTCGAAGTGCTCCATGTTTCTAGCGGGGAGCGCGCATGACATAAAGGTTCTCTACAATCGTCTGGTTGAATCTTATGCGCAAGGAAACTGGAGTAAAGATTTGAAAATCCCGGAGCATCCTCATTGTACGCACGTTATAGCGCCAGTTGAATAGAACACTCTACGGCGCGCATAACAACGGCATGCACCCGACCGCGAATCGCGTTGCTCTCATCCGCAAGGCTTGTCGCTCTCAGCGTTGTGTGCGTGGCGGGTGATGCCGGGCGTTAGATTTCTTCGCTGTCCTGGATGAGATGCAAAGCTATCGTCCACATCTTGGCGAGTTGCGCAGCGTCCACCGCCCCTCGAAACCTCGCCTCTGGCCGATGTTGGCGCTCGCCACACCTCTCTTACTGATTGCCGCTTTGTGCACCCTCTTGATGTTTGATTCCTTCACCGGCGTTTTTACCGGAGGCAAAGAAGGCAGCCCTGATGATGTTTCTAATTATTTCATCTGCATGGGCGTTGTGGGTTTGTTGTTGGCTGTTTTGGGCAGCATCTATGTAAGCGATTATCGTGCGTGGTCTGCGACGAGAACCGTCAAGCTGACAATCTATCAGAGAGGCTTCACCTATGAGAGCCGAGGCCGAACGGAAGTCTGCCGCTGGGACGAGATCGAGAAGATCAAATCCAGGTTGATCGAGGTTTATACCAAAGCGTTCCGCACCAGGGTGAAGGTGATACGGTCAATCGTAAAAAAGGACGGCACGGAGATTAATCTCGCGGAGACGCTAGACCTTAGACAAATTACAGGACTCATAACCACGGCCAGAGAGGAAACCTGTTGATGGAAGGCGCGGCTTGCGAAGCATGATGCCGCATTGAGCGTGGTAAGTTTCGGAGGGCGGCCTGACGACGGCACGCGGCAGACACGCACCCGGCAAGGCTTTTGTCTTTTACCTCTTCGCGCTGGCGCGAGTGTTGAAGTTCGCCGACGCCAAACAGCCCGCGCGTGGAAAAGCAGGCTCAACATCGGTCGAGCCTGCTTTTTATTTGCGGCGATAAATCTACTATTTAACGGGCGTGAAGATCGAAGGGGTGTCGTAAGTGACGCCGAAGGTGACGCCGGAGCGTGGGCTGAACTCGGTCAGGCCGGCGATGCCTGCGAAGTCGAAGCGGAGGCCGGAGGCTTTGATTTGCAGGCCGAGCCGCGCTTCAGACTGCGACTCCGTGCCGAGCGGGGCGCGTCCGCCGCGCGTGTTCGCGCGACCGTTGATCTCGCCCGCGACGTTGATCTGGCGGTTGACGCGGATGAGGCCGGCGATGCCGTAGAGCAGCATGTCGTTCTGCGTGAAGGCCTGCGTGGGCGCGGTGAAGATGCCGAGGCCGAGATTGCCGAAGAGGTTGACGCGATCCTCGCGCCCGAATTTCTTGCCCATCAAAATCGTGCCGAAGGCGTTCGTCTGGTTGATGCCGATGCCGCGCCCTTCGCTGGAATTGGGCAGTTCGACGCCGAAACGAAAGCCGAGCGAGGGGGCGCGGCGCGTCTCGTTGCGCAGTTTGATCTTGGTGGCGAGGCGGAAATCGCCCGTGTCGTTCGTCGAATCGGTGCGCGCCGTGTTGAGCGGCACGGCCGGGTTGGGCGCGGCCGAGTTGATGCTCAGGAAGTTTTGCAGCACGCCGTCAATCTGAAACTCGACGTTCGGCGACAAACCGATGTTGACGCCGACGACGCCGACGCGCGTTAAATCGCCGCGCAAGCCCGAGACGGGAAATCTCGCGTCCTGAAAAAACTCGATGCCCGCCTCGATGCGCGCCGAACCGGGCGGGATGATGTCCACGTCCTCGGTGATGAGCGGGCGTTGCTGCGCGGCGGCCTGGAGCGCGCACAGGAAGATAAGGACGAACGCGGCCGAGAGGCGTATAAAGTGTATGCGGCGTGGCGACATAAGAAGTTGGCGGTCGGAAACGTTTGTTTGAAGGATGTTCGTTTAAAGGATGCTCCGTCGACGGCGCGATCAACAGGTTTTCGTGCGCGCCTGCTACCGGACTCAAGGCGGATTGTAGTGGCATCTTTCTCGAAGCGTCAATGTTTCAGCCCTCTCCGGAGAATTTTTTGGAAGAAACCTGTGGGATGGTGCGTCTAAGGGGTCGTGAGCTTTACGGCGAATGCAACGGTGGGGATGGAGCTAACTGTGGCGGCGACTGATGAACGTCAGGCTGATGCGCGCGTGGTCGAATCCTGCCAGCAGGGCGACCGCGAAGCCTTCCGCCTGCTCTTCGAGACGCACAAAGATAAAGTCTATTCCATCGCGCTCTATTTCTTCGGCGGCGATGCCGCGCTCGCCTCCGACATCACGCAGCAGGTCTTTCTCAAACTCTTCACGCGCATCGGCCAGTTTCGCCGCCAGTCGGAATTCACGACCTGGCTCTATCGCCTCACCACCAACACCTGCATAGACGAGCAACGCCGCCGCCGCCGCTTCACTCCTTTGCCGGAGACACAGGCCGCGCCGCCCGTGCCGCACGCGACGCTGCCCGCCGCCGAGGCTCGCTTCATGCAACTGGAAATCGCGGATTCCGTGCGCGACGCCATCGCCACGCTCAAGCCCAAATTGCGCATCGCGATCCTGCTCAAATATTTCGAGGAGCTTTCCTATGAAGAGATCGCCGAAGTTCTGGACTGTTCAAAAGGCACGGTGGCCTCGCGCCTGCATCGCGGCCATTCGATACTCGCGGAGCGGCTCGGCCACCTGCGCGCAAACGTTTTCAGCGGAGACTAAGAAGTAAAGATGTTCGGCCAGCAACACGTCAGAAAACAACTCACGGCCTACGCGCACGGCGAATTAGCGGCGGCCGAGTCGGCGCGCGTCGCCGCGCACCTCGGCGCGTGCGCGCGCTGCCGCGCGGAATTTGAAAAGATCGCACACGGCATCCGTCTCCTCGAAAATTTGTCGCCGCAGGCCGCGCCCGTGAATATGTGGGAGAGCATCGAAGCCGCGCTGGCCGAAGCGTCCTTAGAGTCCTTTCAGAGCGGACAGGCGGAACGGCCGTCGCAAGGTGATGCGCGGGAGGCAGACACGCGCCGCGCAGGCCTTCCCGGCAATTTACGTCCGGGCGATTTACTTTCAGGCGTCCTGCGTTCGATTGGCTTGCGTCCCGTTCGGCTCATGGGTTGGCGACCTGCTCTGGCCGCCGGTCTCATCCTGCTGTTCGTGCTCGGCGCGGGCGGCGCGTCCTGGTTCTACCTGCGCGAGACGGGCGCGAGTTGGGAAGTGGCGCGGCTGGCGGGCGCGCCCTCGATTGACGCGGGACGCATCGGGCAGACCGGCCGCCTGCGAATCGGCGAATGGCTGGAGACGGACGCCGGCTCGCGCGCGCAAATCAAAGTGGCGGACATCGGGCAGGTGGAGATCGATCCGGGCACGCGCATCCGGCTCGTCGAAACGCGAGAGACCGAACACCGCCTCGAACTCGCGCGCGGCCGCATGCACGCCAACATCTACGCCCCGCCGCGCCTCTTCTTCGTGGACACGCCTTCGGCCGTCGCCGCCGACCTCGGCTGCGCCTACACGCTCGAAGTAGACGACGAGGGGAGCAGCGTCCTGCACGTCACGGCGGGCTGGGTGGCGTTCGAGACGAAGGATCGCGAATCGATGGTTCCGGCCGGTGCGGCCTGCCGGACGCAGCCCGGTGTGGGGCCGGGCACGCCCTACTTTGAAGACGCCTCGAAACTCTTCCTCGATTCGCTCGCGAAATTCGACTTCGCGGGCGGCGGCCGCGAAGCTCTCCGTCTGGTCGTTGCGGAAGCGCGCGCGCGCGATACGCTCACGCTCTGGCATCTGCTCGCGCGCGTCGCAGGCGAAGAGCGCGCAGGCGTCTATGAACGCCTCGCCGCGCTCGCGCCCCCGCCCGCCGGCGTCACGCGCGACGGCGTTTTGCTCCTCGACCCCGCGATGCTTTCCGCCTGGAAAGCGCAGATGGAAGCCTTGTGGTTGGCGTAGTGTGTGTCCCCGCGCATCGTTAGTTGAGGCGGGGAGGAATGAAAGAAACAGTGTCACGCCTCCGTCTAATAAACATCAGCCCGCTCGCATGAACTCGCGCCGGGCGGGCTGATGTTTATTGGACGGAGGTGGATGATGTTGCGAAAATTTCTCAAGTTGACAACTCTGGCCGTGGCCGCGATCTTCGTCTCTTTGCAATTCGTCCGGCCGCAACTCGCAAATCCGCCGGTCGATCAAACCCGAACAATCGAATCGCACGCGCGCCTCACGCCGGAGGTCACGGGCATCTTCGCGCGCGCCTGCAGGGATTGCCATTCCAATCAGACGCAGTGGCCTTGGTATGCGCGGGTCGCGCCGGTCTCGTGGTACGTCGAGGATCACGTCAGACACGGGCGCAGGGAGTTGAACTTTTCCGAGTGGTCGGCCTACGACCGCGAGCAGGCCGACTGGCTGCTCGGCGCGATGTGCATGACAGCCGAGCGCGGCCGGATGCCGCTTCCCTCCTACACGCGCCTGCACCCTTCAGCCGAACTCTCGCCCGCCGATGTGCGGCTCCTCTGCGCCTGGTCTCTGGCCGAACGCGGGCGCCTCGCCAAAAGGTAACAAAGGAAAAAGGGGGAAGGGGCAAGGGGGAAAGGTGCAGGGATAAATTCACAGAGCCGTAAGTTATCGGTCTTTCCCCTTTCCCTTTACCCCTTCCCCTTTACCCCTTTCCCTTTACCCCTTCCCCTTTACCCCTTCCCCTTTTCCCGCGCCCTCCGTTACCACTTCCTCACACCCCTTGTGCTACCATTCCGCCGCAAGTTTTCAATCCCGCAATGCGCGGACATACGACTCACCGCCTGAGTTGAGCGCCGACTGATCACATGAAAAAACAACTGCTCGTCGCTTCCCTGCTGCTCTCGATTTTTCTCGCACAGACTACGCCCCTCGCATCCGACGCCCGCGCGCAAACACAAGCCGCGTCGCCCGCGCCCGGCGCAAAAACTTTGACGCTGGCGGGGCTGCGCGCGAGCGTCCGCATCCGCCGCGACGAACGCGGCATCCCGCACATCGAAGCATCGAACGAGGCAGACCTCTATTTCGCGCAAGGCTATGCGACTGCGAGCGACCGGCTCTGGCAGATGGACTTGCTGCGGCGCACCGCGCGCGGCGAACTGGCGGAGATTTTCGGCCGCCCGGCACTCGAAGAAGATAAGCGGCGACGCATCTACGGCTTCGCCGCCCTCTCCGAAGTTCTCGTCTCGCGCACCTCAGCCCCGACGCGCGCCGCCCTCGAAGCTTACGCACGCGGCGTCAACGCCTATATCGAGACGCGCGGAGGAACGGACGCGCCCCTGCCCGCAGAGTTTCAACTCATCGGCTATAAACCGCGCCCCTGGAGGCCGGCGGACTCGCTCGTCATCGGCAAGATTTTCGCCGAAACGCTCTCCACCACCTGGCCGACCGATATCTCGCGCGCGCTGCTCGCAGACCTCCCGCACGCGCGCCGCGCCCAACTGCTCCCGGACAGTTCCCCGCTCGACGTGCTCGTCGTCGACAGCGACGAAGCGCGCCCGCAGTCGCCGCCTGAAAACGATAGGAAGCCCGGCGCGAAACCTCGTCCACGGAAAACCGGAGTGACGAAACCCGGTGCGACGAAAACAGGCGCGATGAAGACGGGTGCAATTAAAACAGGCGCAATGAAAGCCGGCGTGACGAAATTCGCCGTGGACGTTCTACCGTCGTTCAGCGAGCGTGAGCGCGTCGAGTTGCTGGCGGAGGTCGAGCGCATCGAGGCTTTGACGAAAAGCTCGCTCGAACGCGCCGGGCTGTACATGGAGGGGCGCGCCGTGAGCAACAACTGGGTGGCGAGCGGCCGGCGCACCGCGTCGGGCAAGCCCCTGCTCGCCAACGACCCGCACCTGCCCGCCACCGCCCCTTCCATCTGGCACATGGCACACCTGCGCGCGCCCGGCCTGCACGTCGCGGGCGTCACCGTGCCCGGCGCGCCCGGCATCATCATCGGCCACAACGAACACGTCGCCTGGGGCATGACCAACCTCGACCCTGACGTGCAGGACTTGTATCTCGAACGTTTTAGCCCGGACAAAAAGAGTTTTTACGAAACCCCCACGGGTCTGCGCGAAGCGTCGGTGCGCCGCGAAGAGATCAAGGTGCGCAGGAATCTGACCGACGCCTCGACCGAGACCGTGAACTTCGAGGTGACGACCACGCGCCACGGCCCCATCATCCTCGAACGCGAGGGCAGGCGTTACGCCCTGCGCTGGACGGCGCTCGATGCGGAGCGCACGGAGTTCGACGCCTTCTACAAGATCAATCGCGCCCGCAACTGGAACGAATTTCGCGCAGCCCTCTCCGAGTACAGCGGCCCGACACAGAATTTCGTCTATGCCGATACGGCCGGCCACATCGGTTACTACGGCGCGGGGCGCGTGCCACTCAGGCGCGGCGGCGACGGGAGCGTGCCCTCGGACGGCGGAACAGACGCGGGCGAGTGGGTGGGCTTCATCCCGTTCGACGAATTGCCGCACGTCTACGATCCGCCGTCAGGCTTGATCGTCACGGCCAACAGCCGCGTCGTCGGGCGCAGCTACCCGCACCACCTCACGCACGACTGGGCTGCGCCCTATCGCGCGCGCCGTATCTATGACCTCTTGAGCGCGAAGCCGAAGTTGACGGCGGACGACTATCGCGCCGTGCAGGCGGACGTTTATTCAATCGGCGGGGTGAGTTTCGCGCAGGCCGCCGCGCAACTTCTCGCTAAGCTTGCGCCGCGCGTCAACGCCTCGGGTCAGGCAACGCTGGAAGACCACAAACGGGGCGAGGCGGTGACGGCATTTGAACGTTGGGACGGACGCGTCACGGCCGAGTCGTCCGTCGCGCCGCTCGTGGCGGAAATGAGCATCGCCTTTCGACGGCGTATTCTCAACGCAGCGCTTGGCGAGGCACGCGCTCGCTCGTTTCGCTGGGGAAGTTACGACCTGTTCTTTAATCGCATCGTGGCGGAGCATCCGGCCGAGTGGCTGCCGAAGGAGTTCGAGAATTACGGCGAGTTGATGCGCGCCTGTTTAGAAGATGCGCGCGCGGCTCTGCGGAAACGTCTCGGCGCGGACGAGACGCAATGGACTTGGGGGCGTTACTCGCCCGCGCGTTTCCAGCACCCGCTCGCCATCGTCCCGTTAGTCGGCGCGCGATTTACGATAGAGCCGTTTCCGGTGAACGGCAGCGGGCGGAGCGCGGGCGCGACCGTCAACGTCGGCGCGGGCGTCTCGATGCGTCTCATCGCGGACGTGAGCGACTGGGACAAGACGCAGCAAGGCATCGCGCTCGGCATATCAGGCGACCCGGCCAGCCCGCACTGGTCGGATCAACTCGCGGACTGGCGCGCCGTCACGCCGCGCGCCTTTCCCTTCGGCGCAAAAGCGGTTGCCGCCCGGACGCGCGAAACGCTCGTGCTCGCGCCCCCTGCGAAATGAGCGCGTCGAGGCGCGCAAGTGAGAGCGCGAGAAATGCGCGCGGGGCATCGGCCGGCGTGTCCGGTGCGGGCGGCGGGGGCTAAAGTCCGCTTCGGTGGAGAGGCGAAATAAGAAAACCGCCCGCGACTCGAAAGGCGCGGGCGGTCTTATTTTGTGAGAGTCCGTCTCGTTTAGAAGCGGAAGTTGAGACCGATGCCGAGGCGGATGTTGTTGTCCGTCTCGCCGTCGATCCTGACCGGGTTGTATTCAACCTTGATCGCGCGGAAATCGACATTCTTGTGAATGCGGATGTCGAGGCCGCCGCCGATGGCCGCCGCGAAGCCCGTCTCGCTCTCGCTGAAGTTCTGATTGGGCAGGCCGGTGGTGTTACCGGTGGCGTCAACCGAAACGCGGCCGAGGCCGAGGAGCGCCTGCGCGAAGGGGCGGACTCTCGTCTCCGTCGAGTTATCCTGAATCTTGATGCCGCCCAGGAATTGCGTCAGTTTGGCATCAACATTCAAGGTCTCGCCGCCGGGGACGAGGGGGCCGAAGTTCTGCGACTTCTTGTGATATGAGAAGTCGGCTTTCGCCCCGACGTAACGGGTGAAGTTGTAGCCGGCGTCGATGTTCACGCCGTTGAAGCCCTCGCGGCCGGTTTCGTTCGGGTCGGGGCTGAACGCGCCCTGTGTGTCCACGCGATTGTTCGAGTACATGACGCCGAATTCGCCGCGCTTGAAATCGTCTTGCGCAAACGCCAAAGGCGCGCAGCAGACGAAGAACAAAGCCATGAATAATGCTTTACGCATGTGAGTTAGTTTCCTCCGTGTAAAATACTGTGCTAATTGTGATGAAGGCTTTTTTTTACTCATCCTTCATCCGTTTCAACGACGAGCGCGTTCCTCTAAATCAGCCAACTGTCAACGTCGTCCCGTGACTGGGACTGGCGAAGCAAGTCAGGGAAAACGGCAAGTCGAGGGACTTTGTTTCATTTTTGCGCTCCCGCGTTGCATGAAACTATCTAATCGTGTTCATTACATGTGCTATTCGCATGACACGCCCTTATCGATCCGAAATTCGCGCGCTTCGATCCGAATTTTCATATGCCCGGCGCGTTGATTTACAAGTTCTCCTGACGCACAATACCGTGCGCCCACAGGCGATAGGGCGGCGCGTTAACCCGGCGACGGGTCTTAACATTTTCCTGCAGAGTTTTTAATGAAGCCGGGCGCGCGCCCTCCTCCGCGCGCCTCTGTTCCCTACTCACATTTTCGGTCGACACTCCTCGATTGATTCCGGGACACTATGCCCATGAGCGACCTTCAAACAGAGCAAAGGGTGCGAATTTTTTGCGCGGTGGAACTGCCGGAAGACGTGCGTGCGCGCATCGCCGCGCACGTCACGAACTTGCGCGAGAAGGCAACGCACGACTCGCTCAAAATCAGTTGGGAACGGGTGGAGAAATTGCACCTCACACTGAAATTTCTGGGTGAGATCGAGGCGGGACGGGTAGAGGCTTTGACGCGTGCGGCGAATCGTGCGGCGGGCGGCGGCGGTGGCAGGTTTGCGTTGAGTTTGCAGGAGGCAGGGGCGTTCCCTGCGCGCGGCAACCCGCGCGTGCTCTGGCTGGGGCTGCACGATGCCACCGGCCTGCTCGCGCAGCTCCACGAGCGGCTCGAAGCGGAATGCGAGCGCGACAATTTTCCGCGCGAGCCGCGCGCCTTTCGCCCGCACATCACCATCGCGCGCGTCCGCACGCCGAACGCCGCCGCGCGCCATCTCGCCGCGCTACACTGCGCGACGGATTTCGCACCCGTGGAGTTCGACGTGAGCGAGTTCGTCGTGATGCAGAGCAGGCTTGAAGCGAGCGGGTCGCGCTACACGCCCCTGTCAAGGCACGAGTTGAAAGCGGAAGCGGGCGGTGCGCCGTCGGATGTCATAGTCGAGCTATGAAATTCGACGGCACGTCGCCCGCTTCTCGTCTCTACGATTTACTCAACAAGGCTATGTCGGCAGTTGGCGCGGCGGAGGCGGGTTGTTGCCATCGTTTTTGCGCTGGCTGCGCTCGCCCGTCTCGGCGAACATCTCCTTGATCGCGCCGACGCTGGAGAGCATCGCCGATGTCTCCATCGGCATGAAGATGACTTTCGTGTTGTTACCACGCGCCATCTCTTTGAAACTCTCGATGTAGCGTTGCGTGATGAGATACTGCGCCGAGTCGCTCTGATTCAACATCGCCTGACCGATGCGCTCGATGGCTTCGGCCTCGGCCTCGGCGGCGCGCAATCTGGCCTGCGCCGCGCCTTCGGCCGATAAAATCGCCGACTGCTTCTCGCCCTCCGAGCGCGTCACGGAAGCCTGCTTCTCGCCCTCGGCGCGCGTGATGGCGGCCTGCTTGTCGCCCTCCGCTTGCAGGACGAGCGCGCGGCGGTTGCGTTCCGCCGTCATCTGCTTCTCCATCGTCAGGCGCACATCTTCGGGCGGGTTGATGTTCTTCACGTCGACGCGCGTCACCTTCACGCCCCACTTGTCGGTCGCCTCATCGAGAATCAGGCGCAGCTTGGTGTTGATCTGGTCGCGCGAAGAGAGGGTGTGATCCAAATCCATCTCGCCCATCACCGAGCGCATGCCCGTGATGGTCAACTGCACGAGCCCGCCGACCAGATCGGTCACTTCGTAGACGGCCTTGATCGGGTCCATCACCTGCCAGTAGACGACCGAATCGACGTGGATGGTCACGTTGTCGCGCGTGATGACGGGTTGCGGCGGCAAGTCTATATACTGCTCGCGCAGGTCAATCGAAGTGAGGCCGGGGCGCACGTTCGTCCAATAGACGGCACGCGGCTTATCGAGAAAAGGGATGATGATGTTGAGGCCGTTGCCGGCGAGACGGTTGAAACTGCCGAGCCGTTCGATCAACAGCACGGTCGCCTGCGGAACGATCTTGATCGTTTTCGCCGCGACGATGAGCAGGAAAAGGCCGATGATGATCAGGAAAGTCACGAAAAAGAATTCCATGTTTGTGCCTCCGAAGTTGAGCTAGACGCGGAACAGGTGTTGCGGCCGGGTGCCGGTAAGTAGTGCGCGCAGACTATAGCGGATCGTCGCCGCCGGATGGAAGCCCCGCGGGCGGCGTCTGCCAGCCGCCGAGCGCCGCTTCGATCACGCGCGCGGCGGCCAGCACAAGTTGCTCCTCGCCCGGTCGCCCGATGATTTGCACGCCGACGGGCAACCCCTCGCGCGTGCGGCCGGCGGGGACGCATGCGCCGGGCAGACCGTACACGTTGCAAACCTGCGCGTAGCTGAAAGCGCGAAAGGTGTTGACGAGTTCGCCGCCGACTTCGACCCGGCGCGCGCCGTGCGCGAAGGCCGCCACCGCGCCCACCGGCGTGAGCAACAACGGCGTCTCGCTCATGCGTTCGAGCAGAGAGGCGCGCCGCCGGTTGCGCTCAGCCCATGCGTCCGAATGGCCGGCGTGCGCGGCGGCAACGGTCGCGGCAGCATCAGGCGCGGCAGCATCGGTCGCGTCTTCTCCGCGCCGCAGAATCGCGCGCGCGGCCGTGCCCGCCAATTCTTCGCGCCCCGCATACTCCGCGCGCACGATCTCTCCGACGGCGCGCGTAAAGAGAGCGAGCCACATGTCGGTCGCCCCCGCGATCTCCGGCGGGCACTCTTCAAACGTCTCCATCCCGGCGTCGGCCAGCGCGCGCGCGGCAGACGCGACCGCGTGCTGCGTCTCTTCCGTCACACGTACCATTCCATCATCCGCGTAACAGGCGACGCGCAAGCCGCGCAGTTTCGTTTCAGACAGGGCATGGCCTGATCCGTCCGCTTGATGGCGTGCCCTGCTGCCGGCCTGTATGCGGTCTTCACAGGTGAGCGCGTCGAAGAGGAGCGCGAGGTCTTCAACCGTGCGCGCGAGCGGGCCGAGGCTCGCGCCCGCCGCGAGCACGCCTTCGGTCGGGGGAAAGTGGCCGGCGTGCGGGACGCGCCCCGGCGTGGGGAACAGACCGAGGATGCCGCAGAAGTGCGCGGGAATACGTATCGAACCGACGAGATCGCTCCCCAGGCTCGCGGGCGACAGGCACGCGCCGACGGCCGCCGCGCAGCCGCCGCTCGAACCGCCCGGCGTCAAAGCCGCGTCGTGCGGATTGTTGGTGCGCCCGAACAGAGGGTTGTCCGCGTTGTACTCGATAGCCAACTCGGAGGCGTTCGTTTTGCCGTAGACGATTGCGCCCGCCGCGCGTAGACGCGCGACCGCCGGGGCGTCCACCACCGGCACGTAGTCCGAGCGCGCGCGCGAGCCGCTCGTCGTCAGCAGATTGGCCGTGGCGATGGTGTCTTTGATCGTCACGGGCAGGCCGTGCAGCGGCGGCAGACGGTCGCCGCTCGTCAACGCGCGTTCCGCCGCGCGCGCCTGCTCCAGCGCGTCTGGCGTGAAAGTTACAATCGCATTCAGGGCGGGATTCAACGCTTCTGCGCGGCCGAGGTGCGCCGACATGATCTCGACGGGCGAGAGCGCGCGTCGCCGCACGAGTTCGCACAGTTTCG
>DASQLU010000067.1:0-64786 GCA_035645855.1 Pyrinomonadaceae bacterium
TTTGATAGAGATAGAGCCATGGAGACCGCAAATCTGATGTTTCGTCCGCTGCGGGTTGAAGACGCCTCGGCTCTGTCCGAATGGCTCCGCGCACAGCCACCGGCTTATGCGCGTTTCTTCCACCCCTTCGGCTACGACGAGCCCGCGATTGCCGACGCGCTCGCGCGTCAGGGGCGAGACGTGTTCATGGGCTTATTCTGGCGAGAGGGGATCGTCGGGTTCTTTATGTTGCGCGGGTGGAACGAAGGGTATGAAGTCCCGGCCTTCGGCATCCTGATCGACGAGCAATATCGTGGACACGGTTTGGAGATGGCGGCGCTGGACACGGCCAAAGTGATTTGTCGTCTGCGGAACGTGTCGCGCCTGATGATCAAAATGCACCCGGACAATATCTCGGCCAAAGGCGTTGCGCGGAAGACGGGTTTTGTTCAAACCGGCGTGGAGGCGGCGAGCGGCAACCTGATTTACCATTACGAGATTAAACCCCGCATAGGGCTATCCACGGAATAAACATGGAGCAGAAACTTTTCTCGATTATCACCCCTACTTACAACTGCGGGACGAAGGTCGTGCGGACGATCAACTCCGTCCTGTCGCAGGACAGCGACTTATACGAGTACATCGTCATTGACGGTGATTCCAACGACGGCACGCAAAGCGAAATCCGGCCGTTCGACGCGCGGATCAATTTCGTCTCCGAGCCTGACGCCGGCGTGTACGACGCCATGAACAAGGCCATCGAGATGGCGCGCGGCAAGTACCTCTATTTCCTCGGAGCGGGCGACACCTTACGCGCCAACGCCCTCAGAAACCTCGCGGGGTCGATGCCCGGCGGCGAACTCGCGTTCATTTACGGAAACGTGTATTGGGTGGACGAGGCTTTCATCTATGGCGGCGAGTTCGACAAGTCGAGGCTTGAGACCTACAACATCTGCCATCAGGCGATCTTTTATGAGAGAGCGATCTTCGAAGAGGTCGGGCGGTATGAACTCGATTACCCGATTCTCGCCGATTATGTCTTCAACATTAAATGCTTCGGCAACGATAAGATTCAGAAGACTTATCTCGATTACGTCGTCGCCAACTTTGAAGGGGGCGGCCAGAGCGCGCGCCAAAAAGATACGGCACTCATCGAGGCCCTTCCTCGATTGATAGAAGAATACTTGCGTTGAAGTTTCCATTATCTTCAATCGAACCCGCCGCGAATTTCTTAGTCCCTTGACGAACTAATCAAGTCGAACTCGGTGGCGTTGCCAGCAGTTGACGGTAGGCGTCGTAGAAGTGAGCGGCCGCGTTGATTCTCCGCAGTCGCTCGGCTTGCGTTGCGCTGTTGGCGAGGTTCTCCTGCCGGAAGACGCTGTCCGTCAGCATCCGAAAAATAAGGCTCGCCAAAGATTCGCTGTCATCAGGATCAAAGACGAAGCGGCGGTCGCCAATCGTTTCCGGCAGTGAAGTGACGTGCGAACAGATCACCGGGCTGCCGAGCAGCATCGCCTCGTATAAAGGGAAACTGCCCGCTTCGTATTTCGTGGGAATCGTCACTAACGCCGCCTGCTCATAGAGCCAGCGCAGTTCGTCTTCCGGGACGATTCCTGAGAAGAGAACCGCCTCGCTCAAATTCATCTCGTCAACCTGCGCCAAGACCTCCGCGTGATAGTGGTGCGCGGTGCCTCCCGTGCAAATCAGCTTCAAGTTGTGCCCGCCATCCTGTCGCAACTCTCGCAGGGCTTGTAACAACCGGAAATGATTTTTGTGCCGCCAGGTGTGCGCCGGGTAGAGCAGGAAAGGCGTCCAGACTTCGTATTTTCGGGCATAAGACTCGGCGGCGTCAGGCGTCGCCTGTGGTAGGGAAATGTCGCGGAAGGGAATCGGGCAGACGCGAATTTTGTCTTCCGGCAGCGCGAAGTATTTGATCAGGTCTTGTTTGACGTGCTCGAAAGAGACGACCACCACGCCCGCTTTTTCGAGCGCCTTCCAGTATTGCACGGCGCGGATCGCCCTCTGCGCGGGGGTGAAGTTTTCCGGGAAGTGCAACTCCTGCACGTCGTGCATGGTGATGATGTGAGGCACGGGCGGCACAAGGTGCGGTAGCTCCCGCACGCCGTACATCGTCAGACAATACGGCGTTTGCAGATCGGGGTGGAGCAAGGTCTGGGTCGGAAAATGAAGCAGGTCGAGTTCGAGGCGGGCGAGCCAATCTTGCAGATAACGCCAGGATGGTTGAGGTGTTTTATCCCGACGAAACCGCCCGCCGATTTTATCGAGTAGTCGCGGGTGCGCGTCCGCCGGAGGGTCGGGCAGTAACTCGATTTCCAACAGACCCGGATGATCGCTTGCGAGTTGTTTGATGATACCGGGCAGAACGCCCGCGCACAGCAGGACGATGCGCCAGCCGGGTGCGGGATTACTCACAAGAGACGCGAGCACGCGTTGGGCGTAGGGCGCGATGCCTCCATGCTCTGCGGAAACATCGCCCAACCAAAATCCGATTCGCGCAATCCGGTTAGTGGTGTCTAAAGTCAAAGTGATAGATCAGGTTGCCCGTCTGAGCGTCAACGCCGGTTTGAGTGAAACCGGACTCTTCGAAAAGTCTTTTGGCGATTATATTATCGGCGTTGACTTTCAACATAATTCGCGGCACACGGCGCAGCTTACAAATGCTTTTAGCCAATTTCAGGGACAGACGCGTTAATCCGTAGCCGCTATATTTTTCGTCGACAAGGACGCCGTAAGCGGGAATCTCATAGCCGCTGTTCCAACCCCGCAACATGAAAAACCCCATCAGGTGATCCTGCCGGTACATACCCATAAAGACATCCGCACCCTGCTCGGCCAGTAGCGTAGCGACGGAAGCGAGATCAAAGTTGAACGGGGTAAAGAACCGCACATAGGCCGGAGTTTGAGCCAGCAGCAACGCGGAGAGGTCGGAAGCATCTTCCGAATTAAGCGGGCGAACGGTCAAATTGTCTGTGAAACTCGCCACTCTTGATAGTCTCCCTCAGGATGAGAACCGGAACAACAAGCAAGATTAAAAAATTGTTGTGCAAATTCGGCGACCAACATGATTTTATCAGTAGCTTATCCCATAACCTTGTCGCCCACATCTCTCGCCGTCCGTAGATTCCCCGACAAGCCTGCGCCTTCCTGCGGACAGTAAAGCTGAGCCACGCCGCTTTATACTTCACCGTCCCCAATTTCAACTTGCGTCTTGTACCAACGGGAACCTTCCTCGCAGTACGCAAAGACTATCTATGTGAAATACGGAAGAAAGATATTACCGGCAAATTTACAGACCGTTAAGGGAACATAAGGGAATAAGTATTTCCGTTGCCAAGACGAAAAAGTTATGCGGTGTGCCTTAACTAGCCCGGCGCGCGCCGTCCAGGTTTGAAACGGGCAATATGACAGGGAGTGTAATCACTATGCGAAGACTCTTGCGAGCGGCCTATGTCGGCCTGCTGGTAATTTCGATGCTTACCGCCGGAACGTTCAACACGGCCGTCCGTGCATCGAGCCACCGAGAAGCGCCATCCACCTCGGTTGACCCGATGGCCGACGGCACGGACGTTTATGCGTTCGTTGACCCGAACAACCCGACCCGGGTCAACTTGATCATGAATTTCATCCCGTTCCAGTTGCCGCAGGGCGGCCCTAACTTCTACCGTTTCGACGATAACATCGAGTACGCGATGAGAGTCGACAACAACGGGGACGCCGTGACGGATATTCAGTACGTCTTCCGTTTCCGCACGGTGGTCAGCAATGTCAACACTTTTCTCTACAACACCGGGCCGGTCACTTCGCTCAACGATCCTGATTTGAACATTAAACAGTTCTATTCGCTCAGCGTCGTTAGAGGGAACGCGCCCAACACCTCGACGACGACCCTCACGCCTTTGGCCGGTGCCGCCGCCGGATCGCCGGCGGGCTTCCCGTTCGTCGTTCCGCCGGTCAACGTCGGCGTGCGTTCGACACCGAACTACGAGGCGAACCTCGGGCAACCCGCTGTGACGCCCGTGGGCACCGCGTCCGGCGAAGCGTTGGTCTTCGCGGGTCAGCGCGAAGAAGGCTTTTTCGTTGACGTGGGTTCGGCCTTCGACCTCTTCGGGCTGCGACCCTTCAACTCGGCTCATTTGATTCCGCGGACGAACACGCCCGGCGTGGACGGGACGGCGGGCTTCAACGTGAGCACCATCGCCATCCAGGTGCCGATTGTCTCGGTCACGGCAAACGGGAGCATTCCGACCAATGTCAGCGATCCGAACGCCGTCATCTCGGTTTACTCCGCGTCCAGCCGCACGGCGATGCTCGCCTTTGCTGAAGATCGCAGCGGCAGGGTCACATTTTCCGGAAATTTTGTTCAGGTCTCGCGCCTCGGCAACCCGCTGGTCAACGAGATTCTGATTCCGCTCGGCATGAAGGACAGATTCAATGCTTCGCTGCCGAGTATGGACGCGCAGTTCCTCAACTTCATCCTCGACCCGGAACCGGGCAGGCTGTTCGGATATGCTGGTTCACCGCCGGCCTTCGATCTTTACCCGACCTTCAACGTTCCCGCGCCGCCGCGCAGCGACGTTGCGAATACCTTTTTGACGGGTATTCCGGGACTCAATGTCCAAACCAATATCTCCGGGAACCCGAGCGTCGCGGCCTATGCTAATCAACCGGCGAACACGGTTCCGCAGGAACGCCTGCGTTTGAATCTGGCTGTTCCGCCAACCGCCGGCACGGCGAGCGCGGCCGGCACGGCCAATCGTCTCGGCGTCCTCGGGGGTGATAACGCAGGTTTCCCGAACGGCCGTCGCGTGGGCGACGACGTAGTTGATATCGAGTTGCGTGTGTTGGCGGGCGCTTTGGTATCGGGCTTCAACGTAGCACCGAATAACCAACTCGGCGACGGCGTTAATCAAAACGACGTGCCGTTCATGACGGTCTTCCCGTATCTGGCGACGCCGCGCTCCGGCTACGACTCGCCGACAAGCACCGCCGTGGGGACGACGGATACAAACGCGGCGGCTGTCGCGACGGCTTCGCCGACACCGAGACCGTAAGCGCACGAACACGCGGGCGGCACAAGCGCAGGTGTCGAGAGACACGTAGCCCGCATGTTTGCACGCATACAGTTAGTTAATCGCTTGTCGTCATTAGCACGGGAGCCGGATCACTTAGTGATCCGGCTCCCGCCTTCCACATCTTTACTACAGCAGGATAGGTTATGCCGAAGAAATTCGTGACAATCGCAGGAATCGTGATTGCCGTAATCGCAGTCGTAGTGGGCATCGGAGCCGTCACAAAGCAACCCGCTCCGCAAGGCGCGCCGCAACGGCAAGAGGAACGCGCTCTCGACCAGCGTGCGACGCCCGCCGACCGGCATGTCAGCATGGCGCAGGCCATTATTACCCGCGCGCCGAAATCTCCGGACGGATACAATGCACTGGCCGCCGCCTACACGCAGAAGGCGCGCGAGACCGGCGATTTCGGCTACTACGCGCGGGTGGAGGCGACGCTCAAACGCTCGTTTGAGGTTGCGCCGGACAACCACGACGCGACCAGAATGCAAGCCTATCTCCTGCTCGCTTATCACCGCTTCAACGAAGCCTTGCAGGTGGCGCGCCGCGCCGTCGAGCAAAAGCCGAAGGACTACGAGGCATACGGCGCAGTCGTCGATGCGCTTGTCGAACTAGGTCGGTACGACGAAGCAAAACGGGCTGTGCAGGCCATGCTCGACGTGCGTCCCTACACGGCGTCATATGCCCGCGCTTCTTACCTGCGCTCGCTGTACGGAGACACGGAGGGTGCGATAGAAGCGATGCGTCTCGCGGTTCAGTCGGCCAATCCGGGCGATCCGGAATTGGTTGCCTGGTGTCGCGTCCACCTGGGCGACGAGCTGATGAACGCCGGCAAGCGCGCCGAGGCGGAACGCGAGTACGACCACGCGCTTTTCCTGTTCCCCGATTATCACCTCGCGCTCGCCGCCAAAGCGCGCGCTCGTCTCGCAGCAAATGATACGGACGGCGCAGTCGAGTTTTACAAACGCGCACAGGAACGCATCCCGTCTCCCGAAACCGCGATTGCGCTCGGCGACATTTATGCAAAGTCGGGTCGCGCCGAAGATGCGAAAAAGCAGTTTGAGCTGGTCGAATTCATCGAGCGCACCGGAGCGGAGGGCGGCACTTACTCGCGTCAACTCGCACTCTTCTGGGCTGACCACGACGTGAAACTCGACGAGGCTCTCGCCGTCGCGCGGCGGGAGCGCGAGGCGCGCTCGGACATTTACACGAGCGACGTGCTGGCGTGGTGTCTCTATAAAAAAGGGCAGTATGCCGAGGCCAAAACCGCCATTGAGGAAGCGCTGCGGCTCGGCACGCGTGATGCCGGCATCAACTATCACGCAGGCATGATCTATCGAGCGCTCGGCGACCGCCGCGCCGCCGCGAAACACTTGCAGCTCGCGCTGAAGATCAATCCTTCATTCGACGTGCTACAGGCAGACGTTGCGCGCCAGGCATTGCGCTCGCTCGCCGCCTGACGGCTTTAGGTGACGTTGATGTTCCACCGCTCGCAATTGATTCGCGCCGCGCGTCGCGCCGCCAAAATAACCTGCTCCGCCATGCTCCTCGTGATGGTGTTAGCAGGATCGACCGCCGCTCATCCGCTCGGGCAATTCACGATCAATCACTTCTCCCGCATCGAAGTCGGCGCGAATCGCGTCAATATTCGTTACGTCGTTGACATGGCGGAGATTCCCACGTTTCAAGAGTTGCAGGCGATAGGCAGCGACGGGAATCAGGCATCCGGCGCGGAGTTGGAAACTTACGTCGAACAGGCCGCCGCGCGCTACGCCGACGGCCTGTTGCTCACGATTGACGGCCAGCGCGTGCCGCTGCAAGTGGTCGCGCGCAGGATTTCGCTGCCCGAGGGCGCGGGCGGCCTGCGCACGCTCCGCATCGAATGCGACTTCGCGAGCACGATGCCCGCCGCGAGCGACGCGGCAAATCAAACGCGCCGTCTTAAACTAGAGAACACGAATTACCGCGAACGCGCGGGCTGGCGAGAGGCTGTGGTCGTCCCCGCCGCCGGGGTCTCCGTTTTTGATAGCACCGCGTTCGGCTCGGCGTTGACCGACGAGTTGAAAGTTTACCCGGAAGACTTGCTGGCCGCGCCGCTCGACGAGCGCGCCGTTGAACTCTCTTTCACGCAGGGCGCGATGCCGGCGAATGCCGCCGCCCTGCGCGCACGCGACGGTCGCCCGTTGGGGCAGGCGCGTGATCGCTTCGCGGAGTTGATCAGCGTGCGTGAGTTGACGCCGGCTATCGCCCTTTTCGGCCTGCTCGTCGCCGCCGCACTCGGCGCGCTCCACGCCTTTTCGCCCGGCCACGGCAAGACTGTCGTCGGCGCATATCTCGTCGGATCGCGCGGGACGGCGAAGCATGCGGCCTTCCTCGGCCTGACCGTGACCGTCACGCACACGGCCGGCGTCTTCGCGCTCGGACTCGTGACGCTGTTCGCTTCGCAGTACATCGTCCCGGAACGTTTATTCCCGATCCTCGGCGTGGTCTCGGGCGGGATCGTGCTGGTGATGGGACTGAGTTTATTCGCGAGCCGCCTGCTCGCCGCGCTCGGCCTGAGGTCGCACGATCACGGGCATACGCACGGAGACGAGCACGAGCATGAACATGCGCACGACGCGGCGCACAGCCATACACACGGGCACACGCACGGGCACACGCACGACGGCGACCCGACCGTGCCACACTCGCACGGCGGCGGGCGGGCACACACTCATCTCCCGCCGGGAACCGACGGCAGCCGTGTGACGTGGCGCAGCCTGCTCGCGCTCGGCATTTCGGGTGGCTTGCTGCCCTGTCCTTCGGCTTTGGTCGTGCTGCTGTCGGCGATCTCGCTGCACCGCGTGGGCTACGGTATGCTGCTCGTCGTCGCCTTCAGCGTGGGGCTGGCCGGCACGTTGACGGCAATCGGGTTGGCGTTTGTTTACGCCGGACGCTTCATCCTGAATCGCGCGGGGGCAAGGATCAACGGTTTGGCGCGCGTGCTGCCGGTTGCGAGCGCGCTCGTCGTGGCATGCCTCGGCGCGGCGCTCTGCTACGAAGCTCTCGGACAGGCGGGCATTCATCTGAGCGACTTGCTGAATTCCCGCGTCATCGGTGACGAGACGCAGACGGGCGGCGAGCAGACGCTGGCTTCGATGGGTGCCTGGGCGGTGCTCGGCCTCGGGCTGGTCTTCGGACTAAAGCACGCCACCGAAGTTGACCACATCGTCGCCGTGACCACTATCGTGAGTGAACAACGCAACTTGCTGCGCGCCGCGCTCGTCGGCGCGCTGTGGGGAGCGGGGCACACAATTTCACTCATCGCCGTCGGCATCGTCGTCCTCGCTTTGCGCGTGGCGATCCCCGAACTCGTCGCCGACTGGCTGGAGTTCGGCGTGGCGTTGATGATCATCGGGCTGGGGTTGAGCGCATTTGTGCGTGTGCTCAGGCGTCGCCGTCCCGATGTTCATGTACACGAGCACGTCCACGACGAACGGCCGCACGCGCACATCCACTTTCACGAAGACGGAACGGAACATGACGGCTCCGGCACGCCGCACACGCACGCCGTCACGCGTCTGGGCTTCAAGCCGCTCGTCGTCGGTGCGATGCACGGGTTGGCGGGTTCGGCGGCGTTGACGCTGCTCGTGCTCACGCAGATCGCATCGCCGCTCGTCGGGCTGCTTTACCTGTCCGTCTTCGGTCTTGGCTCGATCCTGGGCATGCTGTTGATGTCTTGCCTGGTGGGTCTGCCATTCGTGCTCGGTGCGCGCAAACTCACGCGGGCGAACTACGCCTTGCAGGCGACGGCGAGCGTCCTGAGCATCGCATTCGGATTGTGGTACGCCTACGAGATCGGCACCGCGAGCGGCTTGATAGGAAGAATAATTTGAAATTGATCGACAAGGGTGCAAAGCGTTGTCAGCAGAAAGCAAGCTAATGGGGATCGGCGGTAACGAGAGCGTGCTGGCATCAGCCGTTCCGGCGCGCCGCGCGCCGGGAACGTGCGCCGGGCGCGCATCGCATCCCTCTTTAGCTTTACCGGAACATCCGCTGATCAAGGGCGGGGCCAGAACCGCCGCCTGGCCGTCGCTCAATGTTCGCGAGTTGTGGTCGTACCGCGAGTTGCTCTACTTCCTGACGTGGCGCGACATCAAGGTGCGCTACAAGCAGACGGCGATGGGGGCGGCGTGGGCGGTGTTGCAGCCGTTCGTGACGATGCTGGTCTTCACGCTCTTTTTCAGCATCTTCATCGGCGTCCCGTCCGACCGTATCCCTTACCCCGTGTTCGTCTACGCGGGATTGCTGCCGTGGACGTTTTTCGCCGGCGCGGTCAACAACAGTAGCGGCAGCCTGGTCGGTAGTTCCGCTCTCATCACGAAGGTCTATTTCCCGCGTATGATCATCCCGGCGGCGGCCGTCGGCGCGGGCTTGGTTGATCTCGCGGTGGCCGCCGTGATCCTCGTGGGGCTGGTATTCGTCTACGGTCTGTCTCCGACGTGGAGTTTGTTGATGCTGCTGCCGCTCGTGCTGCTCACCACCGTGTTAGCCATGGGCGTGGGGCTTTTGATTTCGGCCTTGACGGTACGATATCGGGATGTCCGGCACGCGCTGCCGTTCGTCTTACAGATTTGGATGTTCGCGTCGCCGATCATCTACCCGCAGAGCGTCGTGCCGGAGAAGTGGCGTTGGGTGTTGACGCTCAACCCTCTGACCGGAGTGATTGAAGGTTTTCGTTCCGCGCTCGTCGGGCGCGAGTTCGACTGGCCTGCGCTCGGCCTCGCCGCGGGAATCTCGTTCGCGTTGCTCATCGCGGGCGCGCTGGTGTTCCGGCGGCTGGAACGCGTCTTCGCCGATTTGATTTGAGGCTGCCATGAGACCAATCATCAGAGTTGAAAATCTCGGCAAGCAGTACGGCTTCGGAGGATTGCACCCGGCTTACATGACGTTTCGCGAGGCGGCGGCGGCCGCCGTGGTCAGGCCGTTCAAACGTGTGCGGCGGCGGCGCGGCATGCAGCCCGCGACCGAAGAAAGACAATGGGCGCTTAAAGACGTTTCTTTCGAGATCGAGCCGGGCGAGGTGGTCGGTCTCATCGGCAACAACGGGGCGGGCAAATCCACGCTGCTCAAAATCCTTTCGCGCATCGTCGAACCCACTACGGGCACTTTTGAACTGTACGGAAGAATCGGCAGCCTGCTCGAAGTCGGCACGGGTTTTCATCCAGACCTTTCCGGGCGCGAGAACATTTTTTTGAACGGCGCGCTCTTAGGGATCAAGCGCGCCGAACTCCAACGCAGATTCGATGAGATCGTCGCTTTCTCCGAGATCGAGCAGTTTATCGATCTGCCCGTCAAGTGGTATTCGAGCGGGATGTACCTGCGCCTCGCCTTCTCGGTCGCGGCGCACCTCAATACGGAGATATTGACGATGGACGAGGTGCTGGCCGTCGGCGACATCTCGTTCCAGCAGAAGTGCATCGACAAGGTGAACGAGATCAGGGAGCAGGGGCGCACCATCCTGTTCGTCTCGCACAGCATGTCGGCGGTGACTCGCCTGTGCGAGCGAGTCATCTTGCTGGACAAGGGGCGCGTCGTGAAAGACGGCGCGGCGGCGGAAGTCGTGGGCGATTACATGGGCGAGAGCATGAATGTCACGACCGCCGTGCGGGAGTGGCCTGACCCGCAGAGCGCGCCGGGCAATGAGGTGGTGCGCATCCGCCGTGTGCGTGTGCGGACGGGGGAAGGCGACACCGCGCCGCAAGTGGACATCCGCAATTCCGTCGGAATCGAAATGACCTACGAAGTGCTCCAACCAAATCAGATACTGACCCCCAGCTTCGATTTGTTCAACGAGCAGGGCGTGCATGTGTTCGCCGTCCACGATGTCGGGCCGGAGTGGCGACGCGAGCCGAGACCCGTCGGGCGCTACGTCAGCACGATGTGGATACCCGGCAACACGCTCTCCGAAGGCCGTCTGCTGGTGCAAGCCTCTGTTTTGTCATATCACCCCGGCCTTCGTCTGCACATGCGAGAGCCGAACGTCGTCACGTTCCGCGTTGTCGAAAGTGAGGGAGGGGATTCAGCGCGGGGGGATTACGTCGGCGCGGTTCCGGGTGTCGTGAGGCCGCTGCTGCCCTGGCAGACGGATTTCTATCAAACGACGGACATCGCTCCGAACAGGAGCAAGGGCTTGTCAGGTGTCTAAATGATTATTGCCTGACGAAATGCGACTTATTGATCGGTGTTAAGAAAATGGTGACAGTTAAAGATAAGCTCAGGGATGTTCAAGCAGGGGAGGCACAGCCCTCGGCGCTCCGTGATCAGCTTGATGAGACCGAAGCCCAATTCCAAATCATCGCGCGCCAGTGGCTCGACAAAGAGCGACAGCTACAAGAGTTGGCGCAACTAATCAAGAGTCGAGATCAACAGCACCAGGCGCTCAGCGAATCCTTAAACGCTTACCGGCAGAAAGCGGAGGAACTGGAACAGCAGGCCGCCACACGGGAAGACCTGCTCGCGGCGAAAGACCGGCAACTGCAAGCACAGGAAATTCTCTTAGTTCAGCAAGACCAGCAACTTCACGAGGCGCGTCGTCAACTCGAAGAGTCAAATTACCAACTCGAAGAGTCAAATTACCAACTCGAAGCTAAGACACAGCACCTCTCGGCGGTTGAGAAATACGCGCGGGAATTGGTCGACTCGCGCGCCTTCAGGATCGGTTCGGTTATGACGTGGCCGGTGCGCAAGTTACGACATCGCCAATGGCGTCACAACTCCCACCAGCTTCCCGAGCCGGAACTCAGTTCGACAAGTGTGGAATCTGTTGAGGCCGGGACGGCGAACGCAATCTCATTTCCGCCATTGATAGTTGAACCGGCCATGCGAGCAATTGTGCGGGAGGTCAAGCCGGTGAGGAATGTCGGCAGGATGGCGATTGGGGTCGTCACCTACAATAATCCGCCCGCCCATCTCACACAATTGCTGCGCTCAATCGAATTGTCCGCGAGCCGCCTCAACGAGCCGGACATCAGTGTCCGGCTATATTCGATTGATAACGGGTCAGAGGCTCTCTGGCCGGAGTCCGACATTCCTCTGACACGCCTCGCCTCACATGGCAACATCGGTTTTGGTCGCGCCATGAATCTCTTGATGTCGGCGGCCTTTGCCGAAAAAGAGACCGAATGGTTCCTGTGCGTCAACCCGGACGGCATCATCCACCACCGCGCGCTTGGCGAACTTTTGTCGAGCAGCAAGGCGCAACCCGACAGTTTGCTCGAAGCCCGCCAGTTCCCGGAAGAACACGCCAAGTCATATGACCCTGTGACGCTGGAAACGTCCTGGGCTTCGGGCGCGTGCCTGCTCATCCGCCGGGAGATATACGAAACGGTCGGAGGATTTGATCCTAACTTCTTCATGTATCTGGAGGACGTTGATCTCTCCTGGCGCGCACGGGCTGCGGGGTTCTCCGTTAAGGTCGCGCCGCGCGCGTTATTCGGGCACGCCGTGCTTGGGCGCGAGTACGCTCCCGGCACCGACGCGACTTTTCTTCTGTCTGGAAGATACCTGGCGCGCAAGTGGAAAAATTCGCAGTTCCTTCGCTGGGTTGAACGAGAACTCATCAGCCGTGGTCATTTTCGGGCTAAGACTGATCTGCCGCCGTTGCCCGATCCGGACAACATCAGCGACAGCGAAATCTTATTCGTCCAACCGGACTTCAATAATTATTTTAACTTTTCGTCGCCGAGGTGGTGAGTTGCCTGTAAACCATCAGGCGAGAAGAGTCTTGAGCCAGGATTTGGAGCGGCACGGTTCTGACTTCGAAATGGTTTTCTCCGAGACATGCGAAGCAGAGTTTTAGTTGAGTGCAGAAGGGCAAGCAGATGAAATCCTTAAAAATAGTTCCGGCTCACAACAGTCCAGCGGTCTTCGATGCAGAGCCGAAGGATGCGCTCAGGAAACCCAAGCCACATCTCTTTGATAACAGCACTCTCAGCGTCATCGTTCGCTTTCACCAGAGGGAGAGGCTTAATTTTCTGGAAGAAGCGATCTTTTCTTTGGCCCTCCAAAACTGGTCAGACCTCGAACCTATCATCGTGCTGCAAAACGGTAACGATGAACTGCATCGGTCGATCTCGGACATGCTGGATCATCAGCCGTGGCGTGTATCTCCCAGGTATAAAATCGTGTCTGTCCAGATACCTGAAGGAACCGACGGGCGGAGCATTCTACTGAACCGTGGCATCGAGGCCGCGACGGGCAGATACCTGTCTTTCCTCGACGACGACGACTGCGTGTATCACGACGGGTACACGACATTGATCCGGCAACTCATCGGCGGTGAGCGCGCGGTAGCGGTTGGCGGTTGCCGCCGGGCGCAGATCGGTTATGAAAGCGATCACTGGTTTACACACAAGAAAGATAACTTTTTCGCCTGGGGTCGAACGCTCGCCGATCTGTTCGCCGAAAATTTCGTGCCCATCCACTCATACGTGATCGACCGTGCGCGGCTCGGCAACTCGGAGTTGAAGTTCGACGAGTCCTTCACTTTGCTGGAGGATTACGACTTCGTGTTGCGCCTGTTCGCGGCGCACGAGCCGGACTTCGCCTTACTGGATAAACCTGTCTGCGAATACAGGATACGTCTCGACGGCTCGAATAGCATCGCGCACACTCCTGCCGCTTCCCCGGAGGTTGTTGATTTACAGCAGCGCGCCTGGGTGATGATCAAAGAGAGCAAGAAAAACCTTTACTGTAAATACTTCTCCGACAAAAACATCAATGACTTTTTAGAGTCTGCGACCAGCCACGCCTGTTTAGAGTCCGGCGAGCAGGCACGGAACGGTGTGGATCGAGAAAGGCGTGTGCTCCTGAAAATCGTTCTCAGGATGTATGACTTCTTCAGCCGCTATCCGCGCCCGGAACGGTGGCTTAGTAAGACACTACATCTCATGTGGTGCACGTACAAAAAATTTGATAACAGCGCGTCACTCGATAAACAAAGGTGACGAACGAAACCTGAAATTTGGTGTGTCATGTTCAAGGCGAAAAAAATACTTGTGACCGGTGCCGGTGGGTTTATCGGCCACCACCTGGTGAAGTCCCTGAAGTCCGATGGCTACTGGGTGAGAGGCGTGGATATAAAGTACCCGGAATATGAGACCAGCCACGCAGACGAGTTTGAGTTGCTGGATTTGAGGAGGAGTGAAAACTGTCTGCGCGCAACCTCTGGCGTCGAGCAAGTGTACAATCTTGCGGCGAATATGGGTGGGATCGGTTTTATCGAAAGTCATAAAGCCGAGATCGTGCATGACAATGTTCTCATCAATATTCACATGCTGGAGGCCGCAAAAAAGAATCGTCTGGAAAAGTTCCTCTTCACATCTTCGGCCTGCGTCTACCCCGCTTATCGACAGAACATCGCGGATGCCATTCCCCTCAAAGAGGAAGACGCCTATCCGGCTGACGCCGAGGACGGGTACGGTTGGGAGAAACTGTATGCGGAGAGAGCCTGCCGGCATTACCGCGAAGATTACGGACTCAAAACTTACATCGTTCGCTTCCACAACATCTACGGCCCTCTCGGCAGCTTTGACGGCGGGAGAGAAAAATCGCCGGCGGCGATTTGTCGTAAGATTGCGCTCGCCGACGACATGGACGAGATCGAAGTCTGGGGTGACGGAGAGCAGACGCGCTCTTACTGTTACATAGATGATTGTGTCGAGGGCATCACCAGATTAATGAGGTCGGACTTCCACGAACCGCTCAATCTCGGACAAGACAGGATGATCACGATCAACGAACTGGTCGCACTCGTCGCGGAGATTGCCGGCAGGAAGATCAAGCAGCGGTATGACTTGTCGAAGCCTCAGGGCGTGCGTGGCAGAAATAGCGATAACACGAAGCTGCGCGAGGTGCTCGGCTGGGAACCACAAACTCCGTTGGAGAAAGGTCTGGAGATAACTTACAGATGGATTCAGGGAGAGTTGAGCGCTGCGGGACATTTAAAGGAACATGCGCTCTGCGTGTAGCCGCCAATCTTACACGGCTGATATTTTACGGAAGCACCTTTTACGCAGTGAGCAGTTATGAATAGATCGATATTGAGACTCGTGATGAGCTTGGCGCTGCTGATCATCCCTGATGTGCTGAGTGCGCAGTCATTGGTCAGAGAGGGGGACCTCTCCGTTTTGGATGTCTCTACGTTCGCACGGTCTCAACAACGCGACGATACCCGCATCGTCTCCGGCGTGATTCTCTCGACGCAAAACGAACTCGTCGCCGGGGTGAACGTCCTCGCACGCTCGGCCAACGGCGAGCAGCGGACGACGAGCGACGCCGAAGGCAACTTTCGCCTGTCTGTTCCCAATGGGGTGGTGACGCTCAATTTCTTCGGCCGGGGCATCGCGCTTGTCTCAAAAACAATCGCGGCGGGCGAGCCTGCGGAAGACCTGCAAATCAAGGTTTCGTTCATCGTGCCGCCCGTGCACGAATCGGTTGTCATCATGTCGTCCATCGTCGCTCCGGGCGTCGAGCGGCGCAACGATGCGATCTACCGCGACGGCCTTTTTCTGCGCGACGATCAAATCTTCCACACGCTGGACGCGGGGATCAACGCCGGTCAGCACGAAGGCGGCGGCAAGTCTGTGGAGATACGCCGCTTCGGCTTCAACACCGACCACGGCGGCGTGGGCGGCGGGCTGAAAGTGCTGGTGGACGACGTGCAGCAGAATTTCAGCACGCAGGGACACGGGCAAGGATATCTCGGCCAGCTCAAGAGTCTCACGCCCGAACTCGTCGCCGGGGTGGACATTCTGAACGGCCCCTTTAGCGCAGAGTACGGCGACTTCTCCGGCCTCGGTGTCGTCCACATCCGCACGAAAGAGTCGCTGCCGGACGAATTCGCTGTGCGTCTGCAAGGCGGCTCGTTCGACAGCTTCCGCGGCTTCTTCGCCTACAGTCCGAAATTGGATAAAGCGGTCGGGTTCCTCACCTATGAGGCGTCGCGCACCGACGGGCCTTTCAACAGTCCACTGCGCTACAAGCGCGACAACGTGACCGGCAATTACACGCGCACGCTCGACGCTAAATCGGCGCTCGGCTTTAAGTTCAACTTCGGGCGCAACAGCTTTTTCTCATCGGGGCAGATTCCGCTCGACGAGGTGGCGGCCGGACGGCTCGACCGTTTCGGCTTCATCGACCCCGATAACGGCGGGCGCGTGCGTTCAGGCACGGCCGGCATCTATTACCGCCGCGAACTCGGCGACGGGAGCCTCTTGAAGGTTGACGGCTACGTGACCCGCTCGCTCTTCGACCTGTGGTCAAACTTCACGTTCTTTCTTGCCGACCCGGAGTTCGGCGACGAGATTCAACAACACGACTCGCGCTTGCAGCAGGGAGCTAACGCGCAGTATCTACGCCCCTATGCGTTCTCCGGCGGGCGTGGACTGTTGACGCTGGGGGGCAACCTACAATCCTTCCAGACCAACGTCGGCCTCTATCCCTCGACGGGTCGCAACCCGAACCGCGCGGAACTCGCGCGAGCGAATTTGGCGGACTGCCCGTTCAACGGTAATCCCGGCCAGCCGGGGCTGCCCGACAAATTCAATAGCCCCTGCTTTCTTCTCACCAGTGCGGACGCGCGCGTGACCAACACGGCAGGGTACATACAGCAAACGCTCGATCTGCTGGACGGCCACCTGCACCTTGAAGGCGGTCTGCGATACGATGATTTCCGTTTCAGCGTCGTTGACAAGATCAGGCCGATCTTCTCCGGCAGGCAGAGCGACGGGCGACTTCAGCCGAAAGCCAGCGTCGCTTACGTGCCGTCGCACTCCTTTCCGGCGACCTTCCACTTCAACTATGGGCGCGGCATCAGTAGCCAGGACGCGCGCGGGGTCGTGCAACGACCCGACAGCCCGAAGGTGGCGACCACTGACTTCTATCAAATCGGCACGTCGCACAACTACAAGCGCTTCTCCCTGACCACAAATCTGTTCCTCATCGACACCTCGAACCAGCAGGTCTACATACCGGACGACGGCTCAATCGAATTCGCTGGCGCAAGCCGCTCAACCGGCTTCGAGATCAAGAACTCGATAGCGATCACACGCTATCTATCCTTCAACGGCGGCATCACGCAGGTGATGAACGCTTTCTTCCGCGGCACGCGACCGCGCGAGTATGTGGACGGCGCGCCGCACACGGTGGCGAACGCCAGTTTCACGCTCTCGAACTATCGCGGCTTCGCCGGTTCGCTCCGTTACCGTCACACCGGCAACTACCGCCTCGACCCGCTCGATGCGCGTATCCGCGCGGCCGGCCTAGACGTGGTTGACCTCTACGTCAGCAAACGTTTGCGCCGCTTCGTCGATGTCAATTTCGCGGTCGATAATATTTTCAACAAACGCTACTTCGAGACGCAGAATTTCTTCGAGTCGCGGTTGCGCTCCGGCGACGCTCCCGCGGAGCGTATCCATGCCACGCCGGGCTATCCATCCGGCGTGACGCTCGGCCTGACCTTTAGATTCGGAGAAAAGTAGCGGCAGTTATCGTCTGTCAGGGCGCGCTCGCAAACAAACGCGACTGAAACCGATTTCTTCGATTAGCTCCTCATAATGGCATGAGCAGGGACTGGTTTGTTAAGGCACATAAGGAAGCGGTTATGTGTCACAACCAGGGCTGGCCTTCTGAAGTATCAGGCTGATGAAGGCGGGTATATAAATCTACGAACGGGACAATTGATTTCTATTGTCCCGTTCATTATATATGCCCACGAGATGACTCTCATACCTTCATTGCAATGTGAACGGGTAAGCATTGTCGTGCAACAGCCCTCACTGGAATCAATCGAAATGTGGACAGCAATCGCGCCCGCCGTTATGCTTCTATCCCCTGGTTAAGGATTTCGCAGGCATCTAAAAGTGTGGCGCATGACCTCGGCGTGCCCACGCTCAACGATCACGTCCCCGATTTGCTTGAGGAGTTAGCTTATGAGTTGGAGGATAGCTTCGCTGATTCCATGATTCGGGGACTTAAAAAAGAATCCTGTTAGCCACGGTTTGTCGCTATTCCTCACGAACCAAGATAGAGTATGAACATTGACGAAACTCGATGGCTGAGAGACGTGACAATGAGGTGGCAAAGGCGCACCCGATGAGTAGAGCTTCACCGGAAATGCAGGACCTGGCACGGCGCTTACTTGCGTTCGAGGCGGCGCGCGGCAACTCGTCCGCTGCACGCGCGGATGCCGCGGCACAGGTCATCGAGGGATTGCGTCTGCACCTCATCAAGCTCGCGGGAGTGGCAGGCTTTCGCTCTCTTTTATCCCGTGCTCTGACACTGGCAGGGGCGGAAGCTCCTTCGCTAAAGATAGTGCGGGTACGCACGGACGGCTCTCTGGAGGGATTCGATGGAATTGAGGGGAGCCGGGAGGGGGAAGCGGGGGCGGAAGCTGTGCAGGCCGGAATGGTTCTCGTGGCTAATTTGCTGGAACTGCTGGTGACCTTTATCGGCGAACCTTTAACTCTGCGCCTGGTGAAGGTCACATGGCCGGATGCGTCCATGGACAAAGGGAATCTGATAACTGAGGAAAACCCATGAGTGTGGAAGACAAGGTGGAGATACGGAAACTGCCGACCGGCGTGCCGGGTCTGGATGAGATATTGGGCGGCGGCTTGCCCGAGTTCTCTTTCAACATCATCGCGGGCGCGCCCGGCGGCGGGAAGACCACGCTGGCGCATCAAATCATGTTTGCCAATGTCACCCCGGAACGTCCGGCGCTGTATTTCACCGTGCTCGGCGAACCGGCCATCAAGATGCTGCGGTATCAGCAGCAGTTTCAATTCTTCGACCAGAGCAAGTTGAACACCTGCATCCGCTTCGTCAATCTCAGCCATGTGGTGCTCGAACGCGATCTGGACGCGGTGCTGGAGGAGATCGTCAAAGAGGTCGAGGCGGTCAATCCCGGCATCGTCGTGGTGGACTCTTTTCGCACCGTGGTGCGGAGAGCACAGTCCGGCGGAAGTGATATTGAACTTCAGAGTTTCATCCAGCAGTTAGCCCTTAATCTGACGAGTTGGCAGGCGACCACGTTTCTCATCGGTGAGTACGAAGCGGACGAGTTGCGTGATAACCCCGTGTTCACCGTCGCCGACGGACTCTTCTGGCTCTCGCAGCAGGTGGAGCGAAATTCCATCGTGCGGAAGTTGCAGATCATAAAGTCGCGCGGGCAAGCATCGGTGCCGGGGCTGCACACCTTCCGCATCACGGGGGCGGGGCTGCAAGCCTTCCCGCGCACCCTCGGCCTCACCGGCAGAGAAGAGAGAGTCAGGGGACGGCGACGCCTGTCGCTCGGCGTCCCCGAACTGGACGAGATGATGGGCGGGGGCGTTCCCGAAGGGGACAGCCTGCTGGTGGCCGGTTCGTCGGGTACTGGAAAGTCGCTGCTGGGAACCAAGTTCATCGTCGAGGGCATTCGTCAGGATGAGCCGGGAATCATAGTGATGTTTGAGGAACGACCCGAAGAGTACGCGGAGCGTGCCGCCGGCTTTGGCCTCGATCTGGTCGCGCCGCAGCAGGAGGGCAAACTCAAACTGCTCTACATCCGCCCCCTCGACCTGTCCGTGGATGAGACGGTGCGTGAAATCATCGACGCGGTGCAGGAGATGGGCGCAAAGCGGCTGGTGATAGATTCGCTGGCCGGGTTCGAGCTGGCGCTCGCTCCCGGTTTCCGCACCGACTTCCGGGAATCGCTCTACCGGATGATCGGCGCGCTCACGCGGACGGGCGTGACCATCCTGAGCACCGTCGAAGTGCAGGAGACTTTTACCGGGTTCTCGCTCAGTTCCTACGCGATCTCGTTTCTCAGCGACGATATCCTTCGCCTGCGGTTCGTATCGATCAACGGCCAACTCCGAAAGATGGTGGTCGTCATCAAGATGCGGCGCAGCGCGCACAGCATCGACATGCGCGAATACGAAATCACTTCCGAAGGCTTTGTCATCGGCGAGCGATTGAGGGGCTATCGCGGCCTGACCACCGGAGCTCCAGGGCCATGGAATAGCGGGCATCGGGAAAGCCAGGAATCAATGGATGGAGTGGAAGGTAATGACTAGGGGTGCGTTATGCCTGAGAAACAATGGTCGGTCAGGGGACAGCAGGCTTTCGACATTGCAAGCCTCTGCCGGTACTTTTCCGAACTTTCACCGCAGCCCATGGTCGCCGTCGAGGGCACGACGCACATCGTGCGCCACGTCAATACCGCGTTCGCGCGCCTCGTCGGGAAGGAGCGGGAAGAACTGCTCGGTCGCCCCTTCGCCGAGGCCGTGCCAGAAGGCGAGAACAATGGGTGTCTCCCTCTGCTCGACCGTGTGTATCGCACGGGAACGCCGGAGATTTTAGTCGAGCAGGAGCATCGCCATACCACGCCGGCCGTCTACTGGTCATATTCGGTGTGGGCCATCCACGGGGCGGACGAGCGGCCGGTGGGGGTCATCATCCAGGTGACCGACGCGACGGAGATGGCGATCTTCCGAAGAGAAGCGGTGGAGATGAACGAGCAACTCCTGCTCTCCGCCACACGGCTACATGAACTGACGGAAACCGCCGAGAGAGCCAACCGACTCAAAGATGACTTTCTCGCCACGCTCTCGCACGAACTGCGCACCCCGCTGACTTCAATTATCGGGTGGTCGGAGATGTTGGGGAACCCCAGGCTCGACCCGGTGAATTCCTTACGCGCCATCGAGGTCATCCGGCGTAATGCACGGATACAAGGGCAGATGGTTGACGATCTGCTCGATGTCTCGCGCATCATCACCGGCAAATTACGCTTAACCGTGCAACCCGTCGATCTCGGCGCCATCGTCATCGCGGCGGTTGATGGACTACGCCCGGCGGCGGAAGCCAAAGAGATACGGCTCCAGTTGCAACTCGATGCTCCGGCGGGACAAGTCTCCGGCGACCCTGATCGGTTGCAACAGGTGGCGTGGAACCTCATCTCGAACGCCATCAAGTTCACGCCGCGCGGCGGGCGCGTGATTGTCAGCCTGGCTCACGTCGCATCGCATGTCGAAGTGACGGTCAGCGATACCGGCAAAGGCATCGCGCCGGAGTTCCTGCCGCACGTCTTCGACCGCTTCCGGCAGGCCGACGCGACAACTACGCGAGCATACGGCGGGTTAGGATTGGGTCTGGCGATTGTCCGTCAATTGGTCGAATTGCATGGCGGGACAGTGCGAGTTGACAGCGAAGGTGAGGGGCAAGGCTCAAACTTCACTGTCAGTCTGCCGCTCGCGGTGGTGCGCAGTGCAGTCAGCGACACCGGGAGCACGCCGCAACCGGAGTTTAAGCCCGCGGAGTTAGAGTGCCCGCCGGAGCTTATCAATTTACGGGTGCTGGTCGTTGACGACGAAGCGGACACGTGTGAGTTGCTGCAAGCCATACTCGAAAGTTGCGGGGCGCAGGTGAAAACGGCAAATTCGGCAATCGCCGCGCTGGAAGCGGTGAGGGAAGGAGTGTTCGACGTGCTCATCAGCGACATCGGGATGCCGGAAGAGGATGGCTATTCCCTGATCGCTAAAGTGCGCGCTCTGAGCAAGGAGCGAGGGGATAAGATTCCGGCGGTGGCGGCGCTGACAGCTTACGCGAGCGAAGAAGATCGCATCCGGGTGCTTCAGTCAGGCTTCCATATCCATATGTCGAAGCCGATTAGGCCGAGCGAGTTGGTCGCCGTCGTTGCCAACCTCGCCGGGCGCACCGGCACGTAGAAGTGAGATCACCATCATTTGATAACTGCGCCCCTAAACGGACATGATAAAGAAGGCAGGTGTGGGCGCGGCCTTCGATAATCCTGACCTGCTGGCTGCGGCTGCGTCACCCTGATGTCGGACGTCAACGAACGCGTCCCGAAACTCGGGCGGGTGGCCGCGCAACGTCTAACAGGCCACGCCCGATAAATTGACGGAGCACAAAGAGTATATCGACGAACACGGGGGCGACTTGTTCGATGTCAAAGATCGGAAATGGCCGTATTAATGAACAGGCGGGCGGCTCGTTCCGGTGACGGGCGGTCTATCAAGTCATTGGAGATGACCGCTGATAGCGTCGCCTTCATGCGTGAGACGCCGCCCTCGTCAGGGCTCGCAGCGGCATCTCAATTCCAGCGTTGGGTACTTTCCGTTGAGTCCGCCCGTCAAAACTATTTACGATGGCCTTAAGATATACTGGTCTATCATTACATCCTCCAGGAATATCTATGAATCATAAAAAACAATGTAAACTCTGTGACGCAGAGACATTTTATAAGTTTTCATTGTTTCTTGTTGCCGGGTTAAGGGGAGATTACTTTGAGTGTCAGACCTGCCGGATGTTGCAGTCGCACCATCTGGATGAACTTACGCCTCAGGGACTAATACAACTTGCCAACTATGATCCCGGTATTGATCTTGATGCGGGCGCAGCTTGGCGGCAACATTGTCTTGTTAGTCGGTTGGGGCAATTGGTCAGGCTGAAAATCCTGCCGAAGGCAGACCCAAATTTCAAGATGCTTGATTATGGTTGTGGCACAGGTTTCCTTGTGAGCTACCTGGCTCACCGATTTCGTTGGAATACATTTGGCTATGAACCATACATGACACCTTCCTACGCGCAACACAAAATATTTGCAGATTGGGCGTCATGTGGGAGGGGGTACAATTTAGTAATCGCCAGCGAAGTCTTTGAGCACTTCATAAATCCGCGAGAGGAGTTGCTGCGCATACGTGAAATACTCGCCCCGGACGATGCCTTTATCTATGTCACAACAGGCTTATATGTGCCGGGACAGACCACTCAAAGCTGGCCTTACCTGGCCCCACAGTCCGGTCATCATGTTTCATTCTACGCTCACCAGACAATGCAGAAAGTTAAGCAGTTGATAGGGGCAAGTGCAGTTTATCAGGTGGGCGCAGATTACGAATGGCTTTTTACTTTCGGAGAGAGTTACCGCAGCTGGTCGAAAGTAGCCCAACTTGCTATAGCAACGAGGTTGCTTAGAAGGTCAACGAGATTAGGAATTTTACCGAAAATTGAATGATAACCTTTAAGTTACTCCACACATCCAATGCCGCGCCCAACAGCTCATTGAACTCGACGCCTCCGTCAGGTGTGCGCACCGGCACGCCTACTGGGAGGGAACCAGGAAAGACCCGCAGAGCAGGCGCGCCGTCCTGAAGTGGCTGCCGCCGATTGCGGTGCATGTTGGTGATATAGACGATCTCGCGCCCGTGGTTAAAGAGGTCGCGGCGTGACTAATGGTTTTATTGAAATGCTAACCTCTTGTTCGTAACTACATCTATGTAGATTATTCAAACCACACAAAGTACCCCAAGAAAGCGGTGCCGGATAAGACTCCGCCAGCTACCTCGGGATAGTTGGCGGAGTCTCCTCATTCTTCACCATCATGGTTTTCTACCTGCCTGACGTCGCGCTGAACTTAAGTCGCCGTGTCTAGCATGCATGTGATATTTTATTGGAATTAGCCGTATTTGCGCCGGTCGCCGGGGTAGTAACCCGTAATCTTCACGACGTTAACCCAGATAGAATTTCAAGCAAAGCGAAAGACTTAATCGCCCTATGAGCAAGGGAGCCAGGAAGGGTCAGAGCAGGTCAAACGGCGCCGCCGTTCTCGACCCGGGCAAGGGCGAGCTCGCGGCGGAACATCTCGACCTGCTGAGGGAAGCCGGGCTGAGTTCGGCTAACCCTACCGTTACCCTGGCAGAATTCTCGCCGGGCGAACTCGACGAAGACTCTTTCTGGCGCGCCGCCGGCGTCTTCCCGAACCCCCGTTTCGTCAGACCCGTCCAGGAAACTCCGGACGCGGTGGTAGCCGCAGGCGAGGATGGCGTAGTAGTGATGCTGCGGCGCGACTTGGCGGAGGCGGATCGGGGGTTCCTAATCAAGCACGCCGTGATGCACGTCGCGCTCGGGCACATCCGCCCGGGCGATAATATCGCACACTGGGACGTGCTCTCGCGTTTAAGAGACGGGCGCCCGCTTTGCAGGTGGGACACGCAGGTCGCTGAGCACCTTACCCCGCGAAAGGCGCACACGCATGAAACCTTCTCGACGGGCGGGTTGAGTGAAATCTGGTCGCGCCTCAATTTGTTCGAACTTGACCCCCCACTTACTTCGGCGGCGCTCCTCCTCAAGTCTTACAGGCATGAGGTGGTGGAAGTGCCGCGCGCCCTCACGGAGAGCGCACAGCTCTTCCCACACCAGACGCGGGGCATTGCCGAGATCGTCGCCCGGCTGAGGCGATTTAACACGACCGTACTAGCCGACTCTGTGGGGCTCGGAAAAACACGTACCACCTGCGCCGTCATCCGGATGCTGCGCGACGCCGGAAGCCAGCGCGTGTCAGCCATACTTACGCCGCGCAAGTTGGAGCGGAACTGGCGCAAAGAGATGTCGGTCGTGGGCTTAGAGGAGGGGCACGACGTCGTTCTGCTCAACAAAGACGTCTTCAAGAGACTGTCGGTGCAGGAGGCGGCGCGGCAGCTCCGAGGGGTGGGACTGGTCGTGGTCGAGGAGGCACATCAGGACTTGCGCAACCCGGGCAGCCGCTTCCACCGGAACCTCCGGGACTCGGTCGGATTGGCGCAAGGTCTGCTCGTCACCGCCACGCCCTGGAATAACCGCAGGGGCGACATCTTTTCCATCCTCTCTCCGTTCGTGCGCCCGCTGCCGGGCGCGGGTGAAGGGGCGTTCGAATGCTTTAAGAAAGGGTTCCGGACGGGGCGCAAAGAGTTCGAAGAGTCGGACGAGGTATTCCACCAGATATACGGCTCGGTGGTGCTGCAACGCACACGCCGCCAACTACGTGAGATGGGCGACGCCGGCGTCTTCTACGCGCCCCGCGCGCCCAAACTCGACGTGGTGGATTACAGACCGTCACAGCAGACCGCGTTCCAGACGCTCTTCGGAGTGGTCGAGGCTCTGCACCTGCCGTACTTCAACCCGGTTCGCTACCTGACCGCCGAGTCCGACGCCGAGTGGCGGCTCTCTGGCACCTACCGTTTCTTTCTCCTCAAGCGCGCCGAGTCTTCGATGGCGGCGCTCCGCCTCACGCTCCGGAGCATGAAGGCTCGCGCCGAGGTGCTTCGTGAACAGCTGGCGGGAATCAAGGATTCGGGTGACGCGGTCGCGCGATGGCTGGGCGGTTGCTACAACATCTCCGAAGACGTCATAGAGGACGCCCTCGAATCGTCCCGCGAGGGCGTTCTGCTCGGCGAGCGGGTCACGCGACCCAGGCAGCGGCGTGCGCTGCGGCTGATAGATGAGGCTGGGGCGAAGGGCCGGCTCAGACCCTTGCGGCGCAGGCTCATCGCCGACTGCGAAGCCGACATTAAGCTGCTCGACAAGGTCGAGAAAAAATTCGCCCCGCTCTTCGACTCCGACCCCAAGCTCGCGGCGGTCATCTCCGCCGCGCGGGAAAGCGTCGCCGCCGGGAACAAGGTGCTGCTCGTCAGCCAGTTCGCCGACACTGCTTTCACCGTCTACAAGGCGGTCATGGCTGACCCGGCGCTTGGCGCAACCGGCGTCGGTCTCGTGATGAGCACCGCCAAGGGCGGGGAGCACCCGATCCAGGCTGACGGGAGAAAGGCGACGCGCGAAGAGGTCATCAGGCGATTCGCCCCGCGCGCGTGGTCGCAGAGCGTGGTCGAACGCGGGCGCGAGAACGGTGCGGGGCTCATGCCGGGGGAGAGGGAACTGACGCTACTGGTCGGGACGGATACGCTCTCCGTCGGTCAGAACCTCCAGGACGCTCGCACTATCATCCACCTGGACCTGACCTGGAACCCGATGGTGCTCGAACAGAGAATCGGGAGACTGGATAGACCTCGCCACGAGACCGACGACAGTCCCATCGAAATCAGATACTTCCTCAACCTCGACCTCATCGAGGCAGAGCTTGAGCTGAAGAAGCGGATTGACGCCCGACTCGCCGCCACTTATCAGGACACGTCGTTCGACGACGAGATTCTCCCTGGCTATTTCGAGTTGATCGAAACAATGCGGCGTCTGCGAGCCTCGCGCGCGAGCGAAAATGCCATCGCTGAAGAAGTGGATGCGATGCTGGAAGAGCTCGCCGCTGCGCGCCCCCCCGACGTCGGCGACTTAAACGTCGAGTCGCGCCGTCGTGCGCTGGAGCGGCTGGGCGACGCGGTTTCAGGGCAGGAATTGCCGGAGCCGACGCCCCCCCTCGTCGTAACGGTGGGGCAGGTTGATAACGGCGCGGCGGAGATCGCTGCGGAGCTAATGTTCGAATCGTTCGATAACAATGGTGTGGAGATAGGTCGACCATTAAGCCACTTATTAGTGGTCAGCATTGCATCGGGAGATATCAACGCCGCGCTCGACGATTTGCCCCGCACCGTAGACATTATGCTTCGCCCGCCTTTCGAGGGAACTGCGATCAACGAGGGCGTGCTTGAGCACCTGCGCGCGTTCGATCAGGAAGTGGAGAGGGTAGCCGGCGAGTTGCGTGATGAGAGGAATCGCCTGCGTGAGAAGCGGAAAAAGATACGCGAGCGCATCCGACCGGCCTGGCTCTCGCCGTTGATCGGGCGCGTAAGATCGTTTCTGGAGAATCTGCCCGAAGCGCAGTATGAGCAGTTCCTCTCGCGTTATGAAGTTTCTGACGAGATGATGGGGGCGTGGCTTGACGCTTTGGCGAGCGGGGTAAATACAGATGACCCCGAGATGGTTGAAAGACTGCGGCGATTGGAGAACAGTCCGGCAAGCATCGTCGAAGAGTTTGGCGCGCTGCGTGAGTTGATCGCCGAAGAAACCTTCACTGAGGAAGAGTCGCCGCCACTGCTGAGTCCTCCGGCTCAGTTAACATTCGATAACGAGCCTTACGTACACAAGGTGGCGACACGGATTACTAACTTGCGCATCAACCTGCCCATGCATTCGACATGAGTTTGATGACTGCGACGCCCGGTAAGACTGGTGGCTAAATCGTCCGAACTATTCAGTGCTTTACTGGAAACTCTGCGCCCGGTGATGCCGACGGGCGCGAGCCGAGAGTTGTGTCTCTCAACGGTCAGGGAACAACTCGGCGATGAGGACGTGCTTCGCACCGCGCAGCAGATAATCGACGGTGAGCGCGCCAACCAAAAAGTCGCGGACGCTCAGGAATCAGACCTGTGGGAGGCGCTTGCCGAGAGTCTCGGCGAGTCATTCACGGCTGGAGGCGGAGGAGCTGCCCGTGGCGATGCCAACGCGGCGCGTAATTCATTCGTCGCCCGCTTAAAAGCGATTGCGGAGGAGGCGAATCGCCGCTGGCTGGTGGCATTGCCGGTGAACTCCGATCTGCGCGCGGGCACTGTGAGTGAACTGTCCACGGTCAGCACGCCGCGTGTGATCATCGCCGCGTGCGAGACACAGGCTCAGCTTGATGCACAGTTCGAGGAAGCCTGTCGCATTATCGGCGTCCCCGCCCCCGCGAAAGGGGCGTCAACGTTACCTCTACCTACGCGACCGCTTTTCGTCGCCCTGACGCAGGGCGCCCCGGAGCCGGCGTACCGTAAAGGGGTGCGCAGCTTTTACGTCGGGCGGGACGGGCTACGCTTCGTTGAATATGTCCACGACCCGCATAAAAAGCTGGGTGCGGTGGGAGTCGGAGACGTGTCCGAGCCCATTTTGGACGCGTGGCTATTAGAAATAGGCGGGAGCGAGGTGAGGCGGATGACCCTGCGCCAGGTTGACGTCTCGCTCGGGGCTGTCGAGTTAGGGCGCGACCCCAGGAAACTCGAACTATACGACGCGGGCGCGCGAATCATGGAAATGTACCCCGAGGATGCTTCCAATAAATTGCAGAAGAGCCTCGGCGGGCGGCTGGCGCGCAGCCTCCGCATTTTCAGCCGCGCTGTTATGCAGACGAACCGTGACCTGCGCTTTCTGCTAATCCTGGTGGCTTTCGAGGCTTTGCTCAACCGTAAGGACTCGCCGATTGCGGAGGCTCTGGCCGAGTACGGGGCGCTGCTGACGGAGAGCGGCGTCGAGGAACGTGCGCGGCTGGCGCGTGATCTAAAGGGCGCATACGACGCGCGCAGCCGTTTCGTACACGACGGGCAGATACCGAGCGAACAACTCGGCGAGGAAAAGTTCGCGCAGTACGAGGCGTTAGTCTTCGGCACTTGGGCGGGCGTAGTACGCGCCCTGCTGCCTCACGGAGAAGCAGGGTGGAGCGATGACGCCTTCTTCGAGAGGTTGCTCAAACTCAAATTCGGCGCGACCTGGAAAGATGTCGCCGCGCTTTGACGCTCGGCCGTCGCATGCTCGGGACGGAGAAGGAAGATGGAAAAACCCTCATTCAAGAAAACCTCAGCGGCGAAGCTGGACGAGCGACTGGAAGAATTCTTCATACGACAACTCGGTTACTCCGCCCCTATCAAAAATGATCCGGACGAGAAGCCGGGCGATCCCCACTACTGGCGCATGGTCTTTCCCCTGCCTAACTCACGACCGCTCGCCGTGGCTTACCAGGCCAACCTGTCAACGATGAAGCGGCAGGACGTCGCGCGCCTCTACATCAATAAGGTGGTGCCGCACCGCGACAGTACGCCGGCCCAGCCAGCCCCGATTCTTTATGTGTTTACGGACGGAGCGCGGTTCGTCTTCTTCAGCGCGGATACGGCGCGTAACCGCGACGACCGCTTCGACCTCTCCGATGAGACCTGGCAGTTCGAGGGCGTACGCGGGAAGGTCGAAGCCTTACGCGTTAGCGGCGAAGAGACGCCGCTCGCGAGCAGCCGCGACAAGGTGCGGTTCGGCAATCTGATCTTTCAGAAGCGGTTGGGGAAACTGACGCCGCAGGTCGAGTTCCTCTTCGATTCTTCGCACCTCTCGGCGGACAACCGCTTCAAGAATTACGTGCGCGACGTGCGCCGCCACTTGATGCAGGAGGTCGTGGCGGACGAGGCGGCGCTCGCGGCAGTCATCTACCACCTGCTGGAGACGCCGGAGGCGCGCGAGGGCAAAACCGACACCCTCTATGCCGACAAAAGCGTGAACAAGAAGGGGGACGGTTACACGCTGAAAAAATCGCTGGACGAGTTGCATCTGGAATTGAAGACGCGGCTCGGCGACGCGGTGGCGGCGGCGGTGGACACGCTCTTGCTGCGCTATGTGATGGTGCGCTTCCTCGAAGCATATCACCCGGAGGCGATGGAGGGGCTGCTCGGCTCGAAAGAGATGCTGACGAAGGGCAACCGCAGGCGCAAGAGCGCGATGTTCGACGGCAAGACCGGGAAGAAGCTCGACGCGACGCTCTACGATGCGGAGGGCGTCCGCACGTCGAAGTTCAGTCAAGAGGAGTTGGAGCTGGCGCAGTTGTTTTCGCGCTCGCTGACCGTCGACGCTTCCAGGGCGCAGAAATCCAGAACGCGCAAAGCCGAAGCCGCGCAGGGCGACCTGTTCATCATCGAGAACACAGCCGTCGTGCTCGAAGAGGAGGAGAAGCGGGAGCGCACGCTGGGGGGCGATTTCTACCTGGCGGATTTGGGCAAGGCGGCGCGGGCAATTGAGGAGACACTGCTGAGGCAGAAGGACACGCGCGGCTCGATGCTGTTGCAGGATTTCTTAGGGCGGACGGGCGAGACGGTAGAAGAGACGGGCGCGTCACGCTGGCAGTTCCGCTACGAGGATTTGAAGCCGAAGACCTTGCAGGACTACTACGAGGATTCGCTCTCGACCGCCGTGCAACTCACCTACAACGCCGACGCCGGCGAGTTCAGGGTTGAGGTCGGCACGTCGAACCGCCAGCGCAAGGAACTCGGGGCTTACTACACCAATGAGCACCTGTGCCGCTTCATGGTCGAGCGCACGGTGAAGCCTCTGTTCGACGAGCGGCTTGAGCGGCTGCGTGTGAGCGTGGAGCGAGGCACGGCGCATGAGGCGCGCTCCGCGTTCGATGCGGTGATGAGCTTTTCGGTGTGCGACCCGACGATGGGGAGCGCGCCCTTTTTGCGTTCGGCGTTCGATTATCTGGTCGAGTCAACGCAATACTTCCAGTTGCACCGCCACGTCGCCGCGCTGAAGGGGCGGCACGCGGCGCTGTACGAGGAGATCGTCGGGGAGTACGAATTTCTGGGCGCGAAGGGTGGGCGGCTCGATGCGAACGGCATCGGCGGTTGGGAGTGGCACGTCCTGCGGCGCGCGCTCTACGGCGTGGATATAGACCTCAAGGCGGTGTGCATCGCGTGCCAGACGTTCGCGCTCTCTTCGATGCGTCACCTCAAACAGGGCGAGCGGTTTCCCTCTTACTTCAACATCAACCTCAAGCTCGGCAACGCGCTGATTTCGCCCACGCGCCCGGCAGACCGCGCACGGCTCGCCGCCGAACACGGGGCGGAGATTGCGGAGCTGATACGCCTGCGGCGGCGCGCGCAGAGCTTGCCGAACACGGAAGAGGCGTATGTGGAGCTGGTGGAACTGTTCAGAGAGGCTGACCGCGTGCGCCTGCCGATTTTGCGCGGGCTGGTGGAGGAGCACGTCTATCCGGTATTGGAGAATTTCACGGACGAGCTACGCCCGTTCAGTTGGGAGCTTGAATTTCCCGAAATATTTTTCAACGCGGACGGGACGTTGAAGGCGGCGGCGGCAGGCTTCGACGTAGTCATCGGCAACCCGCCGTGGGAAGCGATCAAGTTTAACGACAACGAATTTTTGCGCTCGATTAACGCGGGCGACGGCGCGAGCGTCGAAAATTTGAGCAAAGAGAATGAGGCGGTGGCGGACGCCTACGAGCATTATCGCGCGTTGATTGAGCGTTGGAAGTCCTGGGTCAGCGACGGCGGGCAGTATGAGCGGCAGCAGGGCGGGCGCGACCGCAACAAGTGGCGGCTCGCAACGGAAGTCTCTTGGAAGCTGACGCAGCCGCAGGGCGCGTTGAGCCTCGTCGTTCCCGGCGGCATCATCGCAGACGAAGGCGGCTACGCGCTCAAGCGCTGGATTTTCCCCGAAGGCGAGGCGCACACGTTCATCTCTTTCGAGGAGACTAATAATGTGTTCTCAGGCACGCAAGGTTTCACCTTGATGGGTTTCCGTAAAGGGCGAGCGACGAAAGAGGTACGACATCTAGAAGGTCTAACTAAAGCTGAACAACTGATGGAGATGGGCTTCGTCCCCGCCGCGCTATCATTGGCGATCATCGAAAAGATGAGCCCGCTTGCCCTGGCCGTGCCGTCAGTGCGCGATAGCCTTGATAGTTCAATCATCGAAAAAATATATCAGCACCCCTTAGTTGTAGATAACACGGCTTCATGGCACGCGCGCGCAGTTTCTTACGACTATCATATGGGTAACGACCGTGAACACTTCGAGCGGGGTGGGAAAATCCGGTTGCTGGAAGGTAAGAGCGTTAAGGCGTATGAAATCGTCCCTGATAGCCAGATAGAAAAAAGGGTTGCTGCGCGTCGTCAGCATGAAGAGGATGGACAATACCGGGTAGGCTGCGGCGCGATTGCGGGTATGTCGCTAGCCCGTCGCATGTTCTGTTCCATCTTACCTCACGGCTACGCGACAGGTGATAGTATCAACATCTTCCTGATTAATGGAGACAACGCCACACGACTTTTACTTGTTGCTGTGCTTAACAGTTTAGTGGTGGAGTGGCGTGTGAGACAGATTGCTCGTAATAACAACATCAATAAATTTATGATGGCGCAGCTTCCCGTGCCGCGACCGCCGAGGGCGGATGTTGAGAGAATCGCCGCGCTCGTCGCCGCGCTCGTCACGGCGGACGCGCGCCTCAAGGATTTGCAGCCGCTCCTGAACGGCACAAAGCCTGCCAGCACCGAAGCCGCGCGCCACGACCTCAAATGTCGCATTGATGCGGAAGTGGCATACCTCTTCGGCTTGACCGAGGAGGAACTCGACCGCGTCCTCGACTCCTTCGACAAAGTGCCCGCCGCCACCAAAGACCTCGTGCGCTCGCACTTCAAAACTTTAGCCGCAGGTAAGGCATGACCGCGCGCACACTCCACGTCCATCTCAGCCGCGAAGCTGCCGCCCGCCTCGACGGCGACAGCAATGCCGCCGGGCAGACGCTCCGCGATTGGCTGCTCGATGCCTTCGAGCGACGGATAGAGCCGTGCCTCGCCCACGCCTCGCTCTTCAGCACCTCAATCGAAGTCGCGCCGGACGTGCCCCTGCTCATTGAAGCCTACACGCGCATCGCCGCCTGCACGCCCGAAGAACTCATCGAAGCGTGGCTCATGGAGCCGCCCGCCGCCGACGGCGCAGTCAAACGCGCACGCGTCGCAGCCACGCCCGCCGCCGCTCCAACTCTGTCCGGCGAGACGCTAGGCAAAGTCGCGCAAGTCCTCGACATGGGTGAGACGCTCCTTGAAGCCTTCGCCGCCGACGCGCGCCGCAAGCTCGGCGGCACGTACCCCGAAGGCGACAAAGCGGCGCAGACCATGTCCGAAATCTTTCGCGCCCTGCGCGTCACCATCGGCTTGCAACAGCCCGCGTCTCAACCCGCCGCACGAGGCGATGTGGGTGTAACCCCAATTCATATCGAGCCGACTCCACATGAGTGACCGCATCATCCAATTCATCAACGAGGCGCTGCGCCCCGCGCCCGAAGGGATGCAGTTCGAAGTGCTCGAACGTGCGGTCGCGGATAAGCTCGGTCACCCGGTCGCGCGCGGCTCGCTGCGCAGCCTCCTCGTCCGCAACTCGAACCTATTCGTCGAGGACGCCGGGGGGCGCTGGAGGCTAAGGGTTCACGCGGAAACAGTGGAGCCCGAGGACGGCGAGCCCGCCGCCGGTCAGGTCTTACGCAAGCCCCTCACGCGCGGTCGCTTCGTCGTCTTCGACCTGGAGACGCTCGGGCGGGAGGCAGCCGGCGACGACATAGAGATTATCGAAATCGCCTGCGCCAGGTACGAAGGCGGTCGCCGTGTAGACACCTGGCAAACGTTCGTGCGTCCGAGCACGAGCATCCCCAAGCTCATCACCGAGCTCACCACTATCACCGACGACGACGTGAGCGACGCGCCCGGTCAGCGCGAAGCCCTCGAAGAATTCTTCCGCCGCACCGCCAGCTACCCGCTCATCGCGCACAACGGCTTCGCCTTCGACGGCGTCGTGCTCCGTAACGTCGCCACGCGTGTCGGTCTGGAAGTCCCGGCAGACCTGGTTCTGCTCGACACACTCCCGCTCGCGCGCCTGTTCCTGCAAGGCGCGGGGCAGCGGCATAACAACGAGGCGTTGGCCGAGCACTACGGAAGTTTTCGCACGGGTGCGCACCGCGCCGACGCCGACGTGGAGATGCTCTGCGGCACGGTCGAAGGTCTCATCGGAGAGACCAACAGGCACCCGGCAGGGGCTTTAATTTATGAGCTGCTGCGACGCTCCGGCGAGCCTTGGGCTGACCTCCTCGATCCGCCGCAACACTCCTTCGACCTCGAAGCAATCCTCTCCCTCTTCGGCGGCGCGCAGAAGCCGCTCCTGCCGACGCCTGTTGAGAGGCGCGGGGCGTTGGGCGCCTCCGCTCCCATTCAGGGCGCGGAAGAGGGCAACGTCAACGAACTGTTCGAAGAGATGGCTCGCGCCGGGCGCGAGCGGCGCGAGCCGCAGATACGGTTCGCGCAACTCGGCGCCGAAGCCCTGCGCTCGGGACGTTTCGCCGTGGTGGAGGCGGGCACCGGAACGGGTAAGAGCCTCGGCTACCTCGTGCCCGCCGCGCTGCACGCGCGAGCCGCCGGCATGCCGGTCGTCATCTCGACCTATTCGAAAGTGCTTCAGACACAACTCGTCGAGAAGGATGTCACTTACCTCAGCAGTCTCCTGCCGGATTTAACCGCCGCCGTTCTCAAGGGGCGTGGCAATTATCTCAGCATCCGGCGGCTCCGCGAAGAGATTATAGACGCCGTCGATGAAGACAGGATTTCAAGGGCGCGTGCGTGGACGCTCGGCACGCTAACGTCGTTCTCGCTAAGTTCTGAAACAGGCGAGCTGGAATCGGTTTCTTTCGCCGTCGATAATCTTGACGAATACCTGGACTCGCGGGGCGAGGCGTTGCGCGTGCGCGACAGCGTCAGGGCAAGTGCGGGTGGCGGCGGCGGTCAGCCGGAACGCCCGGCGGGCGGGCGGCTCGACTTCTACGAGGCGGCGCGGGAGAACGCCAGCCGCGCCGACTTGATAATTTTAAACCACAGCCTGCTGCTCACGCAGGCGGTTATGGCTGGAGACCGACTACCCGAGCTGCTGTCGCCCTTCGTCGTCTGTGACGAGGCGCACAACCTGGAAGACGCCGCGACCTCCGTGCTCAAAAACGAAGTCACCGAGGTCAGCTTCCGCCGCCTGCTCCGTGCCGTCCACGACAAGAGCCGCCGCGCCGGATTGCTGGCGACGGTGCGCAAGGCTGGCGTTGCTGCAAGCGATGAGGCGATGACCTCCGCGCTCGGCGCGCTCGCGGACGTCGAAACTCATTTCACCAACCTTTCTACACGGCTAAGGTCTTTCGTCGTCGCCAACACCATCCAGTCAAAGGAAGACCTCGCACGCTTCGGGGCGCAGGTCGAAATCCGTCCCGCCAGCCTGCAAGGGTCTGGGGGAGGAGCCCTGCGCGAATCCGCGCTCGCCCTGCGCGAAGCCCTCTTCCGCCTGCGCCCCGCGCTCGACGCGGTTGCGAGACGCACACTCGGCGCGGACGCCGACGCACCGGCGGGCGGCGCGGAAGTCTCACGGCGTCGCTCCGAGCGCGCGATTCGCCTGGCCCGCTTCATCATCCACGAGCTGACCGAAGTCGAAAAGACGCTCAACTGGTTCTGGACGTTCGCGGAGGCGACCGCCTACGTGCGGGTGATCGGATTGCAACCCGAGCGCTACGGGGGCACAGCCACGTGGACGCTCGAAGGTTCGCCGATTGACGTGAGCGCGCTTCTCTACGAAAGGCTGTGGTCGCGGCTCGGAGCCGGAGTCTTCTGCTCGGCGACACTGGCGACATACGGAGATGGGTTCGGCTTCTTCCTGCGTCGAACCGGCGTCGGTCGCCTCGGCGGAGCCCGCCTCATCACCGAAATCCTGCCGCACGTATTCGACTACAAGTCCAACGCCCTGCTCGCGCTGCCCGCTCACCTGCCGACGCCCCGCGACGAGGCGCTCAAGGAGTTGTTCCCACAAGCGATTGCGAACGAGATGCTGCGGTTCATTCCGCACTTTCACGGGCGCACGCTAGGTCTCTTCACCGCGAGGTCTCGCATGCACGCCGTGCACGAGCAGGTCGAAGCGCCTTTGAGGGAGCAGGGTTATCCCGTGCTCCGCCAGGGCGACGGCGCGCTCGACCGGCTGCGCCAGGAGTTCGAGGGGCACGAAGCGACGAGCCTCTTCGGCGTGCGCTCGCTGTGGGAGGGTATCGACGTGCCGGGGGCGTCGCTCTCCTTCGTCTTCATGAGCAAGATGCCTTTCCCGTCACTCGGCGACCCGCTTGAGGCGGCGCGCAACGCGGCGGTCGAGCGCGCCGGCGGGAACAGCTTTTACGACTACTTCCTGCCGCGCACCATCTTTACCTTCAAGCAGGGGTTCGGACGCCTCCTGCGCTCGGAGACGGATCGCGGCGCGGTCATCCTCTTCGACAAGAGGCTGCGCGGGGCGACCTACCGCCCGGATGTACTTCAATCGCTGCCTGCACCCACCATCTCCTACGACTCTGACGTCGAGATGTACAGGCGCATCTCCGAATGGATGGGGGAGCCTTTCGACGAATCGCTCCTGGCGCCGCTGCCGCTGCGCGAGATCGATCAACTGCTCGCGGAACACACGCTGGCGAAAGCGATCTATACGGAAGAGGAGTTCGAGGAGGTGGTGCTGCCACACCTCAGGGCTGTGCTCAAAGGCGTGTGGGGCTTCGACGACTTCCGCCCCGACCAGCTCAACGTCATCCGCCACGTCCTGACCGGGCACGACCTGCTCGCGCTCTACCCGACCGGCGCCGGCAAGAGTCTGACCTTTCAGCTCCCGGCGCTCATACGTCCCGGTCTCACCCTCGTAATCTCGCCCCTCATCGCCCTCATCCGCGACCAGGTGCAGAAGCTCAGGCACGAGAACGAGGTCGGCTTCGTTAACTGTCTGGTCAGCGGCATGACGGCGATGGAGCAGGAGGAGGTCTTAAGCGACGCCCGCTCGAACCGCTTGCGTATCCTGTACGCGTCGCCGGAACGCCTACGCGACCCGAGGTTTCGCGCCTTCCTCGCCGACCTCCCCATCGTTCAGTTGGTCATCGATGAGGCGCATTGCATCTCGACGTGGGGGCACGACTTCCGCCCCGATTTTCTGGAGATCACATCGCTCCTCCCGGCAGCCGAGCAGATTCCCATTCAAGCACTGACCGCCACCGCGACGACGCCCGTGCGGGCTGAAATTAAGAATGCGTTACGGCTCGGGGACAGGGGGCTTCCGCTCGCAACCCTCGTTGGGGATTTCCGGCGCGACAACTTAGTTTTCCGCGTCTTCCGACCGCAGTCCGGGGCAGAGCGCGACGCCCTCGCCGTGAGCCTCGCGGCGCAAATCGTCGGCGACGCCGAGCGGGGAGGCGCCGGAATCATCTACGTCGCCACGAGGCGGGAGGCGGAGCGCATTGCCGGGCTTCTACGGGCGAGGAACATCGCCGCGCAGCCCTATCACGCCGGGCTTCCCACGCCCACCCGGCACCACATTCAAGAGCTCTTCATGCAGGGCGAGATACAGGTAGTCGTCGCCACCAACGCCTTCGGCATGGGGGTGGACAAGCAGGAGATCAGGTTCGTTTTGCACTACGACCACCCGAGTTCGGTCGAGGCATACGTCCAGGAGTCAGGGCGCGCCGGTCGTGACGGGCGCGAGGCTTACGCCATCCTGCTCTACTCTAAGCGCACGCAAGGCACCCATCGCTTCCTCGCGCGGCAGGGCGTCCCGAGTCCCGATGAAATCGTCGAGGTGGCGCGGCAAATTCTTAACCCCGCATTCGACGGGGCGCTCAGGCTGACTGATGGCACCGTGCACACATCGATGGAGAGTCTCGTGGAGGAGTTGGGCTTCGAGGACACCAAACTCAGGGTCATCATTCATGCCCTGGAGGGGAGTGAAATCCTCAAGCGGGGTGAGGATTTCGCGCTGGAGGCGACCGTGCTACTCAACCGCCCCTCTCCGGAAATTGTTCGAGAGCTTTCCGGGGAAGACAAGGCGCTCTTCGAAATTCTCTCGGAGGCGTTTGGGTTCGCCGTCGACACGCGCAGCCACTACAACTCCTTGCAATTCGTGCGCGCGACCTCACAATCACCCTCGTCGGTAGACCGCCTGCTTCACCGTCTGGCGCTCAAAGGCGATCTCATTTACCGGAGCTTCGCACGCGGGAGCAGTTTCGCGCCCGGCGAGCGGGCTTTAGACAGCCGGGCAGTGAGGGACGCCGCCGGCAGGTTTCAAGATCGTCTTGCTCAGTTCACAAGACGCCTCAAAGACATCATCCGCTACGCCGAACTGGGCTCAGACCGGGGGCACTGTCGCGCCAAATTCCTCGTCGAATACCTGACGGGCGCGGGCGCCTCTTCGGAGTCTGCCGGTGCGCCAGGAAAGTGCGGGAAGTGCGACCTGTGTGCGCCCGGCTACCCGCTGCCGTGGTCGCAGGCGGCCGTGATCGCGCCCGAGCCGCTGCAAGTCGAACCGACCATGGCGATACTTGAAATGGTGCGCGACCATGAGACGAGTAGTTCGATTAACACGCTCATCAAGATGTTGCTGGGGGAAGCCTTCGGCAACGCCGGCGGCGAGCGGTATTCACTCTCCGCCTACGCACGGAACTCCGAGCACTTCGGGGTGCTGCGCGGCAGATCGAGTCACGTAAAACTTAAAAGCTACTTCGACGCGCTAACGGACGGCGGATACATTGCCGTGGTCGAACGCCAAAGTGCGGGCGGCGGAACTTACAGATCGGTGCGACTGACGGATCGCGGGCGGGACGTCTTAGCCGGCGCCGTCCCCGCCCCGGGTAGCGGAGAGCCGATCACGGTGGAGGACGCCACTTGAGATACGCCCGCCCGGTAAATTACCGACTCAACCCTCGCCATGAGATTTCCCTCCTCGACCGGGTGGCGGGCGAGTTCTCAACTTCCCGCTACACCTTCACGGAAGAGGAGGCTTTAGCCGACGTGTGGACTTCGGGAGAGGACGTGCGCCTGCGCGAAGACTCACGCTTTTGGGAGATTGAAGGAACCGGGCATTTTCAACTGGCACAGCACTCTCTCGCAAACGAAACGCTCGTCGACCGCCTTTGGCAGGGCGTGTGGGACGGTTCCGACGTCGAGTCTGAGTTGCGGCGTCTCGACGAGGCAGCAGGTGGCAGCTATCACGTGTTCTGTCCGGCAGACCCGCGCTTCGTAGGGCAGGAAGGAAGGCTGATTTTAGCAGCCTGCCCCACCGTCGCATTTACGGAAGAGGTGCGCGCGGCGTTTGACGCCTTGGCTGGAGAACTCCTCCGGTACCACCGCCAGAGCGGGACGCCGCTCAACACACGGGAGTTCATCGAACTCGTGCTTCGGATTAAGGACGACCTGCCAGTCGAAATCGATGACGTCGAGCAGGCGGAGAGTTGGCTGTGCGGGAGGGGAGAGTGGGCGGAAATAGCTCGCTCCCTGTGGCTCCCCGCAGACATGGTTCCGGTTTTGGAGACACCGAAGCCTCTTAGGGTCTGGCGCATCCACGGCGGACACGGTCGAGAGGTCGGGGCGGAAGAGTGTCAGGTTGTCGAACCGGCTGAGAGTGAGGGCGATGCACCGGAGGGCTGCGTCCTTCGCTTACCTGACCCTCCGGTCGAGCGACACCCCGACTCCGCCGTCTCCTGGACACACACACTGCGCGCCGTACACATCCTCGGCAACTACCTGCCGGTGCCGATTGGTGCGCGCTTTCGCTATCCGCGTTTCGTCGGTCGAAACGGGTCGGTAGCCATCCACGCGCTTGCACACAGCACGGGGCGCGAAGGCTACCTTTGGCTTGACCGTGAGCACCACCGATTCTCCGGGGATTTGCTCAGGGATATTATCGAGTGGGAGGAAGCAGGTCGCAAACTCGTAATCAACTGGCGACCAGAAGGCGTCGTCATCCTCCTTGGTGAGGTAGACCACGAAGTGCTGCGAGAGGAGCGGCGCCACGTCGATCCCAAGGCGCTTCACGAATTGAGAATGGGGCGCGGCGAATCTTACCGGCGAGCGCTCGGCACCATCCTTAAACAGCATGACGCCGGTGTAAGCTTCCGGACTCTTTACGATGAATTGGTGAAAGTTCAAGGACACTATCCTGGCCGTCAGTCGATCCGGGCGGTGCTTACTCAGTCACCCGAATTTTCCTATGAAAATTCGGGCTGGCGCTGGCTCCCCGTCCCGGGGGCGGCTGAAACATTCAGGAGGCGCGTCGTACTCGGCGACCTCACGGCTGCCGCGCCCGGGCGAGGTAATGACCTCGGCGCTCTCGCCGACGCGGTCGGCTCGGCAATAAGGGAGTTACTCTCCCGAGGCTAGCGTGCCAGCTATGCCTGTAAGGAGCCAGCCGAACCGGTGCCGGTGATGCCAAAAACCCACACTTTTCGAACACGAATACACGTCGGGATTCAACTTCAAGAATGTAAAGATAGGACGCTTCGCGCTCGAAAATCCGGTCGCCCGTTTTTATCAAGGCACACGCGGAGATCATGCCAGTGCCACATATGACGGTTTAATGTGATGCACCTACCAGAGCAATTCTATCTATCGGCCAACGAGCCGCCTGTAATCTTCATGCCTGAAGATGAGGCTGATAACTTTGTTTATGAGTTGCAATGCGACCCTGACGGCGGGGCAGTGAGAGTTATCCGTGGCCGGAAATGCCCCACCTCCGCCGCCCTGCATAACGAAGTCGCAGCCGCGCTCCAATTCCCCGGTTATTACGGCGAGAATTGGGACGCGATGGACGAATGTATTACCGACCTGGCCTGGATGCCTGCGCGGTGGTACTTGATTCATGTGAACGACATAGAGCTAATCCTGCCGGACGACGAGAAGGGCTTTAATATCTTCCTTAGAATCCTGCGTGACGCGGGAAGGGCCTGGGCGCACCCGGAATCGCGTGGTCTGGCTAATGACGAGGAGAGAAGTTGCAGGCCGTTTAATGCAATCATCTCCGGCTCGGGAGAGGGGCTTCTACGCGCGGGGAAGGCGCTCGGCCGGTAATGCGCGGGCGCGATCCAGCAACGACACGCGCCCGACCCGAAGCGTTCCTCCCTTACGCGCAGACCACCGCCACCTTCGCATATCCCACGCCTGACGAAGCCGGATTAAGCAGCGTGCCAATAACCGTACCAACACGCCCGGCGTGCCACAGGTCAAATATGAGCGATCTGGAAGGCTCTGCTAATGGGCGGGTTCACATAAGGCGATTTATCAGAATTGACAATGAAAATGGCGGACGGGAAAGTGCGCTTTTGCTGGATCGGGCGGGGCGTGAAACTTGCCCGAATCCTGCAGACCATCTTCCGCGCCGCGAAACAATCTTTGCAACACTACCGAAGTCGCCATAGCAGCGAGTGCTGTAACGACCTCTCCCGCTTCTCTCCAAGCAGAGACCAAAACTTATTCCCGCACGTCAATTGCCTTACTGCTGACCGAAACGGAGTTTGTACTCGGTCGAGTTCATGAAACCGCTAACCATCGTGCGAATGTCGCCCGACTGCAGCACCCGCAGCCACGCATCGTAGCCGGCCGATTCAGGCTTCCGCCGCAAGTACCCGTAGTACTGCATCCCTACGAAAGCATTGTTGTACTCCAAAGCGCCCACCGCGTCCGAGTCCGCGATGGCGCGCAACACCTGCCCGCGCGTCAGTGTGTTGGCGTTGAGCCTGCCGGTCAGGTCTGCGCCCGTCAGCGTTACCTTCGCGGTGCCGTCCGGCTGCGACGGGTCTGGCATCGTCACCTGCGACAGTTGATAGCGCCCCATCAATGCTGCCACGTATTGCGCGTGCGTCATCCCGCCGTAGGCGTTCCGGAACTCCGCCCTCTCCGTGAACAGCGTCGCCAGTTGCGCTTTGCGTGCGTAGACCTCTTGCGGGGTCGCCCCGGCCACATAACTCATGTCCGAGACGATCTCCGTGTACTCGGGCAGGCGGTTGAAGGCCAACCGGTAGAAGCGGAAGACGTAGAAGCCTTTTAACTGAAACTCCGGCGAGCGGAAGAAACTCTGCGAGACGGCGATGCGGTCACACAACGGATCGTTGTCGACGTTCGGGCAGCGGTGCAAAACATTCGACCACGGCTCGCCCGCCTCGGGCTCTCTGGAGAGGAAGTCGAGGTAGTGTTGGCGCACGAAGAAGGGCGTCGCGAAGATGGGGTTCGCGGCATTCACCGCATCGTTATCCTGAATGGTGATGGTGGCGACAGCGGTCGCCCCGAGGGACGCGCCTGATGGGTTACTGATGCGCAGTTGGAAAGTCTCTGCCGCTTCGGCGTGCCCGTCGTCGATGATCGGCACGGTGAGAGTCTTTGAGACTTCGCCCGGGGCGAAGGAGAGCGTGCCGACCGTGATCGCAAAGTCGCAGCGCGCGTAGGCGCCGCCCTGATTGTTCACGCGGTCGGCGCACCCGACCGTGAAGGTGTCCGCATCCGCCGTGCTGTAGTCCACCACGGCCGCGCCTGATGTATCCCCTGTCCGCACCACCGAGACGGTGGCGCGTTCCGCGCCTTCGCTGAAGCTGTAGCTCGCCGCCTCGAATTGAACCGTGCCCACGGCCGTACGGCAGGCGGCCGAGAGGATAAGCGTGACGTTGCCGGAGCCCTGGTTGGCGACGGCGATGTCAGGCCGGGAGTCGCCGTTAAAATCGGCGAGCGCGAGCATGCGCGGGCTGGCTCCGACGCCGAGCTGGCCGGCTGCACTGAAGCCGCCTGCGCCGTCGCCGAACAGGGTGGAGATGGTGTTCGACACGTTATTGAGCACGAGCAGGTCGAGTCTGCCGTCGCCGTTCAGGTCGCCCGCGGCGACCTTGTTCGGGAAAATCCCGACCGCGTACTCACCGGCCGCGCTGAAGCCGCCCGCGCCGTTGCCGTGTAGAACGCCGAGCTTGCTCGGGTCCTGGTACGTCACCGCGAGGTCGGCTTTGCCGTCGCCGTTGAAATCGTTTATGGCGACGAAGTTCGGGCGCGGGGCGGTCGGGAGGTTGGTGTTACTCGCGACGCCGCCCGCGCCGTTGCCGAGCAGGATCGTCAGGTTGTTCGTGTCGTAGTTGGGGACGACCAGATCGGGGCTGCCATCGCCGTTCAAGTCTCCGACGATGGCGGCCATCGGGGCGATGCCGACGGCGAAGTTGACCGGACTAGCTAAGCCGCCCGCCCCGTTGCCGAGCATGACCGAGACGCTGTGCGGGCTGCGGTTGACGAGAATTAAATCCAGCTTGCCGTCCCTGTTGAAGTCGGTCGTCGTAACGAAGACGGCATGGCTGGGGCCGACGTGGCCGCCGGTGAAGCCGCCCGCCCCGTTGCCGAGCAGGATCGAGACGCCGCCCCCGATGAAGGCCAGATCGAGGTCGCCGTCGTTGTTGAAGTCGCCGGCCGCGACCGAGTCCGGGGATAAGCCCGGCACGTTGAAATACGAGGGCGCGGCGAACTGCCCCGCGCCGGTGTTCAACATCAAGGCGGCACGGCTGCGCGTGGAGTCGGGCGCGACCAGATCGGGGCGGCCATCGCGGTTGAAGTCGCCCGCGACCACCCAGCTGGTGGAGGTGGTGCTCCCCACCCTGAGGGTGGACGCGGTGGTGAATGCACCGTTCCCCTCGCCGAGCACGACGGACACGTCGTCGGAGCCGAAATTGGCGACCGCGAGATCGACGATCTGATCGCTGTTAAGATCGGCGGCGACGACCGCGTGAGGCTTGCCGCCGGTGGGGAAAGACAGCTGCCGGGAGAAGCCGCCCGCGCCGTCGCCGAAGAGCACGCCCGCCACGTTCGTCGGCTGGTAGACGCCGGCCACGTCGGCTTTGCCGTCCTGGTTGAAGTCGCCCGCGACGAGCGCCGTGACTTCCGTCGTGAACTCGACCGGTTGCCCGAACCCGCCAGCCCCGTTGTTCAAGAGGATCGACACCCTGCGGTGGTTCGGGCTGGTGACGGCAAGGTCGGGCCGGCCGTCACCGTTGAAGTCGCTCGCCACCACATGGAAGGGGGCGGTGGCGGCGAAGAAGGAGGAGGCGGGGCCGAAGTTGCCCGTGCCGTCGCCGAGCAGGAGCGCTGCGTTGTTGATGGCGCTGCTCACCACCACCACGTCCAACTGGCCGTCGCCATTAAAATCGGCCACGGCAAGCTCGCGCGGGACGGAGACAGCGGGGTGATTCATCGTCGGCGCGAAGCCGCCCGTGCCGTTGCCGATCAGGATAGAGATGTTTCCGACGCCGGTGTCGTGGCTGGAGTTGGACACGGCCAGATCAGGGCTGCCGTCTTTATTGAAGTCCGCCACGACGGCGAAGACCGGGTTAGTACCGGTGCTGAAAGTGCCCCCGGCAACGAATCGTCCGTCGCCTGAGCCGAGCAGTAGCGTGACGCCGCCGCTGTACTGCACGACGGCCAAGTCCTGCTTAGCATCTTTGTTGAAGTCCGCGACCCTGACGTAGGTGGGGACATCCCCGCCGTCGATGCGTTGAGCCTCCCCGAACTTACCGCCGCCCACCCCGAGCAGGATCGCAAGGTCTGCCGGGAAGCCCGCATAGACGACCGCCAAATCCTGATGGCCGTCGTTGTTAAAGTCGCCCGCGGCGACCGAACGCGGGTTATTACCGACCGAGTAGTTGTGCGCAGCCCTGAAGCTGATCGCCGTACACCCCGCGGAGGCGAAAGCCTTTAGAGCACCCACTGAGTGTGCACAAGCCAGCACAAGGAGAAAACCCAGAAACAGCGCGGCCTGATTTGTCGAAGTGATTTGACGAGGCATGAACGAGACTTCCTATCAAAGCGTGGTGCCGGCCTTGCACATTGAGCGCGGTCACCTCAGCCCGGGCGCTTGCCGCAGTGAGCCGGGAACTAAGAACCGGCCTGTAGATTACTTCTGAGGAGGTCTTGGCAGCAAGCGCTATCGGCGTCCGTCGTGGCCGCAGCCCGGAGATGAACGGCATTGGAAGAGACGCTCGACCGGCGGGAGGTGCACGGCCTCCTGCGTGGAGTCGGGGGGGAGGTGGTCGAAGTCCGAGGCGACGGGGGGTTCGACTTCCGGGACTGCTACGCGGCCATCCACGAGCGCGCGGGCGCGTGCAGTCAGCCCGCCGAAGGAGCGGGTGCTGCAAATCGTTCCATACTGCTGAACGAACTCTGGAAGGTTATCGAAGCGGTGAATATGATGAGGAAGGGTCAGGTCAAAAGATTAAGTGGTAATGATGTAAGAGGCCAGGCAAAGTTCATCTCGAATCTCTTTCAGATCGCCGCATAATAGAAACAACGCGCAATCTTTTGCGCCTCAAAATAACCTTTGCAACACTGCCGAACTTATTCCCCGGCATTGAGACTAATGATCAGCGCCTTACGCCCTCCAAGCTTTCGGATAGTAGCTCTGTCCCCGGACTTTTTAGCAACAACCTCGCCGAGAGGAACGTCCGGGTCTTTCTCCCAACGCTGCGGCGCGCGATGGTGAATTAATGACTCAAGATCGTCGGCCAGAGTCTCATCGGGCGTCGGGCCCTGGTAACTTAGTTGTTGATTTTGAAAGTGCCTGTTTGAGCGATTACGCAACGCCTTACGTAACGGAATAGACTTCCTCGCGGCGTGTGGAGCTTCGCCATAGCAATTCCGGCGATCCCGCTCATAGCTCAGCTTCTTCTTCTCTTGAGGCGTTCTTTTCTTCATAACAATTATTATACGTGCAGCCCCACGCTCGGCATCATCCGCAGCCCCAAACCTTTACTGGAATTTTGCCAACCTCCGTGTCGGCGGTCGGGTGCATGCCGTTGTTGATGACCAGGCGTCGCGTCGGCAGTCGCCGCATCAGCGTCTTGCAAAGATCGGAGCAGCGACAGCGCTACCGATAGTGGCGAAGACGACGTTGAGTAAGCCGAGGAAGGCAGTCAACGCCGCGACCAGTAACACCCCATCCAGCGGGAGATTCGCCTCCATGGCGCGCTGCTGCAAAGCGTCTTTCGCGATCACCCAATGAACCGGGGTGCCGATAATCAGGACGAACAAGCCGCCGATAAATCCCGCCCGAGCCCCGACTTTAAGCGCCCCGCCGAAGCCGAGGGGCATGTGCCGGCTCGCGAGATAGACAGCCAGCGCGCCGCCCAGCAGCGGCCACAGGAGCGGCCAGGCGCGGCTGTAGTTAATGAGGGCGTTGCCTAAGAACAGCGCCCCGAGCAGGACGCCACTGATGAACACCGGCTTTCTAATGCGATCCATAATCATCTCCCATGATTGAGATTCCGGCGTGGGAATTATACTGCCTCAATGCACCTGCGTCACTATTAGTTTTGGCGCCTGACGCCCGGCATCACTCGCCGCACTCGCAACCGGGCAGGCGTCCAAGTCTGGCGGCATAACACGCCTGGCTGAGAGTTTAAAGCCGCTCTCGCGGCACACACCTTACCAGATCATCTCCCCGCCAGCACCTAAATATTCGCTCATACTTGCCCTGTAAGCCCCCGGGGAATAATGCCCATTCGCCCCGTCTCTTCCCTCTCGGCTCATCTTACGAAGCGCAGCGCAACGTGGAGAGGTCTGTAGGGCAATCTGCTAAATTCGGAGGCGAGCAACAGCGCACACCTGATCCAGTAATGTAGGTTGTTTATTCATGGCTGTGAGGGGCGATGAATCTGCTAAGCTAAGCGAATAGTGAGAGCGGTATTATATACAAATTGGGGCATGCAAGAGCGGAAAGTTTCGGCTTTTGCCGCTCTATACCTTAGTTAGGACGACACTATCGGCTTTTCACGCTCCACGGCGAAGTTAGGCCGAATAATTCGGCACAATATGCGTTAGCTGGCTTCCATAATCGCAGGTGAGATATGAATGTCTTAGCGGATTTGCAGAAATGGTATGCGTCTAATTGTGACGAGGAGTGGGAGCATACCTTTGGGATCGAAATCGGCACCCTGGACAATCCCGGCTGGGCAGTGAATATCGACCTTGAGGAAACCAACCTTGAAGGGAAAGAGTTCCCGAGGATCGAAGATAATTCATCAGCAGAGTCATGGATTATCTGCTGGGTTGAAGGTAAAAAGTTTCATGGTGCAGGCGACCCCGACAAGCTCGAAAGGATTCTTAAAACCTTCATGGATTGGGCGAAATCCCACAACGGTAATTGGCTAAAGCCGCCCGCCCCGATGACGGATGAGGAGAGGCAGATGTATGAAGATGAGAAGCTATTTGCCTCGCTGGATGGTGAGCTTGAAGGAGAAGGGTGTCAGCATGAGGGCTGTGATCGGAGCCGCATCCGGTATAGCGTGATGTGCCGTGAGCATCATTTTGCGATGGTCACAGGGCGTACTGTGCCGAAGCGCGTCAGCTAACAACGGCATGCAGCGGACGCGCAATGAGCCCACCATCATCTCATTACCAGCCGCTTCTCTTGCGTTTATTTGTCTTGAAGGTTTTCATTGCTATCACCACACGCTCTCCCCGGCCTCACGCAGCCCGCAGGTGCGCCGTAATCCTTTCTAAATCTTATCGTAATCAATTCGGCCTTTCACAACCCGTCCTATTACCTCACGAGCGCCAACGCCCGACATCACCCGCCCGCACACAACTGTGGAGGCATTCAACTTGGCGAACGGCATCCATGCTGATTCAGGTCGGGTGCATGACGTTGTCAGGCCGCGCGATTAGTTATTACGCCTTGGCGGGGATGTCGTCGGTGGCGACGCCCGCCGGAAAGACTTCTGACAGAGTGACGGGCGGGCTTGCGTGCCTGCTCGATTACTGGCGGTCGGCGCCGGCAGAGGAATCGTCCGGCAGGGAAGTAACTTCTCTCAGCTAACGGGACGACACCAGACTCTCGATCTCGCGCTTGAGCACGCTCAGCCGCTCGCGGATTTCGTCGAGAGTGGAGGCGCGCTCCCTCACTTTGGCGTGCTCAGCCTGCACGAAGCGCGTGTAGGGTTCGAGCGCGCCGCGCACGTTATCGACCGCCCGCTCGATTTCCTCGGCCGATTTAGTCTCGAAGGCGCGCCGCATCTCGGTGCGCAGCGTCTCCGTCTTGACCCGGAACTCCTCCTTCGCGCGCTTGCGCTTGTAAGGCAGGATCAGGAAGCTGGCGGTGAACAGCATGGTCGCCGCGGCGATGCCCGTCACGTCCAACGCCACGGTCGTGAAGACGGTCGCGAGCACGTACCCCAGCCCGACCGCGCCCGCCCCCAAACCGAATGATTGCTGGAGCGCGGTCATCGAACTGTGAATGATCCTGCGGCACTCGTCGCGGTGGTCTAAAGACTGCACGCGCGCCTCGGCCTCGCGGCGGATGCGCGCGTGCACCTCCTCGCGCTCGTAAACGAACTGCCCGCCCACCCGCCCGATGATCTGCGAGTCGTACTGCTCCTTGCGCACCTGCGTGTTGAAGTATTCCAGCGTGTCGTTCCACAGCCGCATGTTGTTGCGCACCAGCCAATCGACCGATTCGTTGACGCTCTCGTCCAACTTGTCGCGCCACTGGGCGAGCACGGCGCGCTCGAACTCCTCGCGGAACCGCGCCTCGTTCCTCAACAAATTCAAGTTGCGCACGCGCATGTTGCCATCCAGAAAGTCGAGGCCGCGGTCGCGCAGTTCCACGATCAGGGCGTCCACGCGGAGGACGAATTTTTGAAAGTTCGATTGCATCTCGTCGTGCGCGCTCCCGAGCTGTTCCTCGATGCGCTTGATCTTCGCGGTGTCTTCGGAAAGCAATTCGAGCTTACCGGAGTATTCGGCCTGCAACTTCTCTGCGACCGTGCCGGCCGAGTCGAGCGGGCTGAGCAGTTTCAGTCGCAGCCGTTCGCGCTCGCCGAGCTTGTGGAAAATGTAATCCTCCAGCGACTCGAAGCGGCTGCGCGTCCAGTCGCGCGGGTGGCCGCCCAGTTTCGCGCCGAGCGCCAGTTTCGCGGCGACGGGGAAGATGAGGGGTTTGAACCCGAGTAACTCCTGACACTTGCTATCGACGAATGCGACGACCTCCGCCAGTTCGGCCTCGTCCTTGGTGTCGATTTTGTTGAGGACGATGACGATCTTTTTCCCCCAGCGCTGGATGTAAGAGAGGAACTGGCGTTCGCTCTCAGTCATCGGCCGGTCGATTGAGGTGATGAAGAGAACGAGGTCGGCGCGGGGGATAAAATCCTCTGTGATCTCCTGATGTTGCCGGATGACGGAATTAGTGCCGGGCGTGTCGACGAGCGCGATGTTGCGCAGGAACTCGACGGGCAGCCGTTGCTCCGTGACGAAGGAACTGAGCGAGCGCTCTTCCGGTTGCTCGCCGTAGTGCATGATGGTGATGCGGTCGTCCACCGGAACCGGCCCCTCGACGCGCGCCTTCTGCCCGAACAGGGCGTTGATGAATGAAGACTTGCCGGAGTTGAATTCGCCGACGACGACCAGCAGGAACAACTCGTCTATGCCGGCCAGGATGTCGCTCAGGCGGCGCGCGTCCTCGGAGTGCTCGCCCACGAGGGCTAACTCGTGAAGCTCGGTTAACAGTTGCTTTTCCGACTCGATCAGCGGGCGTAGACGTTCGTCAACAATGAGTTCGGGAGTTTTCATGTCCTGATTTTACGAGACTTTAAGCGTGCGGCAAGGAAATTCGTCGGGCACTTCAATTTGTAAACCTCGTTCGATGTGAGGTGTCGGCCGGGCGGAGCGTACAGGCGTTCCCGAAGACAATCTTGATTTCCTTCACCCGGATGTGATGCGCGAGAGCGGGCGACCTTCGTCGCTTCACTGTCAGGCGACGTTCGTCGCTTCGCCGTCAGGCGACGTTCGTCGCTTCGCTGTTCGGAGTCGCCGCTCGGCGGAAGGCGCTCGACAGACTTACTCGCTCGAAAATAATCTTTGCAACGCAAACTCAGGTCTTACCCATCGGCCGTCCGTGGGATTCTGCGGGACACCTCGCCCTCCAGCATAACGAATTGCATGAAGGAGCTGACGACGAAGTAAGCGCTCATCGTCACCGCGAGACCCATCAGGCCGTAACTGAGGAAGACTACGATCTTCAGTGGAAGGTAGAAGGTGTAAATTAAGACGGACACCTTGGTCGGGGTCTTCGTGTCTCCCATTGCGTAGAAGGCTCCCGACACCACCTGTCCCGAAAGTCCGCCGAAGAACGCCCCGACGAGGGCGATGATGACCAGCCAGAGCGTGTGGACGTTCTCGGCCGTGACGCCCGCGTGGCCGATGGTGAGCCGGAGCGCGTGAGTCCCGAAGGCCAGCAACAGCAGCATGCCAAGCGAAGAGATGATCCCGATCAGCAGGAGCCGCTTGCGATACACGCGGCGGTAGCGCCGCCACTCTCCCGCGCCAACCGCGACCGCCAGGCTCGGAACCAGCGGCGCGACCACGGCCTTACTGGTAACCAGGATGGCGTTGGCATAAATTTGCTGCGCGACGTAGAGCAGCGAGAGGCTTCCCGCCTCCTTCGTCGAAGTGAGGAAGCGGTCGAGGAGCGGCTCCGCGCGCAGGTACGCCTGCCCCGGCAGGAGCGGCGTGAACAGCCGCCAGGCCTCCCTCGCCGTGGGCGAAGGCCACGCGGGACGCCGCCAGTGCCCGAGCACGGGCAGCAGGAAGGCCAGCTTCAGGCCGTTGTAGAAGACCGTGTTCCACGCCGCCGCGTGGATGCCGAAGCGCGGCAGCGCCCAGACGAGAAACAGCAGCCCGGAGAGGTTCGCCACCACGCCCGAGAACTCGACCCACACGAACCGTCTGCGCGCGTGATGCGCCGCCCAGAGCGTGACGATGCTGGCGTTGAGCACCATGCTCACGATCTGAATTTTGGTCAGGCCGATGGTCAGGCTTTTGCCCTCGGCCGAGAAGCCGGGGACGAACAGCGGCACCCAGAGGTGGCACGAGGCGTAGAGGGCGCCGCCGACCAGCGCGAAGAGCGCCGTGATCAGCAGGAAGAAGAGCCACACGTCCTCGCGCTGGCTCTCCGCGTTCCTGGTCGCCAGCAGCGGCACCAGCACGGGGGGCAGCATTGCGCTGAGCACCAGGAAGACGAGCTGGGGCAGTGCGCCGGAGGCGAAAAAGGCGTCGGTCTCGACATTGAGCCCCACGCGCGTGACGATGTACCACGCCGACAGGAGTGCCAACGCCGCGTTGCAAGTCGCCAGTGCACCTAAGTTGACACCCTGCTTGAACAAAAGAGAGTTCACGCGCGCGCGCCGCGATTCCCGCAGCACGACACGTCCAAGCCTCCGATACGACGCGAATTTAACATCAACTTCCAGACGCGCACGCGACCGCGCCGCCCCGCGATACTTAAGGCCGCGAGCGCCATGCGTTATGCCGCCTCGCTGTCTGAAACACGTGTGCCCCGGTGCGAATCGCACGCTTCGCCGAGCAGGCTCAGGTAGAGTTGTTCGTAGCACCTCGCCGTCGTCTCGACGGGACGCCCCGCCGCACACTCGCGCGCCGCGCGCGCACGCGCCGCGTCGCCGTGGGCGAGGATGGCTTTAATGTCCGCGGCCGCCTTTATCGTGTCGTCCGGGTCTGCGAAGCGTGCGCTGTGTTCGTCGAGCATCTCCCTGTGAGCCGGGATGTCTGAGACGACCAGCGGGCAGCCGCAGGCCATCGCCTCCAGCACGACGTTGGGGCAGCCCTCGACCCTGCTGAGGGAGACGAGCACGTCGGCGCGCTTCATTATGTCCCAGAGGTTATCGACGTAGCCCTTGAAGACGACGCGGTGGGCGAGGCCGAGCGAGCGCGCCATCCGTTCCAAGTGCGGCCGGTGCGGGCCGTCCCCGCACATGACGGCCACGAAAGGCACCTCGGCCGCGACGCGTGCCAGCGCGGCGATCAGGCTCTCGACGTTCTTCCCCTCGTCCATGCGCCCGGCGTAGAGCACGACCTTCGCGGCCGGATCGAACCCGCCCGCCCGTGCGGAATCAGCCTGCGCTATCTCGTCGAAAGGTATCGCGTTCGGGATCACACGCAGCGCCTGCGCGCCCGGCGCGGAGCGCCAGTAGGCATCACCCCCGGCGGAGTTCGACACGACGGCATCCGCCCTCCGGCCGAGCGAAAGGCGCAGCCTGTTCCTCCAGCCCGCCGCGTACAGGGGCGCGGAACTGGATTCCCTCAACACCCAGCGCGTGCGGGTCAGGAGAGCCGCCGCGCCCCCCAGGATGTCCATCGGCGTGAGGATCGTCTGAACTATGTCCGGCCTCAACCTCCGCATCAGCCGGAGCAGCCTGTAGAAGATCACCGGGTCACGGTTGCCGGAACCGCCGAGGGGGTGCCACTTCACGCCGGCTGACTCCATCCTCGCGAGGTTCGGGCCGCCGCGCGACGAGGCGACGTGGACTTCGTGCCCGCCAGCGGCCAGCGCGGCGGCGAGGTACGACAACTGTCGCTCGGCACCACCGTGTTTGAGGTTGGGGATGCAGTAGAGAATCTTCATGGCGCGTGAGTCGTGGCGTGAGACCGTACCGGGCGGTTCACGCGACGAAAGGCTCGTCCCCCCTCCGCAAAAGGGTCAACATGGAAGCCCTCACGCGCGAGGCGAGTGACACGGCCACCGCCGCGGCCAACGCCCCGGTTGTGCACAGAAATAGTAGGGTCTCGACGCGCGACGGGCGCGGCGGCATCAGCCAGCGCGCCGCCGCGCCGGCGCAAAATGCCCCCGCGAGCGGCAGAAAGACGTCCTCGAAGAGCCACCGGCCCTGCTCACCCCTGAGAAAACGGCGGTGCGCCAAGGGGAACGTCAGAAGGTAGCAGACGTTCAGGAAAACCCACACCAGCGCCGCCCCGGGGCCGCCGTATGCCCGCGCCATCAGGATGTTCAGGGGGACGACCGCGATGAGCAGGAGGAGGTTCGTGCTCAGGATGAGTCGCCACCAGCCGTGTGCGATTTGCAGAAAGTAGGGCGCCTGCACCACCCCGTGCAGGAGCATCCCCGCGACCAGGAGGGAGAGGACAAGGCTCGCGTTCTCGACGGCCGCCGCGTCACCCGTCCACGCGAAGAGTACCTCGCGCGGGAAGAGCGCGGCCACGACGGCGATGGGCGCGAGCAGCACCGCCATCAACTGGCTCCCACGGTGGTAGACTTCGGCGAGTTCCCGTTCGTCGCCTCGCGCGACCAGCCCGGACAACTGCGGAAAGACCGCGCCGTCCACCGCGATGATGACGGCATACATGCCGCTCGCCACCCCCTGCGCCAGCGCGTAATAGCCGAACATCTCAAGCGGCAGTAGTGTGCTCAGGATAATCTTGTCCCCCTGGAATAGTGCCATGTTCGCGACCGCGTTCGCCGCGTAGGCGGCGCCGAAGCGCCACACTCGTCGTATCAACTCGGGTCGGAAGCCGCTGTGGACTCCGCCGGACGCGGGCAGGCAGCGCCAGAGCAGGAGCGCGGCGGCTCCAGTGCCCGCCGCGCCCGCCGCGATCTGCACGGCGAAGAACGTCTGCGGGGCGGGCGCGACGAAGTGGAGTGCCAGCAGTGTGCCCGCCGCGCGCAGGGTCGCCGTGGCGGCGGCCAGCGTGTTGAAGAGCGTCTGCCTTTGGAGTCCGAGCAGCCCGCCCTGGTAGAAGGCGAAAGGAAACTGTAGCGCCATCGCCGCGCCCATCAACCTGACGCAGGTCGTCACCTCCTCGGCCGAGAGCGACTGCGGCTTCACCCAGTGTCGAGCGACCGCCGGGGCGAGCGCGAAGACCGTGACCCCGACGAGCAGCGCCATGACCCAGTAGACGGCCTGCAGCGTGTAGGCGAGGTCGCGCTGCGTCCGCGCGTCGCTGCCCTGTGCGTCGAGGCGTGCGAGTTCGCGGCTGAACGTCGCGCCGACGCCCAGGTCGAGGACGACGAAGACGCTTTGCAGCATGACGAAAAGCCCGACCAGCCCGAACGCCTCCGCGCCCATCAGCCCGACGTAGAGAGGGACGCACAGGACTCCTACGGCGGCCGTCCACGCGGCGCCGAACAGGTTCGCGAAGGTGTTCCTTTCGAGTCTTCCCAAAGCTCTTTGCACGCGCCCGCGCCGCTACTCGACCTCGGCGACCACGACCCGCTCCCCGATCATGTCGAGCAGCAGCGTGATCCTTGACACATCGCGGAGGCTGAGACCTTTCCACTCGGCGAAATGGTCGTCCACGGCCTCGACCCTGATGTCCCAGGAGGCGGCCTTCTCTTCAGGGCTGAATCCTATGGCGACGCTCGCCCCGTCAGCCAGTTCGCCCCCCCCGAGTAGGTTCTCCTCCCACCCGGCCGACCCGCTCGGCGAGATGTAAACTGCGCGAAGCGTGGCGCCGGTGAAGTTGGCGAGTGAGAAGCCAAAAGCTCCGGCGCGTGCGCCGCCGCTGGCGACGGCCGTCGCCGCTGGTTCGCCGCGCGTCGGCGAAGCCGTCCCCGCCCCGTCGCCCCGGCGGGCGCGCTGCGACGAGCAGGCGCAGGCAACGGCGAGTAGTAACGCCGACGCGACGCAAGCCGCTGCCCTTCCGGTCAACCCCCTCTCACCCACTCGACCCCGCCTCTCTCCACCGCCCGGCCGACGTGAGGGCTCCTTCGATGCCCTTCGCGGCGAGGATAATCAGCAGCACCCAGAACGTGTAGCGGAACCTGTAAAGCGCGCCGACGTTAGGAACGACAAGCCCGAGCGCGGTCACACCGAACACGGTGACCGACAACAGCAGCCACGCGGCGAGCCGCCGTCGCCGCCGCAGGACGGCCACGAGTGCCAGCAGCCCGAACACGTACATGATGAGCGTCTCCGCACCGGACAACGACTTTCCGGCGCTCCCCACGCGCCTGCCTGCGGCTACCCACATGTTGGGGAAGGGCGCGCAGCAACCGATGACGAAGGCGCGCGGGAGATAAAGAAGCAGCGGCGCGAGGCCGTCGAACCTGACGTTGCGGTCGACGCCCGAGCCGGCCTCCGAATAGACGGCGCCGAACCTGTAGCGGACGCTGCCGACCCTGTGAGCAGCCCTGTCGGCCGCCGCCCGGAGCCGCGCGGCGTAACCCGGTGCCGCCCCCTCCTCGGCCTTCGGGCGCGGGAGGTACGTGACGACCGTGGGCACACGCTCCCCCGCGCTCGCGGCCAACTTGGGCAGGCCGCCCCCGTCCGAAGGGTAGCGTTTGAACTTCTGAACCACCGGTGCCCCGAGGGAATAGAGCAGGAGCAACAGCGCGCCCGCAGCCAATATCAGGAGGGGGCTGATCATGTTCCAGTAGAGCACCCGCCCCTCGGCCACCTGGCGGACAACGAGCATGGCGAACCCGAGGAGCACGAGCACCAGTATGACCGCGGCGAATTGAAAACGGATGAGCAGGAGCAGCAGGATGCTGGCGCCCATGAGCGCGCCCGCACCCGCGGCGCTCGCCCGCCCGTAGTCCCTCGTCAGCCACGTCGTCACGCATAGCACGAGCGCGAGCGCCCCCGCGATGAAGAGCGGGTCTTTGAGGAGTTGCAGCGTGTGCAGCAGGAAGGTCGGCCACAGTGCGACCGCCCCGGCGGCCAACAACCCGGCGCGCCGGCCGCCGATCTCGCGGCCGAGCAGGAGGGTGAGTCCCACTACGGCGAGGTAGCAGAGAAGGTTAAACGGCTCCGCGCTCAACGTGCCGTAGCCTAAGAGCGGCCCGACGAGAGCGAACTGAAGCGAGATCAGTCTGACGTGTATGGGCCCCCGCTCTGCTGCCCACGCAGAGACCCCGTCCTGCCTCAAGACCTCCGCCAGCCGCACAGCCCCGCGCTGGTACTCGTAACTGTCGAAGGCGAAGGAGGCCATTATCCCGTCGTGGTCGACGAAGCTCGGCACGAGTTGCGCATGCCCCGCCCAGTGCAGCCCTAACGCCAGCGCGACGTGCAGCACTGCGGCTGCCACGAGCAGTAGCCGCCCGCCGGAGAGAGGCGCGGACAGGCGTCGTCCGAAAACGCGCGGAGTGCTGGCTAAGGCGCTGTTGATCTTGTCTCCTATCTTTCCGTTTTTGATCGGCTCCGTCGCCATACGCATGCCGCGCCCGGCGGAGCGAATTGATGCCCGCTCCTGCACAAAAGCTATGAATTCTTCCGTCAGCGCGTTGCCCGACGACGCATCAGCGGGCGCGTGAATCGTACCCACCACGGAGCCCCCGTCCGCGTGCGCCTCTGTGAATATCACACGCGCCCCGCAGCGCGCGGCCACGTGCATCAGTGCCGGGGCGACGATGACGCGCCCGTTCACGGTGACGAACTCGACCGTCCTTGCCCCGTGGTGTTCCGCCCTGTCGGGCATCGCGCAGACAAGCTCGCCGCGGCGTAATCTGCCGCGCGTCTTAACGAGGAAAGTCGGCGACGGCTGCACTGTCCGCACCGTCAAAGTGGTGCCGGCGACACGCATCCCCGGGTCGGGGGTGATGACCACGGGGTCGAGGCCGCGGTCGTAAAAGAGGCGAATCATGAGCAGGGTGAGCGCCGCGTGAGGCCCGATGACAAGCACGCCCGTGCCGGCCGCGCACGCGCGTTCGAGTTCCGCGAACCCTCTCACCTCAACTACGGGGTCGAAACGCGCCCCGTTCCTCGTCAGGGCATTAAGCACAAAGTGGAGCGCGATTTCGCGCGCGCCGTCGAACCCGATCAACTCCTGCTTCCTGTAAGCATCCGTCAGCCGCAGTAAAGGCGTGGCCGCGCGCGCGACGAACACTGCCGCGCCGAAGCGGTAACGCCGCGGCGCCAGTCGCATCGCCGCGGCAAACAAGAACTCCGCCGCCCGTATCAGCCGCCGCGAGGCCGGCGCGACTTCCGCCTCCGGCTGCGCGACTTCCGCCCGCGCATACCATCCCGACCTAATCTTCGTGCCGCCCAATCTGTCCCTCACGGTAGAAAAATTCAGAGCGCATACCGGCGCCGGCAGCCGCCCGCGCATTTCCCGGCGCCCGGCGCGCGAAGCCCCTGCAGCACACGAAAAGCCTGACGCCTGTGGGTTTCGTCGCGCCGGTGCCTCAGTAATTGCTTTACGTTTGTGAAGAAGCAGCCGCCTGAGGTGGCTGCGGTTTTGACAACTGTGCTGTAAAACATTTGTCGGACGGCTATGGCCGCGGAGCGTGGCGTCGTTGCCGCTGTCTGAAATTGATTGCCGGTGTGGGCGGCCCGAATAAGCTGAGTGCCCCAATCCATTATTTTATCTTTTTGTATATCAGGGTGGCGCAGTATAACACTGTCAGACGACTCAGCACATAACGGCCGCGTTCGACGTGCTGAGGCGTAGCGGCCGGGAATAAGTTCTCGACGAGCTTCGCCTGCCCCGCCGCGCTCCCTCGGTCTATGTTTTTCAACAGCCGCCGGGCAGCCTGCCTAACGCTCAACACCTTCAGGCGTGGGTGGCGCGCTCTCTCTTCGCGCACCGCTTCGACCGCCCGCAGGCCGTGGCCGCTCAGGCCGAGAGTCTGTCCGTGTGTCTCAGCCGTGGCTTCGCCAATCAGTCCGCGAAAGTTATGAATGCGCTGAAGGTGGCGGAGGCGCGCGGTCAGGCCATAGCTGCGTATCAGCAGCCCTGACGGGTTCTCGTTTCCGCAAACTCGCGTCAACCATCCGTAATTCGAGTGCCGATCAGGGCAGAACTCCTAAAGCGTGAGCCAGCCTGTAAGTCGCTATCAGGAGATGTGCGTCCCGCGCGAGATCGAGATTGGCCGTCATCTCGTCCAGACGAATAAAGTGAAAGGCCGGGTTGAGGTTTCCACTCGCTTCGACCTCGACGGCGAAAGGGTAGACGACCTCAGGCGTCACGCCTGAAGTCGTAAAATACGTTCCGCCCAGTTCCCATGCCTGGCGGGCGCGAAGGCTGAAATCGCGCTCCAACGCTTCCCGGAGGAAAGGCTGAATTTCGGATTGGTGTGTGATGCTCGACGGCAAACGCCATGCAGGGGCGCACGCGATTCCGGAGTTTCCGCTGAACGATTGCACGGCGGGCAGGTCGCGCTGTTCGATGCCGACGAAGACCCCCCGTGTCGTCCTGATCACGGGTAAAACGACCAGTGTGTTATTGCTCAGGCGCCGGGGCTGCACGTATTCAAAACGGGCTTCGGCTAGTATGCGTCCCCGGCTGTCGCGCTCCGCGAAACTGCCCTCGTATAAGGAAAGGAACTGCGGCTCGGACAGGGGCGCGGGGCGACCGAACGCGGCGTGACGTAGAGGTGCTATGGCCTGCACGGTTTCGGACGGCGCGAGCATTTGCGGCTGAACGGATAACTCAATCGACGCGCCGATCCACGCGCCGCGATTCCTGCCGAGCAGTTGAAGCAGGCGGTATATATTTATCTCAAGCCGCGCATCGAACATGCCTCCGACCTGGCACGCGCGCAGGACTTGCGTCGCGTCGAGTTCACGCATCGTCCCGGCGTCCGTGAAAGGGGTGTAGTTCGGGAATGAGAAATCTATCCGGCCGGGGCGCACTTCGACCAGGCGCGAGATGACGAGTTCGTTAACGCCTCCGGGCGAAGTGTAATAAGAAAAAGGCTCGCCTACCGCGACGACGTCTTCCGCCGCGAACCCGGCGCGCTCTCGCAGCAGGCGGCGGATCGCTTCTCCGTCGCCCGCCGCATCGAGGATGGCGCTGATCGGCTCGGTGATGTAGCCGGAGTTGGTCGCCGAGTTGAGGCGCGGTTGGTCTGCGCAGGCGTTGACGATGGGGCGCGGGAAATCCTTCCTGGCGAACACGAAGATTTGCCCCGCGCTTTCGCACCAGGGAACCACGTCGAGAGTTTGATGAGGCCGTTCGACAAGCTCCATCACCCGCCCCGACGCTTCGTGCATGTAACCGCTGAGCCTCAGAAAAGTCGGCGCGGAGATCGCCCGTCGCTCGCGCTCGAAGAGTTCGACGCCCGCGCCGGCGCGCACCTTCTCGCCGACGATCAGGTAGTTTGTCGGCGGAAACGGCAGCGGGTCTCCGGCCGTGTGTGAGAGATGGAATTTACCCTCGAAGCGATTCCGCACGATCCACGGATTCCAGAGCGGGCGGGAGGTGACGATGCGCAGCCCGCGCGCGCGGAACGCCTCCTCGAAGCCTGCCTGTGTGAGATACGTGTACTCCTCCAGAATCTCCGTCGCCCAGTCCGCGCGATAATCTTTGCGCAGCACGAATTCCGCCGCGGCGCGCAAGGCCAGTTCGTAACGGACGAAGCCCCGATGCGGCGATTCCATTCTGGTGTACGGGACGGGCGCGTCGCGGTTAACGCTGCTGCGCCAGTCGCGTGCGAACAGTTCAAACAGCGCGGCGGTGGAGAGGTCGCCGACAGCCCCGGTTTTCGCACCGTCCGTTCCCGGCAGGTCGAGGTGTACCTGCTCCGCGCCGTCGGGGATGACGAAATCCCTGATGACGATGACGCCGCCGGTTTTAAGCTGCGCCACCTGGTTGTCTAATGCGGCGAACACGCGGTTGACGTCGAAATCGTTGAAGCTGGTGACGTGATGCAGCACCGAGGAGTCGAGTATGCCGTCGAGCGATTCCGGGGGAAAGACCATCTCGGAGATGTCGCCCGCCACGTAAGAAAGGTTCGGGCGTCGGAACTGCCCGGCGGCGCGCTCCACCGAGACCGGGTTGATGTCCACGCCGATTAATTCCAGCCCGCCGTAGAGGCCGGCCAGATCGTATGTGCCGCGCCCCGAACCTGACCCCATGTCGGCGATGCGGCCACGGACGGGGAAGTGTGCCGTGGTGAGCGCCACCTTCTGCTGCATGGAGGCGTCCATCCCGGCGAAATATGCCTCGTAGGCCGCCTGCGTGCCGCGATGCTGTTTCTCGTAGCGCTCGCTTTGATTCGTGGAACTCATCTGTCGAAGGTAACGCGCGTCTCAGGGCGCGTGCTGTCGTCTCATCTTAAACTTATATAACTTGTTGCCGCGCGCGATGAGAGCTTGTAGCCCGGTGTGGAACAGCCTCGCGTCGGCATTGACGGACGAATCTTGAAGGGTCTTGATGTCAGGCAAGCCCGTGCGCCGCGAGAAAATTTCCAGCGTGCCTTCGTCCGTCAGGTGCAACACCACTCCGCTATCGAGGACGGTGAAGTTAATATCGGTCGAAGAAACGTCGCGCATCACGCGCGCGTCATAACCGGCGAAATTATCCGCGAAGCGGAAGATGAGCTTATCGTACCGTCCGCCTTTAGCCCCGACCACGAGCAGCACGTTGCGGTAGAGCCGTGCGTCCGTAATTTGGTAGCCGTCCAGTTCGGGCAGACGAACCTGGTGACACACGCCGGGCGCGGGCAGAATGGACGCGTAGTGCGCTCCGAGCAGGTTCTGCATCGCCAGCCCCGCAAACATCCGCGTGGACTCAATCATAACATTCGCCACGGGCTTGAGACCCGGCAAAATGTCGCCCCGGAGTTCGATAAACTCGACCGCGAAAATGCGCTCCCGCTGCTTCACGTAAAACTGCCCGCCCGACAGCATGATCTCTTCGGCCTCGATGCCGAGAGCGAGGTCGCGCGCGGCGGTCAGGTCGCGGAAGCACGGCGTCGCCCCGTTCATGTAAGCGGCCACCAGGTGGCCGAGTCGCGGCGTCGCAGCCACCTCCACGTCGGCCTGCGGCTTCGGAAAGTTCTCCCCGCGGAAATAGATGCTCTTCCGGGTAATGGTCAGGAGGCCGTCGTGCCGGATAATCTCGGCGTCGAATTCTCCGATCTCGACGATCTCGAAATGGAGACTGCCGGCGGCGGCGCGGGGCGCGGCCGGTGCGGCGAGTGCCAGGGCGGGCTGGGCGTCGTCGGGCGGGGGCAGCCGCTTGCCCTCTTCAAAGACCGCCCTGTACCAATCGAGATAAGCGGGCGGGATGACGGAGAAGGGGAGACAGGAAGCCGGGACGGAAACTTCCGGCCGCAGCACGGACACGTTGGCGCGCATGCGTGCGTCGAGCTTGCTCTCTTTGTCGGGCAGTGCTTGAAGCGGCGGGTAATTGCCCTTGTAGGGATGGATGCCGACGAACATCTGAAAGGAGACGACGGCGAACGAGAACCAGTCCGAGCCGGTGTTGAATTGCCGTGCGTGCCTGTCGCGCACGCTCTCCATCAAGACCGTCGCCGGATACGAAGGCGTCTGATAGCTGTCTACGTCTATGAAGAACAGTTGCGCGAAATCCTCCGCGACTAAAAAGTTCATCTCGTTTAAGTCCACGATCAACATGCCCCTTGCATGGACGTGGCTCACGCCCTCCTGTAGTTTCCGCACGAGGGCGAACATCGACGCGGGCGTCAGGTTGTTGCGCTGGCGAAAAACTTTCGGGAAAAGCTGGCAGAGCGCGTAAGACCTGCCGACGAAGCGCATGGAATAGCCGACGGGAGTGTTCTTCGCGTCGAGCAGCAATTCGAGCGGGCGGATGATATTCGGCAGGGTCAGCGCGGAGAGTTCGAGGATTTTCGCGGGCGCGATGGCGCGCTGCGGGTCGGCATAAATTTTATAGGCGTTCGACCCTTTAACGTAGATCGAACCCTCGCCGCCCTGCGCTTTGAAGTCGGATGTGCCCAGACGTATCTCGCCTTTGCCGCTGACGAAATATCGCCCCGTCGCGGCATCTCCTTTGAGGAAGGTGCTCAAGCCCGGAAAGACGGCTTTGAAAGACATGCTCAACCTCCCAGGTGCAGCGCGCCTATCGACAGATCATCGGCGTGCCGCCACCCTCTATGCAGACAATCTCTGAGGAACATTTTCATGCGCCGCTCGACGAATGCGCCCCGCGTGCTTTTGAAGGAGATGAGACCCCGGAGCACTTGCTCCAGAGGGACGGCCACGCCCCTGCCACCGGCCTCCGTCTGCCCCGTGTCGAAGAAGGAATGAACGCCGTCGGAGAAGATCGCGGCGTATTTGTAATCCGCGGCTTTGACGGTAAAGACCTCGGTCGGCGAATCGCGGACAAACGCGCCGCACGGCCGCAGGCGTTCTTCGAGTGAAGCGGAGCGGAAGTGTCGCACCTCTTTGCCGGTGCGGCCTCCTTCCGCGCCCGCGAGCGCGAGCAGCCGCGCGGGTTGATGTGCATAGGCCGGGTAGAGCGGGTAATTGGAAGCGTAAGAGATGCTGTAAACGTCGAGCGCGCCCGCCCGCGTCAGCAGGCAGACGACGCCGTCGCCGGAACAGCCGACGACGAGGTCTTCGCCGTCGAGATGAACGGTGAGCAGCGTGGCGTCCACGGCTTGCGGGCGCAGGCCGAGCAGTTTTGCCCACCGCAAAGCGCGGCGCGCGGCCTCCAGGTGTATCCGCGCAGGGTCGCATGGCTGCGAGCCGCCGAGTTCTCCGAGCATCCGTTCGGCGGCTTTAACCAGCAGCCGCGCCCCGATGTCCGTGTCGGCGGAAGAGGAGCAACCGTCGGAGAGGATGACGTAAGGGCGACGCTCCCGCTGCGTCGCATCGAGGCCTTCCGCCCGCGCGGACGACAGGCCTGCCTCTCCCGCGAGCGAGTAATCCTGGCAGACGGCGTGCGACGCCCCGATGTGAAACGTGCTGTCGGCATTCATTGGCAGGAACCTCCAACAAGTCGGAGCCGGGCGATAAGAGCATCAACCGGACACGGGCGGCCGGCACGGGCTAATGCTCTCATCGCCACGGTGTGCTGTTTAGAAGACGAGCGACTGCGATTGCCCGCCCGTGCCGAGCGCCTGCGATTGCGCGCTGATGCTGCGGGAGACGAACTGCGCCAGCCGCGCGAGCGTCCGGGCGTCGGCTTTGTCGAGTTCGACGTACTGTGTGAAACCAGCCTCGACCTGAAACTGCCGCAGGTAACGGCCGGCCTCCGGGTCTTGCACGTTGACGCCGATGAGGACGGAGACCATCGATTCCAGAGCCTCGCTGGTGACGGCTTTCGCCAGCGCCTCTTTCACTTTCCCTGCGGGCAGTCGGGAGGCGTTGTCCATTCCGTCCGTGATGACGAAGAGAATGGCATTGGCGGAGAAATCCCCCGCGAGGAGTTGCCGCCCGTAATTGATGGTCGAGGAGACGGCGTTTTCCGCCGCGTCGTAGAGGGCGGTGGAGCCGCCCGCGCGAAGTATACGGACGTAATCGGCGAGGTTGCAGTTCTCCAACAATTTGAAGCCGTGCAGTTCGCCGACCGTGTCGTCGAAGGCGACGAGACGGAGCAACAAATTGTCCGCACGCGGGCTGGACTTGCACGCCTGCACGATGCGGGCGATGGCGGATTCCATGTCGGAGATGAAATCGTAGGTGCTGCCGCTCACGTCGCAGGCGATGGTCACAACGGTGTATTCGGTTGCGCCGAGTTCGTCGAGGCGCGTGGCCGAGTAGCCGTAATGGCTGTTGGGAAGGGTGATTTGTTCGAGGCTCGTGTCGTTGAGTATAGGCATCGTTTCGGCTCCTTATGTTGATGACGGCGTGTGTCGTCTCGGCTTATGCCAGAAATTCCGACGTGGTGGAGAGCTGCATACCTCGACGCACCATCTCGCTCATGAAGTCGCGGGCGTGGGATTCAAAGCCCGGGATGTCGCTCGAAGCGTCCGTGAGCAGCACGAGCTTTGAGACGAACGAGTCGTCGCCGAAATTGTTGGCGATGTCGCGCACGGTGTTGGCGAGACAGTGCGTGCGCGCTTCGCCCGCGATGACGATGATGTCGGCGTTTTCGAGCGTCTGGATGAGGCGCGTGTTGATCTGCGTCGAAGCGTCGGCCGCATCGGGCACGTCGGCCTGCACGGCGGAGTAGTGTTCGGTCAGGATGTTGCTGCCCTTGGTGACGTAGTCCACGAAGGCGAAGCGCGACTCCCATTCCGTGAGCGCGGAGAAGAGACCGGGAAAGACTGCGTGGCCGGGACTGCCGATGAGGCAGTGCGGCGGCCAGACGGTCAACTCGTAACGCCCGTTCTGTTCGAGCCTGCGGACGTATTCGAGCGCGCGCTTGTACATGCCGGGCACGGTCGGCGTCCAGATGCCTTCCTCAACCTCTCTGCGGCCGATGCGGGTGAAGGCGGGCGGGTGCGCCCCGCGCGAATCTTTCCAGAAGATCGGGTGCGCGATGTGTATGAAGTGGTGCGAATCGAGCGTGACGTGGATGTCGTCGAGCTTGTTTCGAAGACGCCGGATCATGGCGGCCAGTCGCGCCATGTCCTGCTCGGCTCCCGGCACGTAGAGCGCGCCGCGCTGCGAATCGCAGAAATCCACCTGCGGGTCGATGATCAGTAGTTCGATTCTCTTGCTCATTGAATTGGCCTCCTTGACTGCATGCTTAGCGTAAAATTGACGCTAAGATTTGAGGGTAAAAAAATTGGCTCGTCGCCCGCGTAACTCCTGCCGGCGGCGGCCTGCTCACGATTCGACTAAAGCCCGAAACTCAGGCCGCGCTTGATCAATTGGCGGTACTTGCGCTCGTCGAATTTGTAGAGGCGCGCGGCGCGGTGCGGCACGCCCCGCTGCATCTCGTCCTGTTCCTGTAGCACGTCCATGGCGAAAATCTTCTTCCTGAAATTGCGGTTGTCGAGCTTCGTGTCGAGCACGATTTCGTAGAGCTTCTGTAACTGTTTGATCGTGAACTTGCGCGGCAGCAACTCGAAGCCGATGGGCGCATAGGTCAGTTTCCCGCGCACTCTCGCAAGCGCCGTCCTGAGTATACGGGCGTGGTCGAAGGCGAGCTGTGGCAGGGAGTTGACGGGGAACCAGCGGGCTTGCCGCGCGTCGCTGGCGGCGTGAATGGCATGTTTGTCCGGGGACACGAGAGCGTAGTAGGCCACGGAGACGATCCAGCCGCGAGGGTCTCTTTCCGGGTCGCCGAAGGTGTAGAGTTGTTCGAGAAAAACGTCCGCGATGCTCGTCTCTTCCCGTAGTTCGCGCGCGGCCGCCGCTTCGAGCGTTTCGCCGCGGCGCACGAAGCCGCCGGGGATCGCCCACATCCCGGCGAAAGGCTCCAGGTCTCTTTCAATAAGCATCACCTTCAGCGATTCTTCTTCAAGATCGAGTCCGAAGATAACGCAGTCGACCGTGAAACCCGGTCTCTCATGTTCGTAGCTAAAAGTCGTCGACTTCATTTGATAGTTCCGAATTTGATAGTTCCGACGCGCGGCGGGTACTTCTCGCCGCGTCGGAGACGGCGTCCCGCGTTTACCAAAAGCCCTTGCACCTAATAGCGTTCTCGTTACGCTATCCTTAGCGTGCATCATACGCCAGGATTGAGCGTTGTCAAGCGAAAAATTCCGGTGCCCGGCGGCGGGGATGAAAACGAGCCGCAGCCGGGGGAGAGCCGGAGGATGGCGGGGCATGCCTTCGGCTTACCGGGATGCGGGAAGGCGCGCGACGCGCCCGCTTTTTCGGCGTCGCCGGGCGCGCGCCGGGAGGGTGAATTGACAGCCCGCCGAAGATAGCCTAAAACTTCAACGACCTTTCCAGTCCGCGCCGCACGGCCGCACATGAATTTTCATCCGACTTACTGACTGTCAATTATGTCGAACCAAGATTTCGCACACCTTCATCTACACACAGACTATTCACTGCTCGACGGAGCCATCCAGATCAAGCCGCTCGCCGAGCGCGTCCGCGAACTCGGCATGACGGCCTGCGCCATGACCGACCACGGCAACATGTACGGCGCGGTCTCTTTCTACAAGGAGATGAAGGCGCACGACGTGAAGCCGCTCATCGGCTGCGA
>DASQLU010000068.1:0-49780 GCA_035645855.1 Pyrinomonadaceae bacterium
TCGCCGGTATGGTTTATGATAGGCGACATCTGGCATGCGGTGAACCCAAATGCCAAGTGGTTGCTGGGGTGAGGACAGTAACCACGCACTAGAACAGGCGCGTTAGCTCCCAAAAGCTAGCGCGCCTGTTCGCTATTTGCGACGTGAATTTCCCGTCTAATATCTTTCCTTTCCTACAACCGTAAAGAGACCGGCGGGCGCGGACGTTGCGCGGACGTGGCGTCGCAGGCACTCGGTCGCAAATACGGACAGGGGCGCCGAAAGGTCTGTGCCGCCTTCAAAAAAAGCATGGGGCCGGAGCAACTTTTCGCCCAACTCAAACATCTGTTGGAGACCAACATTCCCCCCTCCTAACTTAAGTCCGTCTATATTTCGCTTTCATCATTTAGGAACCGGCAGGATTACTATAATGTTACCCTCGCGCCTTTCTTCCCGCTCGAAGTGTGTCTTCCGGCCGCGCCACCTGATTCTTTTCTTTTCGCTGCTGGTCGTTGGATGCGCGTTGGGTTTTCCCCTGAAATCCGGAGCTTCTTCCGCGCTCCGCGCCGCAACACAGGGCGCGACCGGCACCACCGCGATTTCCGCGCCGGGGCGCGACGCCGATTCCGCCCCACGCGTGACGCAGGCGGCCGCGCCGACAAACACCATCACCTGGCGCGTTCAGGATAACCCGCGCGTGATTAACGGCACTTACGTTATCCCGGCCGACACCAGAGTCGTTATGGAGCCGGGCGTCCTGGTGCAAATCAACGCGGACAGCTACCTGCAGGTTGACGGCGAACTGTTCGGGCAGGGCACGGCGACGAGCCGGATTCAGCTACTCGGCACGAGCAATTACTCTTCAAAAATCGTTGTCAACGGGACATTGAATCTCGCTCATACGGATGTGGGCGTGCAGACCGCTCCCGCCTCCGGCAACGCGAGCCTCATCTTCGCCGACTGCTCCTTCAAGGGACACGGCACCATCTTCACCTCGTCCGGCTACAACTTCAAATCGCTCTCCTACGTCCAGTTCGACCGCTGCAAGTTCGATGGGAAGACCGTGGAGTTAACCCTTGACCACGCCACCGTGGTCATGCGCGACGTGTCCTTCACGGGCGGCGCATACGCCAGGATTTCTTACTCCTACGTCTATCTCGACCGCGTTAATTCCGACGCCGCGCAGGGGACGGCGCTCAGCTTCAACGTTGACGGCCCGCTCTATCTCGATAACGTCTCGGTGACGAACACCACCTACGGGCTGGGGCTCGGCGCGGGCTATCGCCCCGGCAATTATTTCCTCGGGCCGAACGTCAACCTGCAGGGCAATGCCTACCCCGTCGCACTGGACGGTGCGGGGCTGCTGCCCGGCAGTACGCTCCCTGCGTCGGGCAACGCGAACAACGCCGTGCGCGTCGCCAACGGTGGCCCCGGCGCGGTCTGGGGCAAGTTGTCCGTGCCCTATCACCTGTACGGCGTCCCGTCGCTCTCTTTGAGCGGGACGACCATCGCACCCGGCGTGACGCTCAAAGTGGCTCCGCAGACAACGCTCGACGGCGGCTATATCGGCGTCAACTCGCGCGGCACCGCAGACGAGCCGATCACTTTTCAGCGTCTCGAACCGACGCAATACTGGTTCGCACTCGGTTTCCGCAGTCTCGGCTCGATCATGGAACACACCATCGTCGAGGGCGCGCAGACCGGCGTATCGACGGCCAACAACTCCGGCTTTTTCGTCTACCTCAACGACGTCATTCTGCGCAATAACGAGATCGGAACCACCGGCGCGGTGTTCCCCACCGGCACACAGTACCTCAACAACGGCATCGGCCATGAGACGACGGGCGGCCTCGTCGCCATGCAGGGCGAACTGAGCGGCAGCCCCGCTTCGCCGAACACTTTCGCCGGCAACGGGACGGGCATCAAGAACAGGAGGCGCGACGCGATAGGGGCGCGCGACAACTGGTGGAATTCGCCCACCGGCCCGACATCCGGGAACAACCCCGGCGGCACGGGCGACACCGCCCTCGGTGCGGACGTGATCCCGTTCGTCAACACCCTGCCCGATTACACGAGCGACCGCCCCCCCGTGGTGCGCCTCCACAAGCCGTTTCACACCTACGCGCCCGGCAGCAAAGTAACGCTCTCGTGGGATTCGAGCGATGACGCTCGTATCGTCGCGCACCGCGTCCTCTTCTCGAAGGCGGGCAACCTCACCGGCCTGTACGAGCTTCTCGCGGAGTTGCCCGGCGACCAGCGCGCCTACGAATGGACTGTGCCCGATATCGGCTATCAGAGCAGCGGTTCCAACTCCTACATCCGCATCATCGCCGTGGACTCGGCGGGGCATGAGCGTTTCGACGACGCCGAGATCGTTATCCCCTCGGGCGACATCTCAGGCTCGTTGACGTTCACGACCGATCTCTCAGGCCGCACCTTCAAGACGGGAGAAGAGATTCCGCTCGACTACACTTTCTCCGAGAGCCTGCGCTATGAAATAAAGGAACAGTACCTGCTGCTCGGCGGGGTGGATAATATGGAGCGGCGCGCGTTCGTCAGCAGCGACACGGCGCGCATCGGCGTCAGGGTCTCCGGTAATGGAAACCGCGAACTCTGGTTCTACACGCCTTACTTCAAGATTCGTCCGGACGCGCGCATCGGCGACCAACCGCCGACGGTTAAGGTGACTTCGCCGCAGGCCGGCACGGTCTTCCAGTCCGGTGACACGATCCCCGTCACCTGGACGGCGTCGGACGACGAAGGCGTGCGTTCCTACACCGTGCAGGTCTCTTATGACGGCGGCATCGGCTGGACGACCCTCGCGCGCGATCTGCCGCCCGACACGATGAGTTATGGGCTGAGAACCGCCCCCGGCACGGGACACGCGGACATACGTGTGCGCGTCACGGCTTTCGACCGACGCTTTCAGGGCAGTTCCGACGGTCTCGACCGCTCGTTCAGCACCACAGGCACGGCGGTAAACGCACGCCCGAAGGTGGCGCTCACAGACCCCGGTGCGGAGTCGCAGTTCAACGCGGGCGCGAGCATCACGCTTACCGCCGAGGCGAGCGATGCGGACGGCGCGGTCGAGCGCGTCGAATTCTACGCGGGCAACACGCTCCTCGGCTCGGCCGCCGCCGCACCTTATCGGTTCGTCTGGAACGACGCGCCCGCCGGAAGACACGTCCTCTCCGCGAAAGCCTTCGACGACCGGGGCGCTTCCACGACTTCGGCGCTAATCAACCTCAACGTCAACGCGCAGGCTCCCGCGCCAATCGCGGTCGCGGGCACGGCCTGGTCGGTCGTCTACAACGGGCCGTCCAGCAACCCGGACTACGAGCCGCACATGGCGATTGACGAGCTGGGCAACACCTACCTTGCCGGCACCTCGACCGGCATCGGGACGCAATACGACATCACTACCATCAAGTACGACGCGAGGGGCAGACAACTCTGGGTCGCGCAGTATGTCGGGCGATTCAACGACGCGGCGCAGGCCGTCGGGGTTGACGCGCAGGGCAACGTCTATGTGACCGGCGAGACGTGGCGCGGCCTCAACTTCGATGGCGGAACCGAGATGGATTACGTCACGTTGAAGTACGACCCGAACGGCAATCTGCTGTGGGCGAGGTATTACACGGGCACGATGACCCGTTCGTCGAACGACCACCCGTCGGCGATGGCGGTAGACGCCGCAGGCAATGTCGTCGTCACGGGACTCTCCTTCCGCTCCGCCCCCAGCGGTTTTCTGCTGGGTCTGGCCGCGACGATTAAATACGACACGAACGGGAACGTTCTCTGGGAACGCACCTTTGACAGCCCCGAGCAGAACGGCGCGTTGGCGCGCGACCTCCGCCTCGACGCCGCCGGTAACATCTACGTGACCGGAAACGTCAACGCCCCCGACAACGACGACAACATCTTCACCCTTAAATACGACGCGGGCGGCAATCTCGCCTGGTCGACGGTGTTCGACACCCCCGGCGCCGGTTCAGACCTGGAGGAGGCTTTCCGCCTGCGGCTCGACGCCGAGGGCAATATTTTTGTCCTCGGCCAAAGCAAGCCGACCGACAGCACCTATGATTATCTCATCTTGAAATACGGCAACGACGGCGTCCTGCGCTGGCACCGCAACTGGGCAACCGCCGGGAGCGAGGCCGCGCTCGACGCCGTGGCCGGCGCGGATGGCAGCGTCTACGTCACGGGTTACACGGAAGGCTCCTCCCGGAACAATTACAACGCGGATGTCGTGACGCTCAAATACGACGCGAACGGCACGCTTCTCTGGGAGCGTTCATACGACGGCCCCGGCAGGAACGAGGACGCCGCCGAACACATCGTCATGGATACGGCGGGCAACGTCTATGTCGGAGCCACTACCCGCGACACCAATCTCGAATATCGCTTCACCGTCATCAAGTACGCGCCCGACGGCACAGAGCGAGCCGTCTCCACCTACCTCGCACCCGGCAGTGCGGGCACGGACACCATCACCGACATGGCGATTGACGGCGACAACAACCTGTATCTCGCAGGCACGGTCGCGAGCGCGACCGGCGGCAGCGTGAACCTGCTGGCGTTGAAAATCAACGCCGACGCCGCGCCGCCCGACTTGCCCACGCTCTCCGTCAACGACGTCTCCGTCACCGAAGGGCACACAGGGACGACGGAGGCCATGCTCACCGTGACACTGTCGAAGGCCAGCCCCGACGCCGTCACCGTCTCCTACTACACTGCCACCGGGTGGGGGGCGATGGAGGGTTACGACTACGTGGCATCCACCGGAGGGGTCACCTTCAATCCAGGCGAGACGAGCAAAACCATCACGCTCACCGTCAAGGGCGACACCATGAAGGAGGCCGATGAACCCTTCCCCGTCTTCCTCCGCGTGCCGACCAACGCCCGTATCATCAAAGCCAGAGGGATGGTCACGATCCTCGACGACGACGCTAACAACCCGCTGTATTCGATCTTCGGACGCATCACGGGGCGTTGGGGCGACCCCATCGGCGGAGCGACCGTAACTTTATCCGGCTCCAAATCGGCCACCGCGCAGACGGACGCCAACGGCAATTACGCCTTCGACCAGCTCGCCGGCGCCGGCAGCTACACGGTGACGCCGGCACACGTCAATTTCACTTTCGACCGGGAGAATTTCACTTACACCAACCTGACCTCGAACTGGGAAGCCAGTTTCACCGCCGAACGCAAATACCACACCGTCGGCGGGCAGATCAGGGACAACAATAACGCGCCGCTCGCGGGCGTCATGGTCGCCCTCTCCGGCGCGCAGTCGGCCACCACGACGACAGACGCGGCGGGCAATTACTCCTTCACCTACATCCAGGCAGGTTTCAACTACAGCGTTACGCCGGCGCGCGCCAATTACACGTTTGCGCCGCCGACCCTGATCTTCAACAACCTGACGGGCGACCAGACGGCCAATTTCACCGGCACGAGCAACGCGCACGGCATCACCGGCCGCATCGTCGACGGCGCGAACACCCCCTTGAGCGGTGTCGCCGTCACTCTCTCCGGCTCGCAGACGGGCACGGCCACCTCCGACGCGAACGGCAACTACTCATTCAACCTGCCGGAGGGCGGCAACTACACCATCACGCCCGCCACGGCCGGTTACATGTTCGCCCCGCCGAGTCTGTCCTTTGCCAACCTGTCGGGCAAACAGGCGGCCAATTTCACGGCGACGCGCGAGACATACAACGTCGGCGGCCGGATCAGGGACAGCAGCAACAACGCGGCGCTCGCGGGCGTCACTGTCGTGCTCTCCGGCGCGCGCTCGGCCACCACAACCACCGACGCGGCGGGCAACTACTCTTTCGCGAATCTCCCGCCCGGCGGAAACTACACCATCACGCCCGCGCTCGCCCACTACACGTTCGCCGCGCCGGGCGCAACCTTTAACAACCTCGGCATGCATCAGACCGCCAACTTCAACGGCACGCGCAACACGCACGTCGTAAGCGGCCGGCTTATGGACAACCACAACAACGTCGCGCTCGGCGGCGTCGTCATCACGCTCGGCGGCACACTGTCTGGCACGGCGACGACCGACGCGGCCGGCAACTACTCGTTCGCGAACCTACCCGCCGGGGGCGCGTATACGGTGACGCCCGTGCTCGCCAATTACACTTTCGCGCCGCCCAGCCGCAACGTCTCCGAACTGAGCGCCAACCAGACGGCGTTCGACTTTACGGCCACGCCCGGCGCGCTCGTCCTCGACGGGCACGTAACCGAGAACGGCAATGCCCTACCCGGCGTCCTCGTCACGCTCACGGGAGCGCAAAGCGCGACCACCACGACCGACGCGGCGGGGCATTATGCCTTCAACGTCCCGGCCGGCGGCAGCTACACGGTCACGCCCGCGCTCGCCAACTACGCGTTCGCCGCGCCGAGCCGATCATTCAACAACCTGTCGGCCAACCAGACGGCGAACTTCACGGCGACACGCAAGGCCTTTACCATCGGCGGCCTGATCGGGGACAACAACAACGCCCCGCTCGCCGGCGTGACCGTCACGCTTTCCGGCGCGCAATCTGCCACCACGCAGACGAATGCCGACGGCGTCTATCACTTCGACAGGCTCAACGCGGGCGGCAATTATGTCGTAACGCCGGGCAGGAGTTTCTACAGCTTCAACCCGGCGTCGGTTGCCTTCGACAATCTGAGCGGCAATCAGACCGCCAACTTCGCGGGCGCGCCCGTCACCGTCTCGATCAGCGGGCGCGTGCGCGACGCGAACGGGAACGGCCTCGACGGAGTGCTCATCTCCGTCAGCGGTGAACGCAACGAAGGCGTCCGCGCGGACGCGAACGGCCAATTCGTGCTGCGCAACATCCTCGCCGGGGGAAATTACACCCTCACCCCGTCGAAGGACGGCTACACCTTCAACCCCACCCAACTCGTGTTCGCCAACCCGTCGGCGGATCAGACGGCTGAATTCGTCGGCATCCCGAACACGGCGAGCGTCCAGTTCGGCGCGGCCACCTTCGTCGAAAGCGAGGGCGGCGGGAGTATCAAGCTCATCGTCACACGCACCGGCAATCTGGCCGGGGCGGTGTCCGTGGCTTACGCGACGATTGACAACCCGGCCGCCGTCCGCTGCGACGACAACACGACCATGCCCGGCACCGCCTTCGCCCGCTGCGACTATGCGACGAGCGTCGACCGGATCACTTTCGCCCCGGGCGAAGCGAGCGCCGGCGTGACCATCCCGCTCGTTGACGATGCGCACCCGGAGAACGACGAGGCTGTCGCAGTGGTGCTGTCCGAGCCGACTGGCGCGACGCTCGGCGAGCACAGCACGGCGCGCTTCACCATCACGGACAACGACGCGTCGCAGGCGCCGAACCCGATTGACAACAACGAGTTTTTCGTCCGCATGCAATACCTCGACTTCCTCAACCGCGAGCCGGACGCAGACGGGCGCGCGGCGTGGGAGCGCGTCCTCAACAACTGCGTGAATGCCGACCCGGCCTGTGATCGAAACACGGTCTCGTCTTCGTTCTTCCGCTCGCAGGAGTTTCAACTCAAGGGCTTCTTCGTCTATCGCTTCTACAAGGTCGCGCTCAACCGTCTGCCGCGCTATGTCGAGATCACGCCCGACATGCGCAGCGTCAGCGGCGCGAGCGAGGCCGATGTTTACCGCAAGCGCGCGGAGTTTGCCGCCGCGTTCGCCGGGCGCGCGGCCTTCCGCGAGCAGTACGACAACCTCTCCGATCAGGCCTTCGTCAATACGCTCCTGAACCGTTACCAACTGACGGCCATCACGACGCGCGACCCGGCCAACCCCGAAACGGGCGGGCGCATGACGCTTGACGCCGCTCAACTGCTCGGCCAACTGTCCGCGGGCACGCTTTCACGTCCGCAGGTGCTGCGCGCCATTGTGGAGAGCGACGAGGTGGCTGCCGTCGAATACAACTCGGCGTTCGTCGCCATGCAGTATTTCGGCTACCTGCGCCGCGACCCCGACGCCGACGGCTTCAAGGCCTGGCTGCGGGTGCTGGACACCAACCCCGAAGACTATCGCACGATGGTGCGCGGCTTCGAGTCTTCGGTCGAATACCGCCTGCGCTTCGGCCGACCTTAAAATCAAGGGAAAAGGGTAAGGGGGAAAGGGGAAAGGGTTAAGAAAAACCTTTCCCCTTTTCTTTTCCCTTACCCCTTACCCTTTTCCCTTTCCCCTTCTGCCTTTGCCTTCCCGCGCACGCTTGCTTTCCCCCCACTGCTCGGATAAATTTCCCCTACACCCGGAGCGCGACGCCGCCACTCTTTTTACGCTAGTTCAGTCAGCCCTAAAAGCGGCTCGCTTTTTCTCGGCGCAATTCAATCCCTCTTGAAAGGATGCTTTTCTTCCGCCTATGAAAGTTTATCCGACCAACCAGATTCGCAACCTCGCCGTCATCGGCCACGGCGACGCCGGTAAGACGCAACTCGTCAGCTCCCTGCTCTACGTGACGGGCGCCACGCCGCGCTGGGGCAAAGTCGCGGAGGGCACAACCGTCACCGACTACGAGGAAGATTCAATCGCGCGCCAGATCACTCTGAACACCGCGCTCGCGCACCTCGAATTCCGCGAACACAAGATCAACTTCATAGACACGCCCGGCTACGCCGCCTTCGTCGCGCATGCGCGCCCCGCCCTGCGCGTCGCCGACTGCGCGCTCGTCGTCGTCGACGGCGTGAACGGCGTCGAGGTGCAGACGGAGAAGACCTGGGGCTACGCCAACGAGTTCATCGTGCCGCGCATGATGGTCATCAACAAGCTCGACAAGGAGCGCGCCGATTTCGGCGCGGCCCTGGACAGCGCGCGCCACACCTTCAGCCGCGCCATCGTGCCCTTCACGCTCCCCATCGGCAAAGAGGCAGACTTCCGGGGCGTCGTGGATATCGTCCACATGAAGGCGTATGAGTTCGATGAAAACGGCAAAGCCAGAGAATGCGAGATACCCGAAGCCGGGCGCGACGTGGCTGAGCGCGAGCGCGAGCGGCTCATCGAAGTCATCGCCGAATCGGACGATGCTCTGATGGAGAAGTATTTCGAGCACGGCACGCTCGAAGAAGCCGACATTATCCCCAACATCTCGAAGGCCATCGCCGCGAGCAAACTGTGCCCCGTCTTCGCCTGTTCGAGCCTGACACTCGTCGGCCTGCAAAATTTGCTCGAAGGCATTATCGACTACGCGCCCGCGCCCGATACGCACGAGGCCGAGCACGGCCGCGCCTCGGCGGACGCGGACGCCGCAACGCTCGCGCGCAAATACAACGAAAGCGAACCCTTCTCGGCCTACGTCTTCCGCACCATCGCAGACCCCTTCGCCGGCCGCATCACGGTGTTGAAAGTTATCAGCGGCCACATCAAACACGACGCCACCGTGCAGAACACGACGCGCGGCGCGACCGAACGCCTCGGCGCGCTCCACTCGATGCAGGGCAAGCAACTCGACAAGGTGGAAGAGGCGGGCGCGGGCGACATCATCGCCTGCGTCAAACTCAAGGAGACGCAGACGGGCGACACGCTCGCGGATCGCGCCGCGCCCATCGTCTACGACGCGCTTCAATACCCGGAGGCCGCCATCGCCTTCGCCATCGAACCGAAATCACGCCAGGACGAAGAGAAGATCAGCGTCGCGCTGCACAAGATTCTGGAGGAAGACCCCGGCCTTCACTTCACGCGCGACGCGCAGACGAAAGAGTTCATCCTCTCCGGCTCAGGCCAGTTGCACGTCGAGACCGTGGTGCAGAAGTTGAAGGATCGTTATCACGTGGAGGTCGCGCTCCATCCGCCGAAAGTCCCTTACAAGGAGACGATCACACAGCGCGCGGAGGTGCAGGGCAGGCACAAGAAGCAGACCGGCGGGCGCGGCCAGTTCGGCGACTGTAAAGTCGTCTTCGAGCCTTTGGAGCGCGGCGCGGGCTTCGAGTTCGTGGACAAGATTTTCGGCGGGAGCGTCCCCCAGCAGTTCCGCCCGGCCATCGAGAAAGGCATCGTCGAGGCGGCGTCCGGCGGCGCCATCGCCGGCTACCCGCTCGTGGACTTCAAAGCCACGCTCATCGACGGCTCATATCACAACGTTGACTCGGACGAGCACAGTTTCCGCGCCGCCGGTCGCAAGGCCTTTCGCGCCGCGATTGAAAAGGTGAAGCCCTCTCTGCTCGAACCCGTCATGGACGTGGAAGTCGTCGCGCCGGTGGAGGCGAGCGGCGACATCATGGGCGATCTCAACGCGCGGCGCGGGCGCGTGCAGGGCATGGAGATGCGCGGCAAGAATCAGGTCATCAAGGCGCAAGTGCCGATGGCCGAAATGCTCGACTATCAATCCAAACTCAACTCCATCACCGCCGCGCGCGGCTCCTATCACATGGAGTTCTCCCACTACGACCCCGTGCCCGGCCAGCTCACGCACAAGATCGTCGAACAGGCGCGCGCCGAAGGCCGGATCAGAGGCGAAGAGGAAGACTGAGCTTATGTCTTTGCCGATCAGCAAATATTACTTCAGCGCGGCGGAGTTTGAGCGCATGGGCGAGGCGGGCGTCTTCACGAAAGATGCCCGCCTTGAACTGATCGAGGGAGAGATTATTGAAATGTCGCCGATTGGCAGCCGCCACGCCGCGTGCGTCAACTTTCTCACTAGATTTTTAATCCGTGCCCTCGGCGACACTACGCTCGTCACCATCCAGAACCCGATCCGGCTCAACGATTTCTCCGAACCTGAACCCGATCTTGCCCTGCTCCGTTTGCGCGACGATTTTTACCGGGACGCGCACCCGACCCCGGCCGATGTGCTCCTCGTTATCGAAGTCGCGGACACGACGCTCGCCTACGACCGGCAGATTAAAGCGCCCCTCTACGCTCAGGCGGGAATCGAAGAGACGTGGATCGTCAACCTGACGGAAGAGCAGATCGAGACGTATTCGGGATTGGCGGATGGCTCATATCAAACAATCGTTAACTTCCGGCGCGGCGAGGAAGCGCGCGCCCGCACCATCGCCAATCTGTCCGTGAGCGTGGCAGACGTGTTGGGATAGGTGCGCTAGGTGAAGAAGCCTATAGGGAAGCGAATTACGCATCGAACTTACAAGGCGCTTGCCGGCATTCAAAGTGTGCCGCAGACTTCTCACGATCCCAACGCCTGCTGACGAACAAGGAGGCTCAAGGTAGTGTCTATCAGCAATCCCGGCGCGGATGCGTGCCGCCGCAAGTTCCTCAAGTATTTCCCGCGAGGGTTCTCCGACGAGACCTATTTGAGTTGGGAGCGCGAGTACAAATGGGAGTCGCACGAGCGCTGGCAGGAGGCGCTCGGACAGCCGGAGTTCCGACGACTCCTCGGCGCGGGCGAGTTCGCCGAGATCGCGGCGCGCGCCGTGCGCGTCGAGCAGCGCAGCCGCCACAGCATGATCTTCTCCTTCGAGAAGATGGCCTTGCGCGACGCGATCAAGCCGGACGAGGGCGCGCGCCTCTTCGCGGAAGGTCTCTACGAGTTCCTCCACGGCCGGGGCGATGCGCCGCGCCGCTTCGAGCGTTGGGTTGAAATTGTGGATGCGCTGCCGCGCAAACAGACGCGTGTGCTCACCTGGCCGCTCGTCACGGTCTTCGGCTTCATCGCCCAACCCGACACGCACATTTTCCTCAAGCCCAACGTCACGCGCACGGCCGCACGCGCTTACGGCTTCGACTTCCAGTACAAGTCGCGCCCGTCCTGGGAGACTTACGCCAGCTTCCTCGCCTTCGCCGAAACCATCCGGCGCGACCAGCGCGATTTGAAACCGCGCGACATGATCGACCTTCAATCCTTCATGTGGGTGCAAGGCTCGGACGAGTACCCGGACGAATGATCGGCGGTCTTTTGTAATCGCCACCCGTTTCTCGTATAAGCTCAACCGTTCGACGTTACGCCTCATCAATCATGACCGCACTCGAAACTTACCTGAGAGAGCTACGCGACTCCCGGCACGCCGCCGTCACGGAGACTTCGTTCTACGGCGCGCTCGCCAATCTCTTCAACGAGGCCGGCAAGACGCTCAAGCCGAAGGTGCGTTACGTCATCACGCCGAGAGGACAGGGCGCGGGGCTGCCGGACGGCGGCCTGTACACCGCGCAACAATTACGGCGCGGCGCGACGACCATCGAGACGACGCCGCCCGAGCGCGGCTGCGTGGAAGCGAAAGGCTTGAGCGCGGAAGTTGAACGGATCGCGGCGGGCGAACAGGTGGAGAAATATCTCAGATGTTACGGGCAGGTGCTCGTCACCAACTACCGCGATTTCCTGCTGGTCGGGCGCGACGAGAACGGGCGGCCGTTGCGTCTGGAAAGGTACACGCTCGCGCCGGGCGAGGCGGAGTTCTGGGCGGCGGCGGCCGACCCGCGTGCGTTCGCGCGTGAGCACGGCGAGCGTTTCGAGGAATATTTGAAGCGCGTGATGCTGCACGCCGCGCCGCTGGCCGCGCCGGAAGACGTGGCGCGTTTTCTCGCCTCTTACGCGCGCGATGCGCGGGCGCGGATGGAGAAGTCGGACTTGCCCGCGCTGGCCTCTGTGCGCGGCGCGCTGGAAGAGGCTCTGGGGTTGCAGTTCGTGGGCGCGGACGGCGAACACTTCTTCCGCTCGACGCTGGTGCAGACGCTCTTTTACGGCGTCTTCTCAGCGTGGGTGTTGTGGACGCAGCAGGGGCAGGCGGCGGGGAGCGCGCGGAAATTCAACTGGAAAGACGCGGCGTGGACGCTGCGCGTGCCGATGATCAGCGCGCTGTTCGAGCAACTCTTATTGCCGTCGCGTCTGCAACCGCTCGGCCTCGACGAAGTGCTGGACTGGGCGGGGATGACTTTGAACCGCATCGCAGACCCCGCCGCCTTCATACGCAAGTTTACCGAAGGGCACGCCGTACAGTATTTCTACGAGCCGTTCCTGCAGGAGTTCGACCCCGAACTGCGCAAGCAACTCGGCGTCTGGTACACGCCGCAGGAGATCGTGACATACATGGTGGCGCGCGTGGACACGGTGTTGCGCGAAGAGTTGAACGTGGCCGACGGGCTGGCGAACGAACAGGTCTATGTGCTCGACCCGTGTTGCGGGACGGGCGCGTATCTGGTGGAAGTGTTGCGCCGCATCGAAGCGACATTGCGCGAGCGGGGCGAGGACGCGCTCGCGGGCGAGCGACTGAAACAGGCGGCGATGAATCGCGTGTTCGGCTTCGAGATACTGCCCGCGCCGTTCGTCGTCGCGCACCTGCAACTCGGTTTGCTGTTGCAGAGTCTGGACGCGCCGCTCGCCGACACGGGCGCGGAGCGCGTGGCCGTCTTTCTGACGAACGCGCTGACGGGGTGGGAGCCTGCGCGCGAGCCGAAGGCGCGCCTGCTCTTTCCCGAAATGGAAGAGGAACGCGACCGCGCCGAAGAGGTCAAGCGCGAGCGCAAGATTCTCGTCGTGCTCGGCAACCCGCCTTACAACAGTTTCGCCGGAACGAGTCCCGCGGAGGAACAGGGATTAGTCGAGCCGTACAAGGAAGGATTGAATACAACGTGGGGCATCAGGAAGTTCAATCTTGACGACCTGTACGTGCGCTTCTTCCGGCTCGCGGAACGCCGCATCGCGGAGAAGACGGGCGAGGGCGTGGTCTGTTTCATCTCGAACTATTCTTACCTGAGCGACCCTTCGTTCGTCGTGATGCGCGAGCGTTTCCTGTCGGAGTTCGACGCGCTGTGGTTCGATTCGCTGAACGGCGACAGCCGCGAGACGGGCAAACGCACGCCGGAAGGCAAACCCGATCCGAGCGTCTTTTCGACGGAGTACAACCGCGAGGGCATCCGCGTCGGCACGGCGGTCGGGTTGATGGTACGGAAGAAAAAACGAGACTCGCAGCCGACCGTGCGCTATCGCCAATTCTGGGGCGTGACCAAACGCGCCGATCTTCTCGCTAGCAAGGACTTGGCCGACATTAATTCAGAATATGAGCAAGTTCAGCCAACCAATGCCAATCGCTTTTCTCTGCGGCTATCAAATGTAGCTTCAAATTATTTAGACTGGCCTAGCTTGGAAAAGTTAAGCAGTCAGACACCCTTTCGGGGTTTCTTAGAAGCACGTCAAGGCAGTTTGATAGATATTGATAAAGCCCCTCTCGAAGAACGTATGCAGATGTATTATGACCCTTCAACTGATTGGACTACCTTACAGGCAACGAAATTACAAATCACAAAGGATGCTGCACGCTTCGATGCGAAAAAGGCTCGTGCCAAAGTTCTCGCCGCAGAATCCTACAAATCAGATAACATACGACGCTATGCCATAAGGCCGTTTGATAACAATTGGTGCTATATCACTCCGGTGCGCCCCCTTTGGAATGAACCACGCCCTGCACTTTTAGCACAATGTTGGAAGGGCAATAGTTTTTTAGTCACACGGATGAAGACAGAAAAAGAGGCTAAAGGTAGTCCGATCTACTACTCCTCGTTCCTAGTGGACTATCAAACTATCGCTAGAAATGTTTCAGTAATCCCTCTACGCCTTCGCAACAAACAAGAAAAGCTCGATCAAGCACCGCAAGACCATTTCTTCCCAGAAGAAGCACACGAAGACGCGCCGACGGCGAATCTCTCAACTAAAGCCCGCGCCTATCTTGCCTCGCTCGGCATTGAAAATGTTGACGAAGATGCGGACAAGGCCGCGCTCGTCTGGATGCACGCGCTCGCCATCGGTTACGCGCCCGCTTATCTTTCCGAAAACGCAGACGGCATACGCGGCGATTGGCCGCGCGTGCCGCTGCCCGCGAGCGTGGACGCGCTCTACGCTTCGGCCGCGCTCGGTCGGCAGGTGGCGGCCATCCTCGCTTACGACGCGGTAGAGGCGGACGCCGCCGGCGCGTCGCGGTTGCAAGGCATCACGCACACGCCGCTGCGTCCCGAAATGCGGTCTATCGGCGTCGTTTCGCGCGTGGGCGGCGGGCAGTTGCGCGTGGCCGAGGGCGAACTCGCGCTCAACGTCAACTGGGGGTTCGCGGGGCAGAACGGCGTCATGCCGGGGCGCGGCAAAACGGTCGAGCGCGACTATACGCCCGACGAACGCGCCGCCATCGCGGAAGGCGCGGCGGCTCTCGGACTGGACGCCGGTGAAGCCTTCGCGCGCCTCGGCGCACGCACGCTCGACGTTTACCTGAACGAAGTGGCTTACTGGAAAAACGTCCCCGCGCGTGTCTGGGCTTATCACATCGGCGGCTATCAGGTGGTCAAAAAATGGCTCAGTTACCGCGAGCGCGAGGTGCTGGGGCGCGACCTCACCCCCGCCGAATCCGGTGAGGTGCGCGATATGACGCGCCGCATCGCCGCCCTGCTCCTGCTCGAACCCGCCCTCGACGCCAACTACGCCGCCGTCAAAGCAACCGCCTACGCGTGGCCGCCTGAGAGCGTTTCCTAAGCGACCGCCAATCCCCCCGGCTTAAAAACACGCGCCGCCGGGAACGCAACGCGAGCGCGCAGTCCCGTGTGTAGCGCGACACTCTCCGCGCACTCTCCGCATCCCCCGGCTCCCGGCGCGTAAAAAGAAAGCGGGATGGATTCCAGCGCGCGGGGCTCGAAGTGAAACCGCAGAGAGGCGCGGGAGAGTTGAGATATATGCAACTCTCCCGCGCCTCTCTGCGTGCGCCTCGCGGCGTCGAAGGTCAACAGTTACGCTCTATCTGGTCGAGGCCGTCTGCCTGCGCGCGTGTTGTGCGTTCTGTTCGTCGAGCCAGCGTTTGAGCGGGGCGAAGTAGTCGATGATGGCGGTGGCGTCCATCTTGTCTTCGCCGGTCAAAGCCTTCAAAGCCTCCGGCCAGGGGCGGCTCTGCCCCATGGCGAGCATCTGTTTCAGCTTCGCGCCCGCCCGCTTGTTGCCGTAGATCGAGCAGCGATTGAGCGGCCCCGTGAAGCCCGCCTCGCGGCACAATGCGCGGTGAAACTGGAACTGCAGGATGGCGGCGAGGAAGTAGCGCGCATAAGGCGTGTTGGCCGGGACGTGATACTTCGCGCCCGCGTCGAAGTCGGCTTCGCTGCGCGCTGCGGGCGGCGCGATGCCCTGATACTTCGTGCGCAACTCCCACCAGGCCTTGTTGTAATTCTCCGGCGCGACCTCGCCCGAAAAGACCTTCCAGCGCCACTGATCCACGAGGTAGCCGAAGGGCAGGAAGGCCACCTTGTCGAGCGCGAGGCGCAGGAGCAGCCCCGTGTCCGCGCTCTCGTCCGGCACTTTGTCGATGAGGTTGATCTTCTTCAAATACTCGGGCGTGACGGAGAGCGCCACGGCGTCGCCGATGGCTTCGTGGAAGCCGTCGTTCGCGCTGTTCTGGTAGAGCGTCGGCTGCGGCGCATAGGCCAACTGGTAATAGTTGTGGCCGAGTTCGTGGTGGACGACGGAGAAGTCTTCCGCAGTGATCTTGATGCACATCTTGAGACGCACGTCCTGCTTCGCGTCCAGACTCCACGCGCTCGCGTGGCAGACGACTTCCCTGTCCTGCGGTTTGACGAACAGCGAACGCTCCCAGAAAGTCTTCGGCAGCGGGTCGAGGCCGAGCGAGGTGAAGAAGCCTTCGCCGTAGCGCACCATCTGGCGGGCGTCGGTCTTCTTCTCGACGAGTATCTTCGTCAGGTCGTAACCGGCGTCGCTGCGTTCAGGCTTGAGGATCGGGTAGATGTTGCTCCACGTCTGGCTCCACATGTTGCCGAGGAGGTGCGCCGGGATCGGTTGATTCTCCGGCACGAGTTGCTTGCCGTACTTTTCCGAGAGCTTCCAGCGCGTGTAGGTGTAGAGCGAATCATAGAGCGGTTTGACTTGCAGCCAGAGTCGTTCCATCTCGGCGGCGAACTCGTCGGGCGGCACGTCGTAGTTGGAACGCCACAGCGCGCCGAGGTCTTTGAAGCCCATCTCGCGCGCGCCCTTGTTGCCTAAGGTGACGAAGCGCGCATACTTCGCTTTGTAGGGCGGCGAGATGGCGTGCCAGCCGAGCCAGATGCGTTTCAACTCTTCGGGGTCGCGGCTCGCCGCCATGATCGGCTCCATCTCCTGAAGCGTCAGGCATTTTCCGGCCGCGCCGTCGGGGCAATACTTACCCTTGCCGTAATCGCTCGACAGCGACGCGGTGATCTTCGTCAACTCATCGCGCTCGGCCGGGTTCGACGGCGCGGGCACGGTCAAAGCGAGTTTCAACAGGCGCAGCTTGCGCGCCGTGTCTGCGGGAAGCTTGAGATTGTCGAAGCGCGTCGCCTGTTCGGCCAGTTGCGTGACGGCGGCGATCAATTCGTTGTTCGCGTCGGCGGCGAGGGCTTCCGTGTCGTCCGTGATGAAGTTCTCCTGCACCCAACTGGCGCGCGCGACCTTGAGATTGAGTTCCGCGAGCCGCTGCTCGGCGTGCGTCACGAACTGCGCGGCCTCGGACGCTGAGGCCTTGCCGGCGACAGTCTTCCGCGTCCCCGCCTTCCGCGCCGCGCCGCCCTTCGACGCGAGCGTCTGCGCGAACGCCTGCGCGCCGTTGCACAATAAAATTAACGACAGCAACACGGCGACGCCGCCCGACCGCTGCCCCTGCCGACAAGACACTTTCATACACTACCTCCAGAACCGGGCTGAACCGCCCGCCCTTCGACTGTTGAAATTTTATGGGGAGTTGCGCGGACTATTTTAACGCCGATCACGGCCGCTCACATAACCGCGGACGCATCGCGCAGGAATCGCACTCGGCGCGCAGGGGCGAGCGCGGCCGCCGTTGCGCGCAACTCAATCGCCGAAGCGTTCGCGAAACTCTTTCGCGCGGCGGCGCAGGATGAGCCAGTCGTCGAAGATTTCCGGTTGCCTCAACCAGACGGTGAACCATTCGGCGATCTCCTCTTTCTCGGCGCGCTTCTGTTCGTTCACCGTGGCGTTGCGCGCGATCATCTGCGCCCGCTGCTTGCCCTTCAAGACCGTCTCCTGCACGCGTCGCAGTCCTTCCTTGTCTTTCTTGCGCGCGAACTGGCGGCGCAAATTGTCCAGCCGCTTGATGGAGGCGGCGGCCTCCTCGAAGTTCGAGAACTTCAGGACGTTGCGAAACATGGCGTCGTAGGGGTCTGCGCTGCGCCAGCGCGCGTCCGTCTCCAACACCTCAGCGTGGCGCAACTCCGCGCCCTCGTCGGCCAGCAGGCGCGCGACAATCGCCGGGCTTTCCTCCGCGCCCTCGCCGAAACGCGCGCGCACGGCCTCGGCAATCGCCTCCAACTCCGCCGCGCCCACGGTCTCGCAATCCAGATGCTCCCACACCTCGATCATCAGGTCGTGTTTCGTCCGCGCCCGCCACATAGGTTTTTCCATCGCGCCCTGAGCCTTTAGAAAGGCCATCGTCAAACTACGAGTCAGCACGGATAGATTACAGGAAAAAGAAGAGAACCGCCCATCGGCCTCTGTCTAGACCGGCGGGCGGCTCTCTCTTGTGTCCGCAACTCGACGACAAGCCCCAATCTACGGCGCGACGACGAGAAACACGTCCCACGCCCAGCGGTTGACCCGCGCGCCCTTCGCGGCCTCCACCTTCGCACGATAGCGGAATTGGTTGCCGAACTCGTCCACCCGCTTCGATTCCCTGTAGTCCAGATATAACGCCGTCACTCCGAGCGCGGGCAAGCTGTGCAATTCGCCCGCCTCCGACACGCCGTTGTGATTCGCGTCCCGCCACAGACGCAGCAGCGCGAAGAACCCGTCGCGCGCGTCGATCACGCCGTCCTCGTTGCCGCCATTCTTCGCCCTGTCGTATTGCGCGAGGGCGATAAAGCCGTTGCCTTCGGCCGAAGCCGGTTGCAGCGTCAGGTTGCCGAACAGTTCCCGCCCGCTATCGACACGGCCGTTGCGGTTGCGGTCGAGTGCGAGCCACGCATCATCTGATGAAGGCATAGTCCACGAGACCTGTTCGGCGAGGCCGTCCGGGTTGCCGTCTATGTCGAAGCGCACGCCGCGTCGCGCATCGGTGAGGCGGAAGCCGTCGCCCGCCACATCGACGAGGATTGGCGAGTAGCAGGAGCCGAAGCCGTAGATGGTGTAGGGGCACGCGGTCTCCGGCAGGACTGTGCCGCACTGGAAAGCGGCGGGCGGGTCGGGGCAGAGTTCACCCAGCCCGCAGAGGGCGGGACAGCACATGCCGTATTCGTTAGAAATGAGGCCGGGCAGGCAGCCGCCGTTAAAGCCGGGCGTGGTGCAGGCGAAGGGGGTCGGCGTGAGCGTCGGATTAACGGGGACGCAGCAGTATTGCCCGTCGTTGTAATAACCGTCGGGGCAGCCGCCGGAGTTCGGGTAGGCGGGATTATTCACCGGGAAGCCGGAAGGGCAAGAGCGGCACATCTAGCCCCGCGTGCCCACGGGCGGGCACGGCCCGAAGGGGACGCAAGTGTCGTTGGGCCGCGTCGCCTCGGGAGGATCGCAGGGCGTCGGCGTTGGTGATGGGTTCGCAAATGGGCAAGGATCGATGAAGTACGTCGTACAAGTATGCCCTTCACTGTCACAAATAGATTGTTCAGTCCGTTGCCTACCACAGCGAGCACTACTGTCATTACAAAATACTGATTGTGTTTCTACAGGTGGATCGTAATCGGCACAGAAGCAATTCCCTCCTACTGTCAGTTTCATTAAAAAGCATGAAGTCCCTGGACAGCACAGACCTGACTGGGGGAAGAATAACTTAGAATAGAACTATTGTTCTCAGGCAGAGAAAAATTTACCGGCAAACTTTTTGCCGGTAAGAGACTGGTAAAATTTGAAGTGGCCGGGGAGGGCTTATCCTGCCAAATATTCCACGCAGCTTTAATGAGCGTAACCTCCACCACCTCAAAGGTGGTGGTTTCCCTGTAACGGACTGAAAGTCCTGAACGTGGCGGAGCTTGAAGCTTTAACTGGCATCCGGCTCACCTTCCACGCGAAAGTCTGAGTCTTGGTCATGATTCTGCTGCTCAATGTATTGCGCGATTACTTCGTCAGTGACATTTCCCGAACTGACGCAGAAGTACCCGCGTGCCCACATGTGCCGCCCCCAGAATTTCTTTCTCAGATGTGCAAACTCGTGCATCAACTTGAAAGAACTCTTCCCTTTCAGCATCTGGAGCAGACGGCTGATGGTCACTTGCGGCGGAATCGAGACGAACAGATGGACATGGTCTTTCGAGATGTGCCCTTTCATGATCGTGACTTCGTGGTTGCCGCAAATTTCACGAATCAGTTCTCTGACTCGCAACCCGACTTCACCTGTCAGCACCGGCTTGCGGTACTTCGTGACCCAGACAATGTGCAGGTGAATCTCGAACGTAGTGTGCGCGCCGCGCCGGTAATCTTTCATGGCGGCGCATCTTACACGACCGGCGCGGCACTGCACACATGCTAAAGCCGTCGCCTAAAGGCGAGGGTTTTAACCCTCCCAGATGACGGACAAAAATTTACCGGCAAACTTTTTGCCGGTAAGAGACTGGTAAAATTTGAAGTGGCCGGGGAGGGCTTATCCTGCCAAATATTCCACGCAGCTTTAATAAAAGAATCTTCATTTCTTTGTGTGCCGCAGGATGACTTGGAAGTTTTATAGTTAGATACTGGTAGACCGTCAGTCGTAAGAAATCCGGTACCATCTCCAAAGTTGAGGGCATCAAATCTAAGGCCGACTTTTTTGGGATGCGGCTTATTATGCTTATTCCTAAATTTTTCCCACCCTACAGCGAGTCCTTTGCTGGCCTTAAACATATAAGTTTCCCCCGGCTGAATTGGCACATCTTCCGGTATAGCTCTAACATTTATGTCAACCATTTCCGGCCTGCCATACCTGAGCGGGAAGCCAATCTGATCGCCGGTATCCATTTTTACGTCCACGAAGAACAAGCTAAGCCTCAGATAATAGATTGGCTTGTCTCCAGTATTCATAACCTCGACTTCCACATCGCGCGCCCACTTCTCATTGTTGAGATTCCTGACCTTAACTTTAATCGGCAGGTGCTTCGGGATTTTATCTTCTAACTCTCGTTCCTGCTTCTGCGTAGATTGCGCCGTGCTCGACACGAAACCGACGGCGCACAGGCCGAGGAAGGCGGCGAGCAGCACAACGGCTAAAATCGTCGGCTTGAGATTTTGCAACTGAGAGAGCGTGAGGTGAGGTCGCATGTCATTAACTCCTTTGTGACTGAGGCATCTGAGGGTGAAGGTCTCTTTGAGGAGGCACGCGCAGCTTAGGGACGGACGCGCTCGCCCTGCGCGATGCTGTGTCGGATTTAAGTGAGACTGACGGGATAAGTCTTTGCGCCAGCCCGATGAGGTGTCAGTGGTCGTTGGTGGCGTCTTCCCACCTGAGCCATTCCGTGCGGTTGCGCGGAGAAGCACCGCGCATACGCGCGTGCGCGGGGCTGTCGCGCGGCGGGTTAGACAACTCGACGCGCGCCGTGCCCTCTTCGATGATGAAGTTGAAGGTGAGCCGGAAAGTGCCGAATTCACCCGGCTGCATTTTACTAACCCGAGGCCGGAACTCCCATTGCTTGACGGCGGCGACCGCAGCCTTCCGCAAGTGCGGGTCGAGACCCGGCGGGACGCGCACCTTAATCACCTGCCCGTCGTTGTTGAGGCCGACGGCGACCTCCACCACGCCTTGAATGTTCCGTGCGATGGCCTCAGCCGGGTAGGCGGGCAACACCTTCTTCGTCGCCCACGAACGCCCCCAGAACTCGCTCGTGTAACCTATCAAGTGGCGTTCATTTTGCGCCGCTTCCTGAGCATCAACATAAGGAACTATGAAGAGGCATGTGAACAGCAAGGTGAGGGATAGCCATGTGCACGATTGCGTCATGGAGGTTATGTGAGGTTGCATGTCATCTGCTCCTTTGCGACTGAGGCGTCTGAGGGTGAAGGTCTCTTTGACGAGGCACGCGCAGCATATTATCTGCTAATAATTGGTGTCAATAGTGAGACGAGTTCCCGGCCGGTGTGACGCGGCGGCCGCCGTTGCGGTAAAATCTGCGGTGTCTCCGCGTTTGCTCCCGCGAGACTTCACACGCAATGCCAAATCTCGATTCAGCCCCCGCCGCCCTGCGCGAACACTTCGGTTTCGAGGATTTCCGCGCCGGCCAGCGCGAAGTCATCGACGCCATCCTCGCCGGTCACGACACCGTGGTGGTGATGCCGACGGGCGGCGGCAAGTCGCTCTGCTTCCAACTCCCCGCGCTGATGAACGAAGGGGCGACCATCGTGGTCTCGCCCCTCATCGCCCTGATGAAGGATCAGGTCGATGCGCTGCACGCGCGCAATCTCCCCGCCACCTTCATCAACAGTTCCGTGGATTTCGAGGAGCAGAAGGCGCGCATCGCGGGTATCAGGCAGGGCAAGTATAAGCTCGTCTACGTTGCGCCCGAACGCTTCCGCAGCGCGCATTTCGTCGAAGCCTTGAAGAGCGTCAACGTCTCGCTCTTCGCCGTGGACGAAGCCCACTGCGTCTCGACCTGGGGGCACGACTTCCGCCCGGACTTCCTGCGCCTCAAGTCGGCCATCGAGGAGATCGGGCGGCCGCAGGTCGTCGCGCTCACCGCGACCGCCACGCCGCACGTCCGCGCCGACATCATCGAACAACTGGGCTTGCGTGAGCCGCGCGCCTTCGTCTCCGGCTTCGACCGCCCGAATCTCTCCATCCGCGTCGTCCACACGCAGAAGGAGCGCGAGAAGATCGCGCACGTCAAGACGCTCGCGGCGAAGGCCGACGGCGGTTCGGGCATCATCTATTCTTCGACGCGCAAATCGGTCGAGCAGGTGGCGCGGCGTCTGCAGGATGCGGGCTTGAACGTCGTCGCCTATCACGCGGGGATGGAGGAGGCCGAACGCACGCGCGCGCAGGACGCGTTTATGTCCGGCCGCGTCCAGATGATCGTCGCCACGAACGCTTTCGGCATGGGCATCGACAAGGCCGACATACGCTTCGTCATCCACTATCACCTGCCCGGTTCAATCGAGGCCTACTATCAGGAGATCGGCCGCGCCGGGCGCGACGGGCTGCCTTCCGAATGCGTCCTCCTCTTCAACTATGCCGACAAGCGCACGCAGGATTATTTCATCGAAGGCTCTTACCCGCCGCCCGAATTGATCGCGAAGGTTTACGAGGCGCTCGTCGCCACACGGCAGCAGCACATCGAGCTCTCGACGCACGAAATCGCCGTGCGCGCCAGCGTGCGCAACGAGATGGCCGTGCAGTCCGCGCTCATCATTCTGGAGAAAGCCGGGCACATCGAGCGCGGCGCGGCGGGCGAGAACCGCGCGGAGGTGCGCCTGCTGATGCCGCCTCACCTCGCACGCGAAACCGTGGGCGCGAAACGCAGCGCGCGCGACAAGCAGGTGCTCTACGCGCTGCTCGGCGGCTACGATCTGAACGAACGCGCCGACATAGAAATTGAGATCAACGAGTTTGCCGAAACACTCGGACTCGATCTCGCGTCCGTGCGCCGCGCGCTTTCGTCCCTGAGCACGGCGGGCGTCGTCTCTTACAAGACTGGGCGGCGCACGCGCGGCCTGCAAATGCTCGACGAGCGGCCGGTCTCACGCCTGGCGATCCGCCCGCAAGACCTCGCCCGCCGCGCCGCGCTCGAACAACGCAAGCTCCGCGAGATGATCAGCTTCTGCTACGCAGACCACTGCTATCGCGCCTTTATCCTCGACTATTTCGGCGACCGCTCGCACAAACCGGCCTGCGGCACTTGCGGCGTCTGCGTGAAGGGGCACGCGCCGTCGACCGAGATTGTTCCCGCCGAGCGCGTCACCGAATACTACGCCGACGAAGCTGAGAGCCAATACGACGGCGAAGAGTCGCCCTTCGCGCGGGAGGAGCGTGGTGCCGCCACGGCCTCCGCCCCGGCGATCCCGGTCGCCGCGCGCACGCGGCTCGACAAATTCGTCATCGAGAACACCCCTTTCGCCAGCGATCTGGAAAACGAACTGGACAGGCAGTCGCTCGCCGAACACCGTCGGCGCGAGGCCGAGAGCTTCGGCGGCGAGTTTGAGAGCACTGTGCGGATCACGTCCGCGCGCGCGCTCGGCGAAGACGAGACGCTGTGCGTGCGCAAAATCCTCGCGTGCGTGGCGCGCATGGAAGGGCGCTATGGAAAGGGCATCCTAGCCGCTACGTTGCGCGGTTCGCGCTCGGCCAAAATCTCCCAGTTCGGACTCCAACGCCTCTCGACCTACGGCATCCTGCACAACATGACGCAGGACGAGATATTGCTCTACGTGGACGCGCTCGTCGCCGCCGGTGCGCTCTCGGTGACGGGCGGCAACTACCCCACCGTCGCCATCACCGCCCTCGGCAACGACGTGATGCGTGAACGCGCCTCCATCAAACTCGCGCTTCCCTCCCTCTCTGCCGCCGCGGTGCCGCCGTCGTCCACTGAGGCGCGCGGTTCACGTGCGGCCGTGGCCGCGCAGTCGAAAACTTCGGTCAATGCGCCGCGCGTCAGCACCGTGGACGAGACCTACGCTTTCTACGAAACGGGCATGACCATCGAAGAGATCAGCGCGCAACGCGGCATCGCGGAGATGACGGTGGAGAAACACCTCGCCGATTGCATCCTCGAAGGTCGCCCCTTCGACATCTCACGCCACGTCGGCGCGCACGACCGCGCCCTCATCGAAGATGCCGTCCGCCTTCTCGGCCATGAGCGACTTAAGCCCCTGCGCGACGCGCTGCCCCGCCATGTCAGCTATCGCATGATCCGTTTCGTCGTCGCAGACCTGCAACGCGCCGCGACCGCCGCCGCAGCGACGACGGGCGTCGAGGCGAAACGTCGGCAGGCTTCGGAAGCCACGCGTTAAAGTTCATCCGCGCCGCAGCCGCGCTTGACGTGCGGAGCGTCCGCCTTCATCATCCATCCCGTAACTTCAGACACAGGACGAACACATGAGCCGCAACCCGAACACCGATCCGCCGCAACCCTCGCAGCAACCCGAACTGCCACACACGCCGCAGCCGCGAGACCCGCTTGCGCCCGACCCTGCGCAACCCGAACCCACGCCGCTGCCGCCCGACGCCGAGCCGAAATCCCCCATTCAGGAACCAGACACGCCGCCCTCCGTGGGCGACCCGCCCATCTCCGAGCCCCCGCGCCTCGTGTAGTCAAACCAATATCAGATGGAAATTGTGCAGGAGAAAACAGGGCGCGCAGCCGGCGGCGACGACGCGCGGAACGCGACGGGAGCGGCCGCGCCTGCCCCTCGTCTCGCGGAAGTTGCGCGCGCGCTGCGTGCGAAACCTTTCACGCCGCACCCTTTGTTCAGGAGCGGCCACGCGCAGACGCTCATCGCCTTCGCGTGGCCGCGTCGCCGCCGTTTGCGCGAATTGCGCGCGGACGAGGCGCGCCTGTTTGAAGTCGAGCGGGAGGTGCGCGTGCTCGTCCATTGTCGCTGGCAACCCGACCGGCGCGCGTGCCCGACGCTCGTGCTCGTCCACGGCCTCGAAGGGTCGAGCGAGTCGATCTACATGCTGAGCACCGCGCTCAAGGCGCACCGCGCGGGCTTCAACGTGCTGCGGCTGAACATGCGCACCTGCGGCGACACGCTCCACCTCACCGAGACGCTCTACAACAGCGGTATGTCTCAAGACCTCGGCGCGCTCCTCCGCGAACTCGTCGAGCGCGATTGCCTGACCGACGTGTTCATCGCCGGCTTCTCGCTCGGCGGCAACATGAGCCTCAAACTCGCGGGCGAATACGGCGCGCGCTTCCCTTCCGCATTGAAAGGCGTATGCGCCGTCTCGCCCTCGGTCGAGTTGGCCGCCTCGGCCTCGGCCATCGAGCGGCGTTCCAACCGGGTCTACCAGCTCAGGTTCATCCGCAGCCTCAAGCGGCGCATGCGCGAGGCCGCTCGCCTCTACCCCGAACGCTACGACGCGAGCAGCCTGCGGCTCGTTCGCACGCTGCGCGACTTCGACGAACGCTACACCGCCCCGCACGGAGGCTTTCGCGACGCGGCCGACTACTACGCGCGCTCCAGTTCGCTCCCGCTCATCCCGCGCATACAAGTTCCGGCGCTCATCATCCACGCCGAAGACGACCCCTTCATTCCCTTCGACTCGCTCCGCCACCCCAGCGTCGGCGCGAACCCCAATTTGATCCTGCTCGCGCCCCGCCACGGCGGCCACGTCGGCTTCGTCTCGGATGGCAACACGGCTGGCGAGGATCGCTTCTGGGCGGAAAACCGGATCATCGAGTTCTGCGAAAGGATGAAGGGGGAGCCGGAAAACAGGAGTCAGGAGTCAGGAGTCAGGGTCAGAAGTCAGAAGCCGGAATGAATAGCCGCTTTTATTCCGACTTCTGACTCCTGTTTTCTGTATTCTGTTTTCCGACTTCCGCCTTTTCTGTTGACGTGTTGCCGTGCATGGCAATAATCTTGAAAGCGATTTTCAGACAACACTACCCGGAGTTCGACAGTTAGCGTCAAGTTGATCGTCTCGCAACGAAGCCCATGATTACGGCTCTCAAATTATTCGCCACCCTCTTGATAGTCGCCATCAACGGGTTCTTCGTCGCGGCTGAGTTCGCGCTCGTCGGCGTGCGGCGCGCGCGCATCGAAACGCTGGCCGAGGGCGGCGACCGCCGCGCCCGCCGCCTGCTCGGTATACTCGACAACCTCAACGCCTATCTTTCCGCTTCGCAACTCGGCATCACCCTTGCGTCGCTCGCGCTCGCCATCCTCGGCGAGCCGACCATCGCCGCCCTGCTCGAACCGCCGCTCCACCGCCTTCACATCCCCGAGGCGGCCATCCACATCATCGCCTTCATCATCGCCTATGCGATCCTGACTTCGCTGCACATCGTCCTCGGCGAGCAGGCTCCGAAACTCGTCGGGCTGGAACGAGCCGAGCGGGTGGCGATGTGGTCGGCCTTGCCGATGGAGATATTCTACAAATTGTTCAGTTGGCCGATCCGCCTGCTCGACTGGGCGAGCATCCGCGTCGTCCGTCCCTTCGGCATGGGCGCTTCGAGCGGCCACGCCTCGATCTACACGGAGGAGGAGATTCGCCAGCTCATCAACGCCTCGCACAAGGGCGGGCATCTTGAGGAAGAAGAACAGAACCTGATCAACCGCGTCTTCGATTTCTCCGAGGCCGAGGTGCGCGAGGCGATGATTCCGCGCACCACGGTCGCGGCCATCCCCGTCACGGCCACGCTCGCCGAGGTGGAAGAAACCTTTTGCGAGACCGGCTACTCGCGCCTGCCCGTCTACCGCGAGCAACTCGACGACATCGTGGGCGTCCTCTTCATGAAGGACATCATGCCGTGCCTGAGAACTTCCGGGCGCAAGGAGTTCGACATGGAGCGGATGCTTCACCCGCCGATGTTCGTGCCGGCCACAGCCCGGCTCGGCAGCGTGCTCGCGCAGATGCAGGCGGCGCGCACGCACCTCGCCTTCGCCATAGACGAGCACGGCGGCATCGAAGGCATCCTCACGCTCGAAGATTTGCTCGAAGAGATCGTGGGCGAGATTGACGATGAATACGACGAAGAGGTGCGCGCGCAGATCGTCGAGGAGGACGGCTATTACATCCTCGACGGGATGCTCGCCGTGCGCGACGCTAACCGCAAGTTCAAGTTGAAGCTGCCGGAAGACGCCGGCTACACGACGCTCGCCGGATTCCTTCTCGCGCGCGCCGGTCACATCCTCAAACCGGGCGAGACCGTCGAGCACGACGGAGCATCGTTCACCGTCGAGCGCGTCGACCGCCACCGCATCCGCCGCGTGCGCTTCACGCCCGCCCCCCCGCCCCCGGGCGAAGAGGCCGAGAGCGACGCAGCCTGACAACCTGAATATTTACTTCTCTATTTTCTTGAGCAGGCGCGCGGCGTGGTTGCGCGCCATGAGCGGGATGCGTTCGTCCGTTACGAGGTCGCGCAGGATGGGGATAAGCGGGGTGGTGTCCGACAACTCGTTGCGACTGAGCAGGCTTTCGAGACGCTTGAAGATTTTCACCGTGTCGGAGGGTTGGTATTGTCGCGCCAGATTGACGTCGAAGATGAAGATTTGCTGCTCGCCGATGCCGCGATATTCTTTGACGAGCGCGGCGGCCTGCTCGTCGTGCGTCCAGTTGAACTCCGCTTTGCGCGCGCGCGTGCCGTGCTTCATCCCGAGCGTCATCGAGCCGAGATGCGGAAACTGTTTTTCGTCCTGATAATTCGCGTCTGAATCGAGAAACCTCAAGGCCTCCCACGCGGCGAGCAGGCGCGCGAGCGCGGCGGGCGAGATTTGAAGCGGGTCGGTGAAGAGTTCGTCGCTATCTTTGCGTGCGAAAGAGAGTTGACCGCGCCCCTGTGCGTCGTGCTCGATCAGTATGCGGCGGATGATGAAATTCGGTTGATTGAATTCGTAGTAATAACGCACGGACGTGGCCGCGTCCGTCGCCTTCGCGGCGGCCGGAGACTGTGCGGGAGGCGCGGGCGTTGCCGTCGTCGTCGCGCTTCTGGCGTTGGCTTTGCCGGACGCGGGCATAGGCGTGGCTACGGGCGAGGATTCGTCCGCCCGGCCGGGCGCGGATTTAACTCCGGCCGCCGCAGTTGCCCCCCCGGTCGGCTTGCGGTTCTTCTTGCTCTGCGCCGCCGCCGTAGCGCCAATCGCCGCGCTCTGAAAAAGAAGCGCGGCGACGATTGCGGCACGGTAAAATTTTTCCTGCTTCACGTTTATTCAAATCTGACCGAGACGAGTCTCGACACGCCCGGTTCTTCCATCGTCACGCCGTAGAGCGCGCGCGCGATCTCCATCGTGCGCTTGTTGTGTGTGATGACGATGAACTGTGTGTTCGTTGCCATCTCGGCGATCTTCGACGTGAAACGGCCGATGTTGGCCTCGTCGAGCGGCGCGTCCACTTCATCGAGCAGGCAGAAGGGCGAGGGGCGATAGCGGAAAATGGCGAGCACGAGCGAGAGCGCGGCCATCGCCTTCTCGCCGCCCGAGAGCAGCAACACGTTCTGCAGGCGCTTGCCCGGCGGCTGCGCCACGATGTCGATGCCTGATTCCAGCACGTCGTCGGCGTCGATCATGCTCATCTCGCCGCGCCCGCCGCCGAAGAGTTCGAGGAACAGTTGCCCGAAGTTGCGGTTGATCTCTTCAAACGCCTGCCGGAAACGTTCGCGCGAACGCCGTTTGATCTCGCGCAGGGCTTCTTCGGTCGAGCCGATGCCGTCGATGATGTCCTGCCGCTGCGTCGTCAGGAACGTCAGGCGTTCTTCCGACTCGGCGAGTTCTTCGAGCGCCATCATGTTGACCGCGCCGAAACTCTCGACCCGCGCGCGCAACTCTTCGACCCGACCCCTGCCCGCTTCCAGATCAAACTCCGCGTCCGGCTCATAGGCCGCGACGATCTCTTCGAGCGGCTGCGCCAGTTCGGCCATGCACGCCTCGTGCAGGTAATTCAGGCGCGCGCCCGTCTCCGCGCGATTGACTTCCAAAGTCGCACGCGCGTCGCGCGCGGCGGCGGCGCGATGATTCAACTCCGTCAATTCATCCGAGAGCGCGTCGGCGCGGGCACGCGCTTCGGCCAGACGCTCGGCCGCCGTCGCCACTTCCAGTTCGCGCGCGGCGCGCTCGCTCTCCACAGACCCGGCCGTCTCGTCCATCTCGGCCATCGCGCGCCGCAATTCTTCGAGCCGCGCGCTCATCTCTTCGATCTCGGCGGCGTGGCGTTCGAGCCGCGCTTCGAGGTCTGTGTTCTCCGTCTCCATGCGGCGGAGTTCGGAAGCCGTCGCGCGGCGACGCTCGGCGGCGGCGGCCGAAGCCATGCGCTGGCGATTCAATTGCTCGCCCTCCACTTCGGCCGCGCGGCGTTCGGCGGCAAGCAATTCCGCCGCCTCCGCGACCGCCTGCGTGGCGGCGAGCCGCGCGCTTTCAGCCGCCGAAGCTTCCGCCAATCCCTGCGTGCGGCGCATCTCCAACTCGCGCCGCTCTTCTGCGAGGCGCGCCGTGTCGTCGGCCACGACGCGCAGGTGGCGCGCGGCGCGTTCGATCTCCTGCGCGAGTTGGACGGCGTTGAGTTCGCGTCCCACCTGCTCGCGCTCCTCGCGCCCGATCTGCTCGGCGACGAGCACGAGCGCGTCTTCCAGTTCGACCAGGCGCGCGCGCGCGGCGCTGACGGAATCTTCCGCCGAGACCACTTCCGAAGCGAGGTCTGCGGCGCGCGATTCGAGTTCGCGCATCTCACGTTTGAAGGCCAGCAGCCCTGTGCCTTCTTCGACCGCGTGCGAATTGCCCGCGCCGAGCAGTTGCCCGCCCGCCACCCATTCGCCGCGCGGCGTGACGCACATGTCGCCCGTCGTGAACGACAGCGTCATCGCGCCTTCCATGTCGTCGCTTAAACGCGCGCCCATCTCGCGGGGGAGCGTACGCGCGAGCACGGATGTGATTTCGGGCGGCGCGCCGAGCAGGTCGCCGAGACGCAGGCCGGCGCGCTCTTCGGGGAACGTGCCGCGTGAGAGATAGTTGTCGTCGGTCTCGGTGCTCGCGCCGTGGAGACCGGCGACGAGGAACGTGGCGCGGCCGGCGTTGTTGGCTTCGAGCCAGGCGGCGGCGCGGAAGGCGTCGTCGGGCGTCGGCACGATCACGGTTTGCAGGTACGACCCGAAGATGCTCTCGACGGCGTGTTCCCATTGCGGCGCAACCTGCAACATATCGGCGAGCGTGCCGATGGTGTGAAAATCCTTGGCCGGGTCGCTCTCGGCCTCGTCCGCGTGTTCGGCGGAGAAGATGCGCTGCACGGCCTGCGAATAGAGCGAACGCTTTTCGTCGAGTTCGGCCAGCGTATCGAGGCGGTTGCGCACGCGCGCGGCCTCCTCGCGCATCCGCGCGTATTCCGTCAGCGTCGCCGACACCAGACTGCGCGCCGCCGCCACGCCTTCCGACGCCGCGCCGCGCTCGACGTTCAACACGTCCAGACGCGCGCGCGCCTGCCTGATCTCTTCGGCGAGCGTCTCGGCCTGCTCCGTGAACTCGGCGTGCGCGGCGTGCGCGCGTTCGCCTTCGCGCTCAAGCCCCTCGGCCTGCGCGGCGAGGCGTTCGAGCGTCGCCTCCAACTGCCGGTTGATCTCAGAGAGACGTTCCGCGACCGCCGTGTGCGTGAGCAATTCGGCGCGCGCCGCCTCGATGCGCGTCTCCGCCTCGGCCACTTCGACGAGCCGCCGCGCATAGACGGCCTCTGCTTCCTGCAAATCTCTCGCCGTCGTCTCGGCTTCCACGCGCAACTGCGCGTCGCCCTCGCGCAGAGCCTCGCGCTCGGCCTCAACGGTCGCCAGGCGCTCGCGCACCATCTCCATCTGTCCCGTGATGTCGGACACGCGCCGCTCTAAAGACGCGGCCTGCTCCTGTTGATAAGCGCGCTCGCGCTCGCGCCGGTCGCGCCGCAGGACGGCGTCCGCCACCGCGCCGCGCGCCGCCGCCAACTCTTCTTCACACTCGCGCGCTTCGCCCGTTGCGCGGCGCGCTTCCTCTTCGTGTTCTTCCAGGCGGGCGGCGAGCGCGGACACTTCTTCGCCCGCCGCCGAGAGGTGCGCGCGCAGTTCTTCCAGCGACGCGGTGAGCGCGCGTTCGTCCGCGGCATAGACGTGGCGCAGCAGTTCGCGCAACTCTTCGCGGAGCGTCCGGTAACGACGAGCCTTCGCCGCCTGCCGGCGCAAACTTCCGACCTGCCGCTCGATCTCCGAGACGATGTCAGAGACGCGACGCAAATTCGCGCGCGCGCCTTCGAGCCGCGCTTCGGCGGCGCGCTGCCGCACGCGAAACTTCGTGATGCCGGCGGCCTCTTCGATCAGCGAGCGGCGATCCATCGGCTTGGCCGAGAGAATCTGCCCGATGCGCCCCTGCTCGATGATCGCATAGTGCGCGCCCGCCAGCCCCGTGCCGGAAAACAAGTCCTGTATGTCGCGCAGGCGACAGGCGCGCCCGTTCAAAAGATATTCGCTTTCGCCGTCGCGATAGAGACGGCGCGTCACGGTGACGGTTTCGCCCGGCGCGAAGCCGAGCGCGAGACGGCGCGGACGCCAGTGTCGCTTGTGGTGCTGCTGCGCCTTCGCCGTCAACGCTTCCGCCGTTTGACCTTCGGCGACGGAGGCCGGCGCGGTTTCATTTTCAACAGCGGCCGACTCATCAACCGCAGCGACCGTAGCGACCGTAGCGACGGCCACGGTGGGCGTCGCCTCGCCGTCGGCGGAAACATCGGCGGTGGGGACGGCGGCAACGGTGGCGACAGTGGCAACCGTGTCACCGGCCGCTTCCGGCAACAATTTCTCCGCGACGAGTTCGCTGCGCTCGTCGATCTCTTCGAGCGTGGAATCGATGTCGTCAATGTCCGGCTCTTCGTCCGTCGCCTCGTCGCGCATGAGGTGGAGGACGACTTCGGCCATGCCGCTCGGCTGGCGATTGCGTGAGCCTTGAAAGATAACGTCTTTCATCTCCGCGCCGCGCAGGTGCTTGACACGCTGCTCGCCCAAGACCCACGCGATGGCGTCGGCCACGTTCGACTTGCCGCAGCCGTTCGGCCCGACGACGCCCGTGATGCCCCCGCCCGTGAAAACGAGGTCGGTGTAGTCGGCGAATGATTTGAAGCCGGTTATTTCCAGTCGTTGTAGTCTGAACATTCGTGCAACTTTCGTCTGCCGGGAGACGCTTGACAGGGGATGCGAACCAATTCTCTGAAAGCACAGCCGATAGGCGCGGTGCGGGTGAGGCACACTATATGTTGGAGAGGGTCGCCCAGTCAACCACCCTCTCAGGTCAAACGACTTTATTGCTGATACGAGTCGGGTTAATTTTAGCCGCTAACGCGCCTGACCAAAATTTGGCCGACTAATAAAAGCGCGCCGCCGCCGACTCGTTTGAATCGGCGGCGGCGCGGTCAGGTGAATTTGCGACTCCGGCCGCGAGGCTCGGAGTCGCGTGGTTTACGGTAGCGCTTCGACGTTGACGAGGAAGCGGAAGTTGCCGTCGATCATGACGCCGAGGCGGAACTGGAGATTGACGGCCGCGCCCGGTGCGAGCGGCGTCGCCATCGTGACCCGGCTCAGGCGCACGGTCGAGTTCAGGCCGCCGCCGTTCAGTTGCGCGGGCGGGTTCTCTTCCAGCGTCACCCCTTCGATGAAGACGGGATTGCCGTTGGAATCGGTTGCCTCCACATCGGAGGAAGAGAGCAGCCGCACGTCGGCCTCGCCCGCCTGGCGGTTGCCCTGCGTGCTGATGTTGACGGCGCGGAAGCGCAGATGGCGCACCGGCTCGCCCGTGTTGTTGCGGAACTTGCGGCGAATCAGGAGCGTGCCGAAGGCTGCGTTCTGCGGATTAGCCCCGGCCCCGGTGCGCACGCGCGCGCATGCGCTCGTGGCCGAGCCGCCGCCCGCGCAGCCCGGATCGATGAGCGACGCCTTGATGACGGAATTGCGCTGAATGGGACTGAAGCGATTCTCCGGCCCCGGCGCTCCGAGCACCGATTGCACGCCGCCGTTGAAGAACCCGCCCTGAACATGCACGAGCACGAAGTCGGCGGCGTTCTCGTTAGTGTCACGCGGGAAGCCCGTCGTGAGATTGCGCACGTAACTGTAGTCCGTGCTGGTCGTGCCGATGGGCGCAAGCCCCGCGCCTTCGCGGTAGAGCGGATCGGCCGAACTGAAGCCGGCGGCATCGAGCCGGTTGGCGAGCGTGAAGTTCGCGGGCGTGGTCGTCCTGAAGATCGCGACGCCGGAATTATCCGGGATGTCGGCCGTGTAGGTGGCGTCCGGCGCGGCGCTGCCGGTGCCGCCGTAATCCGAGAGGCTGTAGCCGCCCGGACTGTTATTGGCGATGAGGTAATGGCCGCGCGCCGGAATGGTCGCGCCGGTCGGAACGGTGGCGAGCGTGGTCAACACGCCGTTTGCGTTGGGCGCGGCCACGGTGAACCCGCCCGAACCGTCGAAGGCGGAGACGATGATGGGCGCGTTCGTCGTGTTGTACAACTCGATGAACTCGTCGTTCGTCCCGGCCGGGCCGTTGAAGCGAAACTCGCTGATGACGAGATCGCCGACGCCGATGGCGTTGAGCGTAGGACAACTGGCCGGGTCGAGATTGTTGATCGCCAGGTTGTCTATGAACCAGCCCGCGTCGCACGACGGGACGCTCAAAACGTCGGAAGTCATGCGGAAGCGGATGCGCACGGGCAAGCCCGCCGGGTTGTGCATGCCGCCCGGCGCGAATGCTTCGAGCGGAACGCGAACGTGATGCAAGAGTGGTTTAGCGCCCGTGTAGGCGCGTCGCCCTTGCAGGGCTGAGCCTTCCGCCGCGCCTTCCAACGTCCCATTAAGACGGCCGTTGTAAGCACCCTCAACGATGAAGTTGCCGAGGTCGAAGGTGGTCACTTCGTCCGGGTAAGGCGTCGAGTTGAAGGTCGCGTCGCCGCCGACCTTGATCTCCATCACGCCGCCGTCGAACGCCTCTTCGGTGATGAAGAAGTGGTCGAACTCCATCACGGAGGTCGGCGTCAGTTGGAGCGGGCCGATGGTGGTGGAGAAATCGCTCTGCCCGCCGCCGGTCGAACCGCAGTTGTTGGCCGAATCGCCGGGATTGAAGTCGGGCGCGAACATCATGGAAGTCTCCGTGACGAGCTCAGACCCGGTTGAAACCTTCACGCCGGTGACGCGCTGGAAGTTGGCGATCTCGCCCTTCGGATCGTTGCCCGCCTCGACGAGCGGCGGCTGGAAGCGCGTGTCGGCGGCCGCCGTCTCGAAGTCCTCGAAGGCGAAGACCGGCGTGTTCGTCACGGAAGGCGACGAAGGCGCGTTGAAATCCGCACGGCGATTGCCGGTGTTGTTGTCGAGTTTACCGGAGTCCAGGTCGCGCGCCTGCACGATGTAGTAGTAGACGCGATTGAGCCGGACGTTCGTGTCCGTGTAACTGAGCGTGCGCAAACCCTGTGCGACGCGGTTGGCCGTGGTCGGCTCGAAGGTCGGTTCGAGCGACGCGTTGTTGTCTGCGGTCGGGTTGGCGGCCGTGGGGCCGGGATCGAACGCTCTTTCGGAACGATACACGTCGTAGACGATGTCGGCCGTCGGGCTGACGGAAGTCGCAGGCCCCCAGCCGACGACGAGCACGTTACAGGCCTCCGGGTCTAAGACCTCGTTGACGCCCTGGAAAATGGGCGCGGGCTTGACGAGGACGCCGACGGTGACGGTGATTGATTGGGTCAGCGCCGTGGAGACGCAGTTCATCTCCGCGTCGCGCGCGGCGCGCACCTGATAGTAGTAGGTCTTGTTCAAAATCAGACCTTGCCCGCCGTCGTTGTCGTTGTAGACGGTGGGGTTGGAGGGGTCTGCGGGCACGTCGGCGATGGTGACGAACGGGCCGTTGGGACTCTCGGAGCGCGAAATGATGAAGCGCGCCGCGCCCGCGACGGGCGGAATGGTAACGGTGACGGTGTTCGGCAGGGTGTTCGTCAGCGTGTACGCCGGGGCGGCAAGCGGCCCCTGCGATTCGCAGGCCGTGACGCCGGCCGGGACGGAGAAGTCTTCGACGACCGTGCCGCCCGCGCCGCCGTTCGACGACGAAGCGGCGAGCACGCCGACGCCGTGGCTGGCGAAGGCGCGCCAGATGATGGCGCGGTTTTCGCCGCCCGTCAGCTCGCGGTCGGCCAGCAGGATGGAATTGCGCGAATCCACGAAGGTCGGATTACACGGAGAGAGTTGCATGCCGCGCATCATCAACTTGTCGGCCATGAACGCGCCGTTGCGCAGCGCGGTCGAGAGCGGCCCGTTACGCGCGCCGCCTGCGCCCTGAATCTCGGCGGCCACGAGGCCGGGGCGGACGATGTGTTCCGCCGGGCGGATGTTCGGGACGGGCGGAAGGGTCGGGTCGGCACCTGGGATGGTCGTCATGAAACCGGGGCGATACTCAATCGGATGGACGTTGTCCACCGAGCGCACGCGCCGGTTGCCGATGAAGAACTGCGCGCCCGTGCCGCCGGCCTGATCCGGGTCGAGACGGCGCGTACCGTCGAAAAAGACGCCGTTGGAGTCTTTCATGATCAGCAACTCGCGCATATCCCAGAGCGTCGCGCTCCAGACCTCGCCCGTGTCGTGCGTCTCGAAGGGAATCGCGCCCGGATCGGGGTCGGGCACGGCCGCCGGGTTGTAGCTGCGGTCGCGGCGCGTCAGCCCGTTGCCGTTGATCGAGCCGTATGCCCAGCGATAGTTGGTGATGGGAAGGCGGCGGATCGCCACGTCGAACTCGCCGGTGACGTACTCGCCGATGGCGTCGTCGTCGCCCATCGAGTCGGCGATGTAGTCGCCCCAGCCTTCGCCCTGACCGCCCGACTCGCCGACCAGACCGTTGCCGACGCAGCCCGTGTCGCCTTTACCGACGGCGCGGTTGTTGATGGCGTGCATCTGCTCGTGCGCCACCACGTCGAAATCGAAAGAGCCGTCGGCGCGGCGGAACGTACTCTCGGTGAAGAGGTACATCTGCATGCGCGGCTTGGAGCCTTCGGGCTGCGGCGACATGTTGGCGTTGTTCGTGCCCGAGCCGTCCTGCACCTGCGCGATGACGGCGTCGCGCCCTATGCCGCCCCGCCCGAAGTTGTCCTGCTGCATGTTGAACAGGGCTTCGGTGAAGCCGAGATCATACATGTAATCATGCATGATGTTGTTGTAATAGAAGAGCGTGAGCGTGCCGGGGAAGATGTCCGCGTTGGCCGAGGCCGGGAAGGTGACGCGCCCGCTGACGTTGACGACCGGCGTACAAGCGCCGCCGCCGGGGCCGACGCAGACGGCATCCACGCCGCCGTACTCATACTCGTTCGTGAAGACAAAGCGCGGAGCGGTGAACTGGCGGTTCGCGTCGTAACCGCGAATGCCGTTCGTCGTCTCGTTATCGTTGGCGCGGTCGTCGGAGACGAGCACGTTGTTGCCTTCCGTGTAATTCGACTGGAAGACCGAGGAGAGCGTGCGCCCGTCAGGCAGCGCCACGGGCGAGGCCAGGGGCGTGAGCGTGGCCGAGAAGGGTTGATCGCATTCGCGCGTCGCGTCCGCGCCCGTGCACGCGCCCGGCGCGTTCTCAGGCAGGTTGCGTCGTCGCGCTTCCTGCGCCATCGTGTAGCCGAAGTTTCTGGTGGTAGCGCGATTGGTGTCGTCGCGCGTGATCTCGGCTCCGCCCGTGTCGGTCGGCAGGTAATACCAGCCAAAGAGCGAGCCGGCCGACGGATTGAGAGCGTCGGGCATCCCGCGCTGTAATTGTCCGAAAGGCGTGTTGTAGATCATGTTGAACAGCGCGCCGCCGGTGATGGAGAACGGATTCTCGGTGCGGGCGCGCACCATTCCCTCCTGGAAGCCGCGCCCCTGATTGCGCGGGATGGTGCCGGGATTGGCTACGTCCGGACGATAGCCGGGACGCTGGCCGCGCGCCGAAGGGCGTCCGTAAGCCCTCGCCTGCGCCGTGGTTGCTCCGCCGCAGTTCGAGTCGAAAGTCGGACTTTCGGGCACTGCCGTCTGCGTGCAGCGGCGGCCGCCGAGCGTGGTCGGGGCGGCGTCCGTAACTAAAGCGGTGGCCGTTCCCGGCGCATTGAGACCCTCGACGAAATCCTGCAAGTCGGGGCGATAACTGCCGCGCCGGCTGTCAATGGGGCCGCCGCCCACGGGGCCGAATGAGGGCTGCGGCGTGCGCGTGCCGCTCTTGCCCTTGCCGGTTCTCGTCCGGCCTTGAAACATCGTCAGACTGAAGCGGTGCAAGACCTCGCCGGTCTCCGCGTCCACGACGTTCTCCCACATGATGTCGGAGTACTGCGGCGTGGTCAGGTAAAACTTGTAGGCGTGGCGCGCCTCGGCGCCGAGCGGGAAGATTGTTCGCGTCACGACGATCTCGTCCGAGAACAAATTGCCGCCGCTGAATTTCTGCCCCTCGATGTAGCGCGCCCCGGATTTACCGGAAGGTACGCCGTAAGAGGCCAGCACGCGCGTTGCGCCGAGCGCCCGGCCTTGATAACCGGACAGCCCCATGTCTCTGGCGGCGTACTCGATGGCCGCGGCCGGCGCAATCGCCACCGAGTTAGTCACCTTCAACTGCGGGAAGCTTTCGCTGCCGACGCTCAACACGCGACCTTCGCGGTTGACGTTAACCAGCACTTCGCCCTTGTACACAGGCACGCCGCCGACCTGCTGCTCGAACACCAACACGTCCGTGCCCATGTCGGGGATGTGTGAGCGGCTCTTGACTACCAGCGACGCCAGATCGCTTTCGGTGAAACGGAAAATCCCCTGCCAGCGTTTGATGAACCCGCGCGCGATTGATTCGGCGTCGCCCTCGGCGGCCGGCGTGAGATAGCCGGAATGGCTGAAGAGGTGACGCGGCGTGTTCGTCAAACCGTTGTACTGCACGGAGAGCGGCGCGCCGCCGACTTCCGCCTGCAACGCTCTGAGACCCTTCATCTGGGAATCGGAGAGCGTACGCGCGACCGGGCTTTTGGGCACTCCGTGCGCGCCGCCGCGCACGTCCTTTTCGGGCGGGCGCAAGCCGCCGCTGCGCGGGGCATCGATCAAATCCTGCCTCACGGCTTCGGCGGCCGAGCCGAACAGGCCGGGCATGATAACGGCCAGGGCGAGCAGCCCCAGTGCGGTTACGAGAAAAATTCGGCGGGTATTCATTAACGTGTTCCTCCAGAGGATAGGCGATCCCTGTATCTGTGCCACACCGAGGAATGTTCAGCCGGTGAACATGGCATGACGCCCTTCGTGTAGATTCCTCTCGCCAGAGCCGTTCGGGATTCGGGAACAGCGAGTGTGTCTGAGTGCGTTTGTGAAAACGTGAAAACCTATTTCGACGCTGATGCGGCCAGGACGAAAACCTGATTCGACATTGATACTGCGAAGACTACGCCCGAGCGGTTGAGAAATACTTGAGACCGAGCCACGGCGAGCGGCGCGTCAAGCACTATTTGCCTTGCATTCACGTTGCGAATGCATTGCGCCCTTAATTTTGCTCGTAAATTTGCTCGCAACGCCGTGCAACATTGGCGGCCTGTCGCCCAAAATGTGAGCGCCGGCGGATGGATTTTTTTTCAAACGAAACTTTCGATTCGGTTGATCGGCGACGATGGATTGGCGGCCAGCCGATCTCGTCCGGCATAAAGGACGGCAGTTCGCGGTCGGGGTATTGCGAAAGGAAGGTCGGGGGCTGGCTTCGCAAAAACGAACTGTAACTTTATTTATTTACAGGGGCGGACATTACCACCTCGCCTGATTTTCCGTCAATGAATTTGGCGAATCGGCAAATGTGGTATTTTTGTCACGGCGGACGGGAGGGACGTTTCAGCCCTGGCCGCGACCGCACGGTGGGACACAAATTACCGTCCCGCGAGGTCGCGGCGCGCGTAGAGGTTGAGCGTAACGCCAGGGCGCATCGGGTAGCTGCCGACGAATTGATAATTCGCGCCGTTCAAGGCCTGCATCTCGGCGCTCTGCGTCGAACTGGTGATAACCACGGCGTCGGTCGTCGCCGGGATGACGCGGCTTTGATAGCCGACGCTCTTGTATTCGCGCAGATACCAGGGCATCGGCCAATATTCGGGCGCGGCCACGTTGATGGCCGTCTCGTATTTCGTCCCCGCGCGCTCGACGATGCGTTCGACCTCACGCAGCATGTCCAGATACTCGCGCTTCGTGTGGGCGTAGACGTAGATGTACTTGTCGTCGTCGTAATGCACGTAATTGAGTTGGACGGTCTGGATAGCCGCGACGATGAGGGCGACGCCGAGCGCCAGAACAGCGACTATGCGCCGGGCTGACCCGCGCCGGTAGAGCCAGTCAATCGCGTATCCGCCCGTGATGGCGAACGGAACGAGCATGCTCAGCACGAGCCATGGCGTCTTGTATTTGATGAGCGAGTAGGCGGCGAGCAGGCCGAAGCCCCACAGCGCGGCGAAGAGTGGAAAGCGGCGACGCGTCTCGCGCAGCGCGATGAGCGCGCCCGTCGCTGCGAGCAGTAACAGAAACGGCTCCTCGCCCGACTCCCAGTCGCTTTTCGGCGCGACGCCTGCGCCGCCCTTCAGATACCAGTCCAGATATTCGTTGCTCATTACGAGCCACTGCAAATACTTGTGCCAACCATAGCCGTGAAAGCCGCTCTCGCCCGTCTTCTTCCAGACTTTGTACGCCTCGATGGCGTCATAGACTCCCTTCGAGTTAGTGAAGAAAGACGAGTAGAACAGGATATTGACGAAGAGGAAGAGGCCGAGCGCGGCTGCCAGCAGGATCAGGATGCGCGACCAACCGCCGAGACGCGGCACGAGTCCGCGCGCCTCAACTTGCCCGACGTCCGCGCCGCCTCTCTCGCCTTGCCTGCCGCGCGCGCCCCTGCTCGCCGCGCCCTTTTTCCTGCGCGCCCCGCCGTCCAATCCCAAACGCGCCGCCACCGGCTCATAGCCACAGGCCATCGCCCACGCGATCAGGATCACGCCCACCGAGATGAAAGCGGTCTCCTTCGTGGCGAATAGGAGCGCGGCCGAGATCGAGGCGAGCACGAGGTATGACGCGCGCCCACCGTCGTATCGCCTGAGCAGCGCGAACAACACGACGAGGCTCAACAGGATCGACGCCAGCGCAACTCTTCGATATTCCGGCTGATAGGCCGCGCTGAGCGACGAGGCGACGAGCGTGAGCGATGCGACCACGGCTCCTAACCCTAAGCGCGCGTCCGGCCGCGCCGGCGGCGAATCCGGCGGCGCGTCGTGCTCGTAAAAACGCAGCGCGGCCACGACGAGGCCGAGCGTGAAGAACACGAACATCATTTCGTGTATGTAGTAGCGCGAGAAGAAGACGAAGCCGGGCGACAGCGCGAGGAGCGCGCCGGCCGAGAGCGCGCCGACGCGCCCGATGTAACGGCGCAGTCCGAGCACGAGCCACACGCTCGCCAGCCCGAAGATGAGCGGCAGGAAGCGCACCGTCCAGGTGCCGTACACTTGCAGGCGCTCGGCCACGGCTGCGAGCGGCAGTGTGAAATAGTAGAGCGTCGGGCCGTGATAATTGGTCGGGTCGTAGCGAAAGATGCCCGTGCGTATGAGGTTGTTGAGGAAGAAACCGTTGACGCCCTCGTCGTGGTGCATCGGCCGGAGTTCGAGATGGTAGAGACGCACGAGCGCGGCGACGAGCATCACGACGGCATAAGCGATTCGCCAGGCGCGCGGGGAAAGCTCAACGTCCCCGCCTGCTTCCCGCGACCCGGCGGCGGCGCTTGCGCCCTCCGTCTCGCTGCCCCGCGCGGCGTTCGCCTGTCCCCCCTTTTGCTTACTGCCGCGCGACTTTGTAGAGGGTGTACCCACCTGTCTCTCCAACTTTCGTGAAGTGTCTGAAGAACTGCTCGTTGACCCGCGTCGCACTGCGTTCAAGCGGGCTGACGACGATGTACTCGACGCCGTGTTTCGCCAGCAAGCTCTGCGCGTCGGGCGCGCCCGCGTACATGCGCTTGAGTTCGGCCTCGCGCGGCGCGTAGTCGATGCCCTGCGACCAGAGATGCCCCGCGTAGCCCATCAGGGCGCGGCGTCCGGTTAAATAAACGGGATGATTATAAGTCGGCGCGTGAAGAATCAGTGAACGCGGAGCGGTCTCGGCCTTGATGATCTCCGCGAACTCCACGCCCCTGCGGTCGAACTCGCGCTGCTCGGACGCCTCCGACACGACGCGCCACACGTCGAGTGCGCCCGCCGCCGTCAACGTCAATAACAGGAAGACGGCCAACGCGCGCGTCGCCGCGTGCAGACGCCACAAACGCGCCAGGAGCAGCGCGACAAGCGGCACGGAAGCGATGTACCAGTAGTACAGCACCTTGATGTTGTCCCACACCCACGGCGAGATTTTTCCCGCGTTCGAGATAATGAAGAGGAGCGTGAAGGGCAGGTAAAAAAGCAGCAGCCGTCTGGGCGCGGCTACCAGTTCGCGGCCACGCCACGCCAGCCACGCGAGCGCGGCGACGAGCAGCGGGATGAACAGCCCCGTGTTCATGAACCAGAACCAGAACGGATTCTGCTCGCCGCGATCCCAGCCGAACTGCCACCCGAAGAAACTCCCCGCGCGCGCCGCGCTGCCCCGCGTCGCCCACCACATCTGCGGCGCGGCGACCAGGAGCGCGCAGGCGAAAAAGATGAACCACGCGCGCCAGCGCGGAAACAGCAACGCCAGGCATCCGCCCATCAACATCAACACGACGAAACTATGCGCATGACCGAGCGGCAGGAGACCGGCCACCAGCCCCGCGCCGATCATGCGCGCGACGGCCGGGGAGAGGGCAAAGGGTAAGGGGAAAAGGTTAAACGCGGGAAGCGGCGGCGCGGCGGCTGTCGTAGCTGCACGCTTAGCCTTCTTCCCGGCCTTCCCTTTCCGCCCGGCGACGTTCGCCTCTGCTTCCTTTCCCCCTTCTCCTTTTCCCTTTACCCTTTCTTCCTCCCTTATCCCTTCCCCCTTCCCCTTTTCCCCGTCTTCTTCTTCCGTCAACGCCAGCCACCATTGCGTGATGACGACGAGCGCGAGCGGCAAACCGAGCAACAGCCCGCGCTGCGGCACGAGCAACGTCGTGATCGCGTTGCCCCAGCGAAACGCGCCGTCGGAAGTGATCGTGTAATCGCGCGACAGGCGGCCGAGCAACTCGAAGAGTCCGAGATTGCCGCCGCTCCACTCGCGCGCGAACACCAACCAGCCGAGGCCGCCGCTCAGGAGCGCGAGCGCGGGCGTGATGAGCGCGGCCAGGCGGTCGCCGCCGGTCAGCTTCAGCGCGAAGCGATACAGCAGCGCGACGAGCGCGAGCGCGAGCAGGAAATTCTCCAGAAAGAGCGCGCCTTCCAGCGTCGCCCCGGCGCGCACGAACATCGCCGCCACGAAGTCCACGATGAACGGGTAGGTCAAACGCGCGCCCGCGTATTCCGGGTGTACCGGCGGGAAATTCTCGCCGTAAACGAAACCCGTGATGATGCTCAGGTGAAACGGCAAATCGCCGAGGTTGTTGTCCACGCCCGTGAACACCTCGCCGCCGCGCACGAACATCGCACGCTCGAACACCTGCCAGAAAATGAGCGCGCTGGCGGCGAAGAGGATGAGGACGCCTATCGACGCCTGCGCGCGCGACACGTCGCGCCACGCTGCCGCGAGATCGAACCGCACGCGCGCGCGCCATTCACCTTTCAACAACAGGGCGAGCGGCGCGGCGATGATGACGGCGGAGATAAACAGGGACGCGGGCGTGAGGCCGAGGAACGAGGCGCAGACGAAACCGACGAGGCCGAGGGCGGCAAGTCCCGTACACGTCCCGGCCGCGAGGCGCGCGAGGGGGTGCGCGTCGCGGTCGTAGCAGTAGGTGGTGAGCGCGCCGCTCGCGATGGCGACGAGCGCGAGAATGTAGGCCATGTGTCTATAGCGTCCGACGCGAAACTTGTGCGGGTGAATTTGAAAACCGTGTGGACGACGGGCGCCGAAGCGCATCCGGTCGTCGTCGCGCGGGATTATACGCGAACCCGCGCGCAAGTTCGCAGCCTCTTTTTGCTTTTGCCTTTCCGCGCCTCACGGTGTAAAAGAACTCATCCGCAAGCCAACGCGTGTGTTTAATTCAGAGAGGTTCATCCATGCTCCGCGCAGGTATAGTCGGGCTGCCGAACGTCGGCAAGTCCACGCTTTTCAACGCGCTCACGGCGCAGACTTCCGCGCTCGCCGCCAACTACCCGTTCGCCACCATCGACCCGAACATCGGCGTCGTGGCCGTGCCCGACGAACGCCTCGCCCCGCTCGCGCGCGTGGTTAAAACGAACACGATCATCCCTGCGACCGTCGAGTTTGTGGACATCGCGGGGCTGGTGCGCGGCGCATCCAAAGGCGAGGGACTCGGCAACCAGTTTCTCGCCAACATCCGCGAGACGGACGCCGTGATCCAGGTTGTGCGCTGCTTCGAGGACGAGAACATCGTCCACGTCGAAGGCTCGGTCAACCCCGAACGCGACATCGAGACCATCCAGATCGAACTCGCGCTCGCCGACCTCGCCTCCGTCGAACGACGCCGCGAGCGCGCGCAGAAGACGGCCAAGGGCGGCGACAAAACCGCGCTCGCCGAAATCGCGCTCATCGACAAACTTCTCCCCGTGCTCTCCGAAGGGCAACCGGCGCGCCTCGTCGCCATGACGGACGAAGAACTCGCCACGGCGCGCACGCTCTTTCTCCTCACGATGAAGCCGACCATCTACGCGGCCAACGTGGACGAGGCCACGCTCGCCGCGCCCGAAGAGAACGCGCACGTCAAAGCGGTGCGCGCGCTGGCCGGGAGCGAGGCGGCCGAATCGGTCGTCATCTGCGCGCAGATCGAGGCCGAACTCGTCGAACTCTCGTCCGAAGATCGCGCGGGCTATTTGCAGTCGCTCGGCGTGGAGGGCAGCGGCGTGGACGACCTTATCAAAAGCGCCTACCGCCTGCTCGGCCTGATGTCGTTTTTGACGGCGGGCGAAAAAGAGGTGCGCGCCTGGACGATCCCGCGCGGCACGCGCGCCCCGCAGGCCGCCGGCACCATCCACTCCGACATCGAACGCGGCTTCATCCGCGCGGAGATCGTCGGCTACGCAGACCTCGCACGCGCAGGCTCCTACGCCGCTGCCCGCGAACAGGGCTTGCTCCGTCTCGAAGGCAAAGAATACGTCATGCAGGAAGGCGACGTGGTTCACTTCCGCTTCAACGTGTGAAGCTCGCCGCTTCCCCGCCTCTCTCAAAGGCGGAGCGACGGGCTTCTCGACGGCCGACTCACATCAGCCTCACGTTGACGTGCCCGTGGCCGGGCGTGGACTGTCAACTTAATACTCGACGCGACCTGCGTCCCGATCCTCCATCCGCCGGTATAACTCGATTGAGCGCGCACGTATGCGCCCGCCGCTCCGCTCGCGAGAAACGACGCGGCGGCATAATTTATTCGGCATTTCCGTTCGTTTCGGATACCATCCGCTTCGAGACGTGCAAGGCGTAGACCGCCGAGGGCGGCAAACTTCGACGGGCGGGAGAGCGAATCGGCGTCTCTTGCGTTTGCACCGATGCCGGCCGGCGATCTGAAAACTAGACGGAATCCGCGGGGCATGGAATCCGCGGGGCGGGTCGTTCGTCCCTCCGGTAAAAAATCCTCAACAGCGACGGAGTTGATCATGGAAGAGCAACTGCACGACGAGTCCGAACACGCGCGGCGCGAGAGTGAGAGCGCCCATAGTCTCTCGACGGATGTCCAGACGCCTTCGTTCCACAACACGGGCGACGTGGTGGGGGCGGTCTTCAGGCTGTATCGAGACAAGTTCCTCTCCCTCATCAAAATCATCGCCGTCCTGGCGATACCTCTGGTCGTCGCCCAGCACTTTTTGCTGAGTTCCTTCGGCTCCCCTTACGCGGAAATCATCAGTGCGGTGTCGTCGGCCGTCGCCGAGGCCTTGCTGTCGGGCGCTTTGATATACGCCGTGATGATCTTCCTGCGCACGGGAAGTTTTCCGACGCTGGCAGACTCTTACCGTTGGGGATTCAAGCGTTGGGGCAGAGTGATCTTATGCTCTGTTTTGTTTAAGCTCATCGTCATCGCCGGCACTGTGGCCTTGGTCATTCCCGGCATTATCTTCAGCCTGATGTTTGCGCTGGTGATTCCGATAGCCGTAGTCGAACGCACGTCGGCGAAGAAGACCTTCGACCGGAGCAGTAATCTGACGAAAAACTACCGCTGGCAAATCTTCGTCACATACTTCCTCTTCGGCCTCGTCATCATCGTCATTACCCTCTTCACAACTTTCAGCCTCGGCGGATCGGGAATGGAAAGTTCGCTGCCGTTCGCCCTCGCGCAGGGGTTGATCACGCTGTTGCTCGAATCTTCCTCTACCGTGCTCACGCTCTTTATCTATCTCGGCATCCTCAGGGACTTGAAGCAAGCGCCGCCGCCGGCGTATGTCCGCGTCGGTGCGTCCGGCGCGCCGCCGCTGGACGATTAAAACGGTGCGCTTCGGAAGTTGAAACCGGCCGCGCATTTTAGGTAGGCTATCCGTAGCGACGGGCAGTAAATTCACCGAACCCTCACGAGACGCCGACAGAGACGATGGTTTACTCAACACAGATCACACGCGCCAACCCGACCTACGTTATCTTCCTGCTGGATCAATCGGGTTCGATGGCCGACCCCTTCGGCGGCGAACAGGGACTCAGCAAGGCGCGCTTCGTGGCCGACGCCGTCAATCACACGCTCCATGATTTCGTCATCCGCTGCACCAAGACCGAGGAAGTACGTAATTACTATTACGTCTCCATCATCGGCTACGGGCGCACCGTCGGCTCGGCCTTCGCCGGCGCGTTGACTGATCAGTCCATCGTCCCCATCTCGGACGTGGCCGACAACCCGCAGCGGATCGAGACGCGCCACAAGCGCGTCTCGGACGGCGCGGGCGGCATCGTGGAAATGCCGGTTCGCTATCCGCTCTGGATTTACCCGCAGGCCGGCGGCGAGACGCCTATGTGCAACGCCTTCGCGCTCACCCGTTCGCTCATCGAGCGTTGGCTCGACGAGCACCCGCGCGGATTTCCGCCGACCGTGCTTCATCTCACCGACGGAGAAGTCAGCGACGGCGACCCGACCGAACTCGGACGACAGATCATGTCGCTCGGCACGGAAGACGGCAACGCGCTCCTCTTCAACTGTCACTTATCGAGCCAACGCCGCCGCAAAGTTGAATACCCGGCCGACGATTCCGAGTTGCCCGACGCCTTTGCGCGCACCCTGTTCCAAGTGTCGAGCCCGCTGCCCGCCAATTTCCTCGGAGCCGCGCAGCAGTTGGGCGTCAACGTGCGCGAGGGTTCTAGGGGCTTCGTCTTCAACGGCGACCCGTCGTCCGTCGTCCAGTTCTACGAGATCGGGACGAGTTTGACCGGGATGACGCCGCACATCTGGATGGAATCGTAAACCGCGCCCACACGCGCGGCGCGCACGCCCCGTCGCCCACATCGCAATGACCTCTCAAGCATGGCGCATCGAAACTCGACACTTCCTCACGCAGAAGGAAGACTGCGCCCCCGCTGAGTGCGAGGATGCAATCGGCATCAACGCGGAGTCATGGCGCTATGCGCTCGCCGACGGGGCGACCGAAGGCTACGACGCGCGCAGGTGGGCGCGGCGACTGGTCGAAGGCTGGACTGAGGCCGACCCCGCCCCGCTCTCGGCTCAAACCTTCGGCGCGTGGGTTGAAGAACAGGGGCGCTGGCTGCATGCCTCCTGGCATGATCGGCCGCTCCCCTGGTATGCCGAGGCGAAAGCGCGGCAGGGTTCTTATGCGGCTTTCGTCGGCCTGCAGTTTCGCGCCGTGGGCGCGACGCTCCGCTGGCAGGCCATCGCGCTCGGCGACTCATGCCTGTTGCAGCGACGTGCGGGCGCGCTGCTACGCGCACTCCCCATCTCGGATGCCGCCCTCTTCAACTCGTCGCCGGTGCTCGTGCCCTCGCTCGCGGCCTTACATGAGACCGCATTCTCACACCTCACCCTGGAGGAAGGGCTGGCCGAACGCGGCGACGTGTTTCTGCTCATGTCGGACGCGGGCGCGGCCTGGTATCTCAAACTCTCCGAGGAGCGCAGGGACTTGGAGCGGGAGTTCGATGCCCTGCTCGCGGCGTCGGACTTCGACGCGCTGCTCGCGTTGTTCCGGCGCGAGCGCCTGGCGAACAAGATCAATAACGACGACATCGCGATTCTCCGCATCGCCATCGAAGAGGCGCAAGCCCCGTTCCCGAGCGTGTGATTTATGTCGAGCCTCACGACCCATTCATGGCCCAGCGCGCGACAATTCGCGGAGGCCATCCAGTGCCCCGCCCTCTGTTTCGCCGAGCCGCACCTGAAAACGCTCGTCCCCGCCTTCGACCGCCTCGGGATGCCGCTCGTCACTTCGGGGCAGTTCGCCTACGTCTTCAAGCTCAAAGCCGCGGACGGAGGAACGGGCGCCGTGGCCGTGCGTTGCTTCCGCGGTTATCTGGGCGACCGCGAGCAAAGATACAAGGCGATTGACGCGCACCTGAGCGCGCACCACATCCCCGCCCTGCCGCGCTTCAAATATTTCTCCTACGGGATACTGGTCGCGGGGCGCAGGTTTCCCGCGCTCATCATGCAGTGGATCGAGGGGCCGACGCTGGACGTCTATCTCGATGAAGTGATCGACAGGCCGGACGTGCTCCGGCATCTGGCCGACGAATGGCTCAAGCTGATCGCCAGGTTGCAGGAGGCCGGCATCGCTCACGGCGACTTGCAGCACGGAAACATCATCGTCGAGCACGGGCAGTTGCGGCTCGTCGATCTCGATGGCATGTTCGTTCCCGGCCTCGCCAATTTGTCCGCCGGCGAAGTCGGCCATCAACATTTCCAGCACCCCGCCAGAGACGCCCGACTCTTCGACGCGACGATTGACAACTTCTCCGCGCTGGTCATCTACCTGTCGCTGATCTCGCTCGCCGAGCGGCCTGAATTGTGGGGCGCGTATCACGACGAAAACCTGATCTTCACCAAAGCGGATTTCCTCGACCCGGCCTCGTCTCCCCTGTTTGCTGAAATCAAGAGCATCGGTACGGAGCATCGTCAACTGGCGGAGACGCTGGAGGCGGCAGCCCGCCTGAGTCCGGCCGAGACGCCTTCGCTCATCGATCTCGTCAGCCCGAAATCAAAACTGCCGTCGTGGATGGTTGCGCCTCCCGACGTCGAATTTCAGGGTCAGACGCGCGAAGCCACCGACGTCGAGGCCGCGCCCTTCCTGAGAGAGAGAATCCGCAGGCCGTTGGAGACGCAAAGTGCGCCAATCACCCAGCCGTCCGGCACGGTACAGGGAATCTTCAACTCGCAGACGCCCGCGCCCGCTCTCGCGCCGCACAACCCCCTGGACATTCGCGGCAACACCTTGATGTATACGCGCCAACTCGCCGCCCGATCCTATATTTACATTTGGTTTTTATTCCTCCACAGGTGGATCGCCGGGTTCTGGGAGATATTCGGCGTGGGTTACGGCGGCGCGCTGTGGCTCACGGGACTACTCGTGGCGGCAGTCTTCTTCGGCTACGGGTTCGTGCGCGCCGTCCTCGATTGGAATCTCGCTTCCGACGACCCGCAGGCTGCTTTCGGCACGTCCGCCGTCATCTCCATTTTACAATCCGCCCCTCCTGCGTCCGCACTGCGATCCGCTCCTGCATCCGTTCCCCCGGCGATCAATGCGCCCGCGCAGGCCACCCAACTCAACATGAAACCGGGCGGGCGGGCGGTCGTCGGAAACAGCAGCCTGGGCATCTACCATCTGCCCGATTGCGCATGGGTCGAGAAAATTTCGCGGCAGCACAGCGTGCAGTTCGCGTCGCAGCCGCATGCGGATGCCGCAGGTTATCGCCCCTGTAGAGTGTGCGCCCCCTGACGGGAAATATACTTGACCGCAACCGACCGCGCCCGTCCCCGGGCGGCGCACGCGCTGCCGCCGTCGAGGGCGAGGTGGAATATGCGGCCGCTGTGCCGACGGGCGACGACGGCGTGGAAAGAGGGACGACGGCGTGGAAGGTGGACGACGTGAGAGTGAGAGACGAAGGCGCGAGAGTGAAAGGCAACGAAGTGAAAGTGAAAGACGACGGCGTGAAAGTGCGGGGCGCAAATACGTTTTCAGCCGGACGCGCAAATAGCGAACAGGCGCGCTAGCTTTTGGGAGCTAACGCGCCTGTTCTAGTGCGTGGTTACTGTCCTCACCCCAGCAACCACTTGGCATTTGGGTTCACCGCATGCCAGATGTCGCCTATCATAAACCATACCGGCGA
>DASQLU010000069.1:0-10611 GCA_035645855.1 Pyrinomonadaceae bacterium
ATGCTGTAGGACTGGCGCGTGCGCGGCACGTAGAGCACGAGGCGGCGGCTGAACGGGTCGTCGCGCGAGTCCGTGCCGGTGCAGATGATCTCGTCGTAGCCGTCGCCGTCGGCGTCCACGACGGTCGTCGCCCACTTCGCGCCGCTGAATCCTTCCTTATCGAGTTGCGTGCGCGCGGCCACGCGGAAACCTCCCGTTGCGCCGCGCGATTCCATCAGGAAGAGGTGCGACATGCCGGCGTTACGTTCGTCGCGCACGGCGGCGATGCTCGCGCCGCGCACTGTGCGCAGCACCCGCGCTTCGCTCACCGCGCCATCGGTCGAAACAGTCGCCGCGATTTGTCGCGCCGCGTCGTTAGAGAGCGACGCGGGAACAACCGCCGGCGCGTCCATGTCTTCGTGAGTTGCCAAAGCCGTGCGGACGACGGCGGGCGAGATGTCAGAGGCAGCTCCGGCGGCCGTGGCCGAGCCTGCGCGCGGCGTCGCGTTCGTCTTGATGCGCGCGCTCGTCGTGCTGCTGCCCGACCACGCGAAGAACAACCCGCCGAGCAACGCCAGCAACGCCGCGGCGGCCAGAGCGCGCGAGGCATTGGACGCGCGCGTGTCGAGCGTGGCGATGGTGGAAGCGAACGGCGCGGCGACTTCCGGCATGACGAGTTGCGCCGTGTCCTGAATGCTGCGTTCGAGCATGGCGCGGGTGTCGCGCGCCGACTTCGGGCGGTCGCCCGGATTTTTGGCGAGCAGCGTGTGCGTGGCGAGCGCGAGGCGTCGCGGGGCTTCGGGGCAGCGAGCCATGAGCGGCGGCGGCGCTGACGTGGCTTGCCGGACGAGCACGGCCGATTGCAGCGCGTCCGTGAAGGGCGGCTGGCCGGACATCATCTCGTAGACGAGCACGCCGACGCTGTAGAGGTCGCTCGCCGCGCCGACCGGCTTGCCCAGGCATTGTTCGGGCGACATGTAACGCGGCGTGCCGATGATCAAGCCCGACTCGGTGGTGGCGTGCGTCCTGGTCACATCGGCCGAGGCGGTGAGCACTTTGGCGATGCCGAAATCGAGCACCGAAACGCCCCGCTCGTTGAGCATGATGTTGGAAGGCTTGAGGTCGCGGTGGACGATGCCGAGCGCGTGCGCTTCGGCGAGCACGTCGCAGATTTCGCAGGCGATGCGCACGGCGCGCTCGGCCGAAAAACGTCCTTCGCGTGCGAGCACGTCGGCGAGCGTCGAGCCTTCGACGTGTTCCATCACGATGAAGGGGCGGCCGTCGGGGATGCTGCCCGCGTCGAAGATCATCGCGGCGCGCGCATGTCGCAGACGCGCCATCGTGCGCGCCTCGCGCATGAAGCGTTCGGCCACTTCGGGGTCGGCGGCAAACTCTGCTTTGAGCACTTTGACGGCGACGGGGCGTTCCAGTCCGAGGTGTGTGGCGAGATAGACGGTGCCCATCCCGCCCCTGCCGATCTCACATTCGATCCGGAAGCGGTTGGCGATGACACGGGGGATGTCCATGATAAAACCCTCTTTTGGGGGACAAAGGGTCGCTGTCTTGGCCGTTTACTTCTGTTACGAGACGAGGGGGAAGTAGCGCGGTCGAGCGGCGAGAGGAGACTCGTTTGTTAATCCTTCTAACGTGCAACGGGGAAAGTTGTCTTTTGGCTGATACGGCGACTGCCGGACAGGGACGGAGTGTAGCACTAAGAAAGGCGAAAGGTAAAAGTAAATTCGACGACGCGGCGGATTTTTATTCCTCCCCCGCCCGCCGGCTTACGACGCGTTTTAGCCCGCGCCGCTCGCGGCCTGAAGCGGAAGGTACGGCTTAGCACAGAACAGCGTCCCCCGCGTCAAATATATTTACCGTCCCCTACAAAAGTTCATCCGTCGAAGTGTGGACTGTGGCGTGCGTGCAGCCAGCCGCCGAGGCCAACCGGCGCACGCCCGGTCGTTGCCTTTGGCCGGTGTCTGAAGAATAACGGCCGGGGGGGCACGGTCGCCTTCCACGAAGCGCGCCACGTCTATTTCCACGAAGCGCGCCACGTCTATTACGCCGCTTTCCAGACGCGAGCGCTGCGGCACGACATCATCAATCGCCTACGTGCCCGGGCGCAAACACAAGTACGTTAATCAACAACTGGATGATATGATCGAAACGCTCATCGAGATGGATACCGTCCAGTTCCGGCAGCTCGCAGACCTCTAACAGCCGCGCGCTCCTTAGCATCAGGCGCGTGGCCGGGATTATCGCAATAAGAACGGGCGGAGTTTGGTCGGCCGCAATTCGCGGCCGGGACGAGGAGATTATGTTTCAGCAAATACAGTCGTTTCTGGATCGCGCGCTGGGGCTTGGCCTGGAGAACAAAGACATCAACGTCGCGCAGATGTCTTTGCGCGCGCTCGTCGTCTTCGCGCTGGCGATAGCGATGATCCGCATCGGCAACAAGCGTTTCATGGGAAAGAACGCCGCCCTCGACGTGTTGCTCGGCATCGTCTTCGGCTCGATGGTCAGCCGCGCCATCACCGGCAACTCCCCTTTCCTCCCGACCCTCGCCGCCAGCTTCATCCTCGTGCTGTTGCACTGGGTGTTATCGGCCATCGCTTTCCGCTCGCAGTGGTTCGGCACGCTCGTCAAGGGTCGCGACACCACGCTCGTCCGCGACGGCGAAATTCAATGGGAGGCCATGCGGAAGGTGCACCTCACCGAACACGACTTGCAGGAATCGCTGCGCAACAGCGGCAAGCAACCGGACGTGCGACTGGTGGCCTCGGCTCACCTGGAGCGGAACGGCGACATCAGCCTGATCATGCGCGAAAGCGATTAGCGCGCGACGCGGTGACGTGTGCGCGCTCGCACATCTCAGTGAATAACGCGCTCGCGCGGCGTAGTTAATAACGCGCTCGCGCGTTGCGTTGATGAGCGTGCCGGCGCGTCGTGGTGTCGAGCGCGCTCGTGCGTCGCAATGGTGCGCGCTCGCGTTCGCGCGCCGTGCTGTGCGGTCAAAAGGGATTGTGCGCCGCGCGTGTCGGTCTGTCTCGTGAGAGGCGCGCGGCGGCGCGTTTGACGAGACGCAGGAAGAGCGCCGAGGCGAACATCCCCCACAGCGCGCCCGTCGCCAGACGCCGCGCGTTGTTGCCTTCGCCGCCGGTGACGACGGCGTGCAGCACGTCGAGCGGCAAGAGCAGCGCGAGGGCGAGGCTCAGACGCGCGGGCGGCACGCGTTTCTTCCACAGCAGCCAGCCGAAGAGCGCCAGCGTGCCGAACAGGATTCCCGTGCAACGCCAGCACAGGGGCAGTTGCACGCCCCACGCCTGAGGCGAACGGGCGGGCAGTTGGTGACACCACCAACCGCCCGCCCACATCAACGCGCGATAAAAACTCTGTGCCGCTCCGTCGAAGTCGTCCACCTCGCTTCGCTATTTGAACAGTATCGGCTGGAACTGCCCGTTCGAGGCCTTCGCCGCTTCGTCCCAACTATGAATCGCCGCCGCGATATTGATGAGCGGCATCACCATGAAGAGACACAGGCCGACGGCGACGAACGTCAGAATCGTCGCGATGACGGCATAGGCCAGCGTGGCGGCGAAGATGCCGATGCCGAGTCCGGCCTTGTTGGGCACGAACAGCAGGCCGATGCCGGGGATGAAAAAACTGACGAGGGCGGGAATGGCCGGGTGCATCGGCTGATTCCCCGCCGGCGCTTGCTGGTAAGAGGGCGTCATGTTCTGCCCGGCATTATAAGAGGGGTAATTGGGCGGGGGCGTCTGCGGCGTGTAGCCGCCCGCCGGGTTGTAGGGGTCTGCGGCCGGGGGCGGCTGGTTGTTCAGGTCGCCGCTCATCCGCCAGGATTCGGGGGCGGGTGCAGACGCGGGCGCGAGCGTCGCGCCGCAACTGACGCAAAATCTCGTTCCATCGACGTTGTTGGTACTGCAAGAAGCGCAGGTTGCCATTATCTTCTCCTTCGAGGGGTGTTGAATTGTTCGGGTCTGAAAGCTCCCGTTAAATATTCGGTATCCAGAAATCCTGCCCGCGTTCGACCACGCGCTTGAGTCCGAGGACGCGCAAGTCTTTCTCACGAACGCCGAGAAAAGTAAAGTGCGGCAGGTCGTGGAGCACGGTCTGAAACCAACCGTGACGCGCCAGAATCTCGCGCACGCGCCCGTCGCGAAACTCTGCCGCATCGAAGGCCAGCATTGCCAGGTGTTGCGATGCGCCCGGCGCGGCCACCGAAGACAAAATCGTCCGCGAGAAATCCTTGCTGAAGAAATTACCGCGCTCTTCTTCCTCCAGCACCGCCGCGATCTGTTCGGCGCAACAAAGCGCGCCGAGCCGTTCGGCCTCCTCCGGCGCGAGCGCATTCTCCGCGACCCAGTAGGCCAGCGCGGGCGTCACGCGCGACTCCCACAGCCGCAGCGTGTCGGCGTAACTGCGCCGCGCTGCCTCTGCGCCGCCGCGCGGCGTGATGTCAAGCCCGTGCCCCTCCCGCGCCTCCGCGCGTGCCGCGAGCAGCGCATCGAGCGCGGCTGTTTGCAACTCTACCTGCGCGTCCCCGATGAACGCCGTCCGCGGCTCAACCTCCGCCTGAAATCGCTCGCACTCTTCCGCGCTCCGAAACACGCAGTGCGGCGGCACGCGCACGCACACGTCGGCGAGAAACATCGCGCCGTATTCCGCCAGCAGGCGACGCTCGACCGCATCCTCGACGTCGCACAACTCTTCCAACTTCATCCCGCGATGATCGAGTGCGCGTTCAAGCGCAACGTAGAAGGGCGACTCCGAGCTGGATGCTCTGACACCTTCTTCTTGAAAGTCTGGCAACTGTGGTGACATTCTTTTCCGCAATGTTCGCTCTTGCTGAAAGTTGTGCGGCGCTGCATCTGCCTGTCAATAGCGGATTCACGCAAGCGTTGAGCGCATCATAAGAAACAGCGTTTGGATGGTCAACAACCGCGCCAATTTAGCACCTCAGATTTTCATTGAGAATGACATTGACCAGTGTTAGGAGCAGGGTATAGACTGCAGGCATCGCTGGCAACTCACTACTGGTAAGAGCCTCAAGCTTGCCGGTAACTACCAAAATAAGTTCCTCGAAAAAGCTACTCAGGAGAAACCCCAACAATGAAACATAATCCTCTTCTCCGTAGAGCCAGGTTAGGCGCCATGTCGCTCCTGCTTATCTGCGCTGCGGTTGTCAGTGCGGGCGTATTGAGCGCAATTGCCGTGCAACGCAATAAGATTACCGAAATGAAGCAGCAGTTCCGCGCTCGTATCCGTGACGGCGTCGGCGCCGAAGTGCATTTCGCCAGGCAGGATGATGATCACGGAAGCATCCAGGCGTCGGTTGATTCGGCGGCTCAATTCATTTTCAAACGCTCAGGGCTTAAGTTGACCGAACACACGAAAAAACAACTCGCCGGTGTGGAGACGCGCACTCTGGCCGGTGAACAGCGACGGATTACGCCCGAAGAATTGAGCGATATTCTCGCCGTCATAGCCCTCGAGCGCATCTCCGGTTTAAGAGATACAGAAATAGAATATGCCGCCGAGATATTGCGCGGCTTTGATGCGCCGGACCTTCCAGACTCGTTCCGGCGTAGTCGTCAAAAGCGCATAAAAATGCGCTCCAGCAGAACGGACAACCTATCCCCCGACAAATTTATCGCACAGGTGAAAGCGATTCAGAAGGCTGATGAAGCCTCGCGCGAAATCTTTTTGGGAGCGGCAAAGAGCGCCGCGTCTGTGGAAATACAAAATCGCATCAAGTTGTTTGCCGAAGCAGCGCCGGAACAATTCGGCACGGCAGCGAACGGTCTGACACCGCTTCAAGCCCTGCTCCTCACGTACTCAGTAGCCAGCGATGATCTTTTGTATGACTCGACGAGTAACCTGAAAAAAAGCATGAAGGCAAGGCAAGATAAAATCATGAAAGATACGGGAGAGAGTTATCCGAGTCCTGCCGGGCATCTTGCTTACGGGACAAACGGATATATTTTTTCTACCCCCCTAGACCTTGTCCTTGACGAGCAAACAACGGACGCACTGTTGAGCCGGATCGCGGAAAGGAGCGTAAACAAATGAAAACCAAAAAACGCTCAATATTCATGCTGTTTGTGCCCGCACTAATGTAAAGCTGTGCTTGAGGGACATGTACTTCTGGTGGATTCCAATCAGGAGAAGTAGTAACCGTCGAGTTTCCAGATGGCACGCGTGAGAACCACACAGCGAATGCACAAGGTAATATTTCACATCCTTGCGAATCCGAACCGATGACGCGTTAAACTCACATCGCTGATTGAGGCGGCAAACATCAACCACCAAGGTGGTGTAAGAACGCAGGCTAAACTTTTGGCCTGCGTTCTTATTTTTATCCGAAGTCCGATTAGCATGAATCCCGCCGTCAAGTGCTGGCATCGGACAGTGGTTGTTACAATTACATGTTTGTCCTATTCAGCTTGGGATAGCTGTGAGGGCGCGGGCGTGGGGTATGCTACCAAGAGTCCGGGCTGAACGAAAGAATCGGCGAAAGAATTTGCACGCGCGAGGGGGGAAAACTCGATGGGGCAACTCGATCAATTTCGCGACACGCTGGCGACCTACCGTAAATACGGCTGGCGACTCGCGCGCGTCTTGATGCGCCCCGACGCGCTCGCCGAACTACAGGCCGCGACGGGCGGCGCGGATTTCGAAGGGGTCGCGGCGCGCGAATTTCCCGTCGATGCGATGTGGTTCGTGCGCCCCGCGGAGGGCGGGCGCGAGGCCTGGGAACTGCGCCTCGTCAATGATTCCCCCTACGCGCTCTTCGAACTGTTCGAGCCGGACGAGGCCGAAGAAGACCGCGAAGACGTGCGGCGCGAAATGGAAGCGAAGATGCAGGAAAGGGTGGCGGGCGAATGAGGGTGTTGTTCTTTGTCGGTAGTCAGTAGTCAGTTGTTCTCTGTCAGTCGTTAGTTGTCGGCCGTTTTGTGATTCATGCGTCAGCCTCTAAAGATTCAACCCAACAACTGACAACCGACTACGGACTACTGACGATTTTAAGTCCGCCGTCCCATCTTGACGGGAATCGTGATGCGCTCGCCGGCACGATAGACGACGACGTTGACGGTGCTGGCGGGCTTGGCGAGATTGATGTAGCCGCTGAGTCCTTCTCGGGTGCGGACGGGCTTGCCGTCAAACTCCACGACGATGTCGCCCTCTTTGAGACCGGCCAGATCGGCGGGACGGTTGGCGTACACCTCACCCAGCCGCACGCCGTGAAATTTCGTGCCCTCGATTGGCACGCGCGCCGCCTCGTCGCTGTCGATGCCGAGCATCCCTCGCTCTTTCGGCCGGAAGGCGTCGGCGTTGTAGTCCTGGTTGGAGATGACGGTTAACTGCGCGGTCTTCGCTTCGCCGTCGCGAAGGAAATTGACCTCGACCGTCTTGCCGATGGGCGTCCCGCGCAGCGCTTCATACATGGCGTCTTCGCCGTTGATGGGCTTGCCGTCAAACTTCGTGATGATGTCGCCGTCTATGAGTTTAGCTCGTTCGGCGGGGCTGCCGGGAAGGGCGCCCGCCACGATTGCGCCCTGTTGTCCCTCCGCGTCGCCGAATTCCTCCGCGCCGAAGAAGGAGCGCGGCTGATTACGATCCGATTGAAACTGCCCCAAATTTTGCTGCGCCACGTTTCTCATCGCACGAAACAGAAACACCCCGCCAACCGCCACGAGCGGCACGAGCAACACGAACATGAGCAGGAACACCAGCCACTTTTTGCCCCGGCGGCGACGGCGGACGGGCGGCGCGACCTGCGTCTGCGCGGCCGGCGAGATGAGCGTGGTCTGCGCGCCCGCGAGCGACGACTGGTTGCCCTGCGCCGTGCCGGGGAGTCCGGGCATGCCCGCCGCGCGGTCGAAGCGCACCGTCTCCACGTATTCGGCCATGCCTTCGCCGAGGCGATAGCCGCACGCGCGGCAAAAGCGCATCCCGGCCACGAGTTCCACGCCGCAACTCGGACACATCTGCGGGTTCGCGCCGGTGGCCGTCTCTCGCGCGGCGCGTTGCATTTCGGTTTCCATAAAGTTTTCCTGTCCCGTGCTGAAATGGCTGACGCCGGGGGGGCGTCCGGTCGAGCTGTGCCACGAATTATACGCCAACTTGCACACCCCGGTTGCACATTCATACACGCGCGGCATAAACTTTCGCCCAACCGGAGACAACTCTCTGCACGCACCGGCGCGACAGGCGAGCAGGCCGGAAACTGTTCAAGGAAAGAATGAGGCCCCGACGTGGAAGTAGTTAAAGCCCTCGCTGCTTTGCAGCCGCTTTACAATAAAGACAACATCGAGATCGTGACCGAGGACGGCACGCGCGTGCGCGGCCTCGTCAAGAGCATGAAGACGACGCAGGCGCTCACCAAACCGAGCGTCAAAATCCAACGCGCCGACGGCGAGGTCGTCAAGATCACCTTCGACGTCATCACCGAGATCGTGGATCACAACCCGGCGTAAAAGCCCACGGTGAAGGCCGGAAGATGCGCACGCGCCAACGTGTGGGCGCGCGGCGCCGGATATTTTGTTTTCCCCGTAACAGTCTCTTCGTCGCGGGTGGGTTTTAAGGTATGATATTTCACGCGCGGGCGGTCTGACAGGAAGCGCCTCGCGCACGCACTTATGCAGAAAACTTCCGACATCACGATCAGGGAACTCGGCGGCCGCGTGGCGAGCGTGTGGCAGGGCTTGCGCCCTTCGACGCGCAGCCTCGTGGAGCGCGCGCTCACGTCGGCCGCGCCCGTCGCGCCGTCGCCGCGCAGCTCCGCCTACGACGCGCGCTCCGAATGGGAACTCAGCCGCCTGCTGGCCGCTCTCGACGGCCGCGCCAAAGAGATTGACGCGCGCATCCTCAGCACCGAAGAGGTGGGCGAACTGGCGCGCATGGCCGAAACGTGCGCCCTCGTCCTGCACGGCGAAGCGCGTTCGGCCGAAGTCTTCGCGCAACTGTTGGAGCGCGCTCTCGTCATCCGCGACTATGCGCGCGTCGACGTGCTGGCCGACACGTTTGCCGCGCGTTTGCCGGCTGCGGAGGTGTGCGAACTGGCGCGTCATCCGAATCCGAGCGTGCGCGCGCTCGCGCATGAAGCCTTGGCGCAATCGCCGACGGGCGTGCTCGTCGAATTGCTCGGCGATCCGGTGGACGCCGACGTGGCGCGCGACGCGCTCGTCCTACAGGCCGACGATTACGGCTCGGAAGAAGCGCGCTGGGTCGTCAGCGCCTTAGAGCGCGCCGACGCCACCGAAGACGAACTATAAAAGTCGCCGAAGACGAACAATAGAAAAAGCCGCTCGAAGTCGAGCGGCTTTTCACTTTAGTCCGGCCTTAGAGCGAATTTCAATTGAACGTAAGTTAAAGCATTCACCACAGAGACACAGAGGACACGGAGGGGGCACGGAGAAAAGCTGAAACGAGAACACTATTCAGGCGAAGAAGTAACCAGCGCGATTGCCCGGTCGGGAGTGATGAAGGAACTTATTTCATCGAGGCTCAAGTCGATAGACGCGTTGCGCGGCGTGGCGGCGCTCGCCGTCGTCGTCTATCACGCGGCGACGGCGCTGGAAGTGCTTCCGTCAAACGCGCTCTGGTTCCGCATCGTCTACGCCGTCCCAAGCCGCGGGCACCTCGGCGTGGCGTTGTTCTTCGTTATCTCCGGCTTCTGCATCCACCTGCGCTGGGCGAAGCAGTACGCCCAGACGGGCGAGCGGCGTCTGGATTTCGGCAACTTCTGGAAGCGTCGCCTCTTCCGTCTATACCCGCCTTATCTCGTCGCGCTGTGTTTGACGATGGGCTTGGTCGCGGGGGCTTACATGGTCGGCGTCAGCGTCCCGCTGATGGACATTTACCCGGAGCCGCGCGCGCAGTGGATGGTCGCCGATTTCGTGGCGCACGTCCTGATGCTGCACGGCCTGCACCCGGTCTTCGACATGGGCGGCGGCAACGGCGTCTACTGGACGCTGGCGCGGGAAGAGTATTTTTACATCATGTATTGGGGGCTGCTGGCCGCGCGGCTGCGCTGGGGCACGCACAGGAGTCTGGCCGGGGTGTTGGCGCTCGGCGTGGTCTTCCCTTATGCGATGGGGCTGGTGCTGCCGCTTGAATCGGCTTGGTGGGGCATCGTCAATCGCTCCGCCATCGTGTTGTGGATTCAGTGGTGTCTGGGGCTGTTGGCGGTCGAGGCGTATTACGGCCTCGTCAAGTTGCCGCGCTGGTGCTACTGGGGATGGCTGATCCCCGTGTGGATGGCGGCGGCCGTGTTGAGCGAACATCACGCGCCGCGCATGGAGCCGATTCTGTGGGGCATGAGCTTTTTCACCCTGCTCAACTTTTGCGTGCGGCTGGAGCGCGACGGGCGCTGGCCGGATCGCTTGCTCTTCGCGTGGCTCTCGAAGGTCGGGGTGTTCTCTTATTCGCTGTATCTGGTGCACAACCCCGTGCGCGGCATGGTGAAGCACGCCCTCGGGCCGCTCGCCGTGACGAACACGCACGGGCGTTTCTGGTTCACGGTGATCGTTCTCTGCGTGGCCGGTTATTACGCGGGCAAGATATTTTTCTTTCTGGTCGAGCGCAGGTTCCTGACGTCGAAGTTGACGGGCG
>DASQLU010000070.1:0-175329 GCA_035645855.1 Pyrinomonadaceae bacterium
TTGAACCGGCCGCGTTCTTCAATCGCGGGCGGTGCGGCGGGCTGGTTCGGTTGTTGCGCGGTCGCGTCTCGAAAAATCGCGGGGGTGAGCAGCAGAACGCAGGCGACGAGCTTTAACAGCTTGATTGGCAAACGGCGGCGAAGAGTCATTCGTTTTTCGTCATCCGACGGCGCGGTCGATGCGCGCCAGCTCAGGTTTGTAGTCTTCCAACGCGTGCTCTGCCTCGGCCGATTCGGCGGGCGCGGCTTCGACTTGAAACGGGATTTCGAGCGTCACGATCATGCCGCGCGGGTTGGCGCGCGCCAGTTCGAGACGCCCCTCCGCGCCGTAGAGGTGTTCGAGGCGGGCGCGCGTGTTCGCCAGCCCCACGCCCCCGGCGAGCGTGCGCGCCAGCAAATCGCCCGTCGCGGGCGCGCCCGCTTCGCTGACCAGCGAGAGGCCGGGGCCGTTATCTTCGACCTGCAAACGGAGCCGCCCGTAGCGGCGGGCGGCGCGAATCGCCAGTCGTCCCGGCGCGGGTTGGAGCGAGATGCCGTGGCGGATGGCGTTCTCGACGAGCGGCTGGAGGATGAGGTTGGGCACGAGCGCGGCGAGCGTCCCGGGCTCGATGTCGGTCTCGACGCTGAGGCGGTCGTGGCGGACGATCTCGATCTCAAGATAACAATGCAGGAAGGCCATCTCCTGTTCGAGCGTGACCTCCTGCGCGCCGGAGTTCTCCAGCGTGAGACGCAGGAAATCGCCGAGGCGCGCCACCATCTGGTCGGCTGCTTCCGCGTCGCGGTGCAGGAGCGCGGAGATGGAGTTGAGCGTGTTGAAGAGGAAGTGCGGGTGGAGCTGCATCTTGAGCGCGCGCAATTGCGCCTGCGCCAGTTGGGTGCGCAGTTCCGAGGCTTTCACTTCGGCCTTGAGAAAGCTGTGATAATAGTCGAGCGCGTTGACGGCGATGAGGATGAGCCAGTAGATCGAGACCTTGAGCGGGAGGTTGGCGAAGAGTTGATAGCTGAAGAACGAGAGCAGCGTGGGAAACTCGCGGGTCAGCACGCCGCCCGCCAGCCAGTAGAGGAGCAGATACAGGCAGAGGTGGAGCGCGGGGAAGACGAGGCTCGCCGGCAGATGCACGAGGAAGAGACTACGCGGCCAGTGCTGGCGGTCGAGGCGGTGGCGGCGCGCGATGAGGGCGATGAGCGGCGCGAGCAGAGCCCAGAGGTAGAAGGCCGTCAAATTCCAGACGAAGATGCCGACCAGATCGACGCGGCGATAATCGCTGATGGCGAGCGTGCCGAAGAAGGAGAGGCTGGCAAACGTGAGGCCGATGAGCGTCCAGACACCGAGCAGGATGACGATAGTGCGCACACGTTTGAACGGCATGTAAATGATTATCGCACGAGGGAAGAACGAAGGAAATATTGCGGCCTTCACGATTCCGGTCTCAACCGGAGGGCGCACGATCAACCGGAGGGCGCACGATCAACCGAAGGGCGCACGAAATACGGGCAGAGGATGTTTCCCCTGCCCTGCATAAGTAGTCCGAAAAAACTATTTTCCGCGCGGCGAGATTCGGCTAGTCGACCGGCTTCGGGAATGGCCCCTGCTGTTGCGGCGGCGACGGCTGCTGCGACTGCTGCGACTGCGGGTGTTCGTCGTGCGGCAGGGGGATGCGGTAGCGTTTCACCTTCGAGTTGAGCGTCGTCACTTTGAGGCCGAGGAGACGCGCGGCGCGCACCTGGTGGCCGCCCGTCAAATCGAGAGCGCGCATGATCAATTCGCGCTCGAAGCGTTCCACCTCGTCGTAGAACCTGATGCCGCGCATGATGTCCGTCGCTTCGAGCGTGCTGATGGTCTGCACCTCTTTCAACAAAGTGAGGGCGGCCTTCTGGAGCAACTCGATCTGCCCCGACAGCGCGTTTTCGTTCAGCGTGAGACGGTTCGCGCGGGCGTCGCGCGGAGAGTCGCCCGCATAACTGCTCTCTCTGCGATCCAGCAGGGCTGCATCTTTCATCTCGGTTCCCTCGATTTCGTCTGTAAACTCTGAGTCGATTTCGGCGCGACTTCACGCGCGCGCTCTTTCTCGCGTGCCTGCTTCGGGTTACATCCTCGAATGGCGAAAGCCAGTGTAACCGCGCCGCGCCGGACGACAACGGAAATGTGACGAGCCGCGAAATCCGGTGCTGAACGGTTGCCGGCGGGTGATGAAACTTTATGCTTTTCCGGCGCGGGCTAGGGCGAAAGCCACAGGGAAACTCGCGGCCGGGCGGAGGATGCCCCTTGCGCCCGGAGAGAGCGCGCGCCGCGTCGGGCGCGTGCGCGGCTTCAGGAGGAGTTCTCGAACAACTCCAGGAGTTTGTCGCGGTAGCTGCGGCTGAGGGTCAACTGTTTGCCGTCGCGCAAAATCACAACGTAGTCGCCGCTAAAGAGCGGTTGCAGTTCCTTGATGCGTTCGATGTTGACGAGCGTGGAGCGGTGGATGCGCAGGAATTTGTCCGGGTCGAGTTTGGAGGCGAGGCGGTTCATGGTTTCGCGCACGAGGTGCGATTCTCGTCCCACGTGCAGGCGCAGGTAGTTGCCCTCGGCCTCGATCCAGTCGAGTTCTGCGGTGCGCAGGAAGAAGACGCGGCCGGAAGATTTGATCATCAGCCGCTCCAGATGCCGCGCCGGCTCGGTCTTGAAATTTTCCAGCAGCGAGAGCAGGCGTTCGTTGAGTTCGCCCTTCGCCCCGTTCGAGAGGAGAGCGCGAGCGCGCTCCACGGCCTTGCGAAAGCGTTCGCGGTTGTAAGGCTTCAGCAGGTAGTCGAGCGCGTTCACGTCGAAGGCCTGCAGAGCGTAGCGGTCGTAGGCCGTGACGAAGATAACGGCGGGCATCTCGGCGAGGCCGACCGCGTTGAGGACGCCGAAGCCATCAAGTTCGGGAATCTGCACGTCGAGGAAGACGAGGTCGGGCTTGAGCGTGCGGATGGCTTCGACGGCGGCGTGCCCCTCGGAGCATTCACCGATGAGTTCGAGGTCGCGCTCATCGGAGAGGAAGCGCTTGATGCGTTCGCGCGCCAGCGGTTCGTCGTCAACGATGAGCGTCCTGATGTTGTTCAACTGTGGTGGCCTCCGCCAGGCTTCCGGCCGAAAGGAATTGCCGGCGCAACTTGTGAGACACGCAGCCCGGCATGCTCTGTATAAACGCCCCGCGTGCCACTTTGTTTCAGACAAAAAAAAGCGCGCTTGCCGTTTAGACAGCCGCGCGCCGTTTTTGGTTGCAATTTTCTTCGACGCTCGCAAGGGGCGCGCCGTTTGTTTTTCGCCGGACTGAAGATAAAGAGGGGCTGGATGATGTGCCTCATCCAGCCCCCGCGAGTTGCTTTGCATTTACAGACCGGAGTCGTCGTGCGCCACTGTTATCCGAATGAAGGCTCGCCGTCGTAGACGACGCTCCAGCCGTTGCGCCGGCTGGTGGCGAGGCTGCGGTTGAACCAGTGCGTCGCGGCTTCGGCGTCTTCGTAGGTTTGCGCCGAGGGCACGCTCTGGCGCGGATCGACCCGCACGATGCGGCCGCCCTCGGCGGAAATCTTCAAACTGAGGATCGCCAGCAAGTCGTTCTTCTGCATGACGGCGGTACGCACCTCGAAAGGCTCCTCGTCGTCCGCGTCATCATCGTCTTCAAATTCGTCCGTCTCGTCATAGGCTTCTTCTTCGCCGATAATCTCTTCAAAGAAGTCTTCGGGTTCATTCATAATCTCAAAATTCCTGTTCTCTGAATCAGCCCCTTCCCGCTCAATACGCGAAGGCCTGATAAATCTCCGTCGGGGGCAGGTCGTCGAGCGATTCGACGACCGGATTAAAGCGTAACATGCGGCGAGCGCGCTCCGAGAGCGTCTCGTGCACGTGGCGCGGGATGTGGATCGTCACTTCGGGACGAAACAGCCAGCGGCGGCTGTAGCCGATGACGACCATCGGGCGCGGCTCGCTTGTCCGGTTGGGCGTGCCGCGATGCAGGGCGCGCACGTCGCGCACCATCACGTCGCCGAGGCGCATCAGGAGCGGTTCCAGCGGGCGCTCGCCGGTCTCGATTAGATGCAGGGCTTCCGCCTTCGGCAGCATGTGCGTGCCGCGCGCCACCTCGAAGGCTCCGTTCTCGACAGAGACCTCGACGAGCGGGAAGTTGACGGCGAGTTGATAGGGCGGCGTCTCGCGCCCGGTCTCGGGAAAGAGCGGCGGCGTGTCGCGATGCACCGCCTGATAATCCGAGCCGAGGAGCGGCGTGTCGGTCGCCAGTTGCACCATGGTGAAATCTTCGCCGGCCAGGCGTTCGACGACGGCGAGCACGTCCGGGTCTTCGTAGATCGAAGGATCGGCGAAGGGGGCGTCGAAGGGGAGCGTCACGTAGTAGCGCGCCGCGCCGCGATTGCGCAGGTGGCCTTCGCGCTCGATGTGCTCGGCGAGCAGCGGGGCGAAGGCCGCGCGCCACTCGCCGAGCGTCGCTTGCGGAAAATGCTCCGGCAGGATGCAGAAGCCGTCGCGCAACACGTCCGCAGCAAAACTTTCGCGCTCGGCCTCGGAATATCGCCCCTTGCTCATCGAACTCGCCTTACTTTCCGCGTATTCACCTCACCTGTTGCGCCGGCGCGCCGGGCGGCGTTTCACCGCCGCGCCCTTCTTCGCGCCGGGGGCGACGGGCGTCTCCTGTTTTTTGACTTTGGGCGTCATCTGCCGCTTGATGACATCCGCCAGGCTGGCCTGCTGGAAGGTGAGATTCAATTCGAGATCACTGCCGCGCGTGGTGTTGGTAAACGTCTCCAGAACCCGCAGCAGGGCGGCCTTGTCCTCCCTGTCCGAGGCGCTCGCCTTCTGCAACTCCTTCGTGATCTCGCCCTTGATGAAGCCGAGTCCCATGTTGACGTAGCCGCTTAGAATTGACGCCTTTTCGGCGTCGTCCATGCGGATGATCGTCTGCACGCCGAAGGTGGAGGGCTGCATGTTCACAGCCAGTTGCAACTGCCGCACCGCGTCAACCAGGCGATCCGTCTCGGCGTTCGGGGGCGCACCCATCGCGCGCAGGTATTGCGACATGCCCGGCGGCATGTCGCCGGCCACACTGACGAGCGTGTTCGCATCGCGCAGGGCGAGGTCAACCAGTTCCGGCCGGAGGCGCGGGCGACTGCCCCCCGTGCTCACGTCAATCGCGTCTCTCAAATAACCGGGGGTGCCGATGGTGAGGGTGTTGGCATCGAGCGCGGTCGCCGCGATTTGATCGATGGGAAATTTCTTGGAGCTTTGTTTGGCGTCGCCACCGGCGGTTGCGGGTGGGTTGAGGTTGAACACGTTGATGGTCTTCGTGCCGACGGTCTCCTCCGTGTACATGCCCTGCCCCATCATCCGCGCGCCCGACAGCAGGGCGTCCGCGCTGAAGCTGCCGCGCACGATCAGTAGAAACTCCGGTATCTGTTTCGCCGACATGTCGCCCTTGAAGCGCACGCCCGCGATCATGTATTCCAGCCCGTTCAAGTCTATGAACTGCTTAACGTCGGCGAGCGCTTTGTTGAGCATCTCCGGCGGCACGACGCTCGGCGCGGCCTCGTTGATCAGGCGGCGCGCGTTGATGTACACCACGGCCTGCGATTCCGGGAAATTCGTGAGCGCGGCGCGCGCGTCCTGCGCACGCACGGCGGCGGCAGGGATGCCGGCGAACACCATCAACGCGACCAGCGAGAGCAGAAACCGTTTGGGGGACTGAGCTTTCATTGTGTCAATTATCCTTTCGACGAAACAGGCAGAACATAACAGGCAGAACATAGCGGATTTTAACCGATGCGGCGTGCGGGGGAAAGGGACGCGGAACGATGAATGCGGAACGATGAACGCGGAACGATGAATTGAATGCTTCAAGCGACCAGGTGGTTTTTTGATTCATCGTTCATCGTTCCGCGTTCATCGTTCCGCATTTCCCTCACTTCCTCCTGCTCAGGCGATTTTGCACAATGACGACGAAGAGCAGGAACAGCCCGCGCAACACGGACTGCCACCAGATAGTAATATCGCCCTCGAAGTTGAAGACGTTGAAGATGAGTCCGAGCAGGAGCACGCCGACCAGCGTCGAGATGACGCTGCCCTGCCCGCCCGTCAACAGCGTCCCGCCGACGACGACCGCCGCGATGGCGTTCAATTCGTCGCCCACGCCTGCGACCGGCCGCCCGGAGCCGAGTTTCGCCGCATCCAGCACGCCCGCCAGCCCCGCGAGCGCGCCGCTCAGGGCATAGACGCCGATGGTCACGCGCCCCGTGTTCAAACCCATCAGGCGCGCCGCCTCGTCGTTATCGCCGACGGCGAAAACGTGCCGCCCGAAGCGCGTGTGATTCAGCACGAGCCAGCCGAGCGCGAAGGCCGCGAACAGAAACAACACCGGAACCGGAATCGGCCCGATGGTTCCGTTGCCCAGCCATCTGAGCCACCCGGCGGTTCGGCCGATGGCGATGCTCTTCTCCTCCGTGTAGGCCAGCACCAACCCGCGCGCCGCGATCATCATCGCCAGCGTCACGATGAAGGGCTGGATGCGCGCCTTCGCGATGACCACGCCGTTAACGAGACCGAGGAGAGTTGCGACGGCGACGGCCGCGACGACCGCGATAACGACGCCCCGCCCGGCCAGCGTCGCCGCCACGACGCCCGCCACCGCCATCAGCGAGCCAACCGAAAGGTCTATGCCGCCCGTCAGGATCACGAACGTCATCCCCAGCGCGACGAGGCCGAGCATGCTGTTCTGGCGCAGCACGTTCACCAGGTTCTCTTCCGTCAGGAAACGCTCGTAACGCACGGCGGCGAACACGCAGACCGCCACCAGCGCGATGAGCGCGCCCTGCCGCTGCACGAACGAAGCGAACCGCGCACGCGCCAGTCGCCCCCCGGCCGAACCCTCCCCGTCAATCGTCGTCGCTGCCTGGCTCATAAGTTTCTCCGTCTCTCGTCAATAGACGATCTCGAATTTGAACGGACGATCTCGAATTTGAAATCTCAAATTGTCTTTCTTCGTGTTCCCTGGCGCCTTTGCGGAGAACGTCAATCGTCCGGTTCAATCGACAAGTTCACGCTTCAACTATTTCTTCCGCCGCTCGGCGCGCGCCTTCGACACGATCTCTTTGACCCCGGCGAACATCGTCGGCGCGTGGTAAGGAATGCCGTCCTTGATCGTCCACTCGATGCCGCCCGTGCGCACCGTCCGGCCGTCCCGGATCGTCTCCACGCCCACGGGGTAGAGCACCTTCAGATTTTCGAGCGGGTTGCCGTTCACCACCAGCAAGTCCGCCGCGTAGCCCGCGCGCACGCGCCCGAGGCGTTCCTCCTGTCCGAGAATGCGCGCGTTATTGCCCGTCGCGTGCTGTATGACCTTGAGCGGGTGGAAGCCCGCCTCCTGATGCAACTCCAACTCCCTGATCAGCCCGAAGCCGTACATCTGGTAGATGAACCCGGCGTCCTCGCCCACGCCGATGATGCCGCCGCGCCGCTCGAACTCGCGCAGAGCGGCCATCCAGATGCGATAGTTCTCTTTCCAGTAGGCCTCGTCGGTCGAAGTCCAGCCGATGAAATACGAACCGTGATTCGCGGGGTCTGGGCGAAAGTAATCTTCGAGCGTCGGGTGCAGGTAATCGGCGAACCAGGGCTGCGTCTGCGCGCGTTGGAGGTCGCGGCTCGCCTCGTAAATGACGAGCGTCGTGTCCCAGGCCACGCGCGCCTCGACCATCCCGTCGAGCACCTTCATCAACTTGTCCCAGTTCGCCTCGCGCCACAGGCGACCCGCGTAACGAAAGCGATCCACCTCGTTGTTGTAATTGTAAGCGGGCGGGAAATTCTGCACGCCGCCTTCAATCGCCGCGTCGGGGATGCCGTACCAGTGTTCGATGGAGGTCGTGCCGTAGCGGATGTCGTCCCAGGCGTTCGTCTCGGCGATGGCCGCGTGATGCGCGATGCGCAACCCCTGTTTGCGCGCTTCGTCCCACGCGGCCGCCATCAGGTCGCGATCCATGGCGAACATCTTGAGGCCGTCCACGCCCTGCGCCTTCAAATCCCGCACGCGCTGGCGCGCGGCTTCCGCCGTCTTCGGCGCGCCGCCCGCCGCGTACACCGCGTAGACGAACAGGCGCGGCGCGGCCACCTCGCCCGCCGCGCTCGCGCGCTTGAGCGCAAGTGTCTTCGCCGTGTTGCTGCCCAGATCGCGCACCGTCGTGATGCCGCACGCGAGCCACAGCTTCAACTCGTAATCGAGCGGCTGCGCGACGCCGCCGCGCTCCTCCTGCACGTGCCCGTGCGCGTTGATGAGGCCGGGCATGACGTACTTGCCGCCGGCGTCGATCTCCGCGTCGCCCGCCGCCGGACGTCGCGCCGTCCCGCTCTTGACCGTCACCGGATCAAGCGCGACCAATTCCGTAATCGTGTTGTTCTCAACCACGATGTCGAACGGCCCCGAAGCGGGCGTGCCGTTCCCGTCAATCACCATCGCATTGCGCACGACCAGACGCGTGTAACGCTTGCCGCTCTCGACCGCCCTCTTAGCCACTGCCTGCGCGCGAACGGCAGGCGCGACGGACGCGGCGAAGACGAAGACGAACAGTGCGACGGATGCGGCGAGTTGTTTTTTCATCGGGAAGTGTTCACGCCACTTTCGGGCGTTGGATGTAGACGGCGACGAGGATGATCGCCGCCTTGAGGACGAGCGACCACGCGAAGCCGATGCCGAGCATGTTGAAGCTCGTCGTGATGACCTGCATGATGAGCGCGCCGATGAGCGTGCCGACGACCGTCACGCGCCCGCCCGTCAGGGGCGTGCCGCCGACGACGACGGCCGCGATGGCGTCGAGTTCGATGTAGAGGCCGACCTTCGTCGCGTCGCTCGCCTCAGCCTTCGCGGCTTCGATGAGGCCGGCGAATCCGGCGAGCAGACCGCTCAGGGCGTAGACCATGATCTTCGTCCGGTGGACTTTGACGCCGGCGAGGCGTGCCGCCGCTTCGTTTCCGCCGACGGCGACGACGTAGCGGCCGAAACTCGTCGCGCGCATCACGAAGATCGCCACGCCGACGATCAGGAGCATCAGCAGGACAGACATCGGCACGGGGCCGATGAAACCCTTGCCGAGCGACATGAAATTCTGGTTGTCGATCAAAATGATCTGCCCGCCCCGGCTGATCACCTGCGCCACGCCGCGCCCCGTGATGAGAAGCGCGAGCGTGACGATGATCGGCTGGATGCGGAAGCCGGAGATGAGCGCGCCGTTGAAGAGGCCGACGGCGAGCGCGGCGGCGAGGCCGAGGAGCACGGCGGGCAGCAGCCCGTGCTGTAGGTTCGTCGCGGCGAGCGCGGCGGCAATCGCCATCACCGAGCCGACCGAGAGGTCTATCCCCCCCGTCGCGATGACGAGCGTCATGCCGACGGCGACGAGCACGGTCGGCGCGACTTGCAGCAGGATGTTGCGGAAGTTGTTCACGTCGGCGAAATTCGGCGTGAACAGGACGTTGAACAGGACGAGCAGGACGAGCGCACCGAGCGCGCCGTAAGTCGGGCCGTAGTCGGCGAGAAGCGTGCTGCGCCGGCGGCGGCTCGCGCCCGCGCTATTGACGGGGGTGGCGTTCTGCATCTCTCTCTCAAGCTCCTTCCGAGGGCGGCGTGGCGGCGGGCGGCGTGGTGTCGGTAACGTGCGTAGTGGCGGTTGAGGCGGCGGTCGCGTCATTGCCCGCGCCTTCGGCCATCGCGCGGATGATGTTGTCCTGCGAGATGTCTGCGCCGCGCAGTTCGCCCACGCGCTGCCCGTCGCGCATGACGACGACGCGCGAACTGCCCTCGACCAACTCCTCCAACTCCGAAGAGATCATCAGGACGCCGAGGCCGCTCTCCGCCAGTTCGCCCACGAGCGCCTGAATCTCGCCCTTCGCGCCGATGTCTATGCCGCGCGTCGGCTCGTCGAGGATGAGAAACTTCGGGTTCTTGCAGAGCCAGCGCGCGAGCAGAACTTTCTGCTGATTGCCGCCGGACAACTCGCGAATCTTCTGGTCGGCGTTCGCGGCCTTGATGCCGAGCCGCTTCATGAACTTGTCCACGATCTCGGTTTGGCGCGCGCGCGAGACGACGCCGAGCGTCGAAAGCGCGGGCAGCGCGGCGAGCGTCAGATTCTCGCGCACGGAGAGTTCGGGAATGATGCCTTCGGCCTTCCGGTCTTCCGTGAGAAACGCGATGCCGGAATCAATCGCCTCGTTGACGGAGCCACGCCTGATGGTCTTCCCTTCGAGGCGCACCTCACCCGCCTCGACGCTGTCCGCGCCGAAGATGGCGCGCGCCGTCTCCGTCCGCCCCGAACCGAGCAGGCCGGCCATGCCGACGATCTCGCCGCGCGCCACTTCCACCGTCACGTCGTTCAGTTTGCGCCCGCGCTTCAGATTCTCCGCGCTCAGGAGCGGCGTCTCCCCGGCGGCCGTGCCCGCGTGCCTGAAAGCGGTCGTGCCCTGCCGCAACTCCTCGCGCTGCTTGCCGAGCATGAGGCAGACGAGATCGATCTTCTCCAGCCCCGCGAGCGGGCGCGTGGCGACAAACTTTCCGTCGCGCAGGATAGTCACGCGGTCGCAGACCGTGTACAACTCGTCGAATCGATGGCTGATGTAGACGACGGCCGTGCCCTCGGCCTTGAGCCGCCGGATCACGTCGTAGAGAATCTGCACCTCGTGTTCGGTGAGCGAACTCGTCGGCTCGTCGAGCACGACGACCTTCGCGTCGAACGAGACGCCGCGCGCAATCGCCACCATCTGCCGGAGCGCGATGTTGAGACTGCCGAGCGGCGCGCGCGGATCGATGTCGAGGCCGAGCCGTTTCAGAAGAGCTTCAGCGTCTGCGTTCATCCGCTTCCAATCAATTAAACCAGTTTTTATTCCTGCCTCTTTCGGTGGTGTTGCGTCTGGAGTAGATTGTGAGGACTGATTCAAGAACAAGCTGACTAAGCCTATAATTGCTATAGCGAGGCTGCTCATTAAGGTGATAAATGCTCCGACGCGAATCGCGAGTGCATTCTGGATGGCTATGCCAAATACGTTCTGATTTAGTTGCGCGCTAAAAGAAGTATAGTGATAAATCATTATCACTAAATTTAAAGTGCCCACAGCGACAAGCAGTATAGAGATTTCTCGGCTGTTAAGAGCAAAGCGTTTTTTGACTAACAAGCCAAGTATTACTACAAGCAGGCTCAACGGTATTAGCAGCAGACTTACTAAACCCGAAATATTTAGTCCACCTAGATTCCCACCAGTCGCAAGGTGAAAGCCGCTGACACTAAGCGATGCCGCTGACAAGTTCACCTCAACCCATGGCAGAAAAAAGCATAGCAAGCCTAAGACAGCTAGTAAGAGACTTGTTAGCTGTCCGATTGGTTGTTTAGTGACTAAGCGCGGCTCGCGCCCCAGGTAGATGTTCTCGGCCACCGTGCGATAGGTGAGCAGGTTGACTTCCTGATAGACGGCCACGACGCCCGCGCCTTGCGCATCTTCCGGCGTGCGAAAATCCACGGGGCGGCCTTCCAGAAACATCTCCCCGCCGTCGCGCGTGTACGCGCCGGTCATGATCTTGATCAGCGTGGATTTACCCGCGCCGTTCTCGCCCACGAGCGCGTGCACCTCGCCGCGCTGCAACTCAAGCGAGACGTTCGCAAGCGCCGTCACGCCCGAAAAGATTTTCGTGATGCCCTCCATGCGGAGGACTGACTCGTTCTGCATAATAAGTTTCAGGTTTCAAGTTTCAAGTTTCAAGACTGAGGGTTTCAGGTTTCAGGTTTCAAGTTTCAGAACTGAAAAGTTCTTCGGTCTTTAACTTGAAACCTGAAACTTGAAACTTGAAACTCTTTTAGTACGCTTCGTTCAAAAACTGCGCCGCGTTCGTCTTGTCGAAGAGGCGATCTTCGATGCCGACGATGGGCGGAAGTTTTTCGCCCGCCCAGAATTTTTCGAGCGTGGCGAACGCGAGCGGGCCGAAGCGCGGATTGGACTCGATGGTCACGTTCATCTTGCCGTCGAGGATGGCTTGCAGCGCGCTCTTCTGGCCGTCGACGGAGACGATCAAGACGTCCGTGCCCGGCTTCATCCCGGCCGCTTCGAGCGCCTGAATAGCGCCGAGCGCCATCTCGTCGTTGTGCGCGTAGACGGCCGTGATCTGTTTGCCGAGCGCCTGGATGATGTTCTGCATCACGTCGCGCGCCTTCGAGCGATTGAAGTCGCCGGTCTGCGACTGGATGATCTTCATCTCCGGGTGCCTGGCGATCTCGTCTTTGAAGCCCTTCGCGCGATCCGCCGTGACGGACGCGCCGCTCGTGCCGCTCAGTTCCACGATGTTGGCTTTGCCGTTCGCGGCTTTGGCGAGCCACTCGGCGGCGCGCTGCCCCTGCTTGACGAAGTCGGACTTGAGCACGGTGACGAAATCCTCGCCCGCCGTGCCGGAGGTCTCGCGGTCGACGAGGATGACCGGGATATTCTTGCTCCGGGCGGTTTCGAGCGCCTGCTCGAAGCCGGCCGTCTCGCGCGGCGCGAGGAAGATGGCGTCCACGCGCTGCGCCACGAGGTCTTCGACGTTGGCGGCCTGCTTGGCCGTGTCGCCCTGCGCCACCGTCACGCGCAGGTCATACCTGTCGGGTCGCTTCGCCGCTTCGCTCTTGATGCTCTCGGTCTCGGCGATGCGCCACGGCCCGTCCATCTCCATCTGCGAGAAGCCGATCACTTTCTTGCCGCCGCCCTGCCCGCCGCCACCGCCCGCCGTGCCGCCGCCACCACTACCGCCGCCGCTCTCCTTACGACAACCGCCCAGCACGAGCGCGGCCACAAACAACATCGCCACCAGGAACGCCAAAGACTTTCGCACACCGACTGTTGCTTTCATTTTTCACCTCGAAAAGTTTTTATAGGGACAGCGGACGAATAGTCCACGCCCGCGCCAACGAGAACCCGGTCAACGAACAAAAGATGAAGACCGCGAGGAAAAGCACGAGGGGCGTAGGAAGAAGGCCGCCGCAGCCCCTCACATTATCAACGCTCCGCGCGTCGCGCTCGCATTATCTGCGGGTCGCGCGTCGCCCGCCCGCCGGCGCGATCCTCAACCATTCGAATTTGGCCGACGCGCCCGCCGCGCCGCCCGACGTGAGCGCGATGCGCACGCCCCTGTCCCACGGCGGCAAATACTCGCCGTCCAACTCGCCGCCCACGCTCCGCCAGCGGTTGCCGTCTTCGCTCACCGCGAAACGATACCTGCGCGCGTCGTCCGCCGTCATGCGCAAATAGACGAGCGATGCGCGCCCGACGGCGTCCGCCAAAGTGGTGACGACCTTCTGCTCGTTCTTCTCGCGCCGCCAGAGGACGATGTTGCGGCCGTCTGTGGCCGCGCCGAGCGCGTTCTCCGCGTCGCCGTAGGCCGCGAGTCCCGCGAGCGCGCCCCCGCGCAACGCGCGCGTGTCGATGAGCGCCGTCGCATCGTAGTCGCCGACCGTGGCGAGGCGCGCGACGACCGCGCCGATGGGGTTCGTCGCCTGCGCCGCGGTCGGCGCGAGGATGAGGCGACCGCCGCGCGCGCTCTCCGTGCGCATGACGGGTTCGTTCGCCTGCGGCCACTGCCAGCCGGGTTGTAGCCGTGGCGCGGTGAAGTCGTCGAAGAAGAAATGTTCGGCGTTGCGCTCGTTGAAGCCGTGCGGCGAGGCGGCGCGCACCGAAGGGCCGCGACCCTGATTGATCGTCGGCCAGCCGTCCGTGCCCCAGCGCACCTCGTCGACGAGCGCCTGACGGCCGACGTAGACGAAATCCTTCGCGTCCATCGCGTGATACAACATGTAGTCGCGCCCGCGCGCATCGCTCACGACCGTGCCGTGACCGGGGCATTTCCAGGCGTCGTTGCCGCGCATGATCGGGTTCGCGGGGTTCTTCTCCCACGGCCCCAGAAGTTTGCGCGAGCGCGCCACGCCGATCATGTAGTTGCACTCGCGCGCGCAGCAGAAGTTGCCCGAATAGAACATGTAGAAATATTCGCCGCGCCGGACGACCGCAGGCCCTTCGACCAGGTCGCCGTAAGGCAGCGAGGCGTGCTTCTCCCACGCCTGATCGTTGCGAATCAATTCCTGCTTTTCGCCGATGAGGCGCGTGCCGTCGGGCGAGAGCGGCTGCGCCCAGATGGGCGTGGGCACGCTGCGGCTGTTGCCGTCTTCCTTCCACAGGAGATAACGCTGTCCGTTCTCATCGCGGAGGTGGAAGCCGTCAATCGAGCCGACTTCCTGACACACTAACGGGCCGTGATCCGTGTACGGCCCCTGCGGGCGGCGCGCCGTGGCGACGGCGACGCAGAGCGGGCCGTCCTTCTTCTTCGCCGTGTAATAGATGTAGAAGCGACCGCGATCCTCGGCGATTTCCGGCGCCCAGTAGTTGCCGACAGACCACGCGGGACGCCGCTGAAAGACCGCGCCGACGACGCGCCAGTTGACCAGATCGCGCGAATGCATGATGGGAAACTCCGGCGCCCACTCGGAAGAGGTGGCCGTCGCCCAGTAGTCCTGACCGACGCGAATGACGGACGGATCGGGATAGTCGCCCGCGAGCGCGGGGTTCGTATAGACGGCGCGCGACTGCGCCGTCGCCGTCGTCGCAACGCACGCGCACACGAGCGCGGCCATGAAGACCGCACGGCCGAGCGCGCCTCTCACGGCCGGCGCGTGCGGCGAAGATTTGAGTTCTGTTTTTTGCATCTTTAAATTGCCCCTCGCTCCAGACACAAATGGTCTTTGGATCGGATTAAACAACGAGACTCCGCACCACGGACACACAACGGACACAGAGAACAGCCATTTTGAAATTTCAAATTTGAAATCGTCTCTGCTTTTCTCCGCGCTCCCTCGTGCCCTCCGTGCCTGCGTTGGTGAAGGCTTTATCTCCGTTCGATTCAGCAACTCGCTTTAACGATCTCCCACGCGCGTTGCGCCGCGCCGCGTGTTCGCGCCGGCGTCCACCGGGTGGCCTTCGGCGAGACGCGCGGGCGCGCGTCCGGTCGAGAGGCGCGCCACGAGGCGCGTCGCGATGTGGATGTCCGTCCCCTGATGCTCCGAATGCTCAAGGCTGGCGATGAGCGCTTCGACGGCGCGGCGGCCGAGTTCTTCGCGCGGCAGGCTGACGGTCGTCAGCGGCGGCGCGGCCAGCCGGGCGAAGGCGATGTCGTCGAAACCGACGACCGACACGTCGCGCGGCACTTCAACGCCGCACTCGCGAAACTCCTGCATCAGCCCCAGCGCCATCATGTCGTTGGCGGCGACGACGGCCGTCGGCATCTCTTCGCCGCGCTCCATCAGGGCGCGCGCCGCGCGACGCCCGCCGTCGAGTTTGAAATCGCCGTCGTACACCTGCGGCGAGGCTTCGGGCAGGTGGCGCGCGAGCGAGGCGCGGAAAGCATCGAGCCGCTTGACGGCCGAGCGCAGCGGGCGCGGCCCGCCGACGAAAGCGATCTCACGATGTCCGAGCGCGACGAGGTGCGCGATGGCCTCTTCGATCCCCGTGTCGTAGTCCACGACGATGTTGTTCATGCACTGCCCCGCGCTCCCCAAATCGAGAAAGACGACGCAGACGCGCCGCCGCGCCAGTTCGCCGACGAGCGCGGAGTCCATTTCCGAAGTCATCAGCGCGACGCCCGCCACCTTGCGCTCGATGAGCCGCTGCACGTAGCTCGAAGTGCGCTCGGCCTCGTAGTTCGTGTTCGACAAAATCAGATCGTAGCCGCGCTCGAAGGCCGCACGCTCGATTGACTTGACGAGTTCGGGGAAAAACGGGTTCGAGATGTCGGAGATGATCAGGCCGAGCGTGTTGCTGCGCCCGGAGGCGAGTTGGCGCGCGTGCGCGTTCGGGTAATAGCCGCACCGCTCGATAGCGCCGAGCACACGCTCGCGCGTCTCGTCCGTGACCCGCCTCGTCTTGTTGATGACGTGCGAGACGGTCGCCGTCGAAACGCCCGCCTCCCGCGCCACGTCTTTGATACGCATGTTGGCTGAACGATGAAGGATGAACGCGGAACGATGAAGTAAAGACAAATGCTCTTACTTCATCGTTCATCATTCATCCTTCATCGTTTATCTCCTTCGCTCCTTCGCCCGCCTCGGACACGTAAATATCGGGCGCGTGGCCGATGGCGCGTGTGTATTCGCGTGTAACGGTCTCGCGAAAATGTTCGAGTCGGTCTCGGCGGACGAGGTTGACGGTGCAGCCGCCGAAGCCGCCGCCCGTCATGCGCGCGCCGAGCGTCGCGCCCGCGAGCGACGTGGCTATCCGAACGAGCGCGTCGAGTTCGCGGCAACTCACTTCGTAATCGCGGCTGAGCGATTCGTGGCTCGCGAACATCAGTCGTCCCATCTCTTCCAGCCGCCCTTCCCTGAGCGCGCCCGCGGCGTCGAGCGTGCGCGCGTTCTCCGTGACGACGTGGCGGCAGCGTCGCCCGACCACTTCCGGCAGCGCGCGGCCGTAACGATCCAAATCCGCCTCACTCACGTCGCGCAGGGCGCCTATGCCTTCAAGACCCGCGCGCCTCAGTAACTCCACGCCCTCTTCACACTCGGCGCGGCGCGTGTTGTACTCGGACGCGGACAACTCGTGCTTCACGCGCGTATCGCAGATGGCGACGAGCGTCTCCGTGGTGTCCACGGGAATGGCCTGTGTCTCCAGCGTGCGGCAGTCGATCAGGAGCGCGTGGCCGGCGCGGCCGAGCGCGGCGATGAATTGATCCATGATGCCGACCTTCGCGCCGACATACGTGTGCTCGGCTTCCTGCCCGGCGAGCGCGAGTTCGACGCGGTCAACTTCCACGCCCGCGATTGAAGCGAGCGCGAGCCCCGCGGAGACTTCGAGCGCGGCTGAGGAAGACAGCCCCGCGCCGACCGGCACGTCCGAGCTGATGGCGAGGTCTGCGCCGCCGAGCCGCACGCCGCGCCGTTCGAGAGCGTGCGCGATGCCTTCCACGTAGTCCAGCCAGATGCCGCGCTCGCGCGCGCCCGGATGGTCGAGATCGAATTCCGCGTGTTCGCCGAGGTTGACGGAGAAGACGCGCACGCGCCGGTCTGGGCGCGCGCGCGCGGCGACGCACGTCTCGCGGTCAATCGCCATCGGGAGCACGAAGCCTTCGTTGTAGTCCGTGTGCTCGCCGATCAAATTAACGCGGCCGGGCGCGCGAAACAGGCGCGGGGCATCGCCCGCCGCGCCGTACAAATCCGTGAAAGCGCGCCGGAGCGCGGCCGTTTCAATCAACGCCCCCCTCCTTTCCCGCCCGGCTCGCCCGACTCGCTCGGCTCACCCGACTCACCCGACTTGCCCGACTTGCCCGGCTCGCCCGGCTCGCCCGCGCGCGGCGTTTGCCAGGCGACGGGTTGGACGTGCGCGCGCAGTTCGGCGGCCTTCTCTTCGGCGAGCGTGTCGTTGATAAACATCCCCGCGCCCGATTCGCTGCCCGCCAGGTATTTCAACTTCGTCGCCGTGCGCAGCGGCGGATAGAACTCGATGTGGAAATGATAGTGGTCGTAGTCGCCGCCGTCCGTGGGTCGCTGGTGCAAGACCATCATGTAGGGAAACGAGAGGTCGAACAGTTTATCGTATGCGACGAGGATGGTCTTGAGGATGGCTGCGAGGTCGCGCTGCTCCGCGCCGTTCATGTCGGTCAGGGCTTGCAGGTGGCGCGCGCTCGCGATGTGGACTTCGTAAGGGTAGCGCGCGAAAAACGGCACGTAGGCCACGAAGGAATCGTTCGCGGCGACGACGCGGCGGCCGTCCTTTTGTTCGCCGGCGAGAATGTCGCAGAGCAGGCAGCGATTCGTCTCGTCTTTGTGCGCGCGCGATTGTTCCAGTTCGCGCGCGACGCGCGGCGGGATGAACGGGTAGGCGTAAATCTGCCCGTGCGGGTGGTGGAGCGTAACGCCGATGGCCTCGCCCTTATTCTCGAAGATGAAGACGTACTCGACGAACTCGTGCTCGGAGAGCGCGCGGAAGCGATCCGTCCAGACCCGGATGAGTTTGTGAATCTGCTCGACGGGTTCGCGCGCGAGCGTCGAATCGTGGTGCGGCGTATAGACGAGCACCTCGCAGACGCCCAGCCCCGGGCGCACTGGGTAAAGCTGCGTGGCTTCGACGGCCGGGGCGGGCGGCGCGGGTTGCAGGCTGGGGAAACGGTTCTCGAAGGCGACGATGTCGTAAATGGGTTCGGGGATTTCCGTGGGAAAGCCTCCGGGCTTGGTGGGGCAGAGCGGACAGAAATCGGCGGGCGGCAGGAAGGTGCGCGTCTGCCGGTGTGTGGCCGTCGCCACCCACTCGCCCATCAAAGGATTCCAGCGAAGTTCAGACACGCTTCTCCTCCGTCGCCTGCGGCTCTGCGTCCGGCTCGGCGTGCCCGCCGTTGGATTCGGCCGCGCCCGCCGCGTCGTCGCCGTCGGTGTCCGGGCTTGCGGACGCTGCCGCTTCCTCGAAGGTGTAGAAGATGAGATAGCGTCCGTCTTCCAGAGTGATCTGCCTGCGTTGCATGTCGCTCCTGATTCCAGCCTGTCGGGTGAAGCAAGATTAAAGCACGGATTCTAACCGACCGCGCGAACAATTTCATTTCCCGCCCGCGACACATACACACGCTCGCGCGCCGTGATTTCAGCGTCGCACTCCCGCCGTGATGTCAGGGCGACGCGTGAGCGCGTGCGATTTCAGCGACGCGCTCTCAGTGTGACTTCAGCGATGCGCACCCAGCGCGACTTCAGCGACGCGCGCTCAATGCGACTTTAGCGACGCGCGCCCGGCGCGGCGACGGGGGCGATGACGGGCGCGGGTTTTGCGAGCGTCGAAGGGCTGCCCCATTCCACGCGCGGCCAGCCCCGTCGATAGATGAGGCGATCCATGAGCATGATGCGGCGCACGTCGCGGTCGCCGGCGATGGCCTCGGTTGTGCGCTTCGTCGCGTCTATGGCGTGATAGATGAGCCAGTCGTCGCCGGCCGCGTCGCGCACGACGGAGTTGTGGCCGGGCGCGATGAAGCGCGTGCCCGCCGCGAGAATGACGCTTTGCGGTTCGCCCGTCGCCGAGGCCAGTGTCTCGAACGGCCCTTCGGCCGAGCGCGAGCGCGCGACCATCACGGCGTAGTGCGCCTTGTCGCCGCAGCAGTTGTCGCCGGAGAAGAAGAGATAATAAAAGCCGTCGCGCTCGGTTACCCACGCGCCCTCGATGAGACGTTGATAATTCGCAGGGTCTTCGGTCTTGATGGGGAACGCCACTTCGCGCGCGCGGCTGCCGGGCTTGAAACTCACGCGGTCGGCGGCCAACTCCTGCACGCGCAGCGGCTCGAAGCCGGAACCCCAGTAGAGCAGGCGCTTGCCCGTGCGCGGATCGTCGTAGGCCATCGGGTCGATGTTGACGAAAGACTTGCCGCACTTGAGCGGTTTGCCGATGTCCGTGAACGGCCCCTGCGGCTGCTTCGCCGTGGCGACGGCGAGGCACAGGCCGGTGAGCGTGTTCGGGTCGGCCGAGTAGTAGAGGTAGAAGGTGTCGCCGTGCTGGCTGACGTGCGGCGCCCAGAACTTCTGCGTCTGGTTCGCCCAGGCGGGCTTGACCGGCAGCGCGTCGCCGAGCCGTTCCCAGGTGACGAGGTCGCGCGAGCGCGTGACCTGTATGTTGATGGTCTGGCCGCCCGCGATGATGGCCTGCGTGGCGTAGGCGTAGTAGAAGCCGTCCGAGGCGCGGACGACGGTCGGGTCTGGGAAGTCTTCGTCGAAGACGGGGTTCGTATAAGTTCGCGTCGCGCCGCTTCGCGCAGGGCGGTTCGGGCGATTGCGCGTTTGCGCGAGAACGACGCCGACGGCGGCGGCGGCGGACGCGACCGACAGCAGCAGAGCGCAGACGGCCGACAGCCGAGCGCGGGCGACGCGGGGGCGGGCGCGCATAACGCGAGGCAGGGCGCGGATAATGCGAGACGGAGCGCGGAGGGCGAGAGATGCCCCGGCCGCCTTCGCTCGCCGGCCTTTGATGTCGTATGTCGGAGTTTGCCTCATCAACTTTGTTTACTTCGCCATCACCAGCCGCATGGAATCCCAGCCGTTCTCCGCGCTGCTCCAGCCATAGAGCATCACGCGGAAGGAGCGGGGCATGTTCCTGATGGTCTTCTTCAAACCTTCCTGCCCGTTGAGCATGAAGAGAAACTCGTCGCCGCGCCTGACGATGCCGAGCGTCGGGTTCTTGAGCTTCGTGCCGAGCTTGCGGTCGTCGAGCCGCTCGCCCGCGCCGTCTATCACCGCCCACGCTTCCAGCGTCTTTTCGCTCGTCAGCAGCCACTCAATGCGATTGCGCCCGGAGCCGTCGAACATGATGGCGAGGACGGCCGAGCCGGGCGGCGTGCCCTTCTCATTCGGCGCGGGCAGCGGCAAATCCACCCTCGTGATCGTGCCCTCGAAGATGAAACGGTCGCTCGTAAAACTCTGCTTGCTGCGGATGCCGGAACGCGAGCGGTGCATGCCGCGCATGCGCAATTCGCCCCCTTCCAGTTTGAGTTTGCCGCCGCTCGTGCCCTCGAAGCTGAAACGCTCCCACTTCGCGGCGTCCAGTTGCCGCCCGTCGAAGGTGTCAGCCCATTCTTCGACCTGTGGCGACTGCTGCTGCTGCGCCGGCGACGCGGGCGTCTCCTGCGCCTTGGCGAACCCCGCGGCCACGGACACGGCCACGGCCAAAATCAATATGAGCGAAAACTTTTTCATCACTGCCTTCCCCCGTTCAATCCAAGAAAACCGCGTCGCTAAAAATGGACGTTGGCAAGCCGCCGCACGATCTCTTTGCGCTCGTTCTGCGCCTGTTCCTTCTGCCCTTCGTTCAGACGCTTGAAGGTGGCGAGCGCGGTCTGCGCTTCGGCCGTGCGCCGCTGGCGCGTGTAGACGCGGCCGAGCTGGTAGTGCGTCTCGGCCGAATTCGGATCGAGAGCGACGGCGCGCGTGAGTTGTGCGGCGGCCGAATCCAGACGCTCCGTGCGCGCGTAGAGTTTGCCGAGCGCGAGGCGCGCGGAGGCGAGCGTCGGGTCGAGTTCGACGGCGCGCAGCAGAGCCTTTTCGGGGCGCACGGTGTCGGCCGGATTTTGCTTGAGGAGAATGTCCGCGAGAAGATAATGCACGGTGGCGAGTTGCGGATTGACCGCGACGGCGCGCTCGTAAAACTTGATGGCTTCCGTATAGCGTCCCTGCTCGGCGTGCGCCAGTCCGAGATAGGCGAGCGCGGGTGCGGCCTGCGGGTCGAGTTCGACGGCGCGCGCGAGCGCGGGGGCGGCCTCCACGCTCTGGTGCTCGGTCATGTAGGCGAGGCCGAGCGCGAACCAGAGCTTCGCCGAACGCGGAAACTCGCGCAGTGCTTCCTGCAGACGGATGACGGCGGCCTTCGGCGCTTGCGAGTTGACCAGGAGCAAAGCGTAGCGGAAGCGATAATCCTCGCTCGCGGGCGCGCGCTCGACCGCGAGCCGCATCGCCGGGATCGCGTTCTCGACGCGGCCGATTGACTCGTAGAGATCGGCGAGCGCGGCATAGACGGGCGCGGCGTCTATGCCGCGCGCGACGGCCGTCTCCAACAGGCGGCCGGCGGCCGCCACTTCTTTGCGCGCGCGATGGACTCGCGCCAGACTCACGACCGCCTCGACGTTCGCAGGGTCGGCCGACAGGGCGGCGTTCAACTCGGCCGCCGCCGCCTCTAGCAAATCGGCTTCGAGCAGAGCCGCGCCCAGTTCCGCGCGCGCGCGGGGCGTGGAGATTTCCGCCGGGGCATCCACGACGCCGGAGTCCGCCCCCGCCCGAGCGGCATGGAGCGCGGCGTAGTCGCGGTAAGCGGCGGCGGCCGCGTCGCGTTCGTTGAGGCGCAGGGCGATGACGACGAGCGCGCGCGCGATCTCCGGGTCGGGCGCAATGGCGCGTGCGCGCTCGAAGAGATCGCGGGCGGCACGCAAGTCTGAGGGCGCGTTTGAAGCGAAGCGGATTTGCGCCAGGTTGACGAGCGCGCTCGGCTGGCGCGGGTCGAGCTTGAGCGACGCCTCGAACTCGGCGGCGGCGAGCGCGGCGCGACCGCGCCGGAAGAGGATCGCGCCGTAGTTGTTGCGCGCCTCGGGCGAGCGCGGCGCGAGGCGTGCGGCGGCGGCGAAATGCGTCTCGGCTCCGGCGAGATCGCCCGCGCGCTCGCCGATCACGCCGAGATAGGTGTGCGCCTCGACACGCTTCGGATCGAGCTTGAGGGCGCGCTCGAAGAGAGTTTTGGCCGTCGCGGCGTCGGCATTCTCAAGTGCGGCGATGCCCTGCGCGATGAGGGTCGAAGCGTTGTCGGCGCGGCGCGAAGGGGACGCGCCGGCCGTGTTGGTGGCGGCGGACTTTTGCGCCGCGCGCGGCGCAACGAATGATGCGACGCCGTGCGCGGAGGAACGCGGAGCGGGAAGCGGCGCGGCGGCGACGGGCGCAGCAAGCGGCGGCGTGGCGGCGCGGGACGCGGAAAGCGGCGGCGCGGGCGTGGGCGCGGGAAGGCTGTGCGCCGCGACGGCAGCCGAGAGGCTGACGAGAAGCGCGGCCAAACGATACGGACTTGGCGGCAAGCGCGGCATGGGTCGAAGTGTGTGCGGATGTTGCGGCACGCGCGCGCCGCGACGGGTGAAAATGAGCGGCGCGGGAAGAGTTACTGCTTCACTTTCCCCGCGCCGCCCGCTCATCTCTCAATTGGCCGGACTAGAAGACCAGACGCACGCGCAGTTGGACGACGCGCGGCGAGTAGATGTTCTCGTCGTTGATGTAGCTCTGGAAACCGAAGTTGGCGTCGTTCAAGTCGGTCGTCGGCGCGAAGAAGCGCGTGCGGTTGAAGACGTTGAAGGCTTCCGCGCCGACCTCGAACAAAACGGTCTCCGTGATGCGCGTCTTCTTCAGGAGGCTGATGTTCTCGCTGGAGAACTTGTCCGACCTGACGTTCGGCAGGAAGGCCGGGGCTGTGCCGAAGAAGCGGCGCGGGTTGGCGTAGTAAGCGGCATAGGCTGCCGTGCCGACCGCCAGGTTAGTCCTGAAGGGATCGGGGGTTGAGAACGCTCCGGGGTTCAACACCTGTATGCCGGGCGTCTGGCCGCGCGTGATGATCGTGTCGCGACCGTTGGCGACGGCGATGGGCTGCCCCGTCAGGTTGAGGCGGATGTTGCCGCCGACGCCGAACAGGTCGAGGAAGCCGCGCGTGTCGCTGTTGGTGGTGAAGAAGGGCAGCGGCAAGCCCGACTGGTAGCGCTGGATGCCGCTCAGTTGGAAGCCGCCGAAGAGCTTGTCCACGATGCCGCCGCGATTGAGGAAGCGCTGCCCCTTGCCGAACGGCAGTTCGAGCAGGTAGTTGACGACGAAGACGTGCGTCGGGTTGTTGGGCGAGACCGTGCGCTGCGCGCCGCGGTCGTTGGGGAATTGCAGGATGCTGTTGACGCGGCCGCCGCCGAGTACGTCTTCGGAGGCGTCCGTCAGCAGTTTCGAGAAGGTGTAGGACGCGCCGAACTGGATGCCGCGCGAGAAGCGCCGGTCGAGCTTGAGCTGCATCGCGTTGTAATCGCTCGTGCCCTGGCTTTCGAGGATGTTGTTGATGTTGCGGTATTGCGGGAACGGCCTGAGGGCTTGCGCCACCGTGCCGTTGAAGCCCTGGAACACGGCATCGCCGTTGGCCGGCAGCGGGAAGCCGACGCTCGCCGCATAGGCGCGATCCGCGACGCTCAGGCTGTTGATGTTTCTATCGAGCAGCGGGAAGCCGAGGCGGAGCGCATCGAGCGGCAGCGCGTTCAGACGCCCGAAGTCGGAGCGCAGGCGCGTCGCCTTGTGGCCGATGTAGCCGATAGAGGCGGCGAAGTTGTAAGGCAACTGGCGTTGCAGATCGAGGCTGTACTGGATCGTGCGCCCGGTGCGATAGGTCGGGTCGAAGAACTGCACGTCCTGCCCGCCGTCGTTGAAGACGAACTGGCCGCCCGGATCAACCGCCGGGATCGAAGGATAAGAACTGAGGAAGAAGCGCGCGTTGCGCCCGTCGGGAGTGCGCGGGCCGCTGCCGGTGTTGTAGCCGATGGTGCCGGTGTTGATGTCGCCGCCGCCGCCCGATCCGTAAAGGACGGGCGCGTAGTAGAGACCGCCGCCGCCGCGCACCACGGTTTGATCGTTCAGCGAATAGGCGAAGCCGACGCGCGGCCCGATGTTCGAGCGGTCGGGGCGGACGAGCGAATCGAACTGCGCCTGGACGCCGCCCTGCCCGGCGGCTCCGGCGATGGCGCCGCGACGGCCGCCGAGGCGCGGGTCGGGGTTGACGGCGTTCGGGTCGAAGCTGCGGAAGCGGTCGCGCGCCTCCGTGCGCAGCCCCGGCAGGTCGTAGCGCAGGCCGAGGTTAAGGGTCAGGCGCGGCGTCACCTTGTAGTCGTCGTTGATGAAGTAGCCTTGCGTCAACTGGCGGAAGGCCGGGTCAATCGAGTTGGTGCTGTTGAAGGAGAACTCCGTCGCGCCGGTGATGAGGCTGGCGATAGGCCAGCCGCCGTTCGGGTCGCGGTCGGCCGCCGTCTGGTCGTTCCTGAAATTGAACGTGCCGCCCGGGTCGATCCTCTGCACGACGTTGAACTGTCCGATGCGCACGTCGCCGCCGATCTTGAGCGAGTGCTGGCCGATGCGGAACGAGACGAAGTCCGAGACCTGCACGGTGTTGTCGCGGATGCGGTCGGTGAAGAAGGTCGAGCCGATGTCCTGGTAGCCGCGCGGGTCGATAGTCGTGGACGGTTCGCCGTAGCCGGGGAAGCCGAGGCGCGGGAAGGCGGCGTTTTGCGTCGCGTTGACGGGGATGCCGAGCGTCGAGGTGTTGAAGCCGGCGGTGGTGTTGGCGTTCGCCACGTCGAAGCGCGTGAAGCCCAGATTCAGGTGATTGAGAACGGTGGGCGAGAAAGAGTAGTCGTGTTGCAGGCGCACGAGGTGCGAGCGGAAGTCCTGCTCGAAGATGCCCTGCGAAGTGAAGGGCAGCGGAAAGCGCGGCGGCGGCGCGCCCCCGTCCTGCGCGATGCGCGTGTTGCGGCGATACGAATAGCTGAGCGTGAGTTTCTGTTTATCCGAGATGATGAAGTCCGGCTTGACGGTGAACTGGTTCGACTCCAGTGGGATGATCGACTGCGAGAGATAGTTGCGGAACACGCTCGAACCGTTCGGGCCGGTCGTGTTGGGCAGGGGGAAGAACTGCAGGGCGGCGAGACCCGCCGGGTCGATCAAGCCGGGCACGAGCCGGTAGTCGTTGTTCGGGATGGCGTCGCGCGTGCCGGCCGGCTGGCGCGGGTTGTAGACGCGCACCGGGCCGCCGAAGAAATTGAGCACGTAGGGGTCGGTCAGCAATTCGCCGAAGTCGCCCTGGCGCATGCGCGCCGTCGGCACGGTGATGAGCGCGTTCGCGCCGGTGGTGCGGCGATAGCCCTCGTAGTTGAAGAAGAAGAAGGCGCGATTCTCGAAGCGGCGAACCATCGGGCCGCCCTCGCCGAAGTGCGGCAGGGTGATCGGGCCGCTCAGGTTAAAGCCGAAATCGTTCTGGTTGTCGCGGCGACGTTCGAGCCGTTCCCTGCCCGTCACGGGGTCGCGTCCCTGCGCGTTGTTGGTGAAGGTGTTGGCGTTGAAATTCTCGTTGCGGATGTAGTCGTAGGCTTCGCCGTGAAACTCGTTGCCGCCGCTCTTGAGAGAGAAGTTGATGACGCCGCCGGAGGAATTGCCGAACTCGGCCGAGTAGGTGCTGGTCGAGAGCGTGAACTCCTGGAAGGCGTTCGGGCCGGGGGCGACTTCGGAGAAGAACGTGCCGTTCTGCGTGCGGCGCGTGCTCGCGCCGTCCACGAGGATTTCCGTGCCGAGACCCTGCCCGCCGCTGACGCGGAAGTTGGTGGCGTTGCCGCCGCCGCCGGCCGCGCCGCCCGCCCCGCTGACGTTGCTGTCGAGGAAGATGAAGGCCAGCGGCGTGCGCCCGCCCGACTCGGAGTTCACCAGGAGCGGCAGTTCCCTCACCTGTCGCTCGGAGACGTTGCTTTGCCTGACGGGCGAATCGGTCTGGATGGTGGGCGAACTCTCTTCCGTAATCGTCACCACGTCGGTGAGCGCGCCGAGTTCGAGCGTGAAGTCGGCGCGGCGCGTGCTCTGCACGCCCACCTGGATGCTTTCGAGCGTGGAGGTCTTGAAGCCCGAAGCCTCGACCGAGATGCGGTAGGGCGCGGGGGCGAGTTCGGGAAGCGTGTAAGTGCCTTCGTCGGAGGTCGTGGCCTCGCGCACCTCGCCGGTGTTGATATTCGTCGCCGTGACTTTCGCCCCGGCCACGAGACCGCCGTTGGGGTCTGTCACCGAACCGGTGATCGTGCCGCGGTCGCTCTGCGCCGAGACGGACGCGGCGCAAGCCAGTAAGAACGTCAACAGCAGAAACGAGATCAGCTTATTCAACTTCATGACTCCTCCTCCAACCTGACACGACAAACTTTAGGTGCGCTGGGCACGAGAATTTTTGGACGAACGAAAGAACATTTCCGAACGCGAGCAAAGAGGCCGGCGCGCTTGACGCGAATGACTCGAAAGCGAAATCCCTCAGAACGCGCACGCGGCGACGGTAAGGCCGCACACGCGCCGGATGCCTTCAACAGACGGCGATGCGCGCCGGCAGGGTGATGACGGCGCGGGCGCACAGGGCAGAGGCGCGAGCGGGCAGATCGGCGCGCGTCCAGAGACTTACGCCCCCATGCCCCCCTGTTATCGTGATTCGCATTGTAATATTGAGAGCCAGCCGGAACCTGGTCTGATGCTCAAGCCTTTTGGGTAGAACTCGTGGTGTAAGCGACTTAAGCGTTTACGTAAACGATTAACCAGGTTATGAAGGCTTATATCAGGCGTCGCCGAAGCCTGTCAAGGATTTTATGCGGGACGCAATCGACTGTTGATGGAGGCGCTCGCAGGCGTGCGGGACGGGAATCAAAGTATGGGCGAGACGGGGTGACGGGAACAAACGGGACGATTAACTCGCCTGCGGTGTCAGACCTCAACACCCGCTCTCAACACCCGCTCTCAACGCTGCGCTGTTCCCCATGTCCCCCTCAGTTGCTTTCAGTGTCTGCCCGTGTGTCCCTGCGCGTGGCCGCGCGCGTCGGGGGTTGTGTCCCCGTAAGACGGGCGCTTCACTTCCGGTTCCGGATGTGGTCGGCGGGTGTTCTCGTGCCCGCGCTGGTGAATGAGCGTAGATAGCGACAAACTTTTTTCTTGCGTGCGGTGGCGGATTAGTTTATTAGGATGTGACCAATAGAAAGACTCAGCAACCAATTAAGGAGAACTCAACTTATGCCAGCGAAAAAAGCGAGCAAGAAGAAGACGGCTTCCGGGGGCGGCGCGGCGGGTAAGGGCGCGAGCAAGGGCGGAAGCAAAGGCGGAAACAAAGGCGCAAGCAAAGGCGCGAGCAAAGGCGCGAGTAAGGGCGCAGGCAAAGGCGGAAACAAGGGCGGGGGCGCGGCGGCCGGTAAGAAGGGCGCGGGCGCATCGAGTGGTAAGAAGGGCGCGGGCGCATCGAAGGGCGGAGGCAAGAAAGGCGGCGCGTCGAAGTCAACCAAGAAGTCGGCCGCTTCGGGCGGAGGCAGTAAGAAGGGCGCGTCTAAGAAGGGCGGCGCGAAGTCTTCCAAGAAGGGCGGCAGTAAGAAGGGCGGCAGTAAGAAGGGCGGCGGCAAGCAGGCCAAAGGGATAGTGCGCCGCGTGCTGGCGGGCGCTGCGGCCGGGTTGGTGAGTGGCGCGGTGGCCGCGGTGCTCCCGCCGCTCGAAGAACAGGCCGGCATCGCCCCTGCGAGTGAAAGTCAGGGCGGCGGTGGCAACACAAATAGCGGTGGCGAACAGAACAGCGGCGGCGGGCAAGATCGCGGTAACGGTTAAGCAGACGCCTCTCACAATTCCGGCCGGCGCGACTTCCCTGCCGGCGACCGTCACGTGTTCAATAAAAGCGGCTTCGTGAGAATTTCACGAAGCCGCTTTTATTTGCATCTCGCTTTTGCCTGCGCGCGAAACCTGCTCGCCCCCGGATCAAAACCGCTCGCGCTGCCGTCCGTGTGGCGATGCGGGGTCTAGGGTTTTTTATACTTGTCAATCAACGCCTGGAGGCCGGCGGTCGAATTGGCATGGCGGTATTTGTAGTAGGACTCAAGGTCTGCTTTCAGTCCCGCGCGCAGCGTGTCGTACTGCGGGTTGCCTTCCGTGAGAGCGACGGCGTGCGCGTAGGCATCGATCACTTCGTCCATCTGCGCCTCGGCCTGTTTGAGCAGCGCGTCTTTCTCCGCGCCGGCGGGCGCGGCCTTTTGCAGTTGCACGAGCCGCTGGTATTCGCCGTTTGTCATCTCGCTGAGGAGCACGTAGTTGATCGGATCGTGCGCGTTCAAAGCGATAGCGCGCGTCAGTTTGGCCTTGGCGTCGGCCTTGTCGCCGGCCTCCTGCGCGAGCATGGCGAGCCACTGGTACAACTGCGCTTGCCAGCGCGTCTTGTAATCGCTCCACGTCGCGGCGGGCAGAGCTTCGGGCTTCCTGTCGCTCTCGATGAGGGCGATAGCCCTGGCTCCCATTTCCCTGCTCTGCGCGACGTATTTCGGGTTTTTGTTTCTGGCCTCGCCCAGACCGGCGCGCGTCAGGTTGATCATCGCGGCCACGGGGTCGTAGCTTTTATCGACGGCGGTGGGGGCGAGCGCGAAGGCTTCGTCGAGGCGATTGGCCGCCGTGTAACCGGCGAGCAGGTGCTCTTTGACGAGTTCCGCGTCCGCGGGCGCGGTGAACACTTTCAGATAGCTTTCGCTCGGCGCGATGCGCTGCGCCGGGTCTGCGATCTGGCCGATGCGGTTGGCGATGAGCGGGGCGATCTGCGGGCGCAGGGGGCTTTTCGGGTACTTCTGAAAGAAGTCGTTGGCGGCCGCGAGCATCGCCGGCACGTCGGCGGCCGCTTCGATGGCCTTCGCCGCCTTCAACTCCGCCTCGGGCACGGTCGGCGGTTTCCCCTTCTTCTCGTCCTTCTCATTCTTCTTATCTTTCGACTGTTCCTGCGGCGGCGCGTCGAACGTCGGCGGGCGCAAGGCGGACGCGCCTTCGCCGGTCGCGGCGACCGACAGGGCAGGGGCGGCGCACCACGTCAGGCACGCGCAGACGGCGAGTGTACGCAGGGCGTAAGATGCTCCGTTTCTCATTTGCGATCCTCGTTCTGAAATTTTATTGCAACGCTTCAAACACGGGGGAATTTGCTCTGCCGCTCAATATACTCTAACGCGCTTGACGAATGCCAACCTGCAAGCGCTCGAACAACTATGAGCGGCCGCGACGGCCGGAGGCCGCCGTTTGAATCGCCCGCGCGCGCGCGAAACAGCTTGCCTTTGTTTCGCGCGCGCGCGGGCGTTGTGAGTGATTGCCGGCCGTGGCCTCTGCTGCTACGGCCACGCTTGGGAACTGTTGACGACGCTTATTTGCCGTTCAGCCTGGCGAGTTCCTTCGCCAGCTCCGGCCGGGTCTTTTGCAGCGCCTGCACTTGCGCCGCGAGCGATTTGGCATCGTCCATGAAGTAATAAGCGAGGCCGAGATTGTAGCGCGCCTGCGCGTCGTCGGGGTTGATTTCGAGCGTCTTTTTGAACGCCTCGACGGCCTGCGGGTAATCTTCGAGTTTGCTGTAGGCGACGCCCAGATTGTAATGGGCTTCCCAGTAGTCGGGCTTAATCCGGATCGCCTCTTTGAAAGAGTTGACGGCTTCCTGATGTTTGCCGAGCGCGGCTTGAGAGAGACCCAGATTGTAATGGGGTGTGGGGAGGGGACGGGGCAGGCGGCGAATGACCTCGCGCAAAGCGGCGACGGCCTGCGCGTGCCCGTTCGTCAACGCATAGACGTTGGCGAGGTTGAAATACGCGCTCAGGATTTCATCCGGCGTCTCGCCCGCCCGCTCGTCAACCTTGAGCGCGACGGCGCGCGTGTAGGCGGCAGTGGCTTCCTTGTAGTTACCCTGCGACTCGTAAATCTGTCCGAGGGTGTACTGCGGGCGAAACATTTCGGGCTTTAGCTTCGCGGCCTGCGTGAGAAAATCAATGGCCTCCCTGGTGTTGCCCTGCGCGGCCTGTCCCACTCCGCACTCGATCAATTCATCATAGCTCGCGCACTGGCCGCGCGTGGCCCCGCCCGTCACGAGCTTGTCCGAGGCGTCGCGATCCGCGAACTGCGCGAAGCCTTTCGCGCCCGGCGGTAACTTCTTCTTCTTGTTGGGGGCAGGGTTCTGACGCTGCGGCTGCTGCTGCTGCGCGCCCGCCGTGCTCACCCAGCCGCACGCGACGAGCGAGAGCGCGACGAACAACGCGCGGGTCGCATAGATAAACATTTTCGCCATGTCTTCTCCTTCTCTCAATTTATGAAGAATGATTTCCACGCCCGGCAGGCTCGTCTCTTGAGAACACCAGAGGGGTGGGGATTCTATCTCAAACGCGCGCGCCGCGCGAACAATTTCCATCCCCGGCAAGCGCGCTCGCCCGGCAGGGGAGAGAGCGCGCGCGTGCCGCGTGAGATGCTTTGACGGCGGACTTTAGTTCGCTCGAAAGGCGGCCTCGCAAGGTTGCTCGAAAGGCGGCCTCGCGCGTCCGTCTTCGACACTTCACTGTTCGCGCCAGTCGCCAACGATGATGAAGGGCGACCAGTAGAACGGCGCGCTGTAACGCTTGCCCGCGATCATCGCCAGTTGCGACGCGCGCATGGCGGCCGGCGCGCCCGTGCGTCCCGCGAGCAGACGCCGGTAAAACTCCGGCATCAACTCGGCCGTGGACTTATCCCCGACCGACCACAGGCTGACGCCGACGGTGGGCGCGCCCGCGTACATGAAGGCGCGCGTCAACCCGATGACGCCCTCGCCGCGCCGTTCGCGCCCGAGGCCGGTCTCGCAGGCCGAGAGCATCACGAGCGGCGAGCCGAGCCGCAGATTGAAAACCTCGTCGACGCGCAGGAAGCCGTCGGCCTCCGCCTGCCCGACGAGCGAGAGCGCCAGCCCCGTGAACTGCGGCCGCTCCGCGTCGAGCAACCCGTGCGTCGCAAAATGGAGGACGCGGTAGCCGTCGAGGCGGCGCGCGTGGAGGTTCGCCTCGTTGGCGTCGAGGTCGAGCCACACGTCCGCCTGCCCGCCGGAGGCGCGCGCCAGCCGGGCGATCTCCTCAGCCTCGGAGCGCGTGCCGTCGAGGCGCACCAACTTCAAATTATTGTTCCGCACGTTCGTCACGTCCGCGAGCGCGCTCGCGAGCGACAGGCGTTGCGCCGATTCGCGCGAACGCACCGCCGCGCCCTGCGGCGAACTACGGAAGCGCAGGTCGCCCGCGTCGAAGACCGGATCGGCCACGACGAGCATCCCGCCGCGCACGGCGGCCACGCGCCGCGCCTGCCGCCTCACTTCCGCGATCACCGAGGCGGACGGCGCATAGACGATCTCGTTCGTCCTGACGAGATAGGAGAGCGCCGAGTAGTCGGAGCCTTCCGTCGTCGTGACCAGCGACTCGAAGGGCACGTAGTTGAGCGCGCCTTCGGGAACGACGAGCACGCGCCGCCCGCCGAGGCTCGCGGCCGCCGGGGCGATGATTGTCCGGTAGAGCGCGTGCGCGGCCGACGCATAAGCGGCGACGTTCGCGCCCGCCGTCGAGGGGCTGCCGAGCGTCAGCCCGCGCGTGTTCTCCACGTTGATGCCCGCGATGGCGCGGCGCACGCCCGCCGGGATCAATTTCTGCCGCAACTCGATGGCCTGTCGCTCGATCCGTTCGCGTGAGGGCAGGCGATGAAGGGTCAGGCCGTCGCGCGTCGCCGCGAATAGGTACGACTGGTGCGCGCCGAGGCTGTATTCGAGCAGCACGGTCGCGTCGTCCAACACCTGCTTTTGCACTTCGGCGAGCGTCAGCGGTTCGGCGCGCACGAGCGCGGCGTAACGCGGGCTGCTCGTCCTGATCCGGTTTTCCAGACTATCGAACTCGACCGCGAGCCGTTCCAGTTCCGCCTCCAACTCCGTGATTGTCCGTTTCGGCACATCGCCCTGCAGGCTGACGCCGCCGAGCAGGCTCGCGATCTCCTGTTGCCGCGCCGTGTTCGACGCCTTCTGTTCGACGAGCGCGGCGGGCACGCCCTCGCGCACCTCCGCGCGCGCTTCGCCGAGCATGTCGAGCAGCGAGCGCGCCTTGCCCTGCTCCACGATGCCGAAGGCTTCGGCGGCGTAAGCCAGGGATTGTCCTTCGAGCGGTCGCGCATCGGCCGCGTCCGGCGCGTGCGCCGACGACGCTTGTCTGCGCGGCGTGGCGGGCGGCGCATTCATCAGCACCAACTCGGCGAGCACGCCCGCGGCCTCTTCAAACACGTCTCTCGTCGCCGCCAGAAAATTGCTCCGCGCGTTGTCGGCGCGCAGACTGCCGGCAAAGAGCGTCTCGATAACGGCGATGGCGGAGCGGTAATGATTGAGCGCGGCGTTTCTATATTTGGCCTCGGACTGCGCATCGCCCGCCCCGTTTGCCATCACCCAGTAAGCCTTGCCTAGCCCGCGCTCCGCGCCCCAGGTCAACTCCGGACGCCCGTCCCTGCGCGCGATATAGGCGGCCTGCTCGTAGAACTCGACGGCTTCCTTGAAACGACTCTGGCGCAGCGCGATGTCGCCGAGACTCGTGCGCGCCACGGCGCGGAAGAGGCGCGCGGCGGCGAGATTGCCCGTGGGCGCATTCGTGTCCGCGGCGGCAAGCACGTTGCGATAGTGCGCCTGCGCGGAGGCCGCGCGGTTGCCCTCGAAGTCGGCGCGCGCGAGCCGGAGTTCGCGCGTCGCGTAGGCGATGAAGAGACGATAGAGATCGAAGCAGGCGGAGGGAGAGTCGGGGCTGGCGGCAGGTTCCGCCTTCAACGCGTGCTCCGCGCCCGACGCATCCTCGTGCGGTTGTCCGGCGGACGCGGTGTCGATCTCTTCGGACGACCGCGGCGGGTTATTCGGCACTTGGGGCGGCCGTCGCATAACCGCGTGCGCGAGCTTTTGCCCCGAACCTCGCGGGGCGGAGTTCGCTGCGTTCTTGGCCTTGAGAATGACTTTGAACGGCTCTGCGAGCCGTTCGCCGGGAACGACCTGTTCGAGCGGCTCGTAGCCGGGCGCGTTTACTTCCAGCTTCAACTCCTTGCCGACGTGGATCGGCGGCAGCAGGGCGCGGCCGGCCTCGTTCGTCTCTTCCCAACAGTCGCAGAAGATGCCGTTCGGGCGCGTGGTCGAGAGCCGCCCCTTCGCGCCCCGAATCGGGTTGCCCTGATCGTCCATCACGCGCAAGTCCATGCGGCCGATGCCGTCGAGCGTCTTCGGCGCGCGTCCCATGTTCGGCGGTTCGTTGTTCGCAGAATTGTTCGGCGAATTGTTGGCCGGATTGTTCGCTGAGTTGCCGTTCGGATTGTTCGATGGATTTCCCGGTTGATTACCCGACGGTCTGCCCGCCGAATTACCGGACGACGAACCCGAAGGATTACTTGCAGGATTACGCAACGAATTGCCTGCCGAATTACCCGTAGGCTTGCCGGGCTGGCGGCCGCCCGGCGACCTACCCGCCGGATTGTTGGTCGTGTTGCCGGGCAAATTGCGGGGCGGGTTATTAACTGTGTTCGGCGGCGCGTTGCCGCCCGGCGTCAGGATGCCCGCCACGTTGTTCGCCGCGCCCGCGAGCGTCTGCGCGACATTGTTCGGGTTGGTCGCCGGAGGACTCGAAGGACACGAAGCCAGCCCCGGCAGCAACGCGCTGACGGCGGCGAATGTCGCCGAGCCGCCCGCGCCGGAGTTGTTGCGGCCTCCGCCACCGCCTCTGCCCGCACCGGCGCTCAGCCCCGCGCCCGCGCCGTCGTTATTCTTCCCGCCCTCGCCGATGCGCGCGAAGGCGGCTCGTGCGGCCGGCTCGTCGCCCGCGAGGTAATACGCCTCGCCGAGTTTGGCGAACATGAGCGCGGCGTTGGCCGTCTCGCCGCGCGCGCGGAACGCTTCGGCGGCGCGGCGGAAATGCTCGCCGGCCGTCGCATATTGCCCGTGCCTCAGATAGATGTCGCCGAGCGCGTCGGACGCGGCGGCGAGGCCGTTCTGGTCGTTCGCCTCCGTGAAGAGGCGCAGCGCGGATTCAAGGAGCGGGAGCGCGAGGTCTGCGCGATTGCGCCGGAACAAAGCCGTGCCGTCTGCGAGCGCGCGCCGCGCCGCGCCGGCGTTCGACGCGCCGAATGTCTCGTTCGACGCGCGCGGCGCGGCCGCCGATGTACCCTTCGGCGAGAGCAGCGCGAGCGCGAGCAGGCACGCGCAAACCACGGCGAGCAGCGAGAGATAAAAGCGTGCGGACATCAAACGAAGCCCTCCGGGAAATTCAGGCGGAAAACGAAGCGGGAGATTTCAAGGCAAGATCGCGTTGATCGGAGATTCCGGCGACATGTTTTTTTCGCCTTCGGATCAACATGTAATTTACGAACATCGAATTTAGCACAACGCCCTGCGCAATTCCAAAGTCGTGCAATTCCAAAGTCGTGCAGTTCCAAAGTCGTGCGTCTCGCCCCAACGCGCCTTTGAATTACGCGCCGACCGCGCAGGGCGTTTGCGCTCGCCGCCGTCTCCCGTCGTGCGCGCGCTAAATGCCCTGCGCAAACGCCGCGCGCGTCACCATCTCAGCGCGGCGCGCGCCTTTGTTATCAGCGCGGCGCGCGCCCCCGTTAAAGACAGACCGCACCCCGGAAATCGAAAGCGGGCGTCATCGCGTGAATTGATGACGCCCGCCTTAGATCGTTCGTTTCGCCCGTCCTACTCGTAACGTAGACATTCAATCGGGTCGAGCCGCGAGGCCTTCATCGCCGGCCACACGCCGAACACGAGGCCGACGCCGATTGACACCAACAGTCCCGTCACGACCGCCCACATCGGGATCGCGGCCGGCAGAGAGGGCACGAAGAACATGATCAGTTGACTGATGAGGACGGCCAGCACCACGCCGAGGATGCCGCCGAAAAGCGTCAGGGTCATGGCCTCGAACAGAAATTGATTGACGATGTCGCGGCGGCGCGCGCCGACGGCCTTGCGAATCCCGATCTCCTGCGTGCGCTCCGTCACGGACACGAGCATGATGTTCATCACGCCGATGCCGCCGACGAGCAGGCCGACCGAAGAGATCGCGATGGCGATCAGACCGACCATCGCCGTGATGCTGTCGAACTGCTCGATGAACGAGCTGGCCGTCTTCACGTCGAAGTTGTTCGGCTCGCTGAATTTCACGCCGCGCCGCGTGCGCAAAATTTCCTCCACCTGATCGAGCGCGGCCTGCGTCTGCTCCGGCTTCGCGCGGATGACGAGGATGAGAAAGCGGCGCGCGGGCGCGATCTGGAGGCCGGTGCGAAACGGCACGAGCACGGCGTTGTCCTCCTCGTTCTCGCCCATCACGGTGTTCTTGCGCTTGGCGAGCACGCCGATGATCTCGAATACGTAGCCGCCCATCTTCACCTGCTTGCCGACGATGTTGTCCTGCTGGTCGGGAAAGAGCGCCTCGGCCGCGTTGACGCCGATGACCATCACGGTGCGCCGGTAGATGTCGTCCTGCTCGGAGATGAAGCGGCCTTCGCGCAGGGCGGTGTTGAGCACGAAGGCGTGATTCGGCGAGACGCCTTTCGTGTTGCCGCGCCGGTAGGTCTTGCCCTGGTAAGTGATCGTGTCGTCGAAGGGGCCGCCGCCGTAGCCGATGTTCGGCGACTCGAAGGCTACGTCTTCCACCGCGGGCGCGGCCTTCAGAGCCTCGCCGTCTTCCGGCGTCAAGACCTTGCGCGTGCGCTCGTTCTGGTCGCGCTCGCCGAGTTGCGGCCCCGTCGTCAGGTGAAACGCATAGAGGTTGTTCGACCCGTACTCTTCGACGATGCGGACGATGTTGCCGCGCAAGCCCGTCAGGATCGAGGCGATGACGACCGCCGTCAGGACGCCGATGACGATGCCGATGGTCGTCAAAACGCTCCTGAACTTGTGCGCCCGGATGCTGTCGAGCGACATCGCCAGGATTTCTTTCGTGAGCAGTCCGGGCAGTCTCATAACTTCTTTCCTACATTCTCGCCCTAAAGTTCCGGGCTGATTTCCGGCCTGACTTCCGGCCTAATTTCTGGTCAGCGCGACGATGGGGTCTAACCGCGACGCCTTGTAGGCCGGGTAAAGTCCGGCGATCATGCCGATGCCGCCCGAAGACAAAATCGAGAGCAGGACGTAGCCGACCGTGATCGTCATCGGGATCGGCGTCGTGGCCGAGATGAGCGCGGCGAGGGCGGCGGCGAGCAGGAGGCCGAGTATGCCGCCGAGCGCGCACAGCGTCGAAGACTCGATCAGAAACTGCATCATGATCTGCTTGCGCCGCGCGCCGAGCGCCTTGCGCAAACCGATCTCGAAGGTGCGCTCCGTGACGGAGACGAGCATGATGTTCATCACAACGATTGCGCCGACGACGAGCGAGATGAACGTGATCGGCACGACGACGGCCGCAATCGCCCCCGTGAACTCGTCGATCTGGCCGCCGAGTTCTTCGGTGTTGACGAGGCCGAAGTCGTCCTCTTCGCTCCCGATGAGCTGGTGATAATTGCGCAGCGCCGTGCGCGCGTCTTCAATCGTGTACTGGAAGGTTTCGCGCGACGCCCCCTTGCCGTGAATCTGGATGTCGCGCGGGCGGCCGTAGATGCGCCCGTAGGTGGAGAGCGGAACGTAGACGTGTTTGTCCACGAGGTCGCCGAAGATGGGGCCGCGTTTTTCTTCCACGCCGACGACGCGCAGGGGCAAGCCCCCAACCTTCAGAGTTTTTCCGATGGGGTCTGTGTCGGGAAAGAACTTGTCCTTGATGTCGCCGCCGAGCACGACGACGAGCGCGCCGCTCTCCTCCTCTTCCGGCTGGATGAAGCGGCCGTCCGCCATCGTCTTATCTTCGATGTCGCCCATGTTGGCCGTCACACCGAAGACGATGCCGCCGTAAAAACTCTTGCCGTCCTGCTCGAACGTCGCGCCCCGCCCGGCCTGCGCGCCGACCATCGTGCACTGCGTGCAGTGCTGGCGCAGCCACTCCATGTCCAGGTAACTGAGCCGGGGGTTGCGCCGCTGGCGACGCTCCAACTCCTCCTCGGACATCTCGCCGGAATTCGCCATGCGCGCGATCATGAAGTGGTTCGAGCCGAGCATCTTCCCCACCTTGTCGATGACGTAGGTGTTTAGCCCGCTGATCGCCGCGCCGACGACCACCACCGATGCCACGCCGATGATGATGCCGATCAAGGTCAGGAAGGCGCGCAGCTTGTGCGCGAAGATGGAACTGAGCGCGATTCGCGTGGCGTCCAGATAAAAGGTGTAAACGTTTCTCATAAAGCGTGGGATGAACCGGCGCGCCGGGGAATCCTGAACGCGAATCTATACGACGAACCGCTGCGGAAGGTTTTGCGGAACTTCGCGGCGCGCTCGCCAGGGTCGTCTCCCCGCACGCGGGCGCGCGCGTCAGACGCTTGCCCGCCGGCCGCGCTAAAGACACTACGCCTGTACCTTAAACGACGGCGCGGACGGGTTATTAACACGGCTTGAGGCGTTGGCGGTTCAGAGGGCGGCAGCGGCACGTTCGGTGGCCGAGGCCATTTCCTGCAGATGCGCTTTGTGGCGCAGCATGAAGGCGAGCAGGGCGCGCGTGGGCGCGGGCTGGAAGCGGCCGAGCGAGATCATGGCGATGGTGCGACGCAGGCGATGCCCCTCGATCTCCAACTGCGCCAGCCTTCCCGACTCGACCTCGTCGCGCACAGTCCAGGAAGGCAGAAGCGAGATGCCGAGACCCTGCTCGACCATGCGCTTCATGAAATAGGTGTCGTTGGATTCGAGTGCGTGGGCGGGGCAAATTCCGGCGCGCTTGAAGAAGTCTTCGGTGGTGCGGCGGATCGAAGTGCCGCGCTCGAACATGATCAGGCGTTCGCGCTCGATCTCTTTGACCGTCGCCGCGCCGCCGACGGCGAGCGGGTGCGCTCCTCCGACGACGAGCACGAGTTCGTCTTCGAACAACTCCGTCACCTGCAAGGCCGGCGGGTAGGCGGTAAGCGAGGCGAAGCCGACATCGGTCGCGCCCGTCAAAACGTCCGAGAGCGTCTGCTCGGTGCTGGCGGTCGTGCGGAAAGAGAGTTCGATGTTCGGGTTCGCGCGCATGAACGACTCGAAGAGCGAGGCGAACAGATGGACGAAGGCCTGCGTGGCCGCCGCCGCGCGCACGCGCCCCGTGAGCGCGCGCTCCGCGCCCGACACCTGCTCGCGCAGAGCTTCGGCGTCGTCGAGTATGCGTTCGGCGTATTCGAGCGCGGCCTCGCCCGCCTGCGATAATTTCACGCCGCGTTTGAGGCGGATAAAAAGCGGCTCGCCGAGTTCGGTTTCGAGCGCCTTGATCTGGTGGCTGACGGCGGCCTGCGTCAGGTGCAGGCGCGCGGCTGCGCGTGTGAAGTTCAGCGTTTCCGCCACCACCCGAAACGCACGCAATTGCGACATCTCCATGCTTCATCCTCCATCCCGGTCTCAGAGCAGGGGCGCTCGCGAAGTCGAGGATTATAACAACCAACCGGGATAACGGGCAGTCGCCAAAACGTTTCGCGCCGCGGCTCCTCAGGGCGCTTGCCTAAAAAGTCCGGCGGGTTCAAACTCACCGCACTCTTAAACGAAGACAGAAGGGAGATGATGTTGAGAGGTTTCGCGGGCAAGGCCAAACGGGCGGGGGTTAATACATTGGCTCACAAATCTTCAGACGGCGGCCGCCTCGCGCGCCTCGCGCACGACGTGCCCGGCGCGCCCGGCGACATCCTGCGCGTCATCATCGAGACGCCGCAGGGCAGCCGCAACAAGTACGACTACGACGAGGAACTCGATCTCTTCAAGCTCGGCGGCGTGCTGCCCGCCGGGGCGGTCTTCCCCTTCGACTTCGGTTTCGTTCCTTCGACGACGGGCGGCGACGGCGACCCGCTGGACGTGCTCGTGCTGATGGATGAACCGGCCTTCGCCGGCTGCCTCGTCGAAGCGCGGCTCGTCGGCGTCATCGAAGCGGAGCAGACCGAGCGCGACGGCGAAACGACGCGCAACGACCGGCTTATCGCCGTGGCCGATGATGCGCGCAACCACAGGGCGGTGCGCTCGCTCGAAGAATTAGGCGAAAATCTGCTGGACGAGATCGAGCACTTCTTCGTCTCCTATAATGAAATAAAGGGGAAGAAGTTTGCGCCTCTGGGGCGTTTCGGGCAGGAACGAGCGCGAAAAGTGATCGAAGAAGGCGCGCGCCTGTTTCGCGCACGACAGCGGACGCAGGCGGGCGGGCGACAAGTGAAAACGGGTGGGCGACTAATGAAGACGGGCGCGCGCAAGGGCACGCGAAAGCGTGCGGGCGGCGCGGCGAAGAAGCGGCGTTAAGCTCAACGCGTGCTAGGCAGTTGCGGGGCGCAAAGCCCGCACAAATCGCCTTGCCCGCGCTTCGCGCCTCCGCGTTGAAGGTCTCGAACGGCGCGATAAAAGAGTCGCGGACACAAAAAGAGGAGAAGCCGCGACGTTGAACGTGTGTCGCAGGCTTCTCTCTCTGGTAGAACTTGGCCGGTCGCCCTAGTTGCGCGGCGCTTGCTGCGGCGGGCGACGTTTCTTCTTGTTGCGCTTGCGTGCGAGGGCGGATTTGAGTTTCGCCTTCTGCCCCTTGGACATGAAGAAGGCGTGCTTCTTCGCGTCTTTGATGATCTCTTCGGTCATCACCTTGCGCTTGAAGCGGCGCAGCGCGCTCTCGATTGATTCACCCTGGTTAACGTTAACGGTTGCCATCTTATCTCCTGCTTTCAATTCTTACGCGCCGGAATTCTTCTCTCTCAAGCCGTGCGGCGCGTATCTGCTCACTATTTGTTAATCAAAAAACGGACAAAGGTCAAGCGGCGCGCGTGCGCCGGGCTGTCAATTCGTGGCGCGGCCGTGGACGAGGCGGCGCATCCGGTCGGAGAAGAGCACGTCTATTTTCTTCGGCTCGACAAGCGCCATCACTTCGCCCAGCCCGTAGGTCGGGTGGAGCATGGTCTGGCCGGCGCGGTAGGTGCGCGTCCAGTCGTAGGGCGTGCCGGTCTGCGCGCCGGAGCGCGTGCCCGCCGCTTGCGCGCTCGTTTTGAACGCGCTGCGCGTGCCGCATTTCGGGCAGTTGACGCGCGAGATCAAGCCCCGCTTCGTGACCGTCGCCACGACGTGGCCGCGCTCCTCGCCGCACGCCTCGCACCACTTCTCCACGCGGTCGCCCACGGCGTAAGTCTGTTTCTCCATAAAATCTCCGCGGAAAGTAAAAGGCGAATCGTGGATAGAAATGACCGGGTTTATCTACCGGGTTTATCTATCGACGATTCACGATTCACTTATTTATATCTATAAGTGATCCGGCCTCTGGACAGATCGTAGGGGGACATTTCGACCTGGACGCGGTCGCCGGGGAGGATGCGGATGAAGTTCTTGCGCATCTTGCCGCCGATTTGCGCCAGCACGATGTGCTCGCTGTTATCCAGACGGACGCGAAAGAAGGCGTTCGGAAGTTTATCTATCACGACGCCCTCGGCCGGAATGAGATCATCTTTAGCCAAACAAAAGCTCCTTTGGTTAAATCAAGCGCGAGCGTCAGCCTGTGTAGACGGTCGCACGCGCTTTACCCGAAGTCAGCGGACGAGCGGGTCTGAGGGTGCTCGTCCGCGAGGTTGTTCCGCCGGCGGTTGAAATCCTGACAGCGAGAGCGCCCCGGCGACCGTGAACTGCCAATCGCCCGGGGCGCTTTCCCGATATGTTCTCGAATGCGAACTGACGCAAGGCTGACAGTTACCAGCGCGGTTCGCGCTCTCCGCCGCCGCCACCGCCATAACCGCCGCCGCCACCGCCACCGTAGCCGCCACCGCGACCACCGCCGCCGCCACCATAGCCGCCGCGACCGCCACCGCCGCCGCCGCGATCCTCGCGCGGGCGCGCTTCGTTGACGCTCAGGTTGCGGCCGTTGAATTCCTTGCCGTTGAACTGCTCGATGGCCTTCTGGCCTTCTTCGTTGCTGGACATTTCGACGAAGCCGAAGCCGCGCGAGCGTCCCGTGTCACGATCCATCACGACCGAAGCCGATTCCACCGTCCCGACCTGCCCGAACAATTCCTGCAAATCTTCGCCCGTGGTTTTGAAATTGAGATTGCCGACGTAAAGTTTCATTGACATAACTGACATCCCTCCCCCGTGGGAGCGTGAAGAGAAGCTCGAATGCGGTTTTGGCTTCGTGAACGGTCTAGCAGCGAAGTCGCGTGTTCGGAATGCCCTGACGAGCAGCTTCTGCAAGTTGATACCGGCCTGCTCTCGAACTATCCGGACGCCGCCGCTTTCGCTCTCCACAGCGCGGGGCGCATCACCGTTGATGCGCGAGAGAAGGTGTGGACGGCGCATATTATGCCCTGTGCGCAAAAAAAAGGCAAAAGCCGCGCGCGGGTCAGAAACCCCCGTGCCGGGCGGGTCAAACGACACAACCCTGCCCCGGCTTTTGACATCAGATACGACGCAATAATACTCTATGGCGTCGGCGCGGAAAGAGTCCGACGCGCGCCCGTTGCGTGCCGCATTCGCCGCCCGGAATCACCCAACATCCTTGTAAGCGGCACACGCTTTACCACACGGAAGCGGCATAGTTTCCATCTCCAGAACAGTACGGATTTACGAAGACCATGAAATTTAAAACCCTCGCGCTCGTCGTCTCGATGTTCGCCCTGTTGTTGGCCGCCCGTCCGGCCGCCGCGCAGGAAGTCTGGCAATACACAGCACTCGGCGACTCGCTCGCCGCCGGGTTGAACGACTCGCAGGGCGGCTACGTCCAGCGCTACCGCAACTACGTGCAGGCCGATACCGGCAGGACGGTCAACCTCAATAACCGCGGCGTCTCCGGCGCGACGAGCGCAGACCTGCTGAGGGCGCTTCGCACCGACGAGACCCTGCGCACGCAGATCGCCAATTCGCAGATCGTGACGTGGAACATCGGCGCGAACGATTTCCAGAACGCGGCCAGAAGTTTCCAGAGCGGCACGTGCGGCGGCGCGGACAATCAGGACTGCCTGCGCGCGGCCGTCGCCGCTTTCAAAATTAACTGGAACGCCATCACCGCGCAGATACTCTCCCTGCGCAGCCCCTCGAACACCATCATCCGCACGATGGACTACTACAATCCGGGCGTCGATCTGGCGCGCCTATTCGGCGTGCTCCCCATCGTCAAGCCCTACGTTGACGACGCGAGCCGCTTCATCATCCTCAGCTCCCTCAGCAACCGCATCCTTCCCGCGCGCGTCTATCAGGCTTTCAACGGCGTGAACGGCGAATCGGACGCCGGAGCGCGCGGATACATGTCGTCCGACGGCATCCACCCGAACGACACCGGCCACGAGGTTATCGCCGCGCAGTTTCGCGCGCTCGGCTACCAGCCGCTCGTCACGCCCGAGAGTACGTTCAGCATCGCGGTTCCCATCGTGCAGGTCAACGAGTCGGCCGGGCGCGTGACCATCGTCGTCAACCGTCACGGCAACACGGGCGGCGCGGCCTCGCTCGAATATTCGACGATAGATAATCCGGCGGCCGTCCCCTGCGCCGCCGCCGCCGGCGACGCGGCGATAGGCGTGGCCTACGCGCGCTGCGATTACGCGACCACCATCGACACGCTCCACTTCGCTCCCGGCGAGACGCAAAAGACTTTCACCATCCCCGTCATCGACGACGCGCACGTCGAGAACACGGAAGAATTTACCGTCCGGCTCAACCGGCCGTCGGGCGGGTTGCTCGGCATAAGTTCGACCGTGGCCGTGCGTATCAGCGACAACGAAATCAGGTTCGACCCGCCCCGCGCCTTCCCCAACCCGATTTTCGCCAACGACTTCTTCGTCCGCATGCAGTATCTCGATTTCCTTTCGCGCGAGGCCGAACCCGCCGGGTTCGACGCATGGATGGGCGTCCTCAATCGCTGCTCGAACGTGGACGACAACCCCGCGTGCGACCGCATCGCGGTCACCTCGTCCTTCTTCCGCTCGCAGGAGTTTCAACTCAAGGGCTACCTCGTGTACCTCTTCTACAAGGTCTCGCTCGGCCGCCTGCCGCTCTACTCGGAGATCATCCCGGACATGCGGCGCGTGACGGGCGCAACGGCCGAAGAGGTTTTCGCCCGGCGGCTCGCCTTCGCCAACGAGTGGGTCGAACGGCCGGAGTTCAAAAACCGCTTCCCCGAAACTCTCTCGCCGGACGCATTCGTGGACAAGTTGTTACAGGCGACGGGCGTCACGCTCGGCGGCAACATCACGCGCAACTCGCTCGTCAACGATTTGAACACGAGGACGAGGACGCGCGCCGAGGTTCTCATGGCGCTCGTCGAGCACCCGTCAATCGACGCGCGCGAACGCAACGGCGCGTTCGTCGCCATGCAATACTTCGGCTACCTGCGCCGCGACCCCGAAGAAGCGGGCTACAACAACTGGCTCGCCTATCTGAATGCCAACCCCGCCGACTTCCGCACCATGGTCAAAGGCTTCGCCAACTCGCCCGAATATCAACTGCGCTTCGGACAGGCGCGGTAAGGGATTGCGGATTTCGGAATGTGGAATGCGGATTGAAAGGCACTTGCTTTGTGCTTTCCAATCCGCATTCCGCATTCCGAAATCCGCAATTATTACTTCTCGGCGGTTTCGTCATAGTAGAGAATAACGACGACGAGCCAGATGGCGGCGGCGGCGGCGAGAAGAAAGAAGATGATGGCGAGGCCGGGATAGCCGAACAATTTGAAACTCGTCTCGACGCGCATCAACAGCGACGCGCCGATGATCATGGCCGCGATGACGAGGCCGACCGTGATGCGGTTGGCGACCTTCTGCAAGCCCTCCATCAGCTTCTTCTCGTCTATCGCGTCAACCTTCAACGCCAACTCGTTGTTCCCCACGGCGTCCAGAATCTTGTTGACGCGATTGGGGAGACGTTCGAGGAAGTCTTTCACGTCGAGCAAATTCGTCATCAGGTTGCCGGGCGCGAGCGACTTCAGGATGCGCTGCTGCATGATCTGGCTCGCGTAGTTGCGTATGACGGCGTTCGGGTCGAAGTCGGGCGCGAGCGTGTAAACCACCTGATCGAGGTTGAGCAGGGCTTTGGCAATCATGGTGAACTCGGGCGGCAGACGGAATCCGCGGTCGGCCGCGATGCGCTGAATTTCGAGCACGACGCGCCCGGCGTCCACCTTGTTCATGCTCGTGTCCGTGTGGCGCGCCACGATGTCCGACACGTCGCGCGAGAACTCTTCCTCCTGAAAGTTCTCTTTGCGCGTGCCCATGCGGATCGTGATGTCGGCCGCCTCTTCGCCGCGCCCGTCGCTGATGGCTAAGAGGAGCCGCAGCAAATTGTCCTGAAAGCCGGACATGATGCGCGAAACCATGCCGAGGTCTAAGAGCGCGACGCGCTCGTCGTCGGTGAGAAAGACGTTGCCGGGGTGCGGGTCGGCGTGAAAAACGCCGTCCACGAGTATCTGTTGAAGATAAGCGCGAAAGAATTGTTCGGCCAGCCGCTTGCCGTTGATCTCCAGGCGGCGGATCGGGTGGAGCGCGGTGATCTTCTTGCCGTGGATGTAATCCATCGTCAGCACGCGCGAGGTGGTGAAGTCCTGCACGGGCTGCGGGATGATGAGGAGGTCGAAGTCTCTGAGGTTCTCGGCGAACTCGATGAGGTGGCCGGCCTCGTCGCGGTAATCGAGTTCGCGGAGCAGGCTCTTGCGAAACTCGGAGAGCATCTGCGCGAAGTCGTAGCGCTTGCCCATCTCTGTGTGCGTATCGAGAAACGTGGCGAGTTCTTCGAGGGCGGCCACGTCCTGCACGATCTGCTCGCGGATGTCCGGCCGCTGGATTTTGACGACGACCTCGCGGCCGTCGCGCATCTCGGCGCGATGCACCTGCCCGAGCGAGGCCGACGCCATCGGCACGGAGTCGAAGCGATTGAAGGCTTTCGACAGGCGCACGCCCAGATCGTCTTCGACGATTCGCTCCACGTCGGCGAAGGAAAACGGCTCGACGTTATCCTGCAAACGCGTGAGAGCTTCAAGGTAGGGCGGCGGCAAAATGTCTGCGCGCGTCGAGAGCAGTTGGCCGAGTTTGATGAAGGTCGGCCCCAGGCGTTCGAGGTCGGCGGCGAGTTCGCCCGCTTCGGGCGCGGTCGCGGCGATTTCCGGCGAGTCGTCGCCGAGGGCAAGCGACAGGCCGCTCGTCTTCACCAGATCGGAGCGGCCGTACTTCATAAACAGCATCGCGATGTCTTTGTAGCGCTTCAGATATTCGGGCTTCAGCGAAATTGCCATTAATATTCCTCAATATTCCCCGGTGGAAATTGCGTCGTCAGACTTGAAAATTTCGGGAGAGAATGCGCGCGCCGGTCGAGCGACGGACGATTATACCGATTCACCCGCCGGACGCCACTCGATATTCGTCACCTTTAGAACGCGCCACCACGATCAGGACGACGTAGCACGCCAGCAGGGGCAAGAATAACAGCATTGAGAGTAAGGACAGTAAAATCAGGACTGCGTATGCGTTGTCATTCGCCGCGCCCTGCCCCTGCTCGCGCAGGCCGCCCATCACGTCGAATACCGCCCGTTCGAGATTCAACATGGTGAGCGCGACGATGATCGCGGTAACGGGGAGGAGCGAGGCCGTGAAGATCGCGAACGGGCGGAGCCGCGCGTGTCGCTTGAGATAGTTGAACAGCAAGGCCACGCGCCACAACGCGACCGTCGCCAGAAACCAGACGTTGAGCGAGCGCGCCGTCGCGAGGCTGACAAACTTCTCGACCGGGATCGCGTAGAGCAGCGCGGGCGGAGCGGTCAGCGCGACGAAGGTCAGGACATGGCGGTAAGTCCAACCGTTGGGCTTGAGCGGGAGGACGACGAGCCAGAGCAACAGCGCGAGGATGAAAATATAGACCACCGAACCCGCGCCCGCATGTTGCAGCCATCCCGCGCCCGGATCATCCCACCAGCGACCCACCCCGACGAGCCAGGTGCAGAGCAGGCCGAAGAGTAGATGACGTTGGTCGAATTGGGCGAACTCTTCGCCCGTCAGCCGAAACGTCAGCAGACGCGCGGCGGTGCGCAGGATGGGGCGCAGCGCGCGCGGCGATCTTGGCGGCGTTGAATTTTCAGACATGAAGCGCGGCCGGAACGTAGGCCGGAGGGGCTTTAAGTTTTAATCTTGATGTTGCCGCTGACGACTTTGACGACGATGGGCTGGCCGCCCTGACCGATGCGGCCGACCGCCTGGCGACCGGACACGCCCTGTTCGACCTTGATCCGCAGGTCTTCGTCAATGTCGATGCTGCCCTGGAGGGTTTCGGCCTTGAGTTCGGCGTTTGTGTCCGGGGCGAGTTCGAGTTCGATGTTGCCGTTGATGCTGTTGAAGATTTGCGGCGCGCCCTTCGCCGCCTCCGAGAGCACGACCGTGGTGTTGCCCTTCGTCGTGCGGGAGTTGACCGTGCCGCTCACGTCTTCGAGTTCGATGTTGCCGCGCTGCACGTTGATCGAGATGGCCGCGCCGTGGAAGTTCGAGAGGTCTACGTCCGAATTGATCGAGACGATCTCCAGTTCGCGCAGGTTGCGCGGGAGTTTCACGACATACTCCACTTCGCGCCCGCCGCCCGCGCCCATCTTCTCCGGCGTCGAGTTGAAGACAAGGCGGTTCGCGCCGTCTTCGCGCATCACGTGGACGGGGGCGCGCGCCTCTTCGCCGCCGTGCCTGATGATCTTCACCTCGGCCTGCTGTTCATCCCAGCCCTCGACCGTGATGTCGCCGCTGAAGTTGCGCAGGGAGAACGAGCCGCCTTTCGCGAGCGGGTATGTTTTCGTTGTGACGGACTCGCCGCCAACCATCTCCGGATTCTCTTCGCCAATTGCCGACGGGAGCGACGGGGGCGGCATGGGCGGCATCGGAATCTTGACGTTCGGGCGCACGATGGTCTTCGTGACGCGCTCGGGCGCGCGCCGGTTCACAAAGAACAGCCCGGCCACGACCGACGCCCCGGCGAAGAAGATGAGCAGGCCGAGCACGACATAGAGCCATGTGCGCCGGCTGGCCGGCGGCGCGAGCGGCGCGAACGGCGGGACGACGGGCGCGGTCGCGCGCTGCTGCTGCTGCGGCAGGGGCGGCGGTTGATAGCGCGAATAGCCCGCGCCCGGCGCCTGCTCGGAGGTGTTACGGCGAACGGGCAGCGGCGAAGTGGCGAGCGGCGTTTGCTCGTGCGGCGTCTGTGGCTGCTCCTGCCCGCCCGGCGGGAGCATCTGCGTGGGAAGTTCTTCGCTGGAAAACTGGCGCGTCGGCGTGCCGCACGCGCGGCAGAACTGCTGCCCCGTGAACAACTCCGCGCCGCAACTGTTGCATCGTTCAGCCATACATCACCGCCGCTTTGTCCCTGGAAGAATTGTCCGGATACGCGCTCAATCGCTTGTTTGATTCTATCCGCGCCGCGCGGGTTTTCACAACACGAAAAGAATCGACGGCCGCGCGCCCGCCCGCGCCCGCTCCCCATGCTAAACGCTCTGGCCGGACGTGAGGTTCAAATAAAGAAGCCCGGAGGCACAGGCCTCCGGGCTTCCGTGTCGGACAGAGCGGCGCGGTCGCGCGTTCAGCGCGGATAAGTGAGCAGGCCGCGCGTCAGGTAATCGCTCATGGTCAGGCCGACCATGATGACGAGCCACAAAAAGCCGCCCGCGACCACCACCCACGTGAGCCGCGAACTGTAGCGCACGTGCATGAAGTAGAGCACGACGAGGACGGCCTTCGTCGTGGCGATGGCGAGCGCGACGACCGTGTTCAGCTTCTCCGAGCCGAGGTCGATGTTGGCGACCCAGACGGTCAGAACAGTTAAGACCATCAATGCGCCGAAGATGACGAAGTAAAGTTTTTTCGAGACGATGTGCTCAGACATAACTTTTCAAATTCCCTTCTAGTGTCCGCCGCCGAGGTGCGCGCCGAGCAGGTAGAGCAGCGGGAAGAGGAAAATCCAGACGATGTCGACGAAGTGCCAGTAGAGGCCGGTGAGTTCCACGGGCGCGTGATACTCCGGCGTGTAGCGGCCGCGATAGGCGTAGAAGATCAGGAACATCATCGCGCCGATGCCGATGATCATATGCACCGCGTGCAGCCCCGTCATGGCGAAATAAATCCAGTAGAACATCTGGATGTGATGCTTCATCTCCTCGCGCTGCTCGGGCGCGACGGTGGCGGGGATGTCCCTGTCTTCCCAGACGAAGTTCGTGCTCGGGAAATGATGATGCTCGAACTTGTCGGCATATTCAAAACCCTTGACGACGAGAAACACCGCGCCGAGCAGCATCGTCGCGACGAGGAAGATGATCTGCATGCGGCGGCTGCCCATCTGCGCGAAATAGACGGCGAGCGCCATCGTCAAACTGCTGACGATGAGCACCACCGTGTTGAGCGCGCCGAGTTTCCAGTCGAGCGTGCTGCTGGCGATGGCGAAGGCCTGCGGGTGCTGCGTCCGGTAGATGATGTAGCCGGTGAACAGGCCGCCGAAGAACATGATCTCGGTGACGAGGAAAAGCCACATCCCCAGGCTGCCGGCCTCGCGCTGCTGTTCGAGGTTGTCGAAGTGGTGCGCGAGATTCGAGTGTGCGTGCTCGGTGGCCGCCGCGTCGCCGCCGTGGTGCGCCTCGTGCGCGTCCAGTGTTTCTGCGTGTGCCATGTTCGTGTAGTCTTCCTCTCGCTTTAAGTCGTGGAGGCCTCGCCATGCGCGGGCTGCGCGGTGTCGCGCTTGTCGGGGCCGATCACTTCCATCTCCTCCATCGGCCGGTACTCATAGGCTTCCCACGTGACGATTGGCGTCCGCACGAAATTCTCGGTCGGCGGCGGCGACATCGTGCGCCATTCGAGGCCGGTGGCCGCCCACGGGTTGGCCGGGGCGAACTTGCCGTAGCGCATCGACCAGATGAAATAGATGCCCGGAATCAACAGCCCGACGCCGAGTATGGATGCGCCCGCCGTGGACATCACGTTCAAGACCTGAAACTCTTCGGCGTAGGCGTGGTAGCGGCGCGGCATCCCCAGGTAGCCGAGCAGGAACTGCGGGAAGAACGTCAGGTTGAAGCCGACGAAGATGACGAGCGCGCCGAAACGCCCCCAGCCTTCCGGGTACATGCGCCCCGTAATTTTCGGCCACCAGTTGTGCAGCCCGCCCAGGTATCCCATCAGCGCGCCGCCCACCATGATGTAGTGAAAGTGTGCGACGATGAAATAAGAGTCCGTCAGGTGAACGTCGAGGCCGAGCGCGGCGAGAAAGAGGCCGGTCAGGCCGCCGAGCGTGAACAGGCCGATGAAGCCGAGCGCGTAGAGCATCGGCGTGTCGTAAGTGATCGAACCTTTGTAGAGCGTGGCCGTCCAGTTGAAGACTTTCACCGCCGACGGGATGGCGACCGCGAACGAGACGAACGAAAAGATCATCCCGGCATAGACCGACTGGCTCGACGTGAACAGGTGATGCCCCCAGACGAGGAAGCCGAAGACGGCGATGGCGAGACTCGAAAACGCGACGAACGAATAGCCGAAGATGTTCTTGCGCGAGTGCGTCGAGATGAGTTCAGAGACGACGCCCATCGAGGGCAGAATCATGATGTAGACGGCCGGGTGCGAATAGAACCAGAAGAAGTGCTGGAAGAGCACGGGGTCGCCGCCGAGCCGTGGGTCGAAAATGCCGATGTGGACGATGCGTTCGAGTGCAACGAGCAAAATCGTAATGGCGATAACGGGCGTGCCCAAGACCATGATCAAGCTCGTCGCATAGTGCGACCAGATGAAGAGGGGCAAACGAAACCACGTCATGCCGGGCGCGCGCATCGTGTGGATGGTGACGATGAAGTTCAAGCCCGTCAGGATCGAGGAGAAGCCGTTGATGAAAATGCCGAGTCCGGCGGCGACGACGTAGGAGTTCGAGAAAGTGGTCGAATAGGGCGTGTAGAAAGTCCAGCCCGTGTCGATGCCGCCGTTCAAAAGCGCCCAGATCGTGAAGAGCGCGCCCGCCAGATACAGATACCAACTGAGCAGATTGAGTTTCGGGAAGGCGAGGTCTTTCGCCCCGATCATGAGCGGGACGAGGAAGTTCCCCAAGACCGCCGGGATGGACGGGATGAGGAAGAAAAAGATCATGATGATGCCGTGCTGCGTGAACAGCTTGTTGTAGGTCATCGGCTGCACGACGTCGCCCGCCGGGGTCAGGAGTTCCAGCCGGATGGTGAGCGCGTAGATGCCGCCGAGGATGAAGAAGACCGTGATCGAGGCCAGGTACAAAAGCCCGATGCGCTTGTGATCCTTCGTCAGCAGCCACGACATGATGCCGTAGTTGGCGTTGATGTAGTTTTCGTGCCCGAATCGCGCGCGCGAACCTATCGCACCTAAGCCGGACGGCTCGGTCGGCAGCGGGTTTGACGAATCGTGTGAACTCATACTTCGTTTAACCTTTGTCTCTTGCCTTTACTATCTTCTCGCGGCTTCGTTGACTACCGATTGTTGCTGTTCCCGCCACCACGCGGCTGATTGCTGCCTGCGCCCGTCTGCGATGTGCCGCCACCCGTCTGACCTGACCGGCGACCTTGCGGCGACAGCCCGCCCGGCGTGGACGTGTTGCCCTGTATCTGGTTGGGCGAAGTGGGGCCGAGCGGGTTCGAGCGTTGCGCGTCCGGGTTGATGCCGGTCGTCGTCGAAGGCTCCTGCTGCCCCGCGCCCGCGTTCGTCATGGTCGTGCCCTCCTGCGCGGGCGCGCCGAGCGAGCGGATGTAGGCGATGAGTTGCAGCAGTTGCTCCTCGCTCACCTGCCCCTGGTACGATGACATGATGGGCTGGAAGCCCTCGACCACCTTCGCCGCCGGGTTCGTGATCGACTCGCGGATGTAAGACTCGTCGGCCGTCACGTCGCCGACGCCCTGTATGCGCTGCATCTTGCCGAAGACGCCGGTCAGCACGGGGCCACGCCCCTGCGTGTCCGCGCGGTGGCAGGTGGCGCACCCGAGAGACTGAAAGAGTTTCTCGCCCTGCGCGGCCGGGGAATCCGAGCCGCCGCCGGCGAGCCACGCCTGATAGGCCGTCGGCTCCATCACCTCGACCCAGCCCGTCATGCCCGAATGATTCGTGCCGCAAAACTCCGTGCAGAACAGGTGATAACGTCCCGTCTTCGTGGCCTCGAACCACGCGTAGGTGTAGCGACCCGGAACCACGTCTGTCCGGATGCGGAAGGCGGGCACGGCGAACGAGTGGATCACGTCTTCGGTCGTCATCGTCAACTTCACCTTCGCGCCGACGGGCACGTGCAGTTCGTTGATCTCGCGCTGCCCCTCGGTGTGCTGAAACTTCCACATCCACTGTTTGCCGACGACGTAAATCTCGATGGCGTCTTTCGGCATCCGGTAGAGCGAGAAGTAGAGGCTCGCGCCCCAGACGAAGATCGTCATCGAGATAAGGAACGGGATGACCGTCCACATCGTCTCCAGCTTGACCGACCCGGCGATGGGCTGCGGCAGTTCGTTCTCGTCGCGGCGACGATACTTGACGGCGAAATAGAAGATGAGCGCCGTGACGAGCACGGAGAAAAAGAGCGTGATCGCGACCAGATAAGTGTAGAGCGCGTCGACCTCACCTGAGACGGTCGAAGCCTGCTCCGGCGTAAATGGTAATCGTGGCAACTGCATCTCGTTAAGCGATCCCTCCTGCCTCTCCCGTGCTCATTGGCGGTCGCGGTTCCGACGCGCCGTCGCTGCTACTGCTGCTACTGCGGCGGCGGCGATGTAAGACCGAGATCAAAACCACCAGCCCCGCGACGGTCAAGACGCCCGTCAGGCGCATGATGTTCATGATCGCCGGGCCGTATTTTCCGGTCGTCGGATCGTAGTGGAAACAATAGAGCGTCAGCTTGTCCACGGCGCTCCCGATCTTCCCCGCGGATGCTTCGACCAGACCGAATTTCAGATCGCGCGGCGCATACTCGATGCCGTAGAAGTAATGCGAGAGCTTCCCCTCGGGCGTCGCCACCATCACGCCGCTCGCGTGCGCGTACTGGTTCGAGGCCGTGTCGAACGCATACTTGAAGCCGACGGCGTTCGCCAGCGCGTCAATCGCGGCCTTGTCGCCCGTCAGGAAATGCCAGCCGGCATTGAACGACGCGGCGTCGCCCGCGCGCCCGTAATCGTGGCGCACGAGTTCTTTCTTGGCCGTGGCGTCGGCCGCCGTCTCGCGCGGGTCGAAGCTCACCGTCACCACGTCGAACTCCTTGCCCACCGTGAAGGGCAGCGTCTTGACGCCGCCGACCAGCCCGTTCAGCACGAGGTTGCACAGCTTCGGGCAGTTGTAATAGACGAGCGAGACGATGACCGGGCGTTTGCCGAAATAGTCGCCGAGGCGCACGCTCTGTCCCGTCTCGTCGCGGAAACTGAGATCGAGCGGGACTTGCTCGTTCAGGCGTTGCTCGATGCCGATGTCCCTGAGCGCGAATGGCACGTCGTTGCTCGACACGCCGCCCTGCGGCGGCTGCGCGTACTGGCCGTGCGCGGTGCCGGGCAGCCAGCAGCACAGGGCGACGAGCAACAACAGGCCGGCGGAGCGGCGCGCGCGGTCGCTCGACGGGACGCGCGCGCCGCCGCTCGACGCGCCACGCACCATGCCGCCGCTCGACGCGCCGCCTCCGCGCCCCTGCGCCGTAAATTTATTTCGAGTTAATACTTTTTTCATCAAACCGCTCGGTAAATCGTTCAGTGCTTGGTTTCGCCCGCGCCGTGCGTCTGCCCGCCGCTCGCGGCCGGCTCGGCGTTGCCGCCGGTCGTCATCCATTTCTCGCGCTTCTCGGCCTGCCGCCCCGCGCTCGAAAAGGTCGGGAGGTTCGTGCCCTCCGCTTCGCCCGCATCGGTGGGCGCGCCCGCACGTGTGGGCAGGCCTTTCTCCAGCAGCCGCCGCTTCGCCTCTTCAATCGGGATACGCATCGCGCCCGTGCCGGGGTCTGGGTCGTGGTAATTTTCCAGATCGTACTGGTACTTATCCTTGAGCGCTTCCCATTCGAGCGTCGGCTCTTTCTTCTCGAAGATGAGGTTCGGGTTGTCGAGCGAGCGATGGTCGGGCGCGCCCTGCAATCGCGGCACGCCGGGGGGCGGCAGGCGTTCTTTCTCGCTGCGCGCCATCGGCGTGGGCGCGACATCCCTGCTCTGCGCGTATCGTTCGAGCAACTGGAACATGACGTACATCAGCCCGCTGACGATGATGAGACCGAGGAACAGCAGCCCGACGAACGTGCCGACGCCGCGCACGCTCACGTCCGATTCCTCGTGCATCACGTCAGGGTTCGTGATGTGGCGCACGTCCGGCGTCTCCGTCAGGTGCATCTTCTCTTTGCCGTTGCCGTGATGTCCGAAAATTCCCATCTCAGATTCTCGCCTCTCGTCTAAAACCGCGACTTCTACCTTTTCCCTTTACCCCTTAACCTTTTCCCGAAACGCTCGTCAGTGCTGGCCGTTCGCTTCGGCGAGCGCGTTTTCCAGCCCCGCGTCGCCGAGCGGGAGCAGCGGGCGCGAGGCCAGTTCGCGCGCATACCACCAGAGCCAGAAGCCGCCGATGGCGATGGGCATGATGAAATTCAACGCGTAGGCCACCACGTTCGCCAGCCCGCCGCCGTGCGCCGCGTCCCCGCCCCCGTGGTGCATCGCCATCTCGCTCGGCGCAATCGTCCAGAAGAGATCGACGACGCGCATCACGAGCACGAGCAAAGCGACGATGACGAGCGAACGCGCGCGCCGCTTACGTTCGCGCGAGAGCAGCAACACGAACGGCAGCGCGAAGTGGCCGATCACGAGCGCGACCGCGACGTAGCCCCACCCGCCGTACAGGCGGCGCAGATACCACGGAATCTCTTCCGGCAAATTGCCCGACCAGATGATCAAAAACTGCGAGAAGGAAAAGTAAGCCCAGAGCATGACGAAGGCGAGCAGCAGTTTGCCGTGGTCGTGAAAATGGCGCGGCTGATAGACGCGCTCCAGGCGTTCCTCCTTCGAGAGCATGACGGTGGTGACGATGGCGAAGGCGAGCGAGGTCAAGCCCCACCCGACCATGATCAGCAGGCCGTAGATGGTCGAGAACCATTCCGGCTCCAGCGACATCACCCAATCGACGGCGGCGAACGTGACGGTCAAACCGAACAGCAAAATTCCGGGGCCGCTCAGGTTTTGCAGCCGATCCTTCATGCGTCGGCGTTCGCGCGGATCGTTCGTCGCGTCCTGTTGAAGCGACCACTTGCTCAGGAAATACGAGAGCATGAACCACGCCGCGAAATAGAAGACGGTGCGGCCGAAGAAGAACGGGAGCCTGAAATAAACTTCCTTGTGCTGGATGAAGTGTTCGGCCGCAATTTCCGGCACCGTCCACGGGTAGAGCGCGTGCGTGAAGACGGCGTAGGCGATGGGCAGAAACAGGATCGCCATCACGGGCAGCGTGCGCGCGGCCGCTTCGAGCGGGCGGCGTATGACGACGCCCCAGCCGCCGCCCGACAGGTGGTGCAGCATGATGATGGCGAGCGAGCCGACCGAGACGCCCGTCCAGAAGACGTAGCCGACGAGGTATGCGCGCCAGAACCCGGCCGGGTTGACAAACGCGCCGACGACGCACAGCACGAGCGCGACTATCCCGGCGACGAGCGCGCGCCCTCCGAATCGGCCGACGGAGGCCGGGGCGTTGTAAGTGGTCGTGGTGTTGACTTCGGCGCTCATGGCGTGCGCTCCCCTCCGGTTCCCTGGTGTCCGCCCTCCGTGGTCGGCGTGCCCGGCCCCGGCTTGCGCCGGTTACGCAAATTCTCCGGCACTTCCGCGGCGGGCGTGTTCTGGCTCAGTTGCAGCGCGCGTATGTAGGCGATGATCGCCCAGCGGTCGCGCGGCGGAATCTCCTGGGAGTAGTCGGGCATCGCGCCCCAGCCGTTCGTGATCACGTCGAAGAAGTGGCCGAGCGTTTCGTTGCGCAGGCGGTCGTCGTGGAGCGAGGGCGGGCGGCGGAAGCCGCGCCTGACGATCATGCCGTCGCCGTAGCCGGTCTGGCCGTGGCACATCGCGCAATAGATGTCGAAGCGTTCCTGGCCGCGATTCAATTCCGTCGCCGTGATGGCGAACGGGAATTCGTTGACGCCGCCCGGCGTCCCCGACTGCCCCGCCGCGCCGCCGCCGGGGACGTTCCCCGCGACGTTGCCGCGCACGTTCACGTCGCCGCTCGTCTGCGTGCCGCCTCCGCTCGCGCCCTGCGCGTTCGGCACGTTCGCCGAGGCGCTCGTCAGGGGCGTCATGCCGCCGCCACCACCGCCCGCCGCCTGCCCGCCCGCGCCGCCCGTCGCGTTCTTCCCCGTGTAGTAGGCCGTGTTCACGTCGCGGTAGCCGCGCGCCACCGTGCCCTCGACGTATGGGCGCGACGATTGCCCGTCGGAGAAATTCCTGCTCGGCTCATAGACCTCATAGCGCGGCTGATCCTGCATGTCCTGTCTGCAACCGGACAGGTAAAAGGTGAAAGGCAAAAGGCAAAGGGTGAAGAAGACGCGCCCGGACATGAAGCGCGGGCAAAGCGACTTCCCTTCCCCTTTCCCCTGCTTCTTAGTGTTCAACATCGGACACCTCTTGCGCACCCAGACTGCGTAGAAAGCCGGTCGTCGCTTCGCGGTCGAACTTCGGATCGCGCGCCTCGATGACCAGGAAGAAGCGGTCGCGCGAAGCGAGCGCGAAGTTCGGCACGTTGAACACCGGATGATACGGTTCGGGCAGCCCGTTCAGAGCGAGCATGCCGAAGATGGCCGCCATCGCCGCGCCGAGCACGGTCGTCTCGAAAGTGATCGGGATGAAGGCCGGCCAACTATGCAGGGGCTTTCCGCCGACGTTCAGAGGGTAGTTCCACACGGCGACGTAATACTGCATCGCGTAACCGCCGATGAGACCGACGATGCCGCCGATCAGCACGATGAGCGGCAGACGCTCCTTGTGGTGGCCGACGGCCTCCGACAAAGCCTCAATCGGGTAGGGCGAATAGGCGTCCATCGCGCGATAGCCCTCCTCGTGCGCCCGCCGGGTCGCCGCGACCACATCGGTCGGGTTATCGAACTCCGCCATCACGCCGTAAATCGCCGTCCTTGTCGCTTTCTTCATAACAACCCCTCAACGATTGCGGATTTCGGATTGCGGAATGCGGACTGGAAGCACAGGCTTGCCTCTTTAATCCGCAATCCGAAATCCGCATTCCGCAATTTTATCCCTCCTCCTTCGGCGCGGCTCCCGGCAGGATGGTGCGCATCTCGAAGATGGAGATGGCCGGAAGGAAACGTATGAAGAGGAGGAGCAGCGTGAAAAACAGTCCGATGGTGCCGACGAACATCGTCCAGTCGAAGATCGTCGGGCGGTACATCGCCCACGACCCCGGCAGGTAGTCGCGGTGCAAACTCGTCACGATGATGACGAAACGCTCCAGCCACATGCCGACGCTGATGATCAGCGCGACGACGAAGAGGATCACCGTGTTGTGCCGCGCGCGCTTCGACCAGAGAATTTGCGGGATGATGATGTTCGTCACGATCAGGAGCGCGTAAGCCCACCAGTAAGGCCCCGTCCAGATGCGGTTCTTCATCATGAAGCCTTCATACTCGCTCGCGCTGTACCAGGCCATGAACGCCTCCATCATGTAGCCGTAGCCGACGATGAGGCCGGTGGCGAGCATGATCTTCGCGCTGTTGCGCAGGTGGCGGAGCGTGATGAAATCTTCGAGGCCGTAGAACTTGCGCAGGGGGATGGTCAGGAGCAACACCATCGCGAAGCCCGCGTAGATCGCGCCGGCGACGAAGTAGGGCGGGAAGATGGTGGCGTGCCAGCCGGGCAGTTGCGAGACGGCGAAGTCGAAGCTGACGATGGTGTGCACGGAGAGCACGAGCGGCGTGGCGAGTCCGGCGAGCAACAGATAGGCCGTCTCATAGCGATGCCAGTGGCGCGCGCTGCCGCGCCAGCCGAGCGCGAGCATGCCGTAGACGACTTTGAACGCCTTGTTCTTCGCGCGGTCGCGCAGGGTGGCGAAATCCGGGATCAGGCCGACGTACCAGAACAAGGCCGAGACGCTCGCGTAAGTCGAGACGGCGAACACGTCCCACATCAGAGGGCTTCTGAATTGCGGGTAGATGTTCATCGTGTTCGGGTAGGGCAGCATCCAGTAGGCGAGCCACGGGCGGCCTGTGTGCAGAAGCGGGAACAGCCCGGCGCAGGCGACGGCAAAGAGCGTCATCGCCTCGGCGAAGCGGTTAATGGAGGTGCGCCATTCCTGCCGGAGCAGGAGGAGGATCGCCGAGATGAGCGTGCCGGCGTGGCCGATGCCGATCCACCAGACGAAATTGATGATGTCGAACGCCCAGCCGACCGGCCAGTTGTTGCCCCAGATGCCGATGCCCGTCGTGACGAGATAGGCGATGGTGAACATCAACACGTTCGCCAGCGAGAAGGAGATGAAGAAGCCGATGTACCACGCGAGCGGCGTCTTGCGCTTGAGCACGAGCGCGCTGATCTTGTCCGTCACGGACGCGGCGGTGTGCCCCGGCTCGATGACGGGGTTCGGCGTCAGGTGAATGTCGTCGTGCGGCTCGTCTACTCTTGATGCCATGAAATTTTACGCCCCATGAATTTCTTCGTTTGGATTGCGCATCGCCGACAGGTACGTCGTGCGCGGGCGCGTGTTGAGTTCCGCGAGCAGGCTGTAGTTGCGCTGGTCGTGCTGCATCTTTGCGACGCGACTCTGCTCGTCGTTGAGGTCGCCGAAGATGATCGCCTCGGTCGGGCAGGCCGACTGGCAGGCCGTGACGATCTCGCCGTCGCGCACGCGCCGCCCCTCCTTCTCCGATTCGATCCGCGCGTAGGAGATGCGCTGGATGCAATAGGTGCATTTCTCCATCACGCCGCGCGAGCGCACGGTCACGTCGGGGTTGCGCATCATCTTCAAACTGGGCGTCTCGAAATCCTGGTAGAGCAGGAAGTTGAACCGGCGCACCTTGTACGGGCAGTTGTTCGAGCAGTAGCGCGTGCCGATGCAGCGGTTGTAAACCATGTCGTTCGTGCCCTCCGCGCTGTGGACGGTGGCGTGGACGGGGCAGACCGGCTCGCAGGGCGCGAGTTCGCAGTGCATGCAGGGGATGGGCATGAAGTGGACGCCCTCGGGGTTTTCCGCCAGCCCCTTGAAGTAGTTGTCGATGCGCAGCCAGTGCATGTGGCGGCTGCGCGCGACCTGCTCCTTGCCGACGATGGGGATGTTGTTCTCCGACTGGCACGCGATGACGCACGCCTGGCAGCCGACGCACGAGGCCACGTCCACGGCCATGCCCCACTTGTAACCTTTGTACTCGTAGTTCGGGTAGAGCGTATCGTTCGGCCCCGGCTCTTTGTGCGACCCCTTGCCGGACACTTCGCCCGCGCCCTCGTGCGTCGCCACGCTCGCGCCGCCGTGAACCTCGCGGCTCGAATCGCCCGTGTTCGACAGATATTCGCCGAGCGTGTTGGAGCGCACGATGTCGCGCCCTTCCATGTTGAAGTGGAGTTGGGTGACGGCGAGCAGGTATTCTTCGCCCGTCGGCACGACTTCCAGCCCCGCGCCCTGCCACATCGCATCGGACGTGCGCAGGCGATAGGCGTTGTAGCCGAGCGGCTTGTCTTCCGTGCTCGTGCCGACGCGGCCGGCGCGCGTGCGGCCGTAGCCGAGCGTCACCGTCACCACGTCGTCCGGCTGACCCGGCACGATGAGGACGGGCGCGCGCACCGTCTGCCCGCGATAACGCAGTTCGACGAGCGGCGCGTTGAACTCGCGCCCCTTGAAGGTGTAATCGTTCTCGCCGAGACCGAACATGCGCCGCGCCGTGCCCAGGCTCATAAGAGCAGCGTTGTCCCAGGTCAATTTCGTCAGAGGCTTCGGCAACTCCTGCAACCAGCCGTTGTTGGCGAAGCGGCCGTCATAGACGGTCGGGTCTGGACGAAAGACGATCTCGAACTGCCCGCCGCCGCCCTGTGCCTGTGGCGCGGGCGGTAGATTCGCAGACCAGTTGCCGCCGACCGTGACGCTGCGCTCTTTCGCCGCCGTGCCGGGAATCACCCCGTCGTGGACGACCCTGCGCCAGGCTTCGTCGAAGTTCGCGGGAGACGCAGCGGCGACACTTCTCGTATCCGTGTTCGACGTGCCCGCAGGCGCGGGGCTTCCACCCGGCGCGGGGCTTCCGCCCGGCGTCGGACTCGGCGACGCGCCCACGGCCGGGCTCGGCGACGCGGATGCGTTGTTGCCGCCCGTCGCGGTCTGTCCCGCCGCGCCGCCGCCCTGCGTGTTGTTGTTGCCGCCGTGCGCGCTGTTCTCACGATGCGCCGCGCCCGTGGCGGTGGCGGTCGCCTGCGCCACGACGGGGGGCTGCGCGGCGACGAGCGCTTCGAGCCGCTGCGTGCGCCAGTAGTCGCGCACGATGTCGTAGCCCGACTGTTCAGGCTTGTCGGTAAAGGCCGCGAGCAATTCGTTGACGCTGCGCCCCTTGTAGAGCGGCGCGATGAGCGGCTGGATGATGGAGACCGTGCCGTCGTGCGCGCGCGTGTCGCCCCAGGATTCGAGGAAATGGGTTTCGGGGATGTGCCAGTGGCACAGTTCCGAAGTCTCGTCTTCGTAGAGGCTGAGGTGGATGCGCAGGCCGTCTCTGCCGTCGGGCGTCCTGATCTTATCGAGCCGTTCTTTCGTGAACGCGAGATCGACCGGCGCGTTATAAACCGGATTGCCGCCGACGATGACCAGCATCTCGACGCGCCCCGCCTCGATGTCGCCGACGAGTTCGCGCAAAGATGCGACTTGATCCACGGGCTGCGCCTCGACGGGATCAGTGTACACGACCGTCTGCCCGACGTTGCCGAGCGCCTGATTCATCGCGTGCGCCAGGGCATGGACGGCCGGCGTCTGGTGTTCGCCCGCGACGACGATTGATTTGCCACGCGCCGTCTGCAAATCTTTGGCGATGGCGAAGAGGTGCGCGGCGTGCGGGACGTTTGTGTACTGCGCGCCGTCGGTAGAGACGCCGGGCGCGCCGAGGGCGGCGGCGAGCGCGCGGGCGAACAGTTCCATCTGGCTCGGCTTGACGGAGAAACGATGATCTGCGAACGCGCCCGTGTTCGTCGGTGTCGTCTCCACCACGTAGAGACGGTTCATGTCGGTCTTGCCCTCGCCGACGCGACGCTTCGCGGCGAAGTCGCGCGCGTAGCGCAGGTTGGCCGCGCCCGAAGAGAGGAAATCGGAATCGAGCGAGAGCACACGGTCGGCGCGGTCGAAGCGATAGACGGTGTTGACGGGCTGGCCGAAGGCGAGTTGCGCGCCGAGCGCGGCGCTGTTCGTTCCGGCCGGTTCGTACTGGTGCCACTTCGCGCCGGGAAAGGCCGCGAGGATGGCCTTCAACTGCGCGGCCGTCGTCGGCGACGTGACGGTCTCGGTCAGGAACCGGAGCCCCGCGCCGCCGCGCCCCTGCATCTCGCCGAGCCGCGTGCGAATCTCGCCGAGGAAGGCCGTGTAGGGACGAATCTCGCCGCGATTGGTGATCGTTTCGGAACGGTCGGGGTCGTAGAGCGACAGGATCGAGGCGATGGAGAAGACATCTGTGGCGGCGACGCGCTGGCCGGCGGGGCGTTCGGGCGTGCCGCTCGTCGGGTGGTCGGGATTGCCTTCGGCGTGCGTCGGTCGCCCCTCGTTGCTGCGCACGAGCAGACCGGCCGCGCCGCCGGGAAACGGCATCGCGGTGGCGAAAAAGAGCGGCTTGCCGGGCACGAGTTCCGCGGGCTGGCGCACGAAGGGGACGACCGTTTCGGGCGGCTGGTAGGAGCAGGACGTGAGACCGGCGAGCGCGAGCGACGCGCCCATCAGCTTCAAAAACGTGCGGCGGCCGACCTCGTCGTCCCACTCGCCCGCCTGGCGCGGAAACTCCGTGTGAATGAAGTCTTCAAACTGTCCCGAATCGGCCAATTCTTCGAGGCTGCGCCAGTATTCCTTGCCCGTCTTCTCTTCGAGGCGCGCGCGTATCTGCTCGCTACGGACGGGGCGGCGAATGTTGTACAGTTCGGGGAAAGTCTCTTTGATGTGCATCTACTTCTCAACCTCTCGCGCACGCCGTTTCAGCGGTGGCAAGTCGAACAACTTTCGAGGACGGCGCGCGGGCGCACCTTGTATTCCGCTTTCAACTGCCGGCCGCGCGCCAGTTGCTCTGCCGTCTTGTTCTCGGCCAGCGCGTTCTCCTGCTGCCAGTCCATGTTGAAGACCTGAGATTTCGGACGCAGGTAACGTTCCGGCTCGCGGTGGCACTCCAGACACCACTCCATCTGCAACGACGCCGCCTGGTAGACGAGCGGCATCTCGTCCACGCGCCCGTGGCACGACGAGCAACCGACGCCTTTCGCGACGTGGATGCTGTGATTGAAATAGACGTAGTCCGGCAGATCGTGCACGCGCGTCCACTCGATGGGCTTGTTCTCTCGCCAACTGGCGCGCACGGGTTCGAGATACGGGCTGTCGCTCCACAGTTGCGAGTGGCAGTTCATGCAGGTCTTCGTCGGCGGCAGCCCCGCGTTGGAAGAGACTTCGACGGACGTGTGACAGTAACGACAGTCTATGCCGTCGTCGCCGGTGTGGTGCTTGTGCGAAAACTGTACGGGTTGCTCGCGTTCGTCGAACGCGCCCGTGTTCCACGACGAGCGATTGATCTCGGCCACCGCCCACGTCACGAACAGCAGGACGAAGATCGAGCCGAAGATGCTCAGCTTGGCGAGCGTGTTGGTGCTGCGGTGAAAAATTTGCGGCATGCTTAGTCCCTGCTACTTTGCTGTTGTGACCTTATCAAGGCGCGGGCAACCGTTTTTTTTAAATCTATTGAGACCGACAGGTCGCCGCAGTCGCAGTCGCGCGTCAGACAAAGAAAGGCCACCACCTACCGAACGGGCGGGCGCACAACATGGCGAGGTAGATCAGTCGAGAGCGTGCAAGCTACAACTTTCCCCGTCATGCCCCCTTGTTCCATAATTCACGTGGTGCGGTAGTGATACTAAATTTTCCGCCGAACGGCAAGCGATCCACCAAATTTATTCACAAAAAATCCTCCGCCCGCCCGCCCGCCCCGCATCGCACACTCGCCGACAGGGCGTAAACGCTGGCCGGAAATTCGCCCGCCCCGCTCAAGTTATAAGTTCGCGACACGCAAACGCTCACGATTATTCATGCTTGAATCACGCATGCGCCGCGCGCAGCGTGGAACGATAAAGGACGCGCCGCCTGCTTTCAGTTCAATGCGCGCTCGTCCGCGCCGCGCTTTTTCCGCGCCGTCCAGATGGTGTGCGAGGCGACGGCCGTGATGATGATCGCGCCGCCCATGAGCGCCCAGCGGCCGGGGCGTTCGCCGAGGAAGAGGAAGACCCAGACGGGATTGAGGACGGGTTCGATATAGCCGATGACGCTGGCGTCGAGCGATTTCACGCCGCGCGCGACGCCGAGCGTGAGGAGCGTGTAGGCGATGCCGAGCTGGACGATGCCGAGGTAAGCGGCGATGGCCGTGTTGGTCAGCGTGAAATGCTCCGCGCCCCGCACGACGGCCGGCAGCATCACGAGCGCCAGCAGCAGATTCCCGTAGATGACGGACGAAGCGCGGTTGACTTCGCGCGCGCGCGGGTGGCGCAGCAGGAGAAAGAAGATCGCGAAGCAGAAGCCGGAGGCGAGCGCGTTGAGATTGCCCTCCACGTCCTGCGGCCGCAATTGGCCGACGAAGAAAAGCGACATCCCCGCGAGGCAGAAGAAGACGACGATGAAGTCCGCCCCGCGATACTTCTCCTTGAAGAAGAAAGGCTCGGCGAGCAGGATGTAGACGGGCGCGGTGTATTGCAGGAAGATGGCGTTGGCGGCCGTCGTCTGCATCGTCGCGCGCACGAAGAGATAGAGCAGCGCGGCGTAGAAGACGGAGGCGACCGCCGTCGTGAAGTTGAGGCCGAAACCCTCGCGCCTCGTCAACAGCATCACGGTGGCCGCCGCGAACAGGGCGCGCGCGCCGGAGAGTTCCGCATCGGAGAGTGTGCTCCACTTGATGAACAGCCCGCCCGTGCTCCACAGCAGCACGGCGACGACGACGAACCAGATGGGCGAGACGGCGGAGCGTCCGTAGTCAGCAGTCAGTTGTCCGTTGTTCAAATCCATCTTTAGCCATTCACGCGCGATAACCACATGCAACGGACAACTTACTACTGACCACGGACGATTTTTTGACTTGAAACTTGAAACTTGAAACTTGAAACTTATTTCGACCCTTCTCCGCCGAAGCGGAACGATTCGAGGATGACGGGCAACTCGCCTTTCTCGCCCACGTCTTCGACGCCCGTCAATTCCGGCGCGCGGTCGGACGCGATCATCACGAGCGCGACGCCCTTCTTCTGCCCGGCGGGTGGCGGCAGCATCGCGACGCGCCCCCAGAACTCCACGTTGTTCTTCTCGGCCGTGAAGCGAAACTCGTAGCCGTCGTAAACGCCGATCTTCGTTTCGCCCTCGGAGACCTTTTTGTAATTCGGAAACTGTGCGGCGAACTGCGTGTTGAACTGCGTGGCGAGTTGCGGCATCAACTGCTTGTCGAGCGCCGTGCCGGTCGCGCTCACCCAGCCGACGGCGAAGTTCTCCTGCGTGAAGTTGCCGTCGTCGCCCGCGTCCAGTTTGCGTTCGACGCGGACGAAGTTCGGCGCGGGGTTGGGGTCGATCTCCCAGTTGTCGGGATAATCAAACGAGAAATCGACGAAGTTCTGCGCGAGGTTGCCGGTGCGCCCCTGGCGCGAATTGACGTACTGCTTCGTATTCGCGCCGCTCGTCGGCTTCGCGACGTTGGAGTTTAAGTTCTTCGCCGTCTCCTCCGCTTTTTTGAAACCCAGATAAGCCAATCCGCCGACCGCGATCACGGCGATGATGATCAGGAAAAGGCAGCCGAGAACGCCGCCGATGATCCACGGCTTCTTCGACTTCGGAGCCTGCTGGCCTTGCGGCATACCGGACGGGGAATAGTTCGGCGCGCCCGTGGGGGGATAGTTCTGCATGTTTGAGAGTCTCCTTCAAAATTTAAAGATCGTCTGTTAGCCAGTTTTCAGTTTTCAGTTTTCAGTTTTTAGTTTTTAGTTTTTTGTGCTTACCGCATAAGCCGCTAGAGCTCGGAGCGAGCAACTGAAAACTGAAAACTGAAAACTTCTTATTGTTCTTCACTTCTCGTTTCGCGCGGCGGCGACGCGGGCGTCGGCTGATCCGCAAGGCCGACGCCAAGGTTGTCGTAGTTGAGCGCGGCGTTGAAGAGGAGGAAAAATTCCCCCTGCGTCTGGTGTCGCCACATGGGGTTAGTGGCGAACAGGAGGATGTGGCCGCGCCCGTATGGCACGTCCACGATGGCCGCACGGTTCGCCAACTCCGAGCCGTTCGCCAGCATGCCGCTGACGAGCAGGTCGCGCTCCTCGCGTGCGAAGCGCAGCACGACGCGCGGTCGTTCCGCGAGCGGCACGTAGAACGCGCCGAGTTGGAGGCGTTGTTCCTCCGTGATCTGCTCCTCGCCCGGACGCGCCGGGGCGCGCTGCGGCGCGGGCGCGGCCTGCGGCATCGCCTGAATCACGTCCGGGTCGTTCGCGCCGCCGCGCCCCGAAGGACGCGCGCCGGCGGGTGTGCCCGCCGTGCCGCCACCTCCCGGCACGCCCGTCGCCACTTGAAAGAGCGGGGCTTGATTGAAGTAGATCGGCAACGTCTCGCCGTAGCCGTAACTGATCGGGCTTTTGCGGTCGGCGAAAGTGGCGTTGAAGATGGAGCCTGCGGCCTGTAGCTGGCGCGGCGTCTCGATGGTGACGCCGGTCGTCATGCCGTATTCGATGGGCACGCGCACTGTGTTTTGCACCGTGACGAAGAGGCCGCCCTCCGAGACGAAGCGTTGCAAATTGGCGACGCCGCCGAGTCCCATGCCGCCGCGGATGTCGTCCGTCTGGTCGGGCGAGTTGCCGAAGTTCGGCGTGAGCGCGGAAGCCTTCCACGGGATCGGGTCGCCGCGGCGCGGGATGCCGTTGACGATTGATTGCGCCGTGCCGCCGACGGGCGGGAAGATGATCACGTCGAACCGCTCGCGCAGATTCGCGGTGTCGCGGATCGTGTGCTCGGAGATGTAGCTGTATGGAACGCGCAGGCGGTCGAACTCGATGCGATACCAGCCCTCGTTCTGCGTGTTTTGCCACGTGTGCAGGATGGCGATGCGCGGCGTGCCGATCTCGTGCGTGCGCACGGCCGGGGCGTCGCCGAAGCCCGTGGCGTTCAAGCCCAACTCGACGACGGCCGCTTCGAGTCGCGCGCGCAAATCCGCCGGGTTGCCTTCTGTTTTGATGATGAACGAACCCGCGTTGAATTCCTGCGCGCCCATTTTGAAAGCGCTTTCGGCGACGCTCACCCGCACGTCTTTCAAACGATAACGCAGGGTGGCGAGCGTGTTCTCCGTGTTGTGATTGATGACGAAGACTTTAGGATTCGACGCGCCCGCGAGACGGCCGCGCACCGTCGCATCCGTCGTCAAAAGTTCCATCGGCGCGGCGAGCACGGCGCGGTCTTTGACGCGCACGGTGGGCACGTTGCGCATCGCGCCTAGCGTCCAGCCCGTGTCGTCGTAGGGGCGCGGGTCGCTCGCGTTGTAATACTGCGTGTCGAGCATCATGTCGGCCATGCGCGAGTAGGGCTGATCCATGCGGATGATGTATGAGCCTGCGGGGAAACGGCGTTCCGCCGCCGCTCTGCGTTCCGGCTGCCCCGCGCCGCGCGGCTGCGGCTCCGCGCTTCCCGGCGCGCGCTCGCCCTCCGCCCCGCGCTGCTCCGCGCCCTGTTCCACGGCGCGCGGCGAATCGCCTCTCGGCGGCTCCGCGCCCGCGCGCGGCGGCTGCGGCCGCTCGTCGCGCAACGTAAACTCGCGCGTCGCACGGTGAACTTCCACGCCCATCAGGCGGAGCAAATTCACCATGTCGGCCGCCTCTACGGGTCGCGTCGTGTCGCCCGGCACGACGTAAGCCGCAGGCCCCTCGTTCGCGGCCTTCGCCACCGAGCGTTTGCTCTTGAGGTAGAAGTTGTTGAGGAATCGCTCGCGGTTGTTGGCCGTGAAATTCATCGCGAGCAGGATGGCCGACTGTTGCAGGTTGACGTTGTTCCTGAGCGACCACCTGACGCGCGGCAGCGGCGGATTCGGCCTGTACCAGTCGCGCTGCGCCTGCTGCGTGACGGTGCGATCCATCGTGTCCGCGCCGCCGTTGCCGAATGTCTCGTAGAAACGACCGATGGAATTGTGGCCGTTGGCGACGTAGAACATGTAATTGGGAGCCCAGCCGTCGTAGAAGCCGTGCGTCCAGACGCCGGGCACGCCCCGCTTCGTCAATTCTTCCACCTCGTGATAGGCGAGCAGGTGCCACTCGTCTATGACGATGGGGTCGAGCCAGGCGTTATAAGGCCCCGTGCCGGTGGAGGTGTAGAGGAACGGCACGGACTCGTGCAGATCGTGCAAGACCTGCGGGTGATATTCGAGGAACGTGCGCATCATGTTGCGCGTGAGAGCGAGCGCCATCCCGAGGCCGTCGCGGTTGTTGTCGTGCGCGACGTACTTGCCCCAGTAGAGAAGCGACGGCGAGTTTTTACCGGAGTTGGCCTTGCGATAGTTGTAGAGATCGACCATGCGGTCGCGCCCGTCAACTTCGAGCGTCGGCGTGATGAGCACGATGAGGTTGCGGCGGATGTCCTGTATGAACGGCGCATCGGAGACGGCGAGGCGATAGGCCATCTCCATCAACATTTCAGGCGAGCCGGTTTCGGTCGAATGGATCGAGCCGGAAGCCCAGTAGAAAGCTTTGCCTTCGCCGATCAGTTGTTTGGCCTCGGCGTCCGACGTGCGGCGCGGGTCGGCAAGGCGCGCCGTGATCTCTTTGTAGCGGTCGAGCCGCTGGAGGTTCGCCTCGTCGCTGACGGCGACGAGCAACTGTTCCCTGCCCTCTTCCGACTTTTCCGGCGCGACGAAGACGCGCACGCGCGGGCTGGTGCGTTCCAACTCGCGCATGTAACGATGGATGTCTTTCGTGTAGGTCAACTTGTTCGGCGTGCCGACGGCGTAGCCAAGCACCTTCTCCGGCGTCGGCACGCTGTCCGAGGCGGGCAGGTGATCGACGAGCTCGGTCAGAAAATATTTTTCGGTGGTGTACTCTCTGATCCTGGCGGTGTAGGCCTCGTCGTTACGCTGGGCGGTCGCCGTGGTCGTCGTGGGCGGCGGCGTCTTCGCCGTCCGGCGCTGCGCCGCGGCGACGGTGATTAACAGCACGACGGCGCAGACGAGGGCACACGCCCGGCGCGGGATGTGACATCCGGGTTTCATCGAATTCCTCCATTGATGAAGAGACAGCTTCGGGTGCGGCACGATCAATTTGAAATGAAAGCGGAGGGATGATAAATCATCGGCACGCGAAATTCATAATTTTTCACGCGCCTCTCGTGTCTCCGGCCGCGCGAAGCGGCGCGCGCGGACAAAGAGCAGACAGAAGAGAGCGCGCGATGCAGCGCGGTTCGCGGCGTAATCGGCGGCGTGTGAGGGGTGGAATAGGAAGGAGGCCGCCAGAGTCTTCTCGATTCTCCGGCGGCCTCTGTTCATTCGCCCGCCGTGGTGTCCGGCGGCGGGATGAGTGAGTTTTCAATTTACCCGTTTTTACTTCTGCTTCCTGCTGCGTGTGGCTTTCACACCGCCCGCCTCCAGGCCGGGCTGGGATGATTGAGCAGGAGGCGCAGGCGCGGGCAGGGCTTCGACGTTGGTGAAGAAGCGGAAGCTACCTTCCACCTGCACGCCGAGGATGAACTCGACGTTGATGGAGTCGGTCGGCAGTAAGGGCGAATTGAGCGTGATGGTGCCGGCTGCCACCGTCGAGTTGAAGCCGCCGCCGTTCGGCTGGGCGGGTGGCTGCTCCAGCGTCAACCGCTCGATGGTCACCGTGCCGCCGCCGGTTAAGGTCGCGACGAAACTTCCGGTGCCGCCGACGACGCGCAGGTCTGCCGTGCCCGTCTGCTGCGGCGTCGTCGTGATCTCGCTGATGCGGAAGCGCAGGCGCGTGACGCCAGCCCCCGTCGTGTTGGTGAACTTGCGGCGCAGACGCAACTGACCGTAGGCCGCGTTCGTCGGGTTGGCTCCTTCGGACGTTCTCACCCGCGCGCAGGCGCTCGTAGGCGAGCCGAACCCGAAGCAGTTCGGATCGATGAGCGAGGACTTGAGCGTGGCGTTGCGCTGGACGGGCGAGGTGCGATTCTCCGGGCCGGGCGCGCCGAGCACCCCGCCGGTCGTGGCCGGTTCGGTGGAGACGAGCAGGAAGTCGGCCGCGTTATCGCCCGTGTCCTGCGGCACGCCGCTCGTCAGTTTGCGGACGTAGCTGAACTGACTGGTCGCGCTGAGAGCGGCGGGAGCGGCGGAAATCCCCGCGCCTTCGAGGTAGAACTGCGAGCTGCCGGCAAAGCCGACGCGGTCGAGGCGCGTGTCGGGCGAGACGCCGCCGTTCGCCGACGTGGCGAGGGTGATGGCGTCGGAAGCGCCGAGGTTGAAGCTGTAAGTTATATCGGGCGCGGCGGCGTTCGTGCCGCCGTAGTCCGCGAGTGAGTAGGTGCCGCCGTTGTTGACTGCGAGGTAGTGGCCGCGCGCCGGAATCTCCGTGCCGTTCGGGATGACGAAGAGGAGGCGCGGCCCTCCGCCGGCGCCCTGATTGTACACGCCCCAGCCCCCGCTCCCATCCGTCGACTGCACGACGAGGGTGGAGTTGGTGTTGTTATAAATCTCGACGAACTCATCGTTCGAGAGGGTCGGGCCACTGAAGCGAAACTCGCTGATGATCGTGCGCCCGGACTTGCATTTGCCCGCGCTGCCCGCCGCATGGATGGACTGAATTTCGGTTGCCGTCAGCGTGGTTCGGTAAATCGCGAATTCGTCGATCTGGCCGCCGAAGGCCGTCCCGGACTCGCGGCCTGCGCCGATAAAGGCGTTGAGCGAGTTCGACGCAATCGCGCCGGGCGTGGTGGCGGGCGTCGTACTGTCGAGCGCGCCATTGATATAGAGGCGGATGTTCGTGCCGTCGTAAGTGGCCGCCACGTGCGTGTAAACGCCCGCCGGAATCAAGGCGATGCTGAGGGCGGAATTTGCTCCGAAGACGGCGCGCAGTCTGCCGCCGAACAGTTCGAGCAGAAACCCGTTGGTTCCCCCAGGGGGGGCTTTGTCGAAGATGCGGCCGTTCAAGACCTGCGTGGGCTTGATCCACGTTTCCATGCTCAGCGCGTTGAAATTCATGGACAGGAAGAACCCGTTGACCTCAAAGTAGTCGTCCACGCCATCGAGGGTGAGCGCCTGCCCGACCATGCCGGGGGCGAAGGTCGCGCCGTTCCTCAGTATGCCGCTCTGGTTCTCCGCGATGTCGATGGTGGCGCCGTCGAATGGATACCAGTGCACCTGACCGTTGGGCGGCGGCACACAGGTTTGTGCCTGGGCGTTTTGCGCGCCCGCAAACACGAAGGCGAGCGCGCAGACGAATAAGGCGACGCGCGCACTATGGGGAAGGAATTGTTTCATCGGATTATCCTTAATGTTAGAGTTCAGCCCCGAGGATTGGCTTCGTACCTGAAAAAGGGCGCGATGGATCGCGCTCCAAGGTCGGGGGGAGTTGGGCGCGAAGTATAGCACCGGCCGGCGCAATTTTCACACGAAAACGGAAGAAAAAAAGCGAATAATGTGAGGCGGGGCAGGCGCGGGACGGCACGACGGTTCTCGCCCTTATTCTTGATAAAAAATGGATTTCAAAAAATTTCTCTGTGCGGTGGCGTTCGCGTGTATCAACGTCGCTCCGGTCAGCAACCAAACCGGCGTGCGGAACAACCAGAGGCCGCGCGCCAGGGAGATCGGCGTGCGCGTCGGCGTACTCCAGACAGGCGCGCACAACGCCATCACGGACGTAGCGGGTGTGCGCGTCGGCCACACTACAATCGTGCGCGGAGCCGACGTGCGCACGGGCGTGACGGCCGTCCTGCCGCACGCGGGCAATTTGTTTCGCGAGAAGGTGGCGGGCGCTGTCTACGTCGGCAACGGCTTCGGCAAACTCGCCGGTTCGACGCAGGTCAACGAACTCGGCGAGATCGAAACGCCGATCCTGTTGACTTCAACCCTGAGCGTGCCGCGCGTGTCCGATGCGCTGCTCGACTACATGCTCGCGCTTCCCGGCAACGAGGACGTGCGCAGCGTCAACCCGCTCGTCGCCGAGACGAACGACGGCGGGCTGAACGACATACGCGGGCGTCACATCACGCGCGAAGACGTACACGCCGCGATCAGGAACGCGACGAATGGTGCGGTCGAAGAGGGCGCGGTCGGCGCGGGCACGGGGACAATCGCCTTCGGTTTCAAGGGCGGCATCGGCACGTCTTCGCGCAGGCTCCCGCCCGCGCTCGGCGGCTACACCGTCGGCGCGCTCGTCCAGACGAACTACGGCGGCGTGCTCACGATCAACGGCGCGCCCGTCGGGCGCGAACTCGGCAAGTTTTATCTCAGGCAGGAACTCGAACAGGCCGCGCCGTCAGCGGCGTCGCGTCACGACCCGCGCGGGCGCGGCGGCGAGCGCGCCGGGGCGGCCGGCAATACGCGCGACACGACCCAAGACCCGCGCGATGTGACCAGCGCCCCGCGTCAGGCGACCGGCGACACGAACGACACGAACGACACGACCGGCCATACGGGCATCCCGGTCGGCGATATGCGCGACACGGCCGACGGCTCGATCATCATCGTCATCGCGACGGATGCCCCCGTCGACGCGCGCAACCTGCGGCGCATGGCCGCGCGCGCCATGTTGGGGCTCGGACGCACGGGCGCGTCCGCGTCGAACGGCAGCGGCGATTACGTCATCGCCTTTTCCAGCGCGCCCGGCGTGCGCGTCCACGTCACGCGCAATCAGCGGCCGGGCGACGCCTACGCGCCGCGCGAATTGAAGTTGTTATCGAACGAGGCCATGTCGCCGCTCTTCCTCGCCGTTATCGAAGCGACCGAAGAGGCGATCTACAACTCGCTCTTCCGCGCGCAGACGACGACCGGGCGCGGCGGCAACACCGTCGAAGCGCTGCCGCTCGAACGCACGCTCGAAATTTTGCGCAAGTACAATGCGCTCGCACCGAAGCCCTGAACGGACGAAGGACTAACCCCTCCGGACACTTTGACGAAATACCTGACGGTGGCGGCGGGCAGCGCGCTCGGCGGGATGCTTCGCCATTACCTCGGCGGCACGCTCCTCGCGCGCACGACGGCCGCGCACGCCGCCCGCCGGTGTATAATCGCGCCCGGTGCAGCTTTCGCGCGGGCGTCCGCATCTTAATTTACACACGACGCGCCGAACGTTGAGAGCGCGTGTGAATTTCACATGGAATTGTTCACGGAGGAAGGATTTCAATGAACGACTTTCAGTCCCCGAACCAACGCTACCCCCCCCAGGAGCGGCAAGCGTGGCCGCCGCAAAATGCTGGCGGGTGGGGCAGCTTACAGGCGCAGTCGGCGGCCGAGGCGACGGTCGCCGAACGGATGGGCTTCATCCGCAAAGTGTACGCGCTCTTTTTCGTCGGGACGCTGTTCGCCATCGGCGGCGTCGCGCTCGGCCTCTCCTACGAGCCTCTGCTCAGGTTCGCCTTCAATCATCCGTGGATCATGCTGTTCGCGATGCTCGGCGGCGTGATGGGCGCGCAGGCCGTGCGCCACGTGCGCGGGCTGAACCTGCTCGCGCTCTTCGCTTTCACGACATTTACGGGCGTGGTTATTTCGCCGCTCATGTATCTCGTCGGGCGCGCCAACCCCGACTCGATCTGGCAGGCGGGCGTGCTCACGGTCGGCATCTTCGGCGGCCTGACGGCCTACGTCTTCATCTCGAAGCGCGACTTCAGCTTTCTGCGCGGGATGCTCTGGACGGGCTTGATCATCATGATCCTCGGCGGGCTGCTCAACATCTTTCTCGTCGGGTCGTCCGCGCTCGGCTTCGGACTGGCGGCGGCGACGCTCCTGCTCTTTTCGGGCTTCGTGCTCTACGACACGTCGAACATCATGCGCCGCTACCCGACGAACGAATACATCGCCGGCGCGCTGTCGCTCTACCTCGACGCCTTCAACATCTTCCTCGCGCTCATCCACCTCCTGAACCCGGGGCGACGCTAAAGCAATCGTCTTCGCCGTAAGCCCCGTCAGCGGCGGAAGATTGATAGCCCACGGCGCGCTTCCGTGGGTCACACGTTGAGGGGAAAGTTAAAGCCCCGACAGGGGCGAAAGAGATTCAACCAACCTCTTTCGTCCCTGTCGGGGCTTCTCTATTTTATCTACCACTTGATCTCACGGAAGCGCGCCGTAGGCTACTATTGCCGTTTGCAATTGAGTGCGAACGCTGTCGGGTCAGAACCGCCTGCGGTAGCGGGCGGCTCTGACCTCTTCACCTGTTGGCGCGGGTCGCACTCAACTGCAAGCCACTATCAATCGTAGTTTCCAGATTGCTTCCAGCTTTTCAGTGCGATGATCCGACTGCCTAGAAGCCTCCTTTTGGTATGAGCATCAGCTTCTGCCGTATCTCGGCCACAGCGGGAGGGCATTTTGGCAAGCCGGTCGTCGGCTCGGCAAAGATGCAAGGCTGGAAGCGCGGGTTCTGTACGAACGTCTGATAGTCAATCATTGTAAGCGAACTTGCGGGGGCGAGCGAAAAGACCACTCCTCGCTGCTGGGCATCGAACCAATACCAGAAGTCCGACACGCCGCCGAGCGAGACTGACCAAATTGTCACCTGGCCCTGCCCGAAGTAGGGGTTGTCCCGGATTACTGCCCGGCAAATCCCATCGCCGGCCTGGACGAAATTCGGCACGGGCATCGGGACGTCCCCCCCGTCAGGCGTAAAACAACTGGCATTCCACTGTGAGGTCGCGGCATTCCATTCGTAATTCAGCGCCGGGCCGACCGTCCCGCGCGGCAGAACCATATCCTGTCGGGAGTTATACTGGGTAGCGCCTTGCGTCTGGACGAAAACCGAGGTCTGAGACTGATTGACCGTGTAATCGTAGTAAACCTGACAGTAGTAGGGATACACATCCTGTCCCATCATGTAGCAAATACTCTGCATCTGGTCAGTCCACGCGGGCGGCTGCGGCTGAGACTGCGGGTGACTAATGCCCGGAATGATCGCCGCGATATCCGCCGGGGTGCATGACACCTGGGAAGCGCCGGACGGCGGATTGCTCATTGCCGTCTGGATGTCCTGAAGCGTCAACATCCGGGTGGTCGCGTTGCCGGAGAGCGCGTTATTCTCCGCCGCACCCTCAATAGTCGCAACGTCCGACGACGGGTTCGGGTCGAAGGTAATAAAATTTACCAGGTAATACGCGCCGAGCACCGGGATTTTAAAGTCGTTGGTATCGTCAACGTTCATGATACGGCTTGGGGTGCTGGTCTGACTCAGGAACGAGAACCAGGTGCCGGCCTGCCCGGTCGTGGCGGAAAATCCATCGCACGGCTGATTGACGACGTTCCACGTCCCTACGTAAGAGAATTGTTTATCGCCGAGAAAGGTCGGCGCCGGCATCTGCGCGGCCGTCGGGAATGGGCCGAAGCCATTTGTAATCTTAGCGTTTGGATTGGGATCAGAGGGGTCTGATATCACCCAATACCAATTTGTCTGACCTGTCGCCGTGTTGGTCTGAAACAAGAAGTCGTAATACAGGAGACTCTCAAGCAAGTATAAGCGTGTCCGCAGAACTCTCCCCCCCGAAATGCGATAGTAGGAAATCGTTGCGATAACAAGCTCATCGCTTGTCGTCAACGGAGCGCTCGTGGGGAGTCCCCCGAACGGCGTCAGCAAGGCGGTCGCCGTCCAGTCTTGCGGAAAGACAGGAAACTGTGAAGGGGGGTTAGAGAAAAGACCGCTCAGAATCTCCGTCGGTGATGGAACAGTGAAGCAGGGATTATCATCGTTCATCTTTGCATCTCCTATCATTGAGGACTCTAGAGTAGCAAACCTGATCTAGAGCGGCTGTTCGTCAAGTAGCCTGAGCAGTAACCGGCTCAAGACTCTGCTACTGTTGTTGAACCTCTCCCCGCACTCTTTCAGGTGCAGGTAGAAGATTCGATGAGGAACGCGTGTGTGACCTTTTGAAGACTGTAAAGGTTTTCTCTCACTGATCACGCGGGCTTAAGGCAGGTAAGCGGTTGTGAAGGAATGAGAAGTTGCAGGGTAGGCCGTTTTAAAGCGACCGTCTGTGCGTTAGTACACATAATAAAGGATTATTTAGAGCCTGTTTGAAAACTCTCCTTGAGCGACCTGTGCGACTCCCTCGCGTTCTTTGCGGTTAAATGTGTGACCCTTTAACCGCCAAGGACGCGAGGGAGTCGCACAGGTCGCTCAAGGAGAAGCGGTTCGCAGCGACGCGCGAATGCTCTAACACGCTCTTTAAAAAGTCGAACTCACGCCGGTTTATTAAATCGAACTCACGCCGGTTTAAAAGTCGAACTTGATCGCGAGTTGGAGTTCGCGCGGCGTGAGGAAGGCGCGCGGCAGGCCGTAGGCCGCGGCGGGCGCGGGCGAAGTGAGTGTGAGGGTCTGCACGCCGCCTACGACGGTTGCCGTGCGGCCGGCGAAGAAGTTGGTGTTGACCGTCGCCACGTTGGCGCGGTTGAAGAGGTTGAAGCCTTCGAGGATGAGACGCAGGCGCACCGACTCGCTGAAGGGAATGGTGCGCGTCAGGCGCGCGTCGAACTGGTAAGTGGCGGGCGTGTAAAACTGATTGCGGCGTGTGCCGGGCACGCGGTCGTTGCGCGAGTTGCCGTCGCGGTTCAAATCCGCGCCGATTGTCTGCGAAAAAGCGAAACCCGATTGCAGTTGCACGATGCTCGACACGGTGTAGTCGCTGAGGAGCGCATTGAGGACGCGGTTGCCGCCGCGCGTGAACTTGCCGAATTCGTAGACGGGGCTGAAGACGAAGCGATGGCGCAGGTCGGAGTCGGCGGCCGAGTAGTCGTCGCGGAGGTTGGTTTGGTTCTGGACGATCTTGGCATCGTCGCCGCCGCCGGGAACGACGGCCGTCTGGTCGGGCTTATCGTCCTTCGCCTTCGAGTAAGTGTAGGAGGCGAGGAATTGCAGGCGGCGCGTGAAGCGGCGCTGCGCCTGGAAGGCGAGGCCGTCGTAGCGCGAGTTGGCGGTGCTCTCGAAGAGATTGATGCGCCCGAAACCGGGGATGGGACGCATGGGCGCGGTCGCGGTGAAACTCGCTCCGGGGAAGCGTTCGACCGTGAAGGTCTGCCCCGCACCGGTGGCCGTCACCTGTTCGGGCGCGCGCAGGTTGATGTCGCGCGTGCGCGAAAGATGCACGCCCCGGAAGAACAGGTAAGTGACGGAGACGCTCATGTTCTTCATCAACTCGTGCTCGAAGCCGAGACGCGCCTGCTGGACGTAGGGCTGCGCGTAGTCTTCCGCGAAGAGGAAGATGTCGGGCGTGCCCGCGACCGCAGTCGGCGCGGTGGTGACGACGTTCGGATAGACCAGACCGGCGGCGGCGATGGCACCAGCGCCGGAGAAGTTGACGCCGGTGGTCTGGATGCCGTTGCCGGTGTGCGCCGTGCCGAGCATGATGGCGGTGGTGCGCCCGTAGAAGATGCCGTAGCCGCCGCGCACCACGGTCTTGCCGTTGCCGCCCACATCGTAGGCGAAGCCGACGCGCGGCGCGATGTTGTTGCCGTCCGAAGGCTGGCGGCTGGTGTCGAGTCCGGCGGCGAGCAGCGCGGCGTTCGTGTTTTGGAGCGGCGGCGCGGCGAGTTTTTGATAATCGTAACGCACGCCGAGATTGAGCGTCAGTTTGCGTGTGGCGCGCCAGTCGTCTTGCAGGAAGACGGCATAGTCGGTGCTGTTGGGGTTGCTGGTCGCACCCGAAGTGTTGGGCAGGGCGAAGCGTTGCTGGAAGGCGGAGGGACAATTCGGGAGCGGCTGCTGGCCGGGCGTGCGCACGGCCGCGCAGTTGGCGTTCGAGGCGAAGTCCGCGTAGGAGTTGAAAGTGTATTGCCCGGAGAAGAAGCCGGGGAAGAAATTGAGGATGCGGTCGAAGTTCAAGTCAACGCCGACTTTGTAGTTGTGCTGACCGCGCACGTAGGAGAGGTTGTTGATTACTTGCGCGCGCCGGATCGTCGTCTCGCGCGGGCTGAAGTTGTTGCGGCCGAGCAGGAGAAAGCCGTTGCCGGTTTGAATCTGGGTTTCGGGCAACTCGCTGTTGGCCGTGCCCGGCTCGGCGTCGCGCGCGAACTGGAAGCGAAACTCGTTGACGACGGAGGACGTGATCGTCGAGGCGAGCGTGCCGGAGAAAGTGGTGGTGCGCGCGAGGCTGTCGCCGGAGTGCTCCTCGGTGGCGAGCGCGCCCGTGAACTCGTTGTTGACGCCCGTGAAGTTCTGCCGGTTGAAGCGCAGGGAGAGTTGGTTGCTCGCATTGACGAGGATGTCGCTCTTGAGGAGGAAGACATCCTGATTGCGGCTGATCTGATAGGGGGCGAGGCGCGGGCGGAGCAAGGCCTGGACGGCCGCCGGCTGCGCGCCGAGGTTGGGCGCATCGACGACGTTCGGCAAATCCTGCCGCTGGCCGTCGTAAGTGCCGAAGAAGAAGGCGCGGTTGCGGACGATGGGGCCGCCGAGGCGGAAGCCGAACTGGTTGATCTGTTGCGGCGGACGTTTGTTGCGGTTGAGGCGGCGGCCGAGGTCGAAGTCCACGCCCTGCTGCCCCTTGATGTTCGGCGCGTTGGCGTTCAGCGATTCGTCGCGGAAATACTCGAAGACGCCGCCGTGAAAATCGTTCGTGCCGGACTTCGTGACGACGTTGATGACCGCGCCGCCCGCGCGCCCGAACTCGGCCGAGAAGCCGTTCTGGTTGACCTGAAACTCTTTGACGGATTCTTCCGAGAACTGGTAGGGCGGGCGCACGCCCGTGCGTCCGAACGCCTGGCCGAAGAAGGTGTTGTTGTTGTCCGCGCCGTCAACCTGCAGGCTGTTGAGCGTGCCCTTCTGGCCGCCGACGGAGAGGTCGCCCTGTCTGGTCGGGTCGCGCACGACGCCGGGCGTGAGCGTGGCGAAGTCCAGATAGTTGCGGCCGCTGACGGGGAGATTTTCGATGTCGCGCTCGTTGACCGTGGTCGAGACGGAGGTGCGCGTCGTCTCCACCACGGGCGCTTCCGCCGAGACGTCAATAATCTCGCCGGCGTGCAACCCGACGCCGAGATAGATGTCAATGTTCGTTTGCCCGCCGACCGAGACGGCAGCGTTTTCAAGAGTCCTGTTCTGGAAACCCTGTGCGCCTGAAGCGACGATACGATATGTGCCGGGCGGGAGCACGATGAGGCGATAGTTACCTTCCTCGTCGGAGACGGCGGTCTTCTCGAAGCCGGTCTGTTGATTCGTCGCCGTCACGGTGACGCCGGGCACGGCCGCGCCCTCCGGGTCGAGCACGCGTCCTTCGATGTTGCCGGAAGTGGCCTGCGACTGCGCGAAGGCCGTGGCGGAGGCGAGCGCGAGCGACGCGCACAGCAGGAGCGCACGGTTGAAACGCGGGAGAGATTTATTGAACATGATTTCCTTTCGATGGCGCACGGGTGATAGGGGACGGCATTAGCGAAACGCCCTGCTGCCGCATGACGTGTCGCCTGAAAACAGAATGTGGCTTGAAATTTATTCGAGGACTCGAAACCTGCCGGCTCGTCGGACGGCGAGATATTAATTGAGGGGTGAGAGGCGGTCAAGGAAACTTGATCGGGATGCAGTGTGTGTGCGTGATTTATTGAAAGGCATGGCAATCCTCTGATACATTCGTGGAGCAACTTTAAGACCGGAGGGTCAAATCATCATGGCGGAAATTCAGTATGTGTCAGACGAAAACGGCACTCCCATCGGCGTCATCGTGCCGATGGAGTTGTGGCGGGAAATCGAATCCGAAAGGGAGACGGCTTACTTACTGAAAAGTGAAAACATGAAGCGCCGTCTTCTGGAAGCGCAGGAACGTCAGGATGGAATCCCATTTGAGGAAGCCCGTGAGAAACTTGGAATTTGATGCGGCCGCCTTTGAAGATTTAGCCTGGTGGGTCGAGCAGGATCGAAACAAGGCTCTACGCATCATCAGCCTCATCAAAGATGTGCAGCGCGACCCCTTCACAGGAATCGGAAAACCCGAGCCGCTACGCCATCAATTGAAGGGCAGTTGGTCACGGCGCATAGATCAGGAGCACCGGCTTATCTATCAGGTGACAGAAGAAAAGATCAGGATTCTCGCGTGCAGGTATCACTACTGATGACAGTCCTACCCGCCTCGCCCAACCGGCCTGAAGTTAATTCATTTCTCACCTTAAAGATTCAGCGCGCCCGCTTTTGCCCACGGTCAATGTTGCTTTGGCCTGTTACGCCCGCCGCCCGAAGGCGAGCGGACGCCACCACGACTGGATGCGTTTGCCGCTCGCGGTCTGGAGGATGCTCATCAGGCCGATGTAGCCGTAGCCGAAGAAGAAGAGGAAGATGAAGGGGATCGTGCCCCACATGCGCATGTGCGCGGCGTACCACAGGGCGCAGAAGAAGTAGGCGGCGAAGCCCAGTTCGAGGAGCGGCAGCAGGCCGCGCTTGCGTTTGTACTTCTTCATCTTCCAGGTCTCGTCCGTCGTCTTTTCCACCTGATACTTCGGCGTCCGCACGAACTCGGACTGCATGCCCATCAACGCCTCCAAGACGGCGCGCGCGTTCGAGAAGGCCAGCCCGATGCCGACCGCCATCACGAGCGGCAGGTGCAGCAGGCGACGCCCCCGGCCAGCCTCTTTGTCCAGATACCAGATCGCCGAGCCGTAGAAAAGTATGACCGAGACGGTCGAGAAAAAGAGGAGCGGCACGTCGAAGGCCATCAGGTGATAGAAGCCCTGATTGTAACGGACGAGCAGGAGCGGGAACTGCAAAAAGCTCGCCACGATCATCAGTGGGTAACTGATGTTGCCCGTCAGGCGGAAGAACATTTCGAGCCGCACGCGCAGGGGAAGATTCGCGCGCCAGATGCGCGGGTAGAGTTTGATGCCGACCTGCATCACGCCCTTCGCCCAGCGACGCTGCTGCGCCTTGAAAGCGTTGATCTCGACCGGGATTTCCGAGGGCGCGTCTTCGTCCAGCAGGTAGATGAACCGCCAGCCCATCAACTGCGCGCGGAAACTCAAATCCGTGTCTTCCGTCAGCGTGTCGTGCTGCCAGCCGCCGGAGAGTTCAATCGCGCGGCGACGCCAGATGCCGGCCGTGCCGTTGAAGTTGAAGAAGCCGCCCGTGCGATTCCTGACCGTCTGCTCGATGACGAAGTGGCCGTCGAGCATGATGGTTTGCAGGCGCGTCAGCAGGTTGTACGCGCCGTTGATGTGCGACCAGCGCATCTGCGCGCAGCCGACGAGCGGGTCTGTGAAGTAGTCTACGAGTTTGCGCAGGCAGTCGGGCTTGGGCACGAAGTCCGCGTCGAAGATGGCGAGCAGTTCGCCCTTCGCGGTCTGCGTGCCGTTGGCGAGCGCGCCCGCCTTGTAGCCGGTGCGGTCGGAGCGATGGATGTAATGTATGTCGAAGCCCGCGGCGCGATACTCTTCGACGGTGCGGCGCGCGAGCGCGACCGTCTCGTCGGTCGAATCGTCCAGGACTTGTATCTCCATCCGCTCGCGCGGGTAGTCGAACTGCGTGACGGCGCGCAGCAGGCGCTCGACGACGTACATCTCGTTGAAGAGCGGGAGTTGGACGGTGATGACGGGCAGGTCGGCCTCGCTGAAGCGCGCCTTCGGGGCGGGGTGAATGTTGCGATAACGCCAGAAATCCGCGACCTGCTTGATGCGATACGCGCCGTAGACGGCGAGCACGAAGAGGATCGTGAAATAGAGTATGAGCACCGTCCAGTCGAAGGCGTCGAGTTCGTAGAGGACGCTGATGTTCGACTGCGTGCGCCAGTGCCACGCTCGGACGAAATCTTCATCGAGTTTGTCATACTCGCGCCATAACTCTTCCGCCGTCTTCGTTACTGTCTGGATTAAAAAAAGGGACATTTCGGTATTTCTCGCTTGGGGAAAACTAAACGACCGGCGGCCCGCGCGGCGCGTCTCGCCGCCGTGGCTCCACGCGCGCCCCTTTGCGCTGATGACGCGCGCCGCGAACCCTCCACACAAAACGAGCAGCGCCTTGGCCGGACGCTGCCCCGTTAATCGCGCACATTGTAACCGAACGGCCGCGCGCTCACAAACTAATGGAGAGCAGCCAACGCGGACGACTCAATAATGCGGACGACTCAATAAAGAGACCTCTGTCGCTTTATCCCACGACATTCATCATTGATCGCTTGTTGTGCCGAGGGCGCGCGACGCGGGCGAGCGTTTCGGTTGCACTAAGAGTTCGGGCGTCGCTCGAAGAAGCGCACGCCGAGCAGTCCGCCGAGCGTGGCGAAGATAACTGAGACCACGCTCCGCATGAGCGAAGTCAACATGATGTTCGGAAGTTTTTGGGCAAACGTTTGCGCCTGCGCCGCTTTTAACTGCTGACTTAACTCTTCGGCCTGTCGCAGACTGAAACGCTCCATCATTTTCACCAGCAGTTGATCGAAGGACGCGCCGAATATGAATCCAACGGCGAGTCCGATGGTTAAAGCGACAATGGTGCCGACCATGCCGGCGAGCGCCCCCAACTGCACGCCCTCACCCATCAACACCGGCGACGGTGAACTGCGGACATACAGATAAGACGCCAGCGTCCCACACGCTATCCAGATGAAGCAACAAAGACTGGCGAAGCTGATCGGCGGTATCGCGGAGAGCAGTCCAAACGTCACGCCGCTGATCAAGACGGCGCGTGTCTTGTCACTCATATATTTTGCATTTCACAAATCGAAGAACTGAAACAGACAGGGAGGCGGGCAGCAAGCGGGATGCTCGTCTTGAAACGATCATCAACTCGCCGCCCGCCCCTGTTCAAGCGTCCGCGCGAAGTCAGCACATCGCGCGCCGGGAGTTACAGTCTAACTGCCCGACCCGTATGTGCCGCCACCGCCGCCGCCGTAGCCGCCGCCCGCCGGAGGCTGCGTGCCGCCGTAGCCGCCGCCTGCGGGGGGTTGCGCGCCGCCGCCGTAGTTGCCCGGAGGAGGAGGCATCGTCGAGCCGCCGACGCCGCCCGCGCCTTTCTTCCCGAAGATGGCCGAGCCGATGAGGCCGCCGATGGTCGCCAGGATGACGAAGAAGATCGCGCCGACGATGCCCATCACGAAGTAGAGCGCGAAGCCCGTCAGCGATTCCGGCAGGTTAAAGCCCTGATCGCGCAGTTGCGCCAACTGCGCGGTCATCACGGCCGAGGTCACGAAATACGAGAGCGGCGTACCGATGATGAGATTCAACAACCCGCCGGCCACGCCGGCAATCGCGCCGAGCATCGCGCCGTCTTTAGGGTCAACGGCGACGGGCGAATTTTTGGTATAGAGATAGACGGCCAGAATGCCGGCGGCGATGGGCAGCAGGCAGTTGCAGCAGCCGACGCCGGGGATGACCGAGCCGATCAAGCCCATCAGGATGATCACAGCGCCGATGCCGAGTCCGGCCATGACGGCTGCTTTTGTTTTGTCATTCATGTCTTTGAAACACCTTCGCGGAGAGATTGGGGTAAAACTTGGGAACGAGCGCGCCAGTCTCCGGCGTTACGGACGACCGGCGGAAAATGCCTTGCGCAGCGAAGTTATAAAAAGTCCCACGACCGTCGGGAAAGACCTCGGGTGAAAAAAAGTCCTGCGGATTAACAAACGTCCTGCGGGTTCAAGCGTTCGGGGTGCTGTTGCTCGGCAGCCGCGCCGGACGCGCGCCGTGTGCGCCGCTGCCGCGCGATCTCGACCGCGCCGGGCACGACGTAAAAGGCCGCCCACGCGCCGAGCCACGCGCCCGTCAGCGCGCGCGACGAGTGCGTGTTCGCCCATAGCCCCGTGATGCCGAGCGTAAAGTCGAAGGCCGTCGGGGCGAGCGCCAGGATAAGCCACTCGCGGCGCGGCGTCTCCGTGCGTTGCAGGCGGCGCGAGAGCGGATAGAGCAAGACCGCCACGGCGAAGCCCGCGTAGATGCCGAAGCAACGCGCGCAGACGGCCAGCGGATGCCCCGCCAGCCAGAAGGCGCGTTCCGACATCTGGTGGCAGACAGTTTTCAAACCCTGATAGATGACGAACGCCGTCGCCTCGTAGCCGCCCGACGCGGCGAGCGGCGCGCACGCGATCAACGCCAGCCACAACAGCGCGCCCACGGCCACGCACGCCCACGCCTTCCAACCCCCGCGCGCGGAGAACTCACGCGGCGCGAACGGCGAAACGTATTCGGCAGGTGAAGCAGGCATAAACGAGTGCGGATTTCGGATTGCGGAATGCGGATTAGAAGACAATCTGCTTTCTTCAATCCGCATTCCGCAATCCGAAATTCGCAATTGAAGAGTCCGCATTCCGCATTAGAATCTGATGACCGTGTCCGGCCCGCCCTCGACGTGGACGGTATCCACGAAGCGGATGTGGCGCGACTCGGTGGTCATCACCAGCGAGTGCGTGCGTTTGCCCGCGCCGAAGAAGCGCACGCCGCGCAGGAGCGCGCCGTCGGTCACGCCGGTGGCGGCGAAGATGATCTTCTTGCCGGGCGCGAGATCGTCCGTGCTGTAAACTTTGTCCGGGTCGTCGATGCCCATCTCTTTCAGACGGCTGACGACTTCTTCCTTCGGCGGCACTTTGTTCTTGTCCACGTCCAGCCGCTCCGGGTCGAAAACGAGCCGCGCCTGTATCTCGCCGTTCAGACACTTCATCGCGGCGGCCGTGATGACGCCTTCCGGCGCGCCGCCGATGCCGAGCAGCGCGTGGATGTTCGTGCCGGCGACCGCCGCCGAAATGCCCGCCGAGAGGTCGCCGTCGGAGATGAGACGGATGCGCGCGCCCGCGTCGCGCACTTCCTGAATCAGTTTGCGGTGGCGCGTGCGGTCGAGCACGATGACGGTCAGGTCGTCCACGTCGCGCCCGAGTCCACGGGCAATCGCGGCGAGGTTGTCCGCGACCGAGGCGTTGATGTCCACGAGGCCGCGCGACGAAGGGCCGACGACGATCTTGTCCATGTAGATGTCGGGGGCGTTCAGGAGTCCGCCGCGTTCGGAGGCGGCGAGCACGGCGATGGCGTTGTTCGCGCCGAGCGCGCAGAGGTTCGTTCCTTCGAGCGGATCGACGGCGATGTCAACTTCCGGGTACACGTCCTCGCACGCCTCGCCGCGCTCGCGCGCACGTGCGCCCTGACCCACCTCTTCGTCGATATAGAGCATCGGGGCTTCGTCGCGCTCGCCCTCGCCGATCACGATCCGGCCGAGCATCGGCACGGTGTCCATCACCGTGCGCATCGCCTCGACCGCGACGTGATCGGAATACTTGCGGTCGCCCTGTCCCATCGTCTTCGCGGCCTCGATGGCCGCCGCCTCGCACACGCGCAGGAAGTCTAACGACAGGTGCTCGGTCTGTATCTCATAGCCCATGCCCTTTTTTTGTCTCCCGATCTTAAATGATATTCGCGGCGAGCCGTGGAAAGCCTTTACGCATCGGCGCGCGCCCTTCGGAAATGCGCCGCCATACTAACAGAGAGGGCGCAGAATTTATAGACTCCTGTGCTCGCGGGAAATGCCCGGCCGGCGAGAAAGGAGACGCGGAGCTTGCGCGTAATTCGACCGTAAGCCCCGCCTTCGGATGTTCAGTTCGGGCGTTTCGCTATTTCCTCAATCAGCGCCGACGGCTTCGCGCGCGTCGGCGGCGCGATAGGGCGGCAGGGTCTTGCGCGCGGCCTTCTCTTTCTTCAAGCCCAGCGCCCAGTCGGCCTGCATCAGGGTGTGTATGTCGCGCGTGCCTTCGTAGATGATCGCGGCCTTGCAGTTGCGCAGGTAACGCTCCACGGGATAGTCGTTCGAGAAGCCGTTCGCGCCGTGAACTTCAATCGCCATCGAAGCCGCCTTCTCGCTCCTGACGGTGGCCTGCCACTTGGCTAAGGATGTCTCTTTCGCGTTCGGCCGCCCCTCGTTCTTAAGATAGCCGGCGCGCAGCCAGAGCAGGTGCGACATCTGGTAATCGGCCTCCATCTCGGCGATCTTCTGTTTGACGAGTTGGTGGTTGGCGATGCGCGTGCCGAAGGTTTCGCGCGTATTGGCGTAGGCGATTGAAGCGTCGCGCGAGGCGCGGATGATGCCGGTCGCGCCCGAAGCGACGGTGTAACGCCCCTGTTCGAGCGCGAACATGGCGATCTTGAAGCCCTCGCCCTCTTCGCCGACGAGGTTCTCGGCCGGCACGCGCACGTCCGTCAAATTGAAGTAGCCGGTGTTGCCCGCGCGGATGCCCATCTTGCCGTGAATCGTGCCGGAGGAGAACCCCTGCATCGAGCGTTCGACGATGAAGCAGCTCATGCCGGTGTGGTCGCGTTTGCGGCGTTTCTCCTCGTCCGTCCAGCAGAAGAAGAGGAAGTTGTCGGCCACGTCGCCGGCGAGGCTGATCCACATCTTCTCGCCGTTCAAGACCCATTCGTCGCCCTCGCGCCGCGCCGTCGAACGACTGCCCACCACATCGGAGCCCGCGCCCGGTTCGGTCAGGCCGTAGGTGGCGATCTTCTCGCCCTTCGCCTGCGGTACGAGATACTTGCGCTTCTGCTCCTCCGTGCCCCACGTGTAGAGCGTCATGCTGTTGAGGCCTGTGTGGACGGACATGATCACGCGCATGAAAGTGTCCACGGCTTCGAGTTCCTCGCAGACGAGGCCGAGCGCGATGTAGTCGAAGCCCGCGCCGCCGTACTCTTCGGGGATGCACACGCCGAGCAAATTCAACTCCGCCATCTTGTCGAGGATGGAACGGTCGAAGCGTTGCTGCTCGTCGAGTTCCTTGATGCGCGGGGCGACCTCGCGCTGTGCGAACTCGCGCACGGTGTTGCGGATGGACTTGTGATCTTCGGTCAGTTCAAAATCTATCATCTGTAGGTTTCCTTAAAATTGAAGTTGAGCGTTGAATTGACGTTGGCACGCGGCTGGCGGGCGATGCTCGGTTGCGTTTGCTGCATGACGAATGAACGGGCGCGAGAATTAAAAGGCATCTTACAATATGCGCCCGCGCGCGCCAAACTTGCCCGGCGAAGCGCGGGCGATACGCGCCGCCCGGCCTCCGCCGTGGCCGCCGCGCGCCCTTCGATTCGACGGCTGTATATTAAGTGCGATTGAATAGTGCTATGCTGACGGCGACGGCGGCTACCTCCCGGCCTGGCGGGAGACCTTACACGCCCGTCACGTTCTGACACATCACCCTGGAGGACGAGTCTTAGATGCCCGAAGCCAGCGGCATTCTCGCCAAATACGTGTTCCTCGACGTAGTTGATTTCAGCAAAGTACGGAGCACGGCCGCCCAACTGAACATCATCAGCGTCCTGAATAACATCGTGCGGCAGGCCGTCGTGGCGTTCGGTATTCCCGAAGGCGACTCCGGCAACGTCATCTACCTGCCCACCGGCGACGGCATCTGCGTGGCGGTGATTGACGCCAACCAACTGCCGGGAGGGCACGACGTTCACCTCCGCCTCGCGTTGCGCATCATCGAAGGCGTGCAGCAGCACAACGACACGCCCGAGCTGCGCGAAGAAATGAAGTTTCAGGTGCGGATCGGCATCAACGACCACAGCGACGACAAGCGCATCACGGACATCAACGACCGACCCAACCTCGCCGGAGCCGGAATTAACATGGCGCAGCGCATCATGAGCTTCGCCGAAGGCAACCAGATATTTGTGGGGAGCAATACTTACGATGTGCTCAAGAACTATTCCAATTACAATGCGCAGGGCATGTTTCGCCATTACGACCTGACCGTCAAACATGCCGATGCGCCGGGGCGGGTCTTGCAGTATATCGGAGAGGCGGGTTGCCACCGCGGTCTGAACATCATGCCGCCGGAAGCTTCCCTCATGAAAGAGGAGGCCATCACCCTCTACAAATCGGCCAGCCATTGCGGCATGAAGAAGATTTATCACTCGCGCGCGGAGGTGGCCGACAGCGTGTTGCGCGACATCGAGGGCGCACGCCGGCGGGTCTGGATTTCCGCCGTTGGGCTGGCCGAAAAAGTCAAACTCAGCGACATCCTCACCGGCATAGACAAAAACCCGCTCGGCTCCGGCCTGGATGTGCGCTTCCTGTTGCTCGACGCGCTGCGCAGCACGGCGCTGTTCCGTACCTTTCTCGAAATCTCACGCAAGGCTTTCCACGACATCATCACTCCGGATCGCTCCCGGAAGAGACCTACCGAGGAGCCTTATTTTCTGCAAACTCTCTACAACACTTTTCACACCGGCTACGTGGAACTGCGGCGGCGCAACGCGCCCAACTTCGCGGCGCGTTTCTACGGCCATACGCCGGTGAGCTGGCTGGTGATCGTTGACGACACGGCCTACTTCCAGCCCTACACGTTCGGCAAAAGCAAGAGACACGGCTTCGACAATCTCACCATCGGGCCGCTGATGCCCGTCTTCAAGTTCCAACTGCAAGACCGCGCCAACACCGAGACCTTCAATATCCTCGAAGACCATTTCAAGAAACTCTGGTTGACATCCGACGTCGATCTCTTCCACCTCGGCGCGCGCCTCGCGCAGAGTCACGAGATCATCGAGGGCATCTTTACGAAGCGCAGGGAATGGTTCAGCTACGTCTACAACGCTCTGCACGAGGACGACAGGAAGGTCGCAGCCCAGGACCGCCGCTGGCGCACGCGACGCCACTGCGAGTCCAAGCTACAGCCCCAGACCAAAGTATTTTGGACGCCGCCGGGCGGCGAACCGCAGCAGGTGGAAGCGAAAATCATCAACTTCTCCCACGACGGAATTTTGTTGAAGCCGAAGTCGGAGTCGTTCCCCCCGGTCGATACCATCGCCACGCTCAAGGTCACCACGGTGCGCTCACACCCGCCGACCGAGTACCTGATGAGCGAATTGCTGAATCCCTCCGAGCACCTGTTCAGGGTCGTGTGGGTTAAAAACGGGCAAGTCGGGTTGACCTCGCGTCTCACAAAGGACGCGACCGCCGCCGGTCAGGGTCTCGCCGAAAGCCACTCCTGATCTCTCTCTTGCGCGTGCGGAACGCGGCCGGAAGCCTTTTGCCGGAAGCGTCTTCGCCGGCACGGGCGACGTGACGGGAAGGCAAGCCCGACGCTCGAAAAGCAGGGCGGGCGGCGTGCGTGTCGGCGTGCGGGCGTGTTTGTGTGAGGACGCGTGCGCGCGTGTTTGTGTAGGGACGTGCCTGCGTGCCGGCGTGGCGGCGCGAAAGCGGCGCGCGTCGTTTCAACTCGCGCGCCTCGTCTCAACTGAAGAGGCGTTCGTATTCTTGTCTGATCGCGTGGTAGCACTCGCACGCGCTCATTTCCAGACTCTCGCGTTCCACAATCGTGACGTTTCCGCGGTTGTAACGGATCAGGTTTCTCTCCTGTAGTTTGGCGGCCGCCTCGCTGACGCCGGCGCGGCGCACGCCGAGCATCACGGCGAGGTATTCGTGCGTGATGTTCACTTCTTTCGACCCGATGCCGTCGCTGCTCGCGAGTAGCCAGCGTGCGAGCCGCGCCTCGATGTTGTGCAAACGGTTGCAGGCCGTAGACTGCGAGCCGACGACGATCACCGTGTGAATATAGCGATTGAGGATTTTCTTCAACTCGCCGCCCCGTTCATAGACCTCTTTAACGACCGACGCTTTGATGCGGATGGCCTCGCCGGGGATTTGCACGAAGGTCGGCATCGTGGTCTCCACGGCGTCGAGGAGGACGGGAACGCCCGACATCCCCTCGCGCCCGATGGAGCCGGATTCAACCGACGAGCCGTCTTCCATCGTCGTCACCAGCGAGAGCAGGGAGTTTAGAGGAAAGAATAAATCTTTGATGGGGACGTGCGGCAGGATGATCCGCTGGCCGTGCGCGAGTTGCACCTGTTCCATGTGTGGGCGCAGGAGCGCCAGTTCTTCGGCGGGCAGATGCGCCAGCAGGCGGTTGCCGTCGGGGGCCGGGCTGTGTTCGTTCATCAGCTATTCCCTTAAATCGAACTACGAGGCGACAAGCCCGTGGTGGACGCGCGGGCGGCGTCCAGCGACGCGACCGGGTGGGAAACGGCGCGCGAACAATCTATTCCTCGACGCGCCGCGCGGACGTGAGACGGTGGAGGAGATTTTTCAACTGCCCGGGGTCTTCGAGGTACGTCACCCAGTCGTTGCCGCCCATGTTTACGTCCGTGCCTTCCAAGTCCGGGCCGTACTTCTCGGCCATCACGACGAGCGGCGTGTGTCCGTCATACTTCGCGTGTTCGCGGATGCGCCGGCCGATCTGCAAAACTTCCATGGGCGTCTTACCGACCAGATTGACCAGAAGCAAATCGGCGTGGTGGACGCCGACGTGATCCAGCGCGTCTTCTTCGTCGAGCGCCAGCAACACGCGGTACCCGTAGGTTTGCAAATTCTGCTTCAGGAGGGAGCGCGTATCGTCGTCCTCTTCCACCAGAAAAATAGTCGGTTGGCTACCCGGCTCTCGATTCATTCTTTGCTTCTCCTTGTAATAACCGGAAATACTCGCACACCAGGCATTATTTAGTATGTCCGGTTAAGGACAGATGCCCCACCGCCGGGTTGAGTATCACTATCGCTCGTATTTTACATTCCGCACCGGGGCTGGGGAATCCCCGCGCGGCCGAGGACATTCTTTTGCAGAACAACATCCGACATCAGGACACTCCGGTCGCCTCGCTCTCCGGACGCGCGCTCTGCGACCGGGACGCAACCGTCGTCTCGATTAACCTGCGCTTCGCTCAACTTCTCTCCCGGTTATCTTCCACTTCAATCAACTTCCATCTCATTTATCTTCGGCGCCGATCAACTCCGTCGCGGCGGTCTGCGCTTCTTCGAGCGTGCGGACGCGCCCGTCCAGTTGCATCTCGTAGACGGCGCGCGTGATCTCGCCGATGCGCGGCGAGGGCTGCAGCCCCAGCGCGAGGAGGTGACGCCCCAGCAGGAGCGGCGCGGGCGGGCGCGTCTCCACGGCCAGCTCGCGCGCCCGCGCAATGAACCACTCCTGCGGCACGGCGTCGAACCAACGCTCGCGCGGAACCCAATCGGCGTTGCGTCCCAGCGTGTCCGCGCGCGCCACGCGGTAGAGCAGATCGAGTTCGCAACGGCGCGCGAGGCGGCGAAACGCGCCCTCCGAAATCTCCCCGCGCTTCTGGTAAAACTCGCCCGGTTTCAAATGCGCCCGCACGAGTTCGATCACTTGCGCGCGCACGTCGTAGCCGTCGAGCGTGTAAATTTTCAAACGATCCAGGAAAGCCACCGTCGGCGCGACGCCCGCTTCGTCGTGCCCGCGCGAGCGGATGCGCCCTTCGACAAACTCTGTGGTCGCGGGCTTGCCGAAATCGTGACACAGCGCGGCGAGCATCACCGCGACGGCCTTCGCATAAGGCAGGTCGTCGATCAACTCCCGCGCGCGGTCGACCGCCAGCCAGGTATGCGCGTCGACGTCGCCCTCCGGATGCCAGTCGTATTCCTGCGGCACGCCGGAGAGGGCTTGAATTTCGGGGAAGAGTTGCGGCGTGGCGTTAAGGCGCGCGAGCCACTCGAAACCGAGCGAAGGCCGCGCGGCGACGAGGAGCAGCTTTTCCAACTCGCCCCAAACCCGCTCGGCCGGCAAGTCCGACAGGTCAATCGCGCGACACAGCGCGATTGTCTCGTCTTCGATGTCGAACTCGAACCGCGCCGCCAGTTGCGCCGCGCGCAGCACGCGCAGGGAATCCTCCGCGAACGTCTCGTGCGAGACGGCGCGCAACAGTCTGCGTGCGAGGTCGGCGCGGCCGTCGTAGGGGTCGAGCACTTCGCCCGTGAGCGGGTCTTGGAGGATGGCGTTGATCGTAAAGTCGCGGCGGCGCGCGGCTTCGGCAACGGTCATGTGCGGGTCGCCTTCGATGATGAAGCCGCGATGGCCGCGTCCCTCTTTGCGCTCGCGGCGCGGGAGCGACACGTCCACGTCATGGCCGAGTTTGTAAACCGTGAACGCCTCGCCGACCGCGTCTACACGCCCGAATCCTTCCAGCAACGCGCGCAAGCGAGCGGGTTCGACGCCATAAACTTCCACGTCCCAATCCTTCGGCTCGCGTCCCATGAGCGCGTCGCGCACGCAGCCGCCGACGAGCAGCGCACGGCCGCCGGCCGCACGGGCGGCCGTCGCCAGCGCGTGGATTTTAGAAGGGATTTTACGCATCAAGTGAAAGGCGTCGCGCGTCCGCGAAACTATTTATGCCTTCCTTTGCGCCTTTGCGCCTTTGCGTGAGATAGATTTCTCGCAAAGGCGCAAAGGCGCAAAGGAAGACGGGAAGATCGAACGTCAGCTTTCGGGCTGCGGCTTGACGGGCACGGCATCATCCTCGTCGTCATCCTCGTCGTCTTCCTCGAACTCGACATCGTCCAACTCTTCGTCGTCGTCATCGTCGTCGTCTTCGTCGCCGACGATGACTTGCAGGCCGCGCGTGGAGGGCAGGCAGCTAATCACCTGCGCGCGTTCGATGCGCGTCAGATCGCCGCCGGCCGCGTGCCAGAGTTTGACCCAGAAGGTGCGCGTCCGCGTGTGGATGGCGAAGGTCGAGCCGTCGATCATGACGGGGATGAGTTCGGCGACGGTGCCCGCGCGCAGGGTTTCGAGCAGCTCAGGCAGATGCGGCCGCATGTTGTCGAACTGCACGACGAGCGCGCTCTCTTCAACCTGAGCGGGCGGTAACTCCACCGGCTCGTCCGCTTCCAGAAGCAGCCGCGCGTCCGTGCGCTGATTGTTTAGTTTCCTGATAGCCATATAAAAAGTGACAGGTGACGGGTGACAGGTGACGGGTGACAGGTGAAAGGCGGGTTTTAAATCCCGTCACCTGTCACTTGATCAAGCGTGCCTGCAAGTGCTGTTGCAGGTCTGAGACTTTGACGCGCTCCTGCTCCCAGGTGTCGCGGTCGCGGACGGTGACGGCCTCGTCATCGAGCGATTGATGATCCACGGTGACGCAGAAGGGCGTCCCCGTCTCGTCCTGCCGCGCGTAAAGTTTGCCGATGCCTCCCGTGTCGTCGTAGACGGCGCGCACGACGGGCTGGAGGCTGCGCTTGATGGCCTTCGCCATTCCCACGATCTCCGGCTTGTTCTTCGCGAGCGGCAGCACGGCCACCTTGATGGGGGCGAGGTCTGGATGAAGTTTCAAAATCACGCGCGTCTCGCCCTTCTCCGTCGTGCGCTCCGAGTAGGCGTCCATCAGGAAGGCGAGGACGGAGCGGTTGACGCCCGCCGCCGGTTCGATGACGTAAGGATAGTAACGCTCCTTGCGCGCCTCGTCGAAATAGGAGAGGTCTTCGGTGGAATCGGGATTGACGCGCTTGCCCTCCGCGTCCAGGGGGTTCTTCGAGTGCGCGCGCAAATCGAAGTCCGTGCGGTTGGCGATGCCCATCAGTTCGTCCCAGTGCTTCTCTTCATCGGCGCGTTCGGGGAAGAAACGATAGTGTATGTCCACGGTGCGCTTGGCGTAGTGTGCGAGTTCTTCCGCCGGCTGCTCGTAGAGGCGCAAATTGTCGCGGGCGAGACCGAGCGACGTGTACCAGTTGAAGCAGTTGTCGATCCATTCCTGGTGAGCCTGTTCGTCTTCGCCGGGGCGCACGAAGTATTCCATCTCCATCTGCTCGAACTCGCGCGTGCGGAAGATGAAGTTGCCGGGCGTCACCTCGTTGCGAAACGATTTGCCGATCTGCGCGATGCCGAAAGGGATTTTGCGCCGCATCGTCTGCTGCACGAGATGAAAATTGATGAAGATGCCCTGCGCCGTCTCCGGGCGGAGATACGCGAGCGCCGCCGGGTCGTCGTCGGCCGACGCCGCGCCGAGCGTGGTGCGAAACATGAGATTGAAAGGGCGCGGCTCGGTTAAGTCGCTTGAACCGCAGTTCGGACACTTCACGAGTTTTCCTTTGATAATATCACTAAAGGAATATCCACGTAGTTTGAGAGCTTGATCAAGCATAACGTCCCCGAACAACTCAGGAGACAGAGAAGGAATTGAAGTAGGCAGCTTGTCGGCACGCCAACGGCTGTTGCATTCGCGGCAATCGACGAGCGGGTCGCTGAACGTCTCCTCGTGCCCCGAATGTTTCCAGACGGCGCGGTTGAGGATGATCGAGGAGTCCAGCCCCTCCATGTCGTCGCGCTCATAAACCATCCAACGCCACCACGCGCGCTTGACGTTGTTGCACAATTCGACGCCGAGCGGGCCGTAATCCCACGCGCTCCCCAAACCGCCGTAAATCTCCGACGAGGGAAACACGAAGCCGCGCCGCTTCGCCAGACTGACTATCGTTTCGATGTTCGGTGCAGACAATGATCTTCTCCGTGAAGGGTCGATGGCGAAGGGTGGGGGGAAAAGCCGATCCCGTCCATTCACCGTTCACCATTTACTATTTACCGGGCATGTTAGCAGCCGCGCGGCGCAAATGAAAAGAAGAGAGGGACGCGCCTGCCGCTTTCGGCGCGCGCGTCCCTCTCTTCCGTGAATGAGCCTGCCTGAAAACTTCTCGAAGGCTACTTGCTGGCCGGCGCGGCCGGCGCGGCCGGCGCGCTGACGTTCACGTCGATTTTGTTCGTCTTGCCGCCGCCGAACAGTCGCCCGCCGAAGAGCACGAGCGCCAGCACGATCACGATTATGAAAATCACCAGTACGGCCACCACTCCGGTGCTGCCGCTGCCGCCGTCTCCATCACCCATAAAACGATCCTCCTTCAGAGTTCTCTCTGGTTTATGAAAGGCTTTGAAATGCGCCGCTAGCTAACGGGGGGAACTCGCATGGCTCTAGTTACCATACGCGGGGGGAAAAAGTAAATCGTGAATCGTGAATCGTGAACAGAAGAAACGCCGTTCCGTCTATTCACCATTCACGATTCACGATCCACGTTCCAAAGGCATCTATCGCGGTCTCGACTGGGGCGGCGGCGCGCCCTGCGGGACGAGCCACAACTCGAAGGAGTCCACCTCGCGCGTGCCGCCGTTGACGACCACGACGCGGCTCGCGTCGATATTGCGCGTGTTGACGAGATACTGGCGGCTGCGTTCGCCGAGCTGGGTGGCGCGGTTCGGGCGGCTGCGTCGTCCGCTGTAGACGATGATGTAGCCACGCGATCCGGGTTCGCCCTGCAAAGCCACCGCGAAGTTGTCGAGGTTGGCCTTGTCCTCGTTAAAGGAGATGACCGGGAACTCCGCGAAACTCTTCGGCATGACGGGCGGCAACGCGACGGGCGTGACGCTCGTGGCGGCCTGAGCGCGCTGGCGGCACATCTGTTCGCCCGAGCCGTCGTCCACGACGAGAATAGCGGTGACGCGCTGGCTGCCGATGCCGGTCGTATCCACGGTAATGGTGGGCGTGCCCGCGCCGCTGACAAGGCGTGCCGAGGGCGGGCTGATCGTCCACGTGTAGTTGAGGCCGGACTGGCCGGCGTAGTTCACGTCGGAACTAAAAGTGATGATGTCGCCTTCGCGCACGCTCGCCGGGGCGGAGATGTTGACCGGATACGGGCAGGGCGATTTGACGACCAACGGGCGCTCGATGCTGATGGTCTTCGGCCGCCAGTTGAGCGTGATGCACTGCTTCTTGTTGGCGGCGATGTCGAACTCGCGCACCCAGCGCGTGTTGTTCGGAAACTGGATTTCGACCGTGTGGCGGCCGGGTTCGAGTTCGTACAACTGGACGGTCGGGCTCGTCGTGCCGACCGCGCGCCCGTCAATCAGGAGCGGGTAGCCGGCGGGCGTGGTCGAAACCTCGATGCGCCCGTTCTGCGGGGCGCGGCGGTTCTGCGCGTGGACGCTTCCCGCGCCCGCCGACAGGCCGGCCGAGACGACTACGAGGGCGCAGGCGAGCAGAGATAATTTGAAGCGTGCGTGGATGGCGGCGCGGATCATCGTTTTGTGTCTCGACATGATCTTTTAGGCCTCCCTCACGTCCGGAGTTTCTTCGCACTTGTCGCCGGAGCGTGCGGCGCGACGGCGGCGTGCGCCTGCACCGAGGGCGGCGAGTCCGCTGCCGAGCAGCAGGAGCGTGGCCGGCTCAGGCACTTGCGGCGGCACGGGCGTCGGCGGCGGCGGAAAAACTTCCGTCGGCGGAGTGTCGTTATCGCCGCCGAGGAACAGAAGCGGGATGCCGGCCAAAGCCAGGAACGGCAGTTTCGGGAAGCCGCCGGGCAGGCCAGGGATTTCGCCGCAGTCGCAAATCGTCCCCTGTATGTCGCCGAGTTCAATGGTCTCGACCTGGGCGGAACCGGGTTGCTGCACGGCGACGTTCGTGCCGGTGATGTTGCTGTCCGCGCCGCTCGTGGGGCTGGTGCCGGTGGGCGTCTGCGCCGGTCGCGGCTCCTGTGAATTATTGCCGGTTGAAGAAATTTGCCGGCCCTGAGCCGTCGTCCCGCCGCCGCTTTGCTGCGAGACGGAGCGGAGCCGGAGGTCTATGGTTTGGCGACCACTCTGGCCGTTAACTGTCGCTAGCGCAATCACATCGCCGAATCCAATCGTGCCCGCTTGCGCCGGCACGGCGGCTATGAGCAAAACGCTGAGCATCAGAGCGGCTGGGCGTATGGCTTGATGCTTCATGATGTGGTCGTCCTCCCTGGGCTAATCCGCAACTGTTGAGAATAATGGCTTTTTTAGATGCGACTCCCGGCGAAACCCTTGAAAAATTTCGCTGTGGGGTCGTTTTCACTAAAAGGAAAGACACAATAGCGCATCTCTTCCAATTTTACGAGACAATAAATCCGGCCTAAATGTATGTATTAGAACAAAAAGGGGGCGTGCACGAGTGGTGCACGCCCCCCTGCCTGAGCCGCCCGGCGAGGGGCGCGGGCGCTTAATCGTCGTCGCCCTGGGGTTCGTGCCCGTTACCGCCAGATTTCTGCTGTTCGTCGCGCAGCAGCGATTTGCGTGAGAGCTTGATTTTGTTGCCCTCTTTACCGATACACTTGACCATGATCTGCTGCCCTTCCTTGAGTTCGTCGCGCACATCGCGGACGCGGTGGCTGGCGATCTCGGAGATGTGCAGCAGCCCGTCCGTGCCGGGGAAGATTTCGACGAATGCGCCGAAATCGACGATGCGCGAAACCGTGCCGACGTAGGTTTCGCCGATCTCGGCCTCGGCCGTCAACCCGCGGATGCGATCCACGGCGGCCTGCGCGGCCTCTCTGTCGGCCGTGGCAATCGAGACCGTGCCGTCGTCTTCCACGTCGATCTTCGCGCCCGTCTCTTCGACGATGGAGCGGATGATCTTGCCGCCCGGTCCGATGACGTCGCGTATCTTGTCCGGGTTGATCTTGATCTGGATGATACGCGGCGCGTATTCCGACATCTCTTCACGCGGCGCGCTGATGGCCTGCTCCATGGCGGCGAGAATGTGCAGGCGGCCTTTGCGCGCCTGCTCCAGCGCCTCTTGCAGGATCATGGCGTTGATGCCGCCGATCTTGATGTCCATCTGGAGCGCGGTGATGCCCTGCGCCGTGCCCGCGACCTTGAAGTCCATGTCGCCGTAGTGGTCTTCCGCGCCCGCGATGTCCGAGAGGATGGCGTACTTGTTGCCTTCCATCACGAGTCCCATCGCGATGCCCGCCACGGGCGACTTGATCGGCACACCCGCGTCCATCATCGAGAGACTGCCGCCGCAGACGGTCGCCATCGACGACGACCCGTTCGACTCCGTGATGTCCGAGACGATGCGCAGCGAATACGGAAACTCGCTCTCCTGCGGGAGGACGGGTTCGAGCGCGCGACGCGCCAGCGCGCCGTGGCCGATCTCGCGGCGGCTGGTCGAACCGAAGCGGCCGACCTCGCCGACCGAGTAGGACGGGAAATTGTAATGCAGCAGGAAGCGGCGCTTGATCTCGCCCGTCTCCAGGTCGTCCATGAACTGCTCGTCCTCTTTCGTGCCGAGCGTGGTGGTGACGATGGCCTGCGTCTCGCCGCGCGTAAAGAGCGACGAGCCGTGGACACGCGGAAGCCAGCCGACTTCGCACGTGATCGGGCGGATTTCGGAGAAGCGGCGGCCGTCCGGGCGGCGACGTTTGTCGAGGATGTCTTCGCGGAAGATTTTCTCCTTCTGCTTGTCGAAAAGCTTCTTCGCCATCTGCCGCTGTTCGGGCGCGTCCTCCGGGTAGGATTCGACGACCTCTTTCTTGAGCGCATCGACGGCCGAATAGCTCGCCAGCTTATCCTGTCCCGAAGTGTCTAAGGCGGCGCGCAGTTTCTCCGAGTAGTTGCGCTCGATTTCGCCCGCCATCTCTTCGTTCAGGACGGGCGGCGTGACCTCGCGCTTCTGGATGTCGAGCGCCTTGTAGAGTTCCTTCTGCCAGCGGCAGAGGCGGTTGATCTCCTTGTGCGCAAGCATCAGGGCTTCGACCATGATCGCTTCAGAGACCTCTTTCGCGCCGGATTCGACCATCACGATGGCTTCTTCCGTGCCCGCCACGATCAAGTTCAGACTCGACTCGCGCACTTCGTCGTAAGTCGGGTTGATGATGTAGCGGCCTTCGATGAGGCCGACGCGGACGCCCGCAATCGGGGTCGGGAAAGGGATGTCGGAAAGATAGAGAGCGAGCGACGCGCCGGTGATGGCGATCACGTCCGGATCGTTTTCGGCGTCGGCCGAGATGACGGAGGCGATGATCTGTGTTTCGTTGCGGTAGCCTTCCGAGAAGAGGGGGCGGCAGGGGCGGTCGATGAGGCGACAGGTCAGGACTTCTTTTTCACCGGGGCGGCCTTCGCGCCGGAAGTAGTTGCCGGGGATGCGGCCGGCCGCATAGTTGTGCTCGCGGTATTCGACCGTGAGCGGAAAAAAGTCGATCCCCTCGCGCGGCGTCTTCGCGCCCACGGCGGCGACCAGCAGCATCGTGTCGCCGTAGCTGACGACGACCGAACCGTCGGCCTGTTTGGCGACACGCCCCGTCTCGACGGTCAGATCACGACCGCCGAGCTTGATAGTTTCTTTCAAATATTTTTTCACTGGCATCTGATTAATGTCTCCTTCGGACAACGACTGTCGAGGTGGCGCATTTGGCCGTCTCATCCGGCACGTGCGCCGCTGTAGAATTTCAGGCGCTTGCTCGCCGCTTCCCGCCCCGCGCTACGTGAAGCGCGCCGGGGCTTCCGGCGGCAAATTTTCAAAAGACAAAAGCGGCGACAACTCCACCCGTGAAGTTGTCGCCGCCGTGTTGCTTATTTAGGCTACAGGCTACTCGCGTCCGCATGGCGGCAGTCTGCGCCGTCACGTTCGGCACTGCCACCCGGCTTTTCGAGGGACGCGGGCGTGTGATGTAGAAGGGACTCAAGCCCTTCGCTGGGTTCGGGTCAACGGCCGGCAAAAGCATCCGTTGCGCTTTTTAGCGACGGAGTTTGAGGCTCGTGATCAGTCTGTGATACTCCTCGATGTCCCTGCGTTTGAGGTAATCGAGCAGGCTGCGTCGCTGCGAGACCATCTTGAGCAGTCCGCGCCGCGAGTGGTTGTCTTTCTTGTGCGTTTTAAAATGCTCGGTGAGTTGATTGATGCGCTCGGTGAGCAACGCGACCTGCACCTGCGGCGATCCTGTGTCGCCCTCGTGCGTTTGATACGTGGTGACGATCTGTTCCTTCGATTCTCTATCTAACATAACTACAACTTCCTGCCCCGGATGGCCCTCCCAGACCGCAGTTCGCCCGTAATCTCAGGCAACCGCAAGAGTTAAGTAAAACCGCGACAATTTAACACGGCGGCCAACCGGGTGTCCAGCAGCCACGCCGCACACCGTTTTCCCAGTATTTGCGCTTCGACGCCTCACCACGCCCGCCCCATCTCGGACAAACAGCGCGCAAACATCGTCGAAAAACTAACTTTTATTTTGCCGCCCGCCCGGTGACGTACCCGACAAGCCCGGTCACGATGGCCGTGAGAAGCGGAACCGCCCACTCTTTGTCCGATGCGGTCGAATCTTCCCTGACGACAGCCCACACGCACAGGCAAAGCGCGCCGCCGATAACGACGAGCGCACTGCCTGTCAGCAGCAAATCCTTGCGCCGCCGGTGCGCCGCGTCGGCTTCCTCGATGCGGATGCGCGAATCCCTCTGATCGGGTTCTTCGCGCGGGACGATTGAGAGTTGATGTCGGTTCGCTAAGTCATTGAGATCAATCTTGTCATCATTCATGGCCGAGCGCGCCCGCTCTACAGCCCGATGATCTCCGTCGTGAGTTGCTGATCCTTGTCCGCCAGACCCAGCTTCAGGCCGCGCCGTTTACCGTCAACAGCGACTTCCATCAAAGCTATCGCCTTGCGTAGAACATCACTTTTCGTGCCGCCCGTTCTGGCGGCCAGTTGTTCAAGAAGGTCGTTCAACTCGCGGGAAATATCGAGACTGAGACGAACTTTCTCCTTTTCATTTTTTGGTGATCCACGAGTGGATTTAATGGCTTGGTTCACAGTGTGTGTCCTCCCTTTCGTGTTTGCTTAACAGCTAGTTGGGTTCCATATGACCCAGTGTATTGGTACTCCCTGCCTTATGGCAGTACACGCGCTTGCGGCGCATGCATTGTCAAAAGTACATTCACCTAGCCGTTCACGCTTACTCTTCGATTTGTAGGTCAAGCCAAGACCTTCGCGCCACAAAGAGGAAACGAGAAATCAAGAATAGAATACGTAAGATTTACGTAAATATCAATCAATAGTTTTGTAGGGCAGTGTGGGCTGGATATAAATTGAGGATGGTAGTTATGGCCTTAGCCCCGTCAGGGGCGACAGATAGTAGCCCACGGCGCAAGCCGTGCGGATGCACCGTCCCCAAGATAATCAAAGCCCCGTTAGGGGCGAAAGAAGTCCGAGATCGAATATCTTTCGCTCCTAACGGGGCTTCTCAATTTTATCTTCCGATTGATCCCACGACTTACGTCGTGGGCTACAGATATGCCGCCCCTAGCGGGGCTTCGGAACAGGGCATCTTCTTAAATCGACCTATGTTAGTTAATCAACGCTTTTTGCTCCGGGCGGCTGTGCGACGGATGCCTTCGCTTCTGGTCGGGCTGGGGATGGTTTCGGGGAGGTCTAGTTCATCGTTGGCGAGGACTTCCAAGAGGACGTTGGCGACGCGGGCGTATTCCAAGAGAGTCATTAAGGTCGGCTCACGAAGTCCGGTTTCAAAATGTGAGATGTAGTGCCGATAACCCGGCTTCTCAATTCCGACATATCTGAGCATTTCACTCTGCGAAAGGCCGAGCGCGAGACGTATTTGAAGAAGTTTTTCTGCGAGGCGTGTTGGCCGTTCCCGTACATTGCCCATCAGGATTTTTCTCCTGATAGGTCAATCACCCCCGCTCGCGTCTTGCATCTAGTCAGAAGTATGACTAGACTGTCTCCGATATGTAATGTCGCCAAGAAAGTAGAAGGTTTCTGCTTCGTGGCGACGCTCATCACTCGTGAGTGGGTGAGGGTGAGCTATTCAATGCGACCGTTGCCAGTTGGTTTTCAAAGATAGAACGCGCGCATCTTAGCAGAGCGCGGCTTGCTTCCATATCCTTTTTCTCAACGGAGGAACACGACCAGTGACGATCCCGCCTCCACGCGTCATTCTCTATCTCGAAGACAACCGCATGTTGCGAGAGACCGTCCGCGACGTGTTGGAGTTCGCCGGGTGGTACGTCAAGCCCGAATCGGACAGCGTTCATGCGTGGGCGATGCTCGATTGCACGAGGGAGCATTTCGACCTGCTGCTGTTCGACCACGAGTTGCGCAACATCAACGGGCTGGAACTCGTGCGCCGCGTGCGCCGGATGCAGCACCGTAAGGGGACGCCGATCATCCTCATCTCGCTCGAAGACCTCGCCGAGGAGGCGCGCGAGGCGGGCGCGGATGCTTTCCTGCGCAAGCCTAACAACCTGATCGAGTTGGTTGACACCATCCGACGCCTGCTGCCCGCGCCCGTCGAAGCGTAACGCGAAGAAGCGTGCGCGCGCCTCGCTTCTTTGTTACCATGCCCGCCAAAGAGGGATACTCAACGGTTAAAGTTATGGCGAACAAAAATGCGCGCATAGTAGTTATCGGCGGCGGTTTCGGGGGGCTGTTCACGGCTCTGGAGTTGGCGGACGACGCGGAGGTGACGCTCGTCAGCGCGGAGGATCATTTCACGTTCCGGCCGATGCTCTACGAGTATCTGAGCGGCGAGGTGGAGGCGTGGCACATCGCGCCGCATTACCGCGAGTTGCTGGACGGCAAAGTTCGCTTCATACAGGGCGCGGCGTCGGACGTGGACTTCGCGGCGCGCACGGTCACTGTCGAAGGTTGGGCTGAGCCGCTCGCATACGACGCGCTCGTTTTGGCCGTCGGCGGCGCGACGAACTACGCGGGCGTCGAGGGCGCGGAGGAACACGCGCTTCCCTTTCGCGGCATCGCGGACGCGGACGCGCTGCGCAACCTGTTGATCGACACGCTCGACCGCATCCCGCCCGACGCCACGGCGGACGAGGCGCGACGGACGGCGACTTTCGCCGTCGTCGGCGGCGGCGCGAGTGGTTGTGAACTCTCCACGAAGATGGGCGACCTGTTGCGCGATGCGTTTCAAAGGCGCGGCCTGGGCGGCGAACCGCGCGTGGTGGTGGTGGAGATGGCCGAACATGTCGTGCCGGGAATGGGCGATGAGCTGCGCGAGTACGTCGAGGACGCGCTCAGGGAAGCGGGCGTCGAGGTGCATACGAAGACGCGCGTGCGGCGCGTGACGGCGGACGGATTCGTGTTCGAACAGGCGGGCGAGTTGGTGGAAGTCGCGGCGGCGGGGGTCGTCTGGGTGGGCGGCGTCCGTGTTAGTCCGCTCGTGGAGCGTCTGCGGATTCCGAAGGACAGGCGCGGTCTGGTTGTGGTCGAGCAGACGCTGCAAGTTCAGGGTCACGCGGAAGTCTTCTCGCTCGGCGACGACGCGCACTTCCCCGATGCCAGCCCGCAACTGGCGGGCACGGCGCAACTCGCCTTTCAACAGGCGTCGCTTGCCGCCGGAAACGTGCGCGCGCTGCTCGCGGGCGGCGAACTCAAGACGAAGCATTTCGAGGAGATGGGCGAAGCGCTGAGTCTCGGCACGGAGCGCGCGGCGGTCTTGACGGGCGGCAAAGCTTTCGGCGGCGCGCTCGCCCGTCAGGCGCGGTTCGCGCTCTACACCTCGCGTTTGCCGACGTGGCATCACCGCGTCAAGGTCGGCGCGAGTTGGTTCTTCGAAGGAACCGCGCCGCTGCCGCTCGGCCTGCGCCGGCCGGGAAGTTAAACGCCGCGCGCGGCGTGACATCAATCGAACGGGAGGAGTTTTCAAATGGCGCGCGGGTGGGAAAGCAAAGCGGTCGAAGACCAGATACAGGAGGCGGAGGAGCGTGCGCGACGCGCGGCCGAACCCGCGCTCGACGAATCGCCCGAAGCGCGCGCGCGCCGCGAGCGAATAGAAACGCTTCGCCTCTCGCGCTCGCGCACGCTCGACCAACTCGAACGCGCCACCAACCGCGCCCACCGCGAAATGCTCGGGCGCACGCTCCGCGCGCTCGAAACCGAGATCGGCGAATTGGACTGAAAGGCGCGAGAGAAATTCGCCGCCGTGACGCGAAGGCGCGAAAGAATGTTGCCGGCGCAAGAGAAGAGGCGAGGTTAGAGAACTCTCTAACCTCGCCTCTTCTCTTGCGCCGGCAAACCAATTCCGAAATCTTTACTCGCCGAGGTTGTCCTGCACGCCCAGCCCCACCTCGCCGTCGAGGATGGTGTTCATGCCTTCGTTGTGTTCCGCCGAGAGGGGCGCGTCCGGTTCGGCCGCGTCGCCGCGCTCGGCGGCGCGATCCTGTTCGTTGAAGTGTCCCGCGTCGCCCTCGCGCGTCTCTTCCCTGCGCTCGCTCATCGTCTCGCCCCTTTCAATTTGTCGCGTCCCGACAACTGATGTTTGACCATGGACAAACAACCGTCATTACACTTCCACGGTCGCCGCTTCGCACGAATCCAGCGCGGGCGACTCCGCCTCTTCCGCCGCCGGGTCGCCCTCCCCGATGTAGACGCGCCCGGCCTCGACCGTCTCGAAATACTCTTCGATGCGTTCGAGTATCTCGCCCACCTCGTGCGAGTGGTAGAGCACCTGGCGGAAGCGCGCGCCGCCGACGAGGCCGCGCGTGAACTGTCCCGCGAGTTGCTTCATGCGACCGATGGCGGGAAGTTCCGGCATGTCCGCGCGCAGCAGTTCGAAGTATTCGAGCAGGAGGTTGCGCTTGTCCGCGAGCGTCGGCTGGAACACTTCGCGCCCGGCGAGCGTGTCTTCGATCTGGCGAAATATCCACGGGTTCGCCATCGCGCCGCGTCCGATCAAAATGCCTTCGCAGTTAGTCTCGCGCCAGCGCGCCAGCGCCTCGTCCACGGTCGTCACGTCGCCGCTGCCGGAGACGGGAATTTTGACCGTCTCCTTGATCTGCCGCACCAGGTCCCAGTTCGCGCGCCCCTTGTAGCCCTGCTCCTTCGTGCGCCCGTGCAGCGCGATGTGCTCGACGCCGCAACCTTCGGCCAGTTTCGCCGTCTCCACGGCGTTGATGTTGTTATCGTAATAGCCCGCGCGAATCTTGATCGTGAGCGGGATCGTGATGGCACGTTTGATCTCCGTCAGAATCGTTTCGAGGCGCGGCATGTCGCGCAGCAGGCCGGAGCCTCCGCCGTGCTTGACCACCTTCGGCGCGGGACAGCCGCAGTTGATGTCGAGCAGGTCGGCGCCGATCTCTTCGGCCATCTCGGCGGCCATGCGCATGCGTTCGGGCTGCCCGCCGAAAATCTGCACGGCGAACGGCCGCTCGTAATCGTAAAAGCGCATCTGCCGTTTCGACTTCGGGTTGTTGCGCGTCAAGCCCTCGACCGAGATGAACTCCGAGACGGTCAGACCGATGCCGCCGCGCCGTTTCAACAAACCGCGAAACGCCACGTCCGTCACGCCCGCCATCGGCGACAGCACGAGCGGCGGCGAGATCAGCACATCCCTGATTTTGAAAGGCTTCATCTTTTGTATTTCGGATTGCGGATTGCGGATTGCGGATTGCGGATTAACAGGCAAAGCGCACTGGTCGGCAATGTCCGGTTTTCTAATCCGCAATCCGCAATCCGAATTCCGCATTCCCTACTTCCGCAACTCGACGCCCGTGGCGACGAAGCGAATCTCGTCGGCCGTGCCGTCCGGCTTGCGCTCGATCTTCGCGCCGTCTTCGACGAGGTGATCCACCTGCGCTTTGTCAAGCACCTTGACGAAGAACTCGCCCTCGGCCTTGAACTTCATGCTCTTGGAATCCTTCGGCACGAAGAAACTGTGATCCTTGAACGTGACGCGAATGCCGGCGACGCCCGCCTCCGGCGCGATCTGCATCCAGCAGCCCTCGCTCTGGCAGACGCGCTCCACCACGCCCTCTATTCGCACGCGCTTGCCCGCAAACTTCGCGGGCGCTTTCAACACGTCCGCGAAGGCGACCGACGGCGATTCGCTATTGAGCGCGACCCCGCGCTTGATCACTTCGCCGTCCTTCTCGACCTTGGCGGTCTCGGCTTTCGCGGCGTCGTGCGGCTTGTGCGCCTCGTGCTTCTTGTGCGCGTCTTGGGGCTTGTGCGCGTCAGGCTTTTTGTGTGCGTCGTGCGATTTGTGTTCCTGCGCCGTCGCGGCCGTGGAGGCGGCAAGGACGAAGAGGAGCGAAACGATGAATGTCTTCATAGGGAAAATAAGTTATCCTTTACGACTGGAATTGCGGTGCAGCTTAAAGTGGCGTGCAGCGTCGTTCGGATTATAGCAATGCAACCCAACCTCATCAAAAGCGCAGGGATAGGATGGACGCTTCTGTACGCGGCGTTCGTCATCTGGATTTACGCGACCGCGCCCCGCACTTTCAACGAAGCGACGACCGGCGCGAGCGTCGTGGCCGGAACTTACGCGGTCGACGAGGCACGCTTTCGCGCCGCGCGCGAGTTGTTCGGGCGCGAGCAGTTCGCGGCCGCGCGCGACGAATGGACGCGCGCCGACCCGGCCGGGCGCGACGCGCGCACGCAGTTCTACATCGCCTACGCCTTCTATCGAGAAGGCTGGGGGCGCGTCTATAACGACGACGCGCTGTTCAGGCAGGGGTTGGAGGCCATCGAGCGCGCCATGCATTTATCGCCCGAAGGCGCGCTCGCCGTGGACGACCCGGAATTGAAGATTCGCTCCGCCGCCGAACTGAAGGCCGAGTTGCAACGGGGCGCGGAGAGTTCTCTCGGCGATCTCAACCCGCTCAAGCTCGTGCGCGAGAGGAAATGAGCGACCACGGCGACGGCCGTCGTCGTCTTTCTAAACGGGACGGCGGCCGTTTTTCTAATCGGCGACGGCGCCCTCTTTCGAGTCGGCGGCGACCGTCTTTCGAGTCGGCGGCGCGCGCCTCGTCTTTGTAGTCATGAAGAATTATCGCGACAGCAACCGACTCCTCGTGCGCCACCTGTTGCTTCCGACGATCTTTCTGACCGTCGCGCTAACGGGCGGCCTGCGCATCGCGGCCACGACTCACGCCTTCCTGTTCGTCGCGCCGCCGCTCGTCGCGCTCGTGCTCGCAGTCCTGCTCCTGCTCCTGTTCGCGCGCGGCCGGCTCATCAACCTGCGCGCGTGGCTCTCCGGCGATAACCCGCCGCTCTCGAACGTCTCACACGCGCTCACGCTCATCGCCCTCTTCTTCGCCTCCGCGCAAGCCTTCAACAGCGTGCTGCCCGACGCCGGCCTCTTCCGCTGGATGTTCGCCTTCTTTTTCCTCTGGACGCTCTGGAACAACCAGTTCGCAGACTTCGACGCGCGCCGTCTCTTGCGCAGCCTCGCAGCCCTCTTCGGCACCGCCTTCGTCCTCAAACACATGCTGCTCGCCTCGCTCTACGATGCGGACGGCGGCTGGCTCAAACGGCTCGCGGGCGCGCTCCTCGAAGGCTTCACGCAAGGGACGCTCGGCGCGCAGGAGAGCTTCGCCCCCGCCACCGGCTACATCAGTTTCTTCACCCTCGCGCTCTACGTTCTCGGCCTTTCCCTCCTGCCCTCCGCGCCGGAAGCCGACGCAGATGCGTCGGGACGGGAAGCCGAAAGCCTCGTCACGAGATACCGCCAACTGCCGCCGGAAGAACGTGCGCTCGTGCGGGAAGAGATCGTGCGGGAAGAAATCGCGCGCGTGGAGCGGCGCGGGAGGCTCGCGGGAGAGGTCGAAGCCGCCGCCAAAGATTAAGGCGGGAGGGCGAACTCTCATCGCCCTCCCGCCTCGTTATTTCTCAATCATTTCAACGGACGCTTGTCGTCCTACCAGTTCACCACCAACTCTTCCGAGCCTTGCCACGCGGGCACGTCCTCGCGGATGAGGGCGCGTTGGAGTCGTTCGGGGTCTGCGAGCAATCGCCCCGCGCCGAGCGCGACGGCGGCGAGCGGGTTGTCCGCGACCGTCACATGCAGGCGCAACGCCGTCTGGAGGCGTTCGGCCATGCCGTCGAGCAGCGCGCCGCCGCCCGTCAGGATCAGGCCGGTCTGGTAGATGTCGGCCGTCACGTCGGGCTGCGATTCCTCAATCGCGCGCCGCGCGCCCGCCACGATTTCGGAGAGCACCGGGTCGAGCGCCTCGCTCACTTCGTCCGAATTGACCTCGACGGCCTTCGCCAGTCCGCTCGTCAATTCCTTGCCGACCACTTCCATGCGCCGCGCCTCCGGCTGTCCGTCCGCGCCGCCCGTCCGGCTCGCGCCGAGTGCTTTCTTGACCTCTTCGGCCGTGCGCTCGCCGATCTGCATCTCGTATTTCGCCCGCACGTATTCGCGGATCGCATCGTCCATCGCGTTGCCCGCGACCCGCAGGCTGCTCGAAGAGACGATGGCCGCCGAGGCGACGATGGCGATGTTGGTCGTGCCGCCGCCGATGTCCACCACGAGGTGCGCGCGCTCGTCTTCGTAGCGGAGTCCCGCGCCGAGCGCGGCGGCGAGTCCTTCGTCGACGAGGTCTACGCGCGTGGCCTTGGCGTCGCGCGCCGCGTCGCGGACGGAGCGTTGTTCGAGCGTGGTCGAAGAACCGGGCACGCCGACGACCATGTGGCTGCGCTTGTTCTGGTTGCCGTGGACGCGCCGGATGAAGGCGACGAGCATCTTCTCGGTCGCCTCGAAATTGTCAATCGTGCCGCCCTTGACCGGGCGAAACACTTCCGCATCCTTCGGCGCGCGCCCCAACATCTTGTAGGCTTCCGCGCCCACGCACAACACTTCGCCCGTATACCTGTGAATCGCCACCACGGTCGGCTCGTTCAAGACCACCCCGCGTTCGGGAGCGTAAATCAGCGTGTTCATTGTTCCCAGATCGATAGCGAGATCGTCCGAGAAGAAATTGCTTAGAATGTTCATGATGTGCCCCTGATAGACTTCCAATAACCTCTTGATTCCAACTCGGGGAGAAGTTGGTAGACGCAAGCCTGCCCCGCAGACGGCAAATAGCATACCAACGAAGCCGCGTGCGAAATCCCATAAATTCGCATCCGCGCGCCACGCCGGTGTCTGCTTCTAAGACATAAACGGCGCGGGCGGGCGAAAGGCGAACGCGGAAAATAAATGTTAGTGCGCGGGGATGCGGGATGAGAGGGTGAGGTTTGAGCGCGATTCGGCGGCGATTCGCCGACAAAAAGGGCGCGGGCGAGGAGTTGCTCTTCCGACGGGACACGAAATCCTCACGCGCACGTCACAACTCGAAAACGGGCTGGGTAACTTTTTCTCAGAGGGTCTTCGACGGGTCGTCAGCGGCTCTTCCGGCGTGTCTTCAACGTGTCTTCAGCGAGACTTCAACGAGGCTTGGGTTCGGAGACAAAGGTCTTGTTCACGATCTTCCACTCGCCGTCTATCTTGAGCATCGACATGTAATCCGTCAGCCGCGCGCCCGGATAATCGAGCAGCACCTTCACGACGGCGGCGTCGCCCGTGATGTCTATGTGCTGGATGCTGCGCTTGCGCGCGGCCTCGTCCGGGGCGGGTTTGCCGGATGCGCCGGCGATGTATTCCTCGCTCGTGCGCTGCGTAAATTTCCCTTCGCGCATCCAGAACAGTTTCGCTTCCGGGTGGAAGACTTTACGGAAGTGCTGGCCGTCGCCGGTCGCGTGGCCGCGAAAATAATGCTCGATGGCCTGGCGCACGGCCGCTTCTTCGGCGTGTTCGGCGCGAGCCGTCTGGAGCCACGCCGCCAGCCCCGTGATTGCAATCGCCGCGAGGAGGAGGCTAAGTTTCTTCATCGCGTTCTCCTATCGAATCTTGCATGGAATTTCGCGCCCGATGCGCCCGCCGGGCTACACTCAACTTTTCAGACGCGCGCCCGCGACGCACTTCACACGCTAACAACCGAACGCTCGCTCAAGGCAAAACGTTCACTCATTTTCCGCGCGCCGCACGTCGCTCACCACCTCGTACAACGTGGCGGCCTCGTGCTTCGAGGTCTGCCGCGCGGTCGGCACGGCGAGGACGCGCACCGTCAACAAACGCTCGCGCCGCTCAATCGTGATCTCATCGCCCACGCGCACCGCGCGCGACGAACGCGCCGCCGCGCCGCCCACCAGCACCGCCCCGGCCTCGCACAACTCCTGCGCCACCGTCCGCCGCAATACCAGACGGCTCGCGCGTAAAAATTGATCCAGACGCATAATTAAGGATATTGCAAAGTTCGGAATGCGGAATGCGGATTAGAAGACAGTTGAGCTTCTAATCCGCATTCCGCATTCCGCATTCCGCAATCGAGTTACTGCTTCTTGTTGCCGCTCGTTTCGGTCTTCTTCTTGTCGTCCTTCTTCGGGGCGACGGCCGGGGCAGCCGTGGCGGGCGATTTCTGCGGCTCGCTCTTCAAGAGCGGCAGCACGCCTTCCTGATAGTCTTTCGCGATCTCGATGTAGGCGTCGCGGCGCAGGTTGTCGAGATAAACTTTACGCTCTTTCTCCAGGCGGGTGACCGTGATCGCTTCGCGCACCTTGTTGTCGTCGTAGACGGCTTCGCCCGCCGGCGTGCGGTCGTCGAGGCGCAGGATGATGATCCCCCCCTCCGTGTCGAGCGGGTCGGTAACGCCGCCCGGCTTCAGGTTCTTGAGGGCGTTCGCCACGTCCGCCTTCGAGATGTCGCTCATCGCGTAAGTGCCGAGTTTGCCTTTGCTCTCCGGCGCGGCGCGCTTGCCATCCACCTCACGCTCGGACTGCACCATCGCCAGCGCGCCGAAGTCGCCGCCGGCGCGCACCTGCGCCACCAGCTTATCGGCGCGCTCGCGCACTTCCTTCGGGTCTTTCCCCACCGTGCTCAGGAAGATTTCCGATAGCGTGACGGTTTCGGCCTTGCGGAATTTTTCCTTGTTCGCCTCGTAGTAGGTTTTCACTTCGGAGTCGGTCAGGCCGTAGAAGATTTTCTGATCCACTTCGCGGCCGAGCACCCAGGTCTTCATAATCTCGGTGCGCATGGTGTTGCGCACGGAGGCCGGGTCGATCTTGCTCTCGCGCATCGCCTGTTCGAGCGCGGCCAGCGATTTCAGACCCTCGCGCTTCGCCACGTCGAGCATGCGCCGGTTGACCTCCGCCTCCACCTCGTCGTTCAAGCCCATCTCCTTGCCCTTCTGGACGAGAAGTTGTTCGTTGACGAGCGTGGCGATGATCTCGTTGCGGCGTTTGCCGATCTCTTCCGCCGCCTGCTGCTCGGTGAGACCACGTTGCTGACGAAGCGCTTCGACGGCTTCCGCCATGTCCTTCCTCAGCATCGAGAGCGTGATCACGTCGGCATTGACCTGTGCGATCACTTCGTCAATAACCCGTGGCACGCCCTCTTCCTGTGCCCGCGCCGGCGGGGCGGCGAACGGCGCGAGAAGCGCGACCGAGAGCAGCGCGACCGACAAAGCGGCGCGGCGAACGCGCATTAAAAATTTTGACTTCACAGATTTTTACTCCTTACCAACTTCGGCCAGCGCGCCCCACTGCAAACGGCGGCGCGGTCGCCCTGCTTAAAATTGTCGAATCGAATTTAACGCCTCTGGGGTGGGTTTCAAATCTCAGGTTTCAAGTTTCAGGTTTCAGGTTTCAAGTCTGAGATTCCTTGTTTCTTAACTTGAAGCCTGAAACTTGAAACTTCAGGATTGCGGTTCTGGTTTTAACTTGAAACCTGAAACCTGAAACTTGAAACTCATTTTAGTCCGCACTGCTGATTTGCAGCAACAGGTCGTGCGTGGTTTGAATCACGTCTTCGGCCTCCTCCTCGCCGAGGTCGAGACGCAGGACGCCGTTCGGCGTGAACGTCGCGCCCGCGCGCGTGCCGACGAGAGCGAGCAATTTTTCGGGCGCGACGCGCGCCTTCTCGCTCAGTTTGACGGCGACGCCGGTGGGCGTCCGGTCGAGCGACAGCACGCCGATTGTCTCGGCCGTGCGTCGCAGGCGGGCGTAGGCCAGCAGCCTCTCGACGGATTCGGGGATGCGCCCGTAGCGGTCTTCCGTCTCGGCGCGAATCTGCGCGAGCGTTTCGTCGTCGCGCGCCGAGGCGATGCGCTTGTAGGTGCGCAGGCGTTGCCCCATGTCCGAGATGTAATCCTCGGAGATCGCCACGTCCACGCCCAGATTGAGCGAGACGGAGGTTTCGTCCTGTACGTCCTCGCCGCGCAGTTCCGAGACGGTGCGTTCGAGCATCTGCGTGTAAAGATCGAAGCCGAGCGCGTCCATGTGCCCGGACTGCTGGCCGCCGAGCAGGTTTCCCGCCCCGCGCAGTTCGAGGTCGAGCGCGGCGACGCGAAAGCCCGCGCCGAGGTCGGAAAATTCGCGTATGGCCGCCAGCCGCCGGCGCGCAATCGGCGTCAACTCCTGCTCCGACGGAATCAGCAAATAGGCGTGAGCGCGGCGGTTGGAACGCCCGACGCGGCCGCGCAACTGGTAGAGTTGCGCCAGCCCGTAGTGATCGGCACGGTTTATGATGATGGTGTTGGCGCGCGGGATGTCTATGCCGTTTTCGATGATCGTGGTGGCGACCAGAACATCGTATTTATAGGCCATAAAATCGAGCATCACCGCTTCCATCTCCTTCTCGTTCATCTGCCCGTGCGCCACGCAGACGCGCGCCTGCGGCACGAGCCGCCCGACGAGCGCGGCGATGGTCTCGATGGTCTCCACGCGGTTGTGTATGAAGAAGACCTGCCCGCCGCGCCCCAGTTCCAACTCGATCCCCGACTTGATGACCGATTCGCCGAACTGCACGACCTGCGTCTGGATGGCGAGACGGTCGCGCGGCGGCGTCTCGATGACGGACATGTCGCGCAAGCCCATCAGAGACATGTTGAGCGTGCGCGGGATGGGCGTGGCCGAGAGCGTCAGCACGTCCACTTTCTTCTTCAACTGCTTGAGCCGTTCCTTGTGCGCGACGCCGAAACGCTGCTCCTCGTCCACCACGACGAGGCCGAGATCGCGAAACTGCAAATCCTTCGATAGTATCCGGTGCGTGCCGACGAGGATGTCCACCTCGCCCGCCTCGACGCGCCGCACGACCTCCTTCTGCTCCTTCGGCGTGCGAAACCGGGAGAGCAATTCGACGCGCACGGGAAAGGCCGCGTAGCGCGCCGTGAAAGTCTCGTAGTGCTGGTAGGCGAGCACCGTCGTCGGCGTCAACACGGCCACCTGCTTCGATTCCATCACGGCCTTGAAGGCCGCGCGCATCGCCACCTCGGTTTTGCCGTAGCCCACGTCGCCGCACAGCAATCTGTCCATCGGCGTGTTGGCTTCCATGTCGGTCTTCACGTCTTCGATGGCCGTCTCCTGATCCGGCGTCGGCACATACTCGAAGCCGTCCTCGAACTCGCGCTGCCACGGGCTATCGGCCGCGTAGGCGTAGCCGCCCACGAGTTTGCGCTCGGCGTAGAGGCGCAGCAGTTCGTCGGCCATGTCGCGCATCGCGCGCTTGGCCTTGGCCTTCGTCTTCTGCCAGCCGAGGCCGCCGAGGCGGTCGAGCACCGGCTCGTGCCCCTCCGCGCTCGAATAACGCTGCACGAGGTCGAGGCGTTCGACGGGCACGTACAGCTTCGAGTCCTCCGCGTAGAACAGCAGCATAAACTCGCCCCGCCGGCCGGGGCCTAGATCGAGCGTCTGCAAACCGCCGAAACGCGCGATGCCGTGGTCTATGTGAACGACGTAATCGTTGACTTTCAGGTCGCGGAAGTCCGACAGAAACGCCGCCGTCTTCGACTTCTTGCGCGGCCGCTTCGCCGAGGTGGAAGCCTGCCCCGTACCTGGAGCGCGATGCTCCACGGTCGCGCCGTCGTGCGCCTCGTCGAACAGATCGTGCTCGACGTGGACGACCAGCCCCGCCGACGGCAACTCGAAGCCGCCCGACAGACGCCCGACCGTAACTAACGCCTGCCCCGCTTCGAGCGCGCCCGCCTCGCCCGCGAACACGACGCGCACGCCCACGTTGTATTCCGCAAGCATCTCCCCGACGCGCTCGGCCACGCCTGCGCTCGGCATGGCGAACACGACGCGCGTCGCTTCCGCCTGCGCGCGCCGCACGTCGGCCGCCAGTTCGGCAATGCGCCCGTGATAGCGTCGCGCGGCGCGCGTGTGCCATTCGATCTCGGCGGCGCGTTCCACGGCCGGGAAGAGAAAGAGCGGCGGCGCGGACGGGCGCGCGCGCCCGATGGTCACTGTGGCGGCCGCTTCCGCTTCGCCCTTGAAACGCTCGTCCGTCGCGGCGGCCGCGCGCCCCAGCGTGCGCAACTCGACGCGCGCTACGCTCTCCACTCCCGCGCGCAATTCTTCCGCCGTCAGATAGAGTTCGCCGGGGCTGAGGGCGATCTCGTCCGCGCCGTCCGTCTCTTCGTAGCGCGCGCTCAAAGTCGCGTAAGTGTTTCCGAGAAATGTTTCGAGCGCGGCGGGTTCGTCGGCCACGAGGAGCGTCTCGCCCCGCAGGTAATCGTAGGCGCTCGCGGGCGTCGTGTGGACGAGCGGGATGAGCCACTCCCAGCCCGCGAAGGTTTCGCCCTCCGCGGCATGCACGGTGCGGTCGCTGAGCGAGCGCGCGTAACGCTCGTCCGTCCAGCGTTCGCGCGCCAGTTCCGCCCACAGGCGAAAATCGTCCGCGCCCACGGCATACTCGCGCATCGGCACGATCTCGACCTCCTGCAACTGCGCGACGGACAACTGCGTCTCCGGGTCGAACTCGCGGATGGAATCAACCGTGTCGCCGAAGAACTCCACGCGCACAGGCCGCTCGCGCCCCGGCGACCAGACGTCCAGAATCCCCCCGCGCAGCGAGAACTCGCCGACCGCCCCGATGGGATCTTCGCGCACGTAACCGGATGCCCGCAGCAACTCGATCAACTCTTCTGGCGCGTGATCCTGATCGCGCCGCAGGTGTGCGCCGGTCGCGCGCAGTTGATCCGGCCGGACGGTGCGCCGCGCCAGCGCGCGCGCCGTCAGCAACACAAAATCTCCCTGCCCGTGCGCCAGACGCCAGAGCGTCAGCGCGCGCCGCTCCAGAGTCTCCGCGTGCGGCGACGCGCCCGCGTAAGGGTCGCTCTCCGAGGCGGGCAGCGTGAGCACGGCCGTCCTCGCGCCCTCCCCTTCCCCTTCATCGACACCCCTGCGACGCAACGCCTCGCTCCAGAAACAGAGGTCTCGATCCCACTGTTCGAGGTCGCGGCTCGCCTCGACGACGATTGCCAGCCGCATCCCCGTCTCGCGCTGCAACGCCGCCAGCACGAGCGCGCGCGCCGCGCCCGAAGTCAGGCCGCTGACGGACACCACGCGCGCACCGCCGCGCGCCTCCGCCACCAGACGCCTCAACTCCTCGCCCTCCAGCACGCGCCTCAACGCGGCCTCCACCGGCGACCCTTTCCGCATCGTGCTACTCATGTCTTTAAAACGATGAACGCGGAACGATGAATGATGAATAGAAAAACTCAAGCAGATGTTTTCTATTCATCGTTCCGCGTTCCGCGTTCATCCTTTCCTCTCCTCCCACCACTTTGCCCCGCGCTCGCCGAGGGCGACTTTGCATTGATGCACGCGCGCACGCGCCTCACGCTCGGCCTCCGCGTCGCACGCGCGCTTGGCGCGTCCCACGTCGCGCCGCGCCCGCATCAACTCGTCCACGAGTTGCTGCCGGCGCTCCTCCGGGATATTCGGATCGGTCGCGCGCCAGCGACGGCCGTCAATCAACACGTAACGGCCGTCCGGGGTTTTCTCAATTTGTTTCTTCCGCGCGGCCGGTCGTTCCTCAACCTGTTTCCCGCGCCCGGCCGTTTCGCCTTCGGCGCGCGCCGCCGCTGTGGACTTCCTCCCGCCCTTCGCGCCTTCGTCACGCTTCATTCGCCGCGGCCTTCCTGATGCGCTCGATGATGTCGGTCGTCGAGACGCCTTCGACGAAGGGCAGGGCGAGGACGCGCCCGCCCGCCGCTTCCACCTCTTCGCGGCCGTGGATGTCGTCCACGCCGTAATCGCCGCCCTTGACCAGCACGTCGGGCAGCAGCGCGGCGATGAGCGCGCGCGGCGAGAGCGCGTCGAAGATTGTGACGTAACTGACCGCGCCGAGCGCGGCGAGCATTTCGGCGCGTTCGGCTTCGTTCAAGACGGGACGCGAGTCGCCTTTGAGAGCGCGCACCGCCGCGTCCGAGTTGATCGCCACGAGCAGCGCGTCGCCGAGCGCGCGCGCCGCCTGCAGGTAGCGCACGTGCCCGACGTGCAGGATGTCGAAGCACCCGTTGGTGAACACGAGCCGCCGCCCCTCCGCGCGCAAACGCTCGCGCATCGCGCGCGCCTCATCCGGCGTGAGAATCTTCTCGTTCATAGCTTGCGATTGCATTTGATGCTAACACGAAGCGGAACCGATAGTCAGTTGTCCGTCGTCAGTAGTTCGTTGTCAGTTGTTCGATTCTATCTTTAGAAACTCCGTCCGCTAACCACAGGCAACGGACAACGGACTACTGACAACGGACAACTTGTTGCTATAATCCCGCTTTTCGTTTGGAGCAGGAATAGATGACAGAGAACAACACGCCCTTCATTGAAGACAACGACCAGACGCGCGCCCGCCGCGATCACCTCGACCGAATCCAGCAACTCACCGGTAACGCCTATCCGAACAAGTTCGCGCGCTCGAACGTGTCCGGGAACGAGGTGGAGCGTGAAGACACGATCACGTCCGTCGTCGCGCGGTTCAAACACCACGAACCGCCGCGCGTCGAAGGACAACGCCCGACGCCCGAACAACTCGAAGCGGCGAACGCGGCCTTGAAGGCGTTAGGCGACGTGCGCGCCAGCGGTCGTCTCGCGGTGCCGCCGCGCGTGATGGGCAAGGCCGCGTTCGTACATCTCTCCGACGGCCGGGAGCGTCTACAGATTTACGTGCGCCGCGACGACGTGCGGCCGATGCAGCATCGCGGGCGCGAACTCGACGGCTGGGAACTCTTCTCGCTGCTCGACCACGGCGACTTCATCGGCGTCGAAGGCTTTCTCTTCATCACGAAGACGGGCGAACTCTCCATCCACGTCCGCGCGTTCGAGTTTCTCGCGAAGGCGCTCCTGCCGATGCCCGACAAGCTACACGGCATCAGCGACCCCGAAATCCGCCAGCGCCAACGCTACGCAGACCTCATCGCCGGCAGCCTCAAGATCGACATGGACGGCGATACGGACGCAAGCGGCGAGGGGCAGGCGCGCGAACTCTCCACCCGCGAAGTCTTTGAACGCCGCTCGAAGATCATCCGCGAGATGCGCGCCTTCCTGGACGAGCGCGGCTACATCGAAGTGGAGACGCCGATGCTCACGCCCATCGCCTCGGGCGCGGCCGCGCGCCCCTTTGAAACTTACCACAAGGCGCTTGGCATCCCACTCTACGCGCGCATCGCGCCGGAACTCTACCTCAAGCGGCTCGTCGTCGGCGGCTTCGAGCGCGTCTACGAACTCAACCGCAACTTCCGCAACGAAGGTATCTCCACCCGCCACAACCCCGAATTCACCATGCTCGAATTCTACTGCGCCTACATGGACGTAAACGGCATGATGGACTTGTGCGAGGAGTTGCTGCGGCAAAGTGCGGTGGCAGCGACGGGGGAAGCAAGTGTCAAATACGGTGACACCGAAATTGAGTTTGGAGGTAACTTTCAGCGACTAACAATGAAGGAAGCTATTGCTGAATACTGGCCAGAAGATATTAAAAGCGTCGGCGGCAATGAGATTAGTGCTTCCACCTTCGATGACCCTATACAAGTTAAACGCGCTCACTGGTTCTTAGGTGAAATTGAAAGACGAGTAACCCAGTCAATTGAGCAGCGAAGAAATTTTGCATCGCAAGAATATCGTCAGAATAAGCATTCTGGAGAACCAAAGTTTGCCTTCTCTAAAACAGAGGAAGATTATCTTGCCATTCAGCCATTTGAGGACATTAAAGATTACATCAGAACTCATAATAAGGATGAAAATTGGGAAAAGGCACATAAGGTCTCTCTACAGGAAGCTCCCTATTCGCCCGAGCAAACAGCCCGCCACATCGTAGAGATGTTTGAAAGTGTGGCTGAATCAAATTTAGTTCAACCAACTTTCATCGTCGATTTTCCGAAGCCCGTATCGCCGCTGTCGAAAGCGTCGCCCGATGATCCGTCGGTCGCGGAGCGGTTCGAGTTGTTCATCAATGGGATGGAGTGCGCGAACGGGTTTTCGGAGTTGAATGATCCGTTGGAGCAGTATGAGCGGTTTAAGGAACAGGCCGGGGCGCGGGAGCGGGGCGACGAGGAGGCGATGCAGATGGATACGGATTACGTGCGCGCGCTCTCGTATGGGATGCCCCCGGCGGCGGGCATCGGGATCGGAATCGACCGCATCGTAATGCTCCTGACGAACCGGCGCTCCATCCGCGACGTGATTCTCTTCCCGCACATGCGCCCCGCTGCGGCGTCGAAGCCGGAGGAAGAGACGGTCGCCCGCGAAGAGCATCCGGCGTTACCCTTCGAACAGGCGGGCGAACAGACGTGAGACGTCCACCGCACGTTTCGACTTCTCAACCCCTGAGTCCTGCCCGCCGGGCGGGCGTGAAAGTGAGACGATTTGAGATGACCGGAAAAATTTTTGTAGTTTCCCTGTTACTGGCACTGACCGGAGCGTTCGCGCTCGCGCAGGATAGGGCTGCGCAGCCGGTGAAGCTGACCGGCTACCTCGTGGACAACATGTGCGTGAATGCGGAGGGCGAAGGCGACGGCCTCGAAGAGACGGCCAAAGGCCACCCGACGGCGTGCTCGCTGATGCCCGGTTGCTCCGCCACCGGCTATTCGCTCGTCGTGGACAAGAAGCGTTACAAACTGGACGACGCGGGCAACAAGGCCGCGCACGCGGTCTTAAAGGCGTCGAAGGCGACGAAGGGATTGCGGGTCGAGGTCGAAGGCACGCTCGACGGCAACAATTTGCGCGCGACGAAGGTATCGGAAGTTAAGGCGGCCGACTAGCTGCCGGGGCATCCGCGCCGACTGGCTGCGGGAGCGTGCGCGCCGAAAAAATGTCGGGCGGCTTCTATCGAAGGCCGCCGCTGATTGCGGCTTCTGTTGAAGGCCGCCGCTGATTACTGCCGGGTCGGCGTCCGCTTGTCGGGCGCGGGCGAGGCGGTGGAGGCGGCGGCCTTCTGCTGTTGCTGCTGCTGTCGTAGTTTCGCCTGTCGCTCGCCCACCCACGCGGGCACGGTGCCCTGACGCCCGAGCGCGGCGGCGTAGTCGTTCATGGCTGCGAGCGCGGCCGACAGGTCGCCGGTCTGCTCGCGCAGGCGGCTGAGTTCGATGTACGCCTGCGGGTTCGTGTCGCCGTAGAGCGTGGCGGCGCGCTGGAAGCTCTCGGCGGAGAGCGCGAGTTGACCCTGACGCTCGTAGAGGCGGCCGAGGTAATAATGCGCGATTGGATAGCGCGCGGCCTCTTTTTGCGTGAGCGAGAGCAGCACGGCCGTGGCCTCTTCGTAGCGTTTGAGGTTCATGAGCGCGGCTCCGAGTTCGAGGTTGGCCGGCGGGAAATAACCGCCGGGGCTGCGCCCCAGCACGCCGCGATAATGCTTCAAGGCCTCTTCGACGTTGCCGCTCTCGCGCGCGGCGCGCGCCGCGCGCAGAAGGTCGTAGGCGGGGCGGTCGAGTTCGTGCGCGCGCCGCTTCGCGCCCGTCTTCGCGGAGCGCGGGAGGTTGCGCGCTTCGACGGGGTTCGCATCAGACGCCTCTCGCGTGTCTTCCGCCGTGGGGGCGTGTTCGCCGCCGGCCGCGACGATCTCGCGCCGCGCCTCCGCGATCTCGCGCGGGACGCCTGCGCCGGTGCGCGTCGAGCGCGCCGTGAAGTTATCGAGCACGTTGATGGCGCGTTCCTCGTCGCCGTCAACGGCGTAAGCGCGCGCGAGGGCGGTGGCGGCTTCCGCGTGCGCGGGTTCGAGGCGCAGCGTGCGCAGCCATTCGCGGATGGCGAGGTCGGCTTCGCCGCGCAACAGGTACAGGCGGCCGAGGTTGTAGCTCGCTTCCGCGTAAGCGTAGTTCTCCTGCACGAGCGCGGCCGAGAGCGTTTCGTGCGCCTCGTCCCAGTGGCCTTGCCGGATGAGGATGACGCCGAGGTTGTTGAGCGCGCGCGAGTAGTTGCCGCGACGTTGCAGGATGGCTTTGCGATAAGCGTCTTCGGCCGCGCTCGCGTCGCCGAGGCGCGCGAGGGCGTTGCCGGTGTTGAAGAAGAAGGCCGGGTCGTAGCGGTCTTCGTGAATCATCAGGCGCAGTGCGTCGAGCGCTTCCGGCTCGCGTTTGAGCGCGACGAGACGTTCGACGAGCGCGCGTTGCAGCCGCACACGCTCCGCGCCCGCCTTCGCGTCTTTGATCTCCGCGCGCAGGCGTTCGACTTCCGCCGCTTCAACTTTGGACTTCGCCGCGTCGCTCCCCGTCGGGGAAGCGACCGCCGCCGCTCCCGCCCCGACGGCCGACGGAGCAGCGGCGACAGGGGCAACGGCGGGAGGCGCGGCGGCTGGAATTGCATTCGGCGTCGCCGGTCGAGTTGCATTCGGCGCGGCCGGGCGAGTTGCGTTCTGCGTCGCCGGTCGGGTTGCGTTGGGCGTCGCGGGGCGAGTTGCGTTCGGCGCGGGTGAAGAAGTCGCGGGCGGAGTGGCCGCACCGTTCGCGGGCGAAGCGGGGGCAACGGGTGTAGGCGCCGTCGCGGGAGCGGCGGGGGTGGCGCGGCGGGCGCGTGTGATCTCCGAAGCCGATGGGCGTGCGGGTTTCGCTTCGCGCTCGCCGGTCGCCTCTGCTTTCGCATCGCCCGGCCTGACCTCTTCACGCGCGGGAGCGTTGCGGCGGGGCTGCGGCGCATCGTTCTGCGCGAGTGCGACGGGCGCACAACACGCCGCGAGGGTCATGGCCGCCGCGAAATGCAGCGAAGCGGCGCGCGCTTTGCGGCGGCGCGGCCGTCGGGCGCGTGTCTGTTTCGGGTTCGTGAGTTGTTCCGGCATCTTTAATTCTCCGTCGGAGTTTCGGCAAAGTTTCGCGTGCGCGGTTTGGCGTCCGTCGCGCGTGTGTACTGTGTAGGGGCGCGGCCTGATAGTTGCGGGCGGCGACGACGATCCTGTTTCGCTCAATGCGTCGTCGCACGGTTGCGTGTAACGCGGCGCGGCCGTTCTCTGGGTTGTTCCCGTTGCGTTTCACGGCCGGGCAGGTTCAACTGCGGCGGCCGCGCGGGCGCGGTGGTGTCGGCGGCGTGTCCCGCATAATTGATGATCGTGCCGCCGAAGCCGACCGCCCAGGCGCGCGCGCGCGGCGCGACCGAGAGGCGTTCGAGCGTATGGCGCGTGCCGCTCGCTTCGAGTTGCCAGTGTGCGCCGCCGTCCAGAGTGTGGATGATCGTGCCTTCCGCGCCGACCGCCCAGCCTTCGTCGGCGTCTATAAATTTCACGTCCGAGAGGTTGACGTCCACGTTCGATTCCTGCCTGAACCAGGAACGCCCGCCGTTCAGCGTGGCGAGCACGAGGCCGCCCTCGCCGACCGCCCAGCCGCGCCGCTCCTCCACGAAGGAGACCGCGTTGAAGCGCGTCGCGCCTGCGGCGGCGGCGGTCGCGGGCACGTTGCCCGCGCGCCAGCGTGCGCCGTCCGGGTTGTAGAGGATGGTGTTGCCCGCGCCGACGAGCCAGAGCTGACCGGCCGCGAGAAACGCGCCGCCGAGCAGGAGGTGTTTCGTCGGCACGATTTGCCGCGACCAACTCGCGCCGCCGTCCGTGGTCGCATAGAGCGCGCCCATCTCGCCGAAAGCCCAGCCGCGCGCGTTGTCTATAAAGGCGACGCGCGTCAAAAGCACGTCCACGTCCGCGCCCGTCACCCCGACGCGCGACCAACTCGCGCCGCCGTCGGTCGTCTTCAACAAATAAGAACGCGCCTCTTCTTTCGTCCTCAACAGGTAGATGCTGCGGTCGCAGACGAGCCAGCCCTCCCGTTCGTTCACGAAATAAACGTCGCGCAGGGTGTCTTCGGTGGGCGCGCGGCGCACAGCCCACGTGCGCCCGCCGTCCGTCGTCGAGAGGAGCGCGCCACGGCTGCCGACCGCCCAACCGCGCGCCTCGTCCACGAAATAGACCGCGCGCAGCCACGCCAGCGTCCCGGACTTTTGCGCCTTCCACGCGCCCCCCGCGACAACCTGCGTGGCGAGCAGCAGGCAGAAGACGATCAATTGTGGAATGCGGAATGCGGAATGCGGATTAACGGAAGATGATGAGCGCAAGGCGCGAGACGCGAAGCACGCAACGCGGAACGCGGAACGAAGCCCGACGGCTTGCGCTCCGCTAATCCGCATTCCGCATTCCGCATTCCGCATTTCTCAGAATCCTCCCGTGAAGATGCGGAAGAAATTGACGACCGGGATCAGGCCGAGCACCTTGTTGAAAGTTTTGAGTTTGTTGCCGGGCACGAGAATCTGATCGCCGGGGTTGAGAAAGTAGTTGTCCGGCATGCGTCCCTTCTCAATCGCGGCGACGTCGATCACGGTCGCCTGCTGGAAGCCGTTGGCTCCGCGGCGGACGACCGTCACCTTCTTCTTGTTGCCCGTCTCCAGCACGCCGCCCGACAGGGCGAGCGCCTCTGTGAGCGACAGGCGGCGCGACATCGGGCGGATGCCCGGCTGCGCCACGTCGCCCACGACCCAGAAGACGGCCGACTGCGCCTTGTCGAGCGAGACGGTCACTTTCGGATCGATGACGTATTCGTCGAGCCGCTTCGTGATCTCGTCTGCGACCTGCTTCGTCGTCTTTCCGCCGACGAAGACGCCATCGGGGATGAGCGGGTGCGAGATGATGGCGTCGGGCGGGATGGTGATGCCGGCCTTCGAGTAGCGGTCGAGGTTGAAGACCGTGATGGAGATCACGTCTTCGGGGCCGAGCCGGTAGGTTGACATGAAATTGTTGTAGTAAGGCACGACGGCCGCTTCCTCTTCCGACATCGTCTCGCGCCGGTTTGCCAGCATCTCCGGCGACATGTCCGCGCGCGGCGGCGCGCTCGTGTCGTCCGGTTCGAGCCGTTCGCCCGCGCGCGTTTGTGCCGCCGTGCCGCCCGGCGCGGTCACCGTCGGCGTGGCGGTAGTCGTGGCGATGCGCGGCCGCGTCTTGCGGTCGGACTTTTTCTTCTTGTCGCCCTCTCCTTGCGCGTTGGCCGTCCCGGTGGAACCTGTGCCGCCCGCGAGCAGGAGACCCGCGAGGGCGAGCGTTGCCAATTTCGTCATCTGGATTTTCATGTCTGTACCTCTCGAAAACTTCTTGCGCGACCCCGACTTAACTCTAGCGCGCGCCGCGACTGAACAGGATCGTCTTCACGGTCTCGAAGATGATCACGGCGTCGAGCACGAGGCTCTGGTTCTTGATGTAATAGAGATCGTATTGCAGCTTCTGACGCGCGTCTTCGATGGACGCGCCGTAAGGGTATTTGATCTGCGCCCAGCCCGTCAGCCCCGGCGGGATCAGGTGTCGCTGCTCGTAGAACGGAATCTCCTCGGCGAGCTGGGCGACGAAGTGCGGGCGTTCGGGGCGCGGGCCGACGAAGTTCATCTCGCCTTTGAGGATGTTCCAGAACTGCGGAATTTCATCCACGCGAATCTTGCGGATGATGCGGCCGACGCGCGTGACGCGCGCATCGCCGTCGCGCGCCCAGACGGGGCCGTCGCGCTCGGCGTCCGAGCGCATCGAACGAAACTTCATGATCGTGAACGGGCGGCCGTTCTTGCCGACGCGCTCCTGCCGGTAGAGCGCGGGGCCGGGCGATTCCAGTTTGATCAGGAGCGTGGTCAAAAGCGCGATGGGCAGCGAGACGAGCGCGCCGAAGAGCGCGACGCCGCGATGCAGGAGCGTGCGCGCCACGCCGGAGAGACGCGCCTGCCGCCCGCGCCCGGAAAAGATGAGCCACGACGGGCGCATCATGTGGAGATGGACGCGCCCCGTCGTGCGTTCGTAAAACGACGCGCCCTCTTCGATGGCGACGTTGCCGCCGAGCGAGAGGTCGAGCAGTTGCTGCGTCGGGAATTGCCCGCGCCGCTCGCCCTGCGCGACGATGATGCGGTCGATATTTTCGCGCCTGACGATCTCAGCCATGTCGGTCGTCACGCCGATGACGCGCGGGTTGATGATGCTTTTGCCCACGAGCGCCGGGTCGTTGTCCACGAAGCCGACGATGCGATAACCGGCGTCGCGGCGGTCTAAAACTTCGCGCGCGATCTCGATGGCCGCCGTGCCCGAACCGACGATCAGGATGCGCTCGCCGACCAGAGGGTGGCCGAGCAGCCAGTGGATCGAGACGCGCCAGCCGACCATCAGAGCGAGCGCGAGCGGCAGCGCCACGAGCGAGATGCCGCGGCCGAGCATCACTTGCGGCAGCAGATAGAAGACTATCGCCAGCGCGATCCAGGCGAGGCCGAGAGCCTGTACGAGACGCAGCACGAGTTCGCGCCGGTCGTGCATGACGACGAAATCGTAGAGGTCGTAGAGGTAGAACGCGCCGAGGCAGAAGGCGGTGGCGAGCGCGGCCTTGGCGAAACCGTTGCGGGCGACGAGTTCGTGGTAAGCGCCGTCCGCGCCGAGCCGAATCTCCGCGGCCGCCACCATCCCGCCGAAGATGAGCAGAGCTTCGGCGAGTATCAGCAGCAGCGTGCGGGCATTGAAACGGCGCGCGGGATTCACATGGACTCCTTAACTCAAACTATGAAACAGGAACGCGGAACGATGAACTGAAGACTAAAGGCTTTCACTTCATCGTTCATCGTTCCGCGTTTATCGTTTCCTTTTCGTTGCGGCGATAGTAGCGACGCTGGTAGTAGCTGCTGCTGTCGTCGTTTTGGTCGTCCGCGCCGTTGAGGACGATGCCGAGCAGGCGTTCGCGCGGCAGCGGTTCGAGCACGCGGTCGAGCGCACTGTAGCGCGTCTTGCCGGAACGCACGACCATCAGCGCGCCGTCGGCGCGGCCGATGAGGACTGTGGCGTCGGTGAAAATGCCGAGCGGCGGCGCGTCGATGATGATGTAGTCGAACATGCGGCGCAGTTCGGCCAGCAGCGAACTGAATTTGGGGCCGGAGAGTATTTCGGCCACGTTGTCGCGCACCGAACCGCCCGGCAAAAGGTGCAGCCCGGCGGGTTCGAGTTTGATGATGGTCTCCTGCAAAGTGGTCTCGCCGGCGAGCACTTCGGAGAGGCCGGCGCGCGCCTCTATGCCGAGGTAGTCGGCGGCGCAGGGGTTGCGCAGGTCGCCGTCGATGAGGAGCGCGCGCACGCCGTCGGTCTGCGCGAGCAGCCACGCGAGGTTCAGGGCGGTGACGGTCTTACCCTCCATCACGCTCGCGCTGGAGACGACGATGGCCTGTATGTGGCGGCGCTCGCTGGCGTGCAGGATGCGCGTGCGCAGCGCGCGATATTGTTCGGCGTGCGGCGAGCGCGGGTCGGTGATGGCGATGAGGTGTGGCTCGACGCGCGCGTGGGAAATTTCCACCGTGGGAAATTCCAACGCGCGCGTCGAGCCGACAGCATCCGCCGTTGCCCCAGCAACACGCGAAGCCTGACTGCCGGGGAGTGCCAACCCGGCCGTGGCTGCAACGATGTGCTCAGCGGATGCTGAAACGTGCGCCTGACTGTTGTCGGGCGCGCCGAAGAGTGCAGACCGGCGACGCAGCAGGACTTCCGGCGCGGCGTGTTGGCCGCCGTGCTGGCGGTCGCCGTGCGCGTGGCCGTTGCTGCCGGCGTGGCCGTTGGAGTTGCCGCTCGTGGCCGGCGGCGCGTCGGCGACGAGCGTCGCCTCTTCGTCGCGGTCGGCCGTGGCCGTCGCCTTGTTGGCGGCGCGGCGCGTCTCCGTCGTCTCGTCCGTGGTCTTCGTGTTCGCGCCGCCGTTCTCGGCCGCGCGCTTCAATGCTTCGTAAACTCTGCCCATCACCTGTCTCCCATCACGTCCCAACGCCTGAAGGCCGCGCCGATGTCGTTGACATCGGGCGAAGGCGTCAGGGATGTTTCTTCCAACTCCTCTTCGCGTGTATGCGCCGAGGCGTGTTCCGCCGACGACTGCCCCGCCGCCGTGGCCTCGTCAATTGCCGTCGCCTGCGCGCTACCGCTGCTGCCCGCAGACCACAACTCCGCGCGCCCCTGCGCGTTGAAGATGCGCGCGGGCGATTCCTGTTCCTCGATTGAAAGCCGGCTGTTCCGCGCGTCCGGCAGCATATCGAACGTGTCGGCCACCTCTTCGATGCAGGCGCGTGAGATGGTGTGCAGCTCGGAGGCGTAGCCCGCGAGCATCGCGTTGTCGCAGAGATTGTTGATCTGGCGCGGGATGCCGGCGGCGCAGCGAAAGATGTAGTCAATCGCGCCGGGCGAGAAAATGTCCGTGCGCGCCGCGCCCGCCACCAGCAGGCGCGCCTTGACGTAACGCTCCGTCTCCTCGATGTTCGGCAGCGGCTTGATCTCGCAGCGCAGGGCGACGCGCTGTTTCAACTGCCGCAGGTCTGGATTGTTCAGCACGTCGCGCAGTTCGGGTTGGCCGGTCAGGACGATCTGCAACTGCTTGGCGGCGTCGGACTCGAAATTCGAGAGCAGCCTGATCTCTTCGAGGACGGAGGTCGAAAGACCGTGCGCCTCGTCGATGATGAGCACGGTGCGCAGGCCGCGCGCGTGGCGCGCTTCGAGCGTTTTGCCGAGCGCGAAGAGGAGTTCAGACTTGTTCTCCCACTCCTGCACGTCGAAGAGGCGCGCGACGTGTTGATAGAATTCCGGAACGGTGAGGCGCGGGTTGAAGATGTAGCCGACGAGCACCGTGCGGTCGAGCCGCTGCATCATCCAGCGCAGGATCGTCGTCTTGCCCGTGCCCACTTCGCCCGTCACGACGATCAAGCCCTTGCCGCTCTCGATGCCGTAATGCAGATTCGCCATCGCCTCCGTGTGCGAGGGTGTGAAGTAGATGAAGCGCGGGTCGGGCGTCAGCGCGAACGGCAACTCTTTGAGACCGTAGAACTCTTTGTACATAGCTTGTCCGTTGTTCGTTGTCCCTCGTCCGTTATCCCTCGCCGTCAGTCAGGTGCCCGCTGGTGGCTGTTCGTTGTCCGTCGTCCGCCTCCATCTACAGCAACCCGCGCGTGGCTGTCACCCGCAACCGGCCGGCCGTCTCTTGTCCGACGTCATCCCGGCCTCACGAGACGAACAGGTCGAAGACGCGCGAGAACCTGAGCGCGAGGGCGAGCGCGGGGATGCTCATGGCGGTGACGACGAGACCGGCGAAGGCCGTCGCCATGCGGCGCATGCGCAGCCGCCGCTGTTCCTTCGGCGTCAGGAGTTCGGGGACGGAGATGAGGACTGGCAGCCCCGTGTAGTGGCGCGCGTCTTCGACGGTTTGAATCGTCAGCAGGCGCGGCACTTCAAAGGCGGCGGCGAAGGCGAGACCGACCGCGAGGCCGAGCGCGAGGCCGAGCGCGACGAGGAGCGGACGCTTCGGCGCGATTGGGCGCACGGGCAAACTCGCAGGGTCGATCACCTGAATCGTCTCGCCCTGCGCGGAGGCGGTGGCGGCCTCGTTCAAGTCCGATTTCTGTTTCTTCAACAGCAACTCGTCGTAGGCGGCCTTCTTCGTCTGGTACTCGCGATCTATGCGGCCGAGGTTGATTTCGGCTCCGGGCACGCGGCTCAGTTGAGACTGCACCTGGCTGATCTGCGCGCTGGTCTGGGCGAGCAGTTTTTCCTGTCGCGCCACCTCGCTGTCGATGCCCTGGAGGTTGGCTCTGATGGTCACGGCGCGCGGGTCTGTGCGGCTCGCCACACGCTTCGTCTTCTCGGCGACGCGGTTCTTAAAGTCGTCGGTCAATTCCTGCTTGCTGCGCTGGACGGCGGCGAGTTCCTGTCGCTTGGCGACCACGTCCGGGTTCTTCGGCTTCAGGAGCGTCAACATGCTCTGCAACTCGGCATCGAGTTGCGATTCGCGCTTGGAGAGTTCAGCCCAGGCGGGCGTCGTCTTCGGGTCGGTAACGGTTTCGAGCACGTCGTCCTTGTCGGCCTGAAACTGCTTTTCGATGTCGCCGAGTTGCGTGGTGAGCATCGTCTTCTGGTCGCGCAGACGCCCGATGTCGCTGATGTAGGATTTCTGTTGTTCGTAGAGGCCGCTCAGGTTGGTGACGAGCGAAGTGGCCTGCGTGGGCAGGTTGTTGATGTTCGCCTGTAGCGTCTGCAGGCGTTGATCCTCGACGGTCTTGAGTTCGGCCTGCGCCAGGTCGAGCTGCTGCTGGAGGAACTTTCCCGTCTCAATCGCGCCCTGCGATTGCTGCTTGAGTTGCGCGTTGACGTACTTGCTGGCGAGATCGCTCGTGACCTTCTGCGTGATGAGCGGGTCGGGGCCTTTGAAGGTCAGGATGAAGCCGTTGGTGATGTCGTTGCGGCTCTTGTTGACCTCGATCTGCGTGTCCTTCTTCGCCATCCGCTCGACGAGCATCTCCATCGGTTCGCCGCGCAGGCGCTCGACGGCGTAGAGGTTGTAGGTTTTGATGAGCGGTTCGAGCGACGAACGGCTGAAGACCTCCTGGCCGATGGAGTTGATGCGGATGGAGAGATCGTCGTCGGACAATTGCGGGACGATGCCCTGCATGATGTTCGACGGGCGCACCGTCAGCAGCGTGTTCGACTGGAAGACGTTCGGCAGACGCCACACGACGATGGCGACCGCCGCCGAGACGACGATGGCCGGCAGGATGATGAGCCACTTGCGCTTCCACAAAATCGATGCGTACTCGCCCGGTTTCCGTTGACGAAATTCGACACTCATAATTCAACCCTCTTTTCGCTTCACGCGAGTCTCCGACCGTCACAGAGAGGCGAGCGCGCGACGCGCTTCCTGTTCCTGCTCCGCCGAGAGCTTGTTGCCCCTGGTCACGTTCAAGGCCTGTTGTAATTGCTGGCGGGCTTCCGGCTTGCGCCCGGCGGCGGCGAGCGCGAGGCCGAGGTGATAGCGATAGATCGCGCTGTCCGCGCCGCGCGCGGTCGTCTGCCGCACGGCCTTTTGCAGTTGCTCGACGGCGGCGGCGTGCAAGCCCTTTTTGTAATAGACCCAGCCGAGCGTGTCGGCATAGCCCGGCTCGTCCGGAAACTTCTGCACGACGCCCTGCGCGAGCCGGACGGCTTCGTCCAGATTGCCCTTGCCGTATTCGGCGTAGTTCCAGGCCAGGTTGTTGGCGGCGAAAGCGTTCTCGGCGTTGATGGTCAGCGCGTGCCGGTAGGCTTCGGTCGAGGCGTCGAAATTCCTGCGGCCGTCTTCGACCATGCCGATGAGCATGTAGGGCGTCGGGTCGTCGGGACGCTTCTCGCTCATGCGGCGAAACTCGGCGATGGCCTCGTCGGGGCGGTTCGTGTTGACGTAGAGCGAGCCGAGGGCGTTCAAGGCGGGGACGAAATCGGGGTCGAGTTCGAGCGTGCGGCGCAGCGCGGCCTCCGCCTGCTGCGCGTCGCGCTGCTTGCCGTAAATGACCGACTTGAGAAAATAGAGGCTGGCCGTGTTGGGGCGCGCGGCGATGGCCTGATCCACGCGCGCGTGCGCCTTATCGAGCGGCGATTGTCCGCCGCCGCTCGCACCCTGCGCCTTATCGGGCGACCCTTGCCCGCCGCTGTTCGCACCCTGCGCCTTATCGAACGACGCTTGTCTGCCGCTCGCACCCTGCTGCTGCTGCTGCTGCCCCTGCGCGCCGTAGAGGTTGATGATGCCGTTGAGCGCGTCGAAATTCGCGGGGTCAATCGAGAGCGCGCGTTCGTAGTGCTGCATCGCCTCGTCGGACTTGCGCTCGGCGAGCGCGACGGCGGCGAGGTTGACGTGCGAAGAGGGCGCGTTCGGCAGGAGGTCGCGCGCCTGCGCGAAATCGGCGCGGGCGGCGGCGGTGTTCTGCGTCCGCCCCTGCAGGTAGCTGGTGGCGCGGGCGGTCAGGGTTTTGGAGCGCAGTTCGTTCAGGAGTTGCGGCGAGTTGCGCGTGTCGGGCGCGGCCTTATCCAGACGGGCGAGCAGGTCTGTGGCGAGCCGCTGCGCGCCCGCCGAATCGCCGGCGGCGAGGTTGATCTGCACCTGCATCAACTTGGCGGGCAGATAGTCCGGGTAGAACTTTTCGAGGTCGCTCGCGTAGATGCGCGACTGCTCCATCTGCCCCGCGCGGAAGGTGGCCTCGGCCATGAAGTAGAGTCCGGCCTGATCGCGCGGCTCGCTCTTCAAGACCTGTTTGAGGTCTTCGATGGCCTCTTTCGGCCTGTCCTGATTGAGGCGCAGGCGCGCGCGCAGGATCAAGCCCTCGCGGTCGTTCGCGTTCTGCTTGAGCGCTTCTTCGACCTGCGCCAGCGCGCCCGCCTGATCGCCGCGCTGCAACATCAACTCGGCGAGGCGATGGCGGGCGCGCGCGTAATCGGGCGAACTGGAGACGAGCTGCTGATAGAGATTGGCGGCCTCGTCGTAGCGGCCGACGGAGGCGTAGAAATCGGCGAGCACGGCTCGGCCTTCCGGCCGGTCGCGGTCGAGTTCGGCGAGGGCTTTGAAAGCCTCCTCGGCGCGGTCGAGTTGTTTGTTGACGAGGTAGAAGCTGGCGAGCGTGCGGCGCGCGTCGCGGCTCTGCGGCTCAACTTCGACGGCGCGGCGAAACTCTCCCTCGGCCAGATCGAGCCGGTTCTGCGAGACGAAGAACTTGGCGTATTCGAGGTGCGCGAGCGCGGAGCGGTCGTTGATGGAGAGGGCGCGCTTGTACACCTCTTCGGCCTTCGCCGGCTCGTTCACCTGGCGGTGAAAGAGCGCGAGGCTCATCAGCGACTCGACGCGCTGCGGGTTGAGTTCGACGGCGCGGCTGATGGCGGCGAAAGCCTCCGCGCGCTTGCCGGAGGCGAAGAGCACCGTGCCCTTGAGGATGTGGCCTTCGATGTGGTTCGGGTCTTTGTCGAAGACCTCTTTGAGCAGCCGCTCCGTCTCGTTGAGATAATCCTTGCGGGTCTTGTCGTCTTTGGCCTGCTGAAATCCGACGATGTAGTAATTGCCGAGGCGGACGCGCGCGTCGAGGTTGTCCGCGTCGAGCGCGACGGTGCGGCGCAACTCGTCTATCACCTGCAGGTACTGTTCCATGCCCTCGTAGGCACGCGCCAGCCCCCAGTGCGCCTGCGCCAGTTTGTCGTCAATCTGGACGGCGTTGCGGAATTCGAGCGATGCTTCCTGGAATTTCTTCTCGGTCAGGTAGGCTTCGCCGCGCTGGACGTGTTCGGCTTTGGCTTTTTCCGGGTTGGAACAGGAGACGGTCGCAAAGGCACAAACTGCGACGACGAAGGCGAGCAAAACAGACGACAAACTCCGGCCACTGCCGGAGCGCGGGCACTCTTTGTGATTCATCTCGGTCTTTCAGACTCCTTCGCGGCTCGCAACGCTCGACCGGGGCAACGGTCTTTGAGCGGCAGCTGCGTCTATTCAGTTAAACCGGCGGAACATTCTCGTTTAAACCGCTTGCGGGTGAGGCACACCCCGAACGGCCTTAAACTTCACATTCATAAAACTGGCAATTGACTTTCTCTTCCCGAACCGGCGGCTTCCATTTCCCCAAGAACCGCCCCGTATTTATGTTACCACTTCCCCAAGGCTTTGCGTCCAACTTTTCCACACGTCAGTTCGGAACGAACGAAGGGAGCGCGGGCGCGGCCTGCGCTGCCAGTTCGGAGGCAAGCGCGAGGGCGTCCGCTTCCGATTTCTGGATCGGCACGAGCACGCGCACCATCGCACCGTCGCTGCGCCTGCGCTTAACGCTGTCTATGACCGTGTAAATCTTCCCCCAGTATTCGCTCGCCACGGCGCGGCCGCGCCCCTGATACCAGTAGATGAGCAACTGGCGCGCTTCGCCGTTCTGGATGATGTAGCGGTTGGCCTCGAAGGGCGCGCCGCCGCCGGCCGGCGTAATCTGAATGGTGGTCGGTTCGTTCAGCGTCCAGCCCGCGCCGGGCAGACAGTTGAGCGGGCTGTGATAAGTCGCGCCGTTGCGCTGGGACGCGTAGTAGCCGACGTAGAAGTTAGCCCCGCGCCCGTCGGCCGTCACGTAATCGCGCGCGAGGTAATCGTCGGCGCGCAGGACGCTCTCCGTCTGCGCGTCGAAGCGCGTGTCCGCGCCGCGCTGCCGCCAGCGGCCGACCTCCGCCGGAAACTCTTTCAACTCGCGCCTCACGACGCTCGCCTCGCCGACGTGCTCCCACAAATTGACCGCCGCCCCGCCTAACAGCAGGAACAACAGCAACGCCCAGAAATGCAACTTCTTCGATTTCATAGATTGATTAGCCTGCCGCTCTCAGCCTTCAGCTCTCGCCCTTCAGCCGGTAATTTTTGTCTTGGCTGCTTACCGGCTGCTAACGGCTGACCGCTTCCCGTTAAGACCCGCCCGCGCCGCCCTCGCGCAGAGACATGGCGGCCGCAGGCGTCGCAGCCGTCGCGCCGACGAGCGGCGCATCGCCCGGTTCGTGCGCGGCGCGCGCCGCCTCGGTCGCCGCCGCCGCATCGGTCGTCTTCGCGCTCGCGCGCGGCTGCTGCGGCGGGCGGCCTCGCCGGCCGAACTTGTCGAGCACCCAGCCGAGCGCGAAGAGGAGCAGGAACGCGACGATGTAGACGACCCAGCCGGAGAATTCGTGGAAGAAGCCGTCGGCCACTTCCGTCCCGTAGTAGCGCGCGAGGATGCCCGTGCCGCTCACGCGCCCGGCGTTCGTGATGATCGCGATGGGCACGGCCGAGAGCACGAGGATGGCCGAACGCCACGTCCCGAAACGCTTCAAACGCGCCGAGAGGCCGCCGCCCTGCTGTCCAGGCCCGCGCGGGTGCGTGAAGTAAGCGAAGACGACCGCGAGCGTCAGGAGCGTCATGAGCGAACGGATGCCGCTACAGGCTTCAACCACTTCGAGTTTCTTCGTCACGCTCGAATTCAGAGGCATCAACTCGATGATGTTTCCCTGCCTGAGCACCGGGATGTCGAAGGCGCGCATCGCCCAGACGGCGCAACGCGACGCGAACAACTGCAGCGGGAAAGCGATCTGGTTGAAGATGATCGCCGGGATCGGGATCGCCAGGGCGAGCAGCAGGAGCGGCACGAGCGCGAGGCGCAGGATGTGCCAGCCCCAGAAATAGAGCGTGATGCCGGCCAGCATCACGACGAGCGACGTGCGCTGCATGAACAGTTCCGCGCCCGCCGTGCCCGCCAACAGCATCAGGAGCGCGACGCAGGCGAGCGCGCCGCCCCACACGAGCGACGGACGCTTCGTAGCAGTTTCCAGACGCTCGCGCTCGCTCCACAGGATGTAGCCGATAATGAACGGAATCAACAGCCCGTGCGAGTAGTTTTCGTCCGTCCACCATTGGCCGCCCAGTTTACCGAGCACGCTCGCGTAGACAAACGCCAAACAGCCCATCACCAGGGCGGGTCGCCACAATTGCCGGTAAGCGTCTTGGTTCATTCTGCTTGCTGATGCTCTGGAATTTTATGTAGGCGGAAGGGGCAACGTTTGTCGTGCACGCCGTCGCATCGTTGCCGTTATGAGCGGCTTACTTAACAGCCGCCGGGCATAAGCAGTTTAGCGTACTTGCCTTCGGGCAAGCAATCTAAAAGAGGTGGCGACAATGTCCTGATTTGAAGTCAGGACACTGACCGAAGGCGGCGGGTTGAAAACGGGCGGGAGTGACAGTGAAGTTTTCACGCACTCCGGCGTCGCCCCGGCGCACCGGGAACTTTACGCGGATGCTCCGTAAAGGTCGCCGGAGGCGTGCACAGCGGCGATTCCCGACTCGCCGAAACGCTCGCTCAGTGCATGTCCAGAATCGCAACGTTGCTGCGCTGGCCGTTGACGATGAGCGTCAACTCGACGTAGCCCCAACCTGCGAGCGTGCCCGGCAAAGCGACCGTCACTTGATCCAGCCCCGCGAAACTGCTCTGCGCGCCGGCGAACTCCACCGGCACGGGCACTTTCGTCCCATTCGGCAGACGCGCCTCGACCTGGACGGACTCGGACAGATTGACAACCGTGCGCCCGTCCACGTTGATGTCGTTCGCGGGATTAGTGTTAAGCCCCGTGCCGCGCACCCCCGTCGCGAAGATATTGACGCGCGTGCGCTTGTCCTGGCCGAGGTTGGTGGCCGTCGTCGCGTGGAAGACGCCCGATGTGCCGCTGGCGTTCAGGAGCAGCCCGGTTCCCACGCCGTCGCCGCTCGTGGTGAAGATGCCGGGTGCAACCGGCATGATCGTCACTGTGCCGCGCGACACGAAGCCCTCCTGCAACGTCACGATCACTTCCGTCTCGCTCGCCGCCAGCCCCGCCGGTACGATGAACGTGATGCGTGCCGGCGAAACCGACAACAACGGCGCGGCACGCCCGCCGATGGTGACGCTGACCCCGCCCAACTCGTAAGGCAGCCCACCGCTCGCATCCGGCTTGGCGTTTTTCGTCTGCAACGCCAGCGGGCTATGGTTCGGATCGCCCTGAATCGAACCCAACGCCTCCGACGCAAGGACGGAAGCGCCGCTCGCGCTCGATGCCGTGACAGCCGCGCCGATGACGGACATGGGCGCTGCCGCAAGTGCCCCGCCGGCCGAGACGGCGGCTATCTTATTCTGCATCAAATCCCGCGCCTGCCCGAGTTGCCGCACGACGATTCCCAGGCGGCTTTGCACGGCGTCGGGCTGCGCATTGATATTGGCGAGGGCTCCGGCCGCTCGCGCGAAATAGAGTGCCGCGCGCAATTTCGTGTCGATTTCGCCGGAGAACACGAAACTGCCCGCTTCCGTCTTGAACACGGCGTAAGCCTGCTCGATATTCACTACCAACGACGCGATCCGAGCCGCCGGATTAACGGGATCGTTCACCAACGCCGCCCCTGCCGCCTGCGCAGAGGCGACGAGAGCCGGCGAAACCGGATTGGACACAGGGGTCGGCACGGGCGTCGCCGTCGGCATAGGTGTAGGCGTCGCCGTCGGCGTAGGTCTGGGCATCGCTTCGCCCTTCATGGCCGCCGCCAACTGATCGAAGTCGACGCCCACGTCTTTACCGTCAGTGCCCGCGTTCGTATAAAGATTGTTCGCCACCAGACGATAGTTGCCGTTGGCCGCGTCAACGAACTGCACTTCACCCCATGAGACGGGATAAAAATTGTTTCCCGGATATACGGAAGAATTAGCTCCGGCGATGAGATTGCGCGCCACGTACGCGCTGGGGAAATAGGCCGACAGCGTCGCGTTGCCGGGAGACTGGCCTGCGCCGAAGATGCCGTACTCCCCGTGCGGCGTCAGGTTGTCGCGTATCACCATCCCCGTCGTCGCCTCTCCGTACGCCGTCAACACCGACCCCGTCAACCCCGCCACAGTGTTGTGCGCGGCTTCCACTCTCGCCGCTCCCGTCACCATCAATAACGTCCCTCGTCCGCCCCACTTCTGTCCGTCCACCTCTTCGAACAAATTGTTCGTGATCGTTAATCGCTCCGCCTGCCGCGACACGCACCCCGGCGCATCGTCGCGCCCCAGCACGTTGATCCCGCCGCCCACTTTGCGCACCACGTTATTGATGAATCGCACGTCGCTGATCGTGTTCTGCATCGCCTGACACTCTTCCGTGCGCAGCGACAACATGATCGCCCATCCCTGCTGCCCGTCCAGCCAGTTGTGCTCGAACAGGTTCCCTTCGATCAACACCCGCTCCGCGCTCTTCAACTCGAACAAATTCTTGACCAGATAGCGGCCTCTCCACGCCAGCGGCTTCGTCACCGTGTTGCGTCGAAACTCGATGTCGGCCGGCACCAGCCCGGCGATGCCCGGCACGGCTCCACCGAAACCCGCGTTCTCGCCCGCCGCCTCCAGATAGTTGTTCTCGATCTTGAAGGGGCCGGGGCCGTTCCACCCCCACACGGCCTGGCTATCGAAGCCGCGGTGCTTGATGTTCGAGATGTAGGAATCGCGCACCTCGGTGGCGGCGCTGTTGAGGGCGATGGCGCGCACCACCTCCTGATCGCCGATGCCGTGCAGGTAGCAGCGTTCGAGCGTGAGGTGATGCGGAACCTGGGAGAGTGAGTTTTGCGCGAGCGAGCCGTCGCCCAGTTGAACCAGTTCGCGGACGAAGGCGGAGGCGTCCACGGAGGTGACTTCAATGCCGACGAGGCGATAGTGATGCGAGTAGGCGGCCGTGCGCAACGCCGGCAGATTGTTGCCGGGGGAGACCAACTTGGGCATGAGCGAGGCGTGCGCGGGCGAGACGCGCGAACCGGCGGGCGGCAACTGCCCAGACGCCGACGATTGGATAGTGATCCAGAGGTCGCCGGAGGCGGGTTTGGCCGGGAGCGTGAAGGGGCCGATGTAAGTTGCGCCGGCTTCCAGAACAATGATGTCGCCTGCCACCGCCGCGTCCAACGCCGTCTGGAGATCACCGCCGGCCGGGACGTTGATGGTAGCGGCGTATGTGGAGCGGGTCGCGCCGGCGATGAGCAGGAAGAGGGTGGCGGTCAGCAGAAGATAACGGCGGGTAGAACGGAGTGCAGAGAAAACGCCCCTGGGGGAGTTGCTTGCGATGAGCATTGACAACCTCACTTCGGTAACCGGACGATCTCAAGCTCGTAAGCTCAAGACTCCTGGCTTTGCGAACCCACATCACTGTGGGAGTGCCTTTAATCGGTGATGAAACGGCCGGCCGACAGACCGGCGAAAGATGGCGAGAGTGCCCGCGCGGCGAGGCACACAAAGGTACTATCCGGAGCAAACTCCGCCGGGGAAGCTGGCTTTCCCGTTCGCGGAGCGAGCGCGCAGGAGATGAAAGAGAATCTGGTTTGAGTGCTTAAATGAAGATGTCGGAAGATGAGGGAAACCACCGCAGGCCGAACCGGGCTGTCGGTAGTTTCAGGCCACAACTGGCAAGTCTTTGTGAGGAGGAAGCACGCGCTCGACGCGGTTGGGTGCGCCGAAGGTAAGCCGACGGCTGCCGCGTCAAAGTTGGAAACTTCCAGAAATACTGGTTGTGGTCAATTTCCGATTGTCTTCGGCAACCAGACAATCTCCACCCGCTGCGTGCCGCCGCTAAAACGGCGGGCGCGGAGAGACTCACGGCTTTGCGTCCCTGCTTCACAACAGGTTTGCCTTTATCGCGTGCAATCGTCGTCTTGCGAAAGAACTAGCCATGCTTTATGGGCTTGCACGGCAACCACGAACATTAAACGTTATTGGCACCTGTTTGTCAATCACATTTTACGAAACGCTGCGGTGGAGCCGTTCGCAGCCGCCAACTGTTGCAATAGTACATCTTAACCGAAAATTCCGATGCTGGATTGTGATGCGGTGAGGGAATAATAGTTATCCCCTGCGCGCTCACGGGAATGACTCCGAATCGGGGCGTCGGCGAGAAATTTCCAGGGCGAATATCGCCGTCGGGTGGCGCTCGCGCCTGCTCTAAGGGCGTGCCGTTTCGGCCGGGGGCGGCTGCGCGAAAATGGCGCGCAGCGTCGGGGCGAGTTGGTGCGCGAGGTGGTGGCTGTAGACGGCCGCGCCATCCGTGCTCAGATGCATCTCGTCCAGAAAGGCTTCGCTGACCAGGCCGGACGGCGCGCGCGCATCGATAAAAGTCATCCCGGCGCGCTCGATTGCAGGCTGGAGTTGCGGGTCGAGTTCATAAGACTCGCGCTGCGGCATCGCCACGAAGATCACGTGCACGCCGCGACTCGCGGCCAGTTGCGACAGCCGTTCGAGTCGCCGGTAGGTGAGAGCGACGGGCACGCCGCCCTTTTTCTTCATTGTTTGCTGCGCACGGTTGATCTCTTGCGCGCTCTCGCGGTAGTGCGGGATAAGGATGTCCAACGCGCGCTCGCGCATGCGCGTCCGGTTGGCGAAGGAGGCGGATAGCCCGGACAGTAAAAATTCGGCGCGCCCCTCGAAATCTCTCACGTCGTGCGTGAAGACTTCCGGCACGTCGCGCGCGCCCGTGTAATAGTGCGCCAGCCGGAAAGGCTGCGGCGGGCGGGTGTCGCTCAGGTCGTTGGCTGCGAAGCCTATGACGAGCACGTCGGGGAGGCGTCCGGGGGCGACGAAGTAATGATTGAAGGCGTAGTACCACTCGGCCAGCCCGGTGGCGTCCGGGTAGACGCGCTCGATGCGCAGGGGCGCGTTCAAGCCCCGCGCGCGCAATTCCTGCTCGACGATGCCGGCGTCCACACCGTTGCGCGTCATCGAGTTGCCGAGAAAGAGCACGCGCCTGCCCCCGCCGCGCATCATGTCCTCCGCGATGGACGGAATCCGGCGGATGTGCTGCACGTCGAGCGAGAGCGCGCTTTCGCGCAGCCGCACGAAAAGTTCGCTGCCCGCGAGCACGAGGAGCACGAGCGCGACGACCTTTAGTTCCGTTCTAAAACTGGAAGTAGATGAAGACATTGCTCACCGCCGGGGGGAAGAACCACAGCATCAGGACGCAATAGACGTAAGCCAGCCCACGCCGCAGCCAGGGCACGCGCGTCAACTGCAACAAGTCCGGCTGCCGGTCGAGCCAGAGTTCATAAATCATCAGCGGGCCGGCGTAAAAGACGACCATCGCGAAGGCCGAAACGGCCAGCGGCGTGACGCGAAAGTCCGTCACGATGCGCGCGAGCATCTGCCCCACCTGCGCCATCGAGTCGGCGCGAAACAGCAGCCAGCCGAAGCAGACGAGGTGGAACATGACGAGCGTGCTCAAGACGACCCCGGCGCGCGACGGCGCGACGTTCGCGCCCGCCCCACGCTTCCCTTTCAAGAGACGCTGCTTCGTCTCCGTGTAGAGCCTGTAGCCGCTCAGGAGCAGGCCGTGGTAAAGCCCCCAGAGGACGAAAGTCCACGCCGCGCCGTGCCACAGCCCGCTGAGCAGCATGACGATGATCTGCGTCGAGTACAGACGCCACTTCGTCACGCGCCCGCCGCGCCGCGCCAGCGGCACGTAGACGTAATCGCGAAACCACGTCGAGAGGCTGATGTGCCAGCGATTCCAGAAGTCGCTCGGCGACACGGCCAGATAAGGCATCCTGAAGTTGATCGAAAGGTCTATGTTCAGCCACCGAGCCACGCCCTGGGCGATGGACGAGTACCCGGAGAAGTCGCCGTAAATCTGGAACGCGAAGGCGTAAATGCCGACCAGACACTCGACGCCGCTGAGTTGCTCGGTGGGCGTGCTGAAGATCGTGTTGGCGATGACGGCGAGGTTGTCGCCGATGACGACCTTTTTGAACAGGCCGAGCAGCACGAGGTAGAGTCCTTCGCGGAAGTCGTCGGGGCGACGCACGCGTGGGTTGGCGATCTGCGGCAAAAGTTTCGCCGCGCGCACGAGCGGCCCGGCCACCAGATGCGGGAAGAAACTGACGAACAACGCGAAGTCCGCGAGGCTCTTCGTCGCCTTGAACTGCCCGCGATACACGTCAATCGTGTAACTCATCGTCTGGAAGATGTAGAACGAGATGCCGATGGGCAGCAGCAAATTGAACTTCGGCACGGAGAGCGGCACGCCGAAGCGCGCCAGCACCTCGACCACCTGCTCGGAGAAGAACCCGTAGTATTTGAAGAAGCCGAGCAGGCCGAGTTGGAGGCTGATCGAAGCGACGAGGATCGTTTTGCGGCGGCGAGGCGAGCCGACGCGCTCGATGGCGCGAGCGGCGTAGAAGTCCACCAGCGTGGAGTACCACATGACGAAGAGGAAGCGCCAGTCCCAGTAGGCGTAGAAGAAGTAACTGGCGGCGAGCAGCATGTAGTTCTGCTGCCTGTGCGGCAACAGACGGTAGAGCACGAAGACGAGGGCGAAGAAGACCCAGAAGACGTAGCTGTTAAAAAGCATCTCGGTTAGGGGTGGCGGAGGCGTGCGCGAGTGGTGTCGGCGGCGGCGGCAGTAGCGACCGCGCGGACGAGTTGGTCAGGCGGCGACGTTTCGGCGGCATCGTTGCGCCGCGTCAGGCGCGGCACAGTCCCGCGCCCCAGGTGAAGCCCGCGCCGAAGGCCGGGAGCAGCAGGTGGTCGCCCGCCCTGAGCGCGTCCGAACGTCGCAAAGTGTCGAGCGCCATGCCCATCGAAGCGGACGAGGTGTTGCCGTAATCTTCCAACACCTGAACGACCCCGCCGCGTTCGGCGGGCGCGAAACGCAGGGAGCGCGCTACCTGCGCCAGCAGATTAGCGTTCGCCTGATGCGGCACGACCCATTGCACGTCGGCCACCGTGAGACCCTGACGCTCCAACAGCGTTTGACACGCGGATGTCATCCGCCGCGACGCGTTGATGATCACGGACTGTCCCATCATGCGCGCCTGATAGTCGGCGGCGTATTCGCGCGCGTCGTGCGTGCGCGTCGTGCCGAACTCCGTGCCGGGGCAGCGCACGCCGAGATCGTCTATATAGCCGCCGTCGGTGGCGAGCATGATGTCCACGATGCGCAGCGCCCGCTCTCCGGTGTCGGACGAGACGATGAGCGCGGATGCGCCGTCGCCGAAGAGCATCGAAGTCGTTCCGGCCTGCGGCGACAGGTCGAGCCACGCCGACTGAACCTCCGCGAGGCAGACGGCGACGTGACGCGCCGCGCCCGACACGACGAGCGCGGCGGCCACCTGCAACCCGTAAAGCGCGTTGCAGCACGTCCCGCGAATGTCGAGACAGGGAATCTCGCGCAAGGAGAGCAATTTCTGCACGGCGGGCGCGCTGCCGGGGATAAAACGATCCGGCGTCATCGTGCCGAAGAGCAGGTAGTCCACGTCGGCGGCGGCGAGCGAGGCGTCGGCGAGCGCGTGTTCGAGCGCGCGTGCGGCGAGCGCGCTGGTCGGCGTGCCGGGTTCAGCCCAGCGGCGGCGGCGGATGCCGGAGGATTTGAAAATCTGTTCGGGGTCGAGGCCGAGGACGGGCGCGAGTTCTTCATTCGGGACGACGCGGTCGGGCGCGGCCAGGCCCGTCCCGGTAATGAATGCTGGCAAGGGGGCTACTCCTTGTGGGCGGCGACGTAGCGGTCGATGGCCGTGATGGATTGAAAGTTGACGGGATTCACATCCGCGTCCGGCACTTTGATGCCTGAGTTCTCTTCCAACACCGACACGAAGTCGATCAGCGCGAAACTGTCCAGCACACCCGTCGTGAACAGGTCGTCGTCGGGCGCGGGAGGCGGCGCGCCCGCGCGCTCTGCGCTCTCGTTGAGAAAATCCAGGATACCCTGTGGCAAAGCCATAACGTTCTCTCGCTCCTTGAAATTTGATGGATGATGAGCCGTTGCTACTGCATGGGACACATCCTGAGAATGTGCAAAGTGGTTGCGGGTGATGGGCGTTTGAGCGCCCGTCAATTCAGTGTAGCACAAAGGCCGCGGGGCATACTGTCAACTTTGTGTGTCGCGTGCGGCGAACGTTCAGGGCACGCGGCCGGCGGCGGGTAACGCCGCGTTGAGCGACTCGAAATCGCAGCCGGGGTCGCGCCCGCCCGCGCCGCGACCCTTGTAAGGGCTGTTCGCGGCGAGCCGGTAATCGCGCGCCGCGCGCCTGACGAATCGCACCTCTTCCAGACTCGCCGGGTAAAAATTGTTCGGCGGATAGACGGCCGTGTTCGCGCCGGCGATCACGTTGCGACTGATCACGCCGCCGGGGAAGTAAGCGCGGATACTGGCGTTCCCCGCCGACTGCCCGCCGCCGAAGATGCCGTACTCGCCGTGGTGCGAAAGGTTGTCGCGATACTGGAAGCCGGCCGAAGGCGCGCCGTAAGTGTGTATGAGGTTCCCCTCGTGCAGTATGGTGTTGTGCGCGACGCGGAAATTCTCCGCGTCGGTGATTTGCAGGAAATGCCCCACCCCGCCCCAAGCCTTCGCCACGTCCTCGAACAAATTATTGGAGACTTCCACGTTCCGCACGCGCCGCGAAGTGCAGCCGGGGTAGTCGTCGCGTCCCAGCACGTTGATGCCGCCCCCGGCGTGGCGCACCGTGTTGTTGGTGAACGACACGTCCTCTATCGTGCTCTGCATGGCCTGACAGCCTTCCGTCCTCACCGTCAGCACGACGGCGAAACCGCCCTGTTCCGGCCCCCAGTTGTGCTCGAACAGGTTCCCGTCAACCACCACGCGCCGCGCCGACTTGAACTCGATTAAATTCTTGACCTTCCACACGCCGCGCCACGACAGGGGCTTGGAACTGTGATTGCGGCGAAACTCGATGTCCGAGGGCACGAGTCCGGGGATGCCGGGGACAGCCCCGCCGAAGCCGAAGTTTTCGCCCGACGCTTCGAGGTAGTTGTTCACGACGCGGAAGGGGCCGGGGCCGTTCCACCCCCAGACGGCTTGAGCGTCGAAGTTCTTGCTTTTGAAGTCGGAGACGTAACAGTCGAGTATGTCGGTCGTCGCGCTGTTCAGGGCGACGCCGCGAATGAGTTCCTGGCCGGGCAGGGCATGAATGTAGCAACGTTCGAGCGAGAGGTGATGTGGAACCTGTTCGAGGCTGTTCTGCGCCGCCGAGCCGTCGCCGAGTTGGATGAGTTCGCGTAGTTTAGCGTCGGGCGAAGCGGGAGCCACTTCGAGGCCGATGAGGCGATAGTGATGCGCGTAGGGGGCGGTGCGCAGGGCGGGCTGATTGTTGCCGGGGGAAACCAACTTGGGCATGAGCGAGGCGTGCGCGGGCGAGACGCGCGAACCGGCGGGCGGCAACTGCCCGGACGCCGACGACTGGATAGTGATCCAGAGGTCGCCGGAGGCGGGTTTGGCCGGGAGCGTGAAGGGGCCGACGTAGGTGGCTCCGGCTTCCAGAATAATGGTGTCGCCCGCCGCCGCCGCATCCAACGCCGCCTGCAAGTTGCCACCGCGCCTGACCTGTATGACGGAGGGCGTGCTTCCGGCCACCCTGCGCGGGCGCACCTGCGGCGAGTCCCCTCGTTGCCGCTGCGCGAAGCTGATCGTCACGTAGGTGATCAGCAGGACGGCGATCAACAGCGTCCCGGCCTTAACTCCACTTTTCAGCTTGAGTCTCTCGTCCATGTTGCAAACAGTTCGAACAATTTGGCGCGAACGATTCGGCGGCGCGTGTCGCGTCGGCGGCGACGCTCGCCGTCATACGCGCCCGTTAACGATAGTGCAGCCAGTAATAAAGTTGCTTCACGTATTCGCCGCCGACGGCACGCCAGCCCGAGGCGTGCCACCACCAACGCATGGGTGCGGGCGACTCCGCGCACCCGTGCCGGACAGCTTTGATTCCGACGGTAACGGCGCTGCCTCGAAACACGCGCCGCAGCGTCCACCACGCGCGCCGCGAATGATAGGCCGAGGTCACGACCAGCAGCGAGCGCAATCCCTGTCTCTCGGCGTAGGAGCGCAACAGCACGGCCTCTTCGTAGGTGGCGTTGACGGGAGAGGGCAGCACGAGGATGCGTTCCGGCGGCACGCCCGCGCGCTTGAGTTCCGCCGCCGCGCGTTCGACGAACGAGGGATTGCGTTGCTGTTCGACCGACCAGCCGCCTATCGAGTTGTCGTTGGTCAGGACGATCCGCGGCGCGCGTCCCTCGTGGAAAAGTTCCGCCGCCGCGCGCGTCCGTTCGACGTATGCGCCCGAACCCGAGAGCACGACGAGCGCATCGGACTGCGGCAATTCGACGTTGACGACGAGCGCGCGCGCCGCCGCCCATGCCACCAGCCACCAGAGCGCGAGCGCGCCGAGCAACAGGCGCAGCACCCGCGCCCAACGCCGCCCGACACGCTTCTTCTCGACAGGCGAAGCCATAAGCTCGAAGATCAACTACCGGCAGATACCCCGCAACGTCATTACCGGCGGATACCCCGCAACGTCGCTACCAGCAGATACCCTGCAACGTCTCGTCGCTCGTCCGCCCCTCGAAGAGCCGCACGAGATCGATGACGATCTGGCCGGGGCGCAGGCGTCCCTCGATCTGGCGAAACTCCTCATTCTTGTTTCCGATGATCAGCACGTCGGCGGCGTCGAGCACTTCGCCGACGCTCGCGCGCATCAGTTGCGAGATGTGCGGAATCTCGCGCTCGATGTACTCGCGGTTCGCGCCGAAGAGGCGTGCGAGCGACACGTCGCGGTCGTAGATGGCGAGTTGCATGCCCTTGCCGATGAGCGTCTCGATGAGCGTCACGAGAGGCGACTCGCGCAGGTCGTCCGTCCCGGCCTTGAAACTGAAGCCGAGCACCCCGATGCGTCTCTGCCCCGTGCGCAGGATCATCTCCACGGCGCGCTCGATCTGCAAGCGGTTGCTCGGCAGGATCGAGGCCAGCACGGGCACGTCCACGTCCAGCTCTTTCGCCTTGTAGTTGATGGCGCGCAGGTCTTTGGGCAGGCACGAGCCGCCGAAGGCGAAACCGGGCTTGAGGTAGTAGGACGAGAGGTTGAGTTTCGTGTCGCGGCAGAACACGTCCATCACTTCGTGGCTGTCGATGCCCAGTTCCTTGCAGATGTTGCCGACCTCGTTGGCGAAACTGACCTTGAGCGCGTGGAAGCAGTTGCAGGTGTACTTGACCATCTCGGCGGCGCGCACGCCGATGACGTAGAGCGGCGCATCGATCTTCGCGTAAAGTTGCCCGACGCTCGTTGCGGTCTCTTCTTCGTCCGCGCCGATCAAAGTGAACGGCGGCGCGTAGAAATCTTTGAGCGACGTGCCCTCGCGCAAAAATTCCGGGTTGATGCAGACGCCGAAATCGCTCCCCGCTCGTTTGCCGGAATGCTCTTCGAGCGTCGGCACGACGACGGTTTCAATCGTGCCGGGCAGCATCGTCGAACGAATGACGACTGTGTGCCGCGCGTCCTTCGCCTTCAACTCCCGCCCGATCTCTTCGCAGACGCGACGGACGTACTTGAGATCGAGGCTGCCGTTCGAGTTGCTCGGCGTGCCGACGCAAACGAGCGACACCTCGGACGAGCGAATCGCCTCCGCCGTGTCGGTCGTCGCGCGCAGACGCCCGGCGGCGACCATCTCGCCGATCAACTCGCCGACGCCCGCCTCGACAATCGGGCTGCGGCCGTCATTGATGATCTCCACCTTGGCCGCATGCACATCAACGCCCACCACCTCGTGCCCCTCGCGCGCGAAGCACGCCGCCGACACGCAACCCACATAGCCCAGTCCGAAGACACTCAATTTCATATTTGTTCTCGTCGCTTGATTCTTCGTCGCTGCGAGCGTCAATGCGTAGGTGCATCGCAGCCCGGCGCGAGAAATTGTTTTTACCTTACCTGACCGGCATCGCCCTGTCATTGTGCGTCGCGGTCTTCTGCGGCGCGGCGGATCGACTTGAAATCAATTCAAATCTCCGGCGATCCACACGTCGCCGTCGTCCTCTTCACGAGGTTGTTCATTGCAGCCGCTTCTCGCATCACTTCGACCTCTCTTTCATCCCTTGCCCCCGAGTTGCTTGCGCTCAGGCACACACCCGCCGCGAACCTCAACCGGCGCGACGCCCCTACGGCCGGCGCACCGCCAGTCCCCGGCGGGCATAGATTTGATAGAAATTTTTGTCGTAAACCAGTTCGTATTCCTGCGTCAGCAAATTGTTAACGTGGCGCGCGAGTTCCGCGCCTTCGCCGCCCGCGCGGTAATGGCTGACGCCCTCTTCATACACATCGTTGATGACGAGGAAGTCCGGACGCCTGCCCGTGTTGAAACCGAACCGCACGTCGTCGATCACGCGGTCGTAGCCGTACTCGAAACCCAGCACCGCGCTGCCCATGACCCGCGTGTCGGCGTTCGAATTGGCTTTCAAAAAGTTGACGGCGGAGACGTAGCTCCGATGGTAGACGTTCAGCTTCATGCGGTAAAGAATCCCGCCGAGTTGAACGGCGAGAAGGCCGCAGACGCAGAGCGCGAGCGCCCACGCGGGGAAGGGGCGCGCCGTGTAGCACCAGTAAATGAAGGCGGCGAGCAGCGCGGTGTAGAGCGGGACGATGTGGACTAAATAAAAAGAGAGCTTCTGCCCGTCGAAGAACGTCAGCACCACGAAAAATATTCCCGTCAGGACGAGCAGCGCGCGGTAGCCTCGATGCTCGCGAATACCGCGAACGCCGAGGCAGCCCGCGAGCGCGACGACGTAAGCCAGCAGGACGAAACTCTTGACCCAGACCGGGCCTGACGAGCCGGGCGAGTGCAAGCCCAGACCGTAAGCCTTCAGGTATCTCAACGTTATCTCGTTCCTGATCGCGTCGAGCGGCGAGGTCAGGCCGCTCATGCGCCCGCCCATCGAGGCGTTGGCCGTGAACTGCGCCACGAAATCCGAAGGCGCTTGGAGGATGTATGCGCCCCACCCGATTGCGCCGAGGGCGTAAGGAATCACGGCCAGCCCCAGATGTCGCCAACCGAGGCGCGCGCGATCAAAGTAGAGAGTCAGAAACAGGAGGCCGAGGAAAAACGGTACGCCGCCGTTAGGGTGCGTCAACCCGCAGGCCGCGATCAAAGTCTGGCTGGCAAGGACGGCGCGCGTGAGGTTGCGTTCGCGCAAATACAGGTAAGCGGCGAAGCCCATCGCGCCGAGCGACATGCTCATCATGTCGCCCCGTCCGAAGGAGGCCGCCATCACAAAAACGTAGTCGAAGGCGAGCAGCACGAAAGTCAGCAGCGCAACCCGTTTATTGCCCGACAAACTCCGGACGACGATGTACCACGCGAACAACGCCAGCACGCCGAAGACCGCCGACAGCGCGCGCATCGTGAACAGGCTGAAACCGAAAATTTTGTACCAGCCCGCCTGCGTCACGAGGTGCAGCGGCATCACCCAGTAAGTGTGCCGATCCAGCCCCTTGAACTTCGTCCCCGTCGTTTCCAGCACGGGCGTCGTCATCTCGCCGCGCGTGGCGAGATTGAAGCCCGCCTGCGCGAACCATGCCTCGTCGCTCCAGGGGCTTTTGGTCAGCGCGCTCCCGACGGCCAGCGCGACAGACGCGCACGCGACCAGCGCGAGCAGGAGCAGGCGCTGCTTTCGGTTCAACGAAAATCTTTCGCTCGCCACTATCCGCGCCCCCTGATCGGATTTTCCAGAGCCGCGCCCGCCGCCGCGCCCGCCGTGGCGTGCGTCGCGACGGCGCGCCCGCACGCCTCCGCGAAGGCCTCGCTCACCTTGTCCCAGCTGAATTTCTCGCGCACGGCGACGGCCGCCCGCGCGCCCAACTCGCGCGCCTCCGCTTCGTCCGTCAGCACGCGCACGACCGACGCGGCGAAATCTTTGGCCGTGTCGGCCAGCAGCAACTCGCGCCCGTTCGCCACGGGCAAGCCTTCCGCTCCGACGGTGGTCGAGACGATGGGCTTCTCCATCGCCATCGCCTCGTAAATTTTCAAACGCGTACCGCCGCCCACGCGCATCGGCACGATGTAGGCCGCCGCCCGCTCCATGTACGGCCGCACGTCTTCGACCCGCCCCGTGACGATGATCGAAGAATCGCGTTTTCCCAGTTCGACCAGACTCGCGTAAGGGTTGCGGCCGACGACCGTGAGCGTCGCGCCCGGCACGCGCTCGCGGATGCGCGGCATGATCTCTCTGGTGAAGAACTGGATCGCGTCTTCATTTGGCAGCCAGTCCATCGAGCCGGTGAAGACGAGGTTGTGCGGCTCGCGCCGCTCCTCGCCGCGCGGGCGGAAGAACTCCGTGTCCACGCCGGTCGGCACGTCGCTCACGGACTTCAAGCCGTAGGCGCGCTCCATCGTCTCGCGGTCTTCCGCCGAGACGGCGACCACGTGGTCGAAGCGGCGACAGGCGGCGCGTTCGTAGGCGTGCGATTTTCGCCACTGGCCGTAGAGGTAACTTTTCTTGAGAGGGTTGGTTTGCACTTCATAGTGCCGCTTCCAGATCATCGCCTCGACGTTGTGCTGAAAGAGCACGGTGGCGAGGGGCAGGCGCGGCGGCAAATTCACGCCCGGCTGCAAAAAGTCGCAGACGAGCACGTCGAACTGGCCGCTCGCGGCCAGCCGTTCGATCTCGCGGCGCATCCCCGCCGATTTGTACTTCTTCATGAAATACGGCAGCGGCGAGACGAGATTCGCGGCGAGTTCGCCGTAAAAGCCGGCGGAGAATTTCGCGCGCGTCCGGTGCTCGACGCGCACGAGTTCGTGGCAGTATTCCGTCGCGCGCTCCTCGGCGTCCGGCGCGCCGCTCCCGTCGTCGAGCGTGAGATACGTGATGTGATGCTCGCGCTTCAACTCCTTGAGCATGTGAAACGTGCGAATCTTCCCGCCCTTATCGACGGGGTGGAGCAATTCGGTTTTGAGCCAGAGGATACGCAAGTGTGTTTTCAACTTTCGGTGTGTGAATTTTCAAGTTCCAGGTTCCAGGTTTCAAGTTTCAAGTCAAAGGTGGCTTTCTGACTTGGAACCTGGAACTTGAAACTTGAAACTTATCAAGCGACGGCGGAGACGATTTCGCCCTTCGCCTCGGCGGGCAACAGCGCGGCCTCGCCGTCCATGAACTGCCGCAGCCAGATTTCCATGTTGACGAGCGTCCACAGGCGTTCCGTGTGATCCTCGCCCGCCCTGTGCCGCGCCGCGAGTTCGCGGACGTAGGCCGGTTCAAAAAGATTGCGCGCGGCGGCGCGTTCCGAGAGCACATACTCGTCGACGATGCCGCGATACGCCCCGCGAAACCACGCGCCGACCGGCACGGGGAAACCCATCTTCCGGCGCGACAGAATCGAGGCGGGCAACACGTCTTTCATGCTCTGCCGGAGGATGTATTTCGTCGTCCAGCCGCGCCGCAGTTTCAGGTGTTGCGGCAGGCGCGCCGTGAACTCCATGAGCTTGTGATCGAGAAACGGCACGCGGCTCTCGATTGATGCGGCCATGCTCATCTGATCCTGTTTCATCAGGAGTTCGTGCAGGTAAGTTTTCGTGTCGGCGTAGAGCAGGCGGTTGAGGAGCGAGCGCGCATCCGTGTTCGCCAGGTGGCGGCGCACGTCCCGGTAGGGGTCGATGAGGCCGACGCGCTCTTTCGCCTCCGGCGTCAGCAAGCCCTGCTGCATGGCGCGCGGGAAGACGGCGAAGTTGTCGAAATAGATGCTCTCGATGTCCGCCGACATGCAGAGGAAACTGCGCAGGAGCTTGTGCCGGAGGCGCGACCCGACCGGCAAACTTTCGATCCGCCCGCGCACCGCGCCGCGCAACCCCTCGCCCGCCAGACGCTCGTATCTCTGGCCGAGCGCGAGGTTGAAGATGGTCTTGCGGTAACGTTCGTAGCCCGCGAGCATCTCATCGCTGCCCTCGCCCGTCAGCACCACCTTGACGTGCCGCGCGGCGAGCGCGGAGACGAAATAGAGAGCCACGCTCGAAGGATGCGCCAGCGGTTCGTCCTCGTGCCAGACGAGGCGCGGCAGCGCGGCGAAGAACTCTTCGCTACTGACGATCACCTCGTGGTGATCCGTCCGGTAGGCGCGCGCGACGATGCGCGCATACTCCAACTCATTCGCCTCGCGCTCGGCGAAGGCGACGGAGAAGGTCTTGATCGGCTCTTTGACCAGCCCGCTCATCACGGCGGCGATGGCCGACGAATCTATTCCGCCCGACAGAAACATCCCCAGCGGCACGTCGGCCATCAGCCGCAGACGCACGGACTCGCGGAACAGTTCCGACCATTCGGCGATATAGTCTGCGTCCGTGCGGCGGCGCGGCTCGTCCGCGTCGTCGTCGGTGAAGCGAACGTCCCAGTACTGGTTGATCTCGATGCGCCCGTCCTCGCGCCAGCGCAGGGTGTGGCCGGGCAGCAAACGGCGGACGCCTTTGAACAAAGTCTCTTCGCCGGAGGTGGCATGATTCGCCAGTTGATCTGGAAGCGCGGCGTAGTTGAGTTCGGGGGCGACCGCTCCGGCGGAGAGCAGCGCCTTGATCTCGGAGGCGAAATAGAGCGAGCCGTCGGCGGTGTGAACATAATAGAGCGGCTTGACGCCGAGGCGGTCGCGGGCGATGAACAGTTCGCGCCGCCGCGTGTCCCACAGGGCGAAGGCGAACATGCCGCGCAGGCGTTCGACCGCGCGCGCGCCGTCTTCTTCATACAGGTGCAGGATCGTCTCGGTGTCGCAGTGGGTGCGGTAGCGATGCCCGCGCTCTTCCAGCCCGGCGCGATAATCGGCGTGGTTGTAAATCTCGCCGTTGTAGACGATCCTGAGCGCACCGTCCTCATTCGTCATCGGCTGATGCCCGGCGGCGACATCCACAATGCTCAGGCGGCGATGGCCGAGGCCGATGTTGCCCTCGACGTAAATCCCTTCGTCGTCCGGCCCGCGATGCGTCAGCGTGTCGCGCATACGCGCGAGTACGTCGGGTGCGACGGCGCGCCCGCTCCGGCTCGAAAATGCGATTCCGTTAATGCCACACATAAAACAATCGTCCGTTCGTCGCCCGCCGTCCGTCGCCGTCTACCGGCGTTCGCCGGCAGGCGACACCAATCTCCCGTCCGTTTCGTCTTCAAGATCGTCGAGCACGGCCGATAGCCCGCCGAGCGCGACGCTTTTGTTTCCCGCGTCGGTCTCGATCAGCAGTTGATCGCCCACGCGGCGCGCGACCAGGTAAGCCGCGCGCTCCGGCAGCCCGACGATCTCTCGCCCGCGAAGCGACAAACGCCGCCCGCCGATGAGCACCAACTCTTCCAGTTGCGAGCCGCCCTCTGAGAACCGCGCCCACGACCACGCGAAATCCGAAGCCAGCCACGCGCTCTCGACATAACTTCCGTCACCGAGCAGCAACACATCGCGCCAATCCGCGCCGCACTCGATCTCGAACGCACGCCCGCCCGTCGCTTCAAGCTCGCGCACACGCGCCGCGCCGTCCGTTGCCGGGGGCGGAATCAGAAACGTAATGAAATCCTGCGCGCCGGTCGCCGTCGCGTCGAAGACGCGCACGGGCGCGGGCGTGCGCGTGCCGTAGCAGGCCGACACCCAGCCCTCTCGCTCGTGCCACTCGCCGTCCGCGCCGCCGGCAAAAGTATAGACTTGCAAACGCGGCGTGGCCGAATCCGCCATGCCGCCTTCCGCTGCTGCGCGCACCGCCAGACGCGCGCACTCTGGATGCGTCTCGATCTCCGGCACGGCGTCCGGGGCAAAATGAAAATGGAGCGCGTAATCGTGCGCCCCGGTGGTCGCCACGCGGTCGCGCATGATCCAGTAATCACCTTTGACGAAGAGCACGCTGCGCGCGTGCTCCGCCGGAGACGCGAGCCGCGCGTAGCCGTCGTGCGCGCCCTCGAAATAATCGAACCGCGCGTGAGTCTTCCAGTCGCGAGCGCGCGCGTTGGCGATGTGCCGCCAGGAGAACGGCCCGGCGGGGACGGACGACGAGACGCCGTCAATGCCGAGCGTGTTGTGGGCGGCGGACGAGCGAAACTCGTCGCGCGCTGTCGAGTCGCCGGTGTAGTTGTACGTGCCGGGGTCGACGAGCAGGGTGCGCCCACGCGCCGCGAGTTCAAACGAGAGCGCGTCGGCGTGCGCGTGGCCGCAGTTGGCCGTGCCGTGCGGCCCGGCGTCGAGCAGGAGGTAGTTCGAGTCAGGCCGCCAGCCGTCGCGCATCACGTAATAGCCGCCCACGGGGAATGCGCGCGACGTGGCTTCGGGCGGCGCGGCGGCGAGTGCGTCGAAATCGCCGACGCCCGCTGCGCCGAGCAACCACAACGTCTCTTCGGCCGCCTCGCCCGCGACATACTTGTAGCCCGCATCTCCGAACAATGCCGCTCCGGTCGAGAGCGCGGCGCGGAAGTCGTTGGGCGGTCGCTCGTCGAGCATGACGAAGCGGCCGCCGTCGTCGTCGCCGAAGAAGGGCGTCGTGCCGTCGGGGCGCGTGATCCACATCAGGTGATCCAGCAGCGCGCGCAACTTTTCGGCGAGCGGCGCGGGCGCGGGCTGGCCGTTCGCGCCGAGGAGCACGAAGAGGTGCGTGTAGAAGTCCGCGGTATAGCGTTGGTAGTAACTCGCCTGCTCGAAGTAGACGCCGTCGGCCTGAACGTGGCGCGGCAGGGCATCGAGCAGGATCGAGAGGCCGGTCGCGCGCCAGCGCGCGGCGCGGCGAAACTCCGGGAGCAGCGTGCCGAGGTAGAAGAGGCCAATCGCCTCGCCCGTCAGGTGCGTGTTCGGGCTGAAGTAGGTGGAGAGATAAGTTTCGAGGTGGCGCGCGTGGAGGTAGAGATACTTGAGCGTGCGTGCGTAGAGCGCGGGCGTGAGCGCGTGCGCGTCGCGGAAGAAGTGGAGCGCCCACAGCCAGGAGATCGCGCGGAAGGCGACTTCGAGGCTGCTCGCCCAGTTGACGCCGATCTTCGGCGGGTTCTCCGTCATCCAGCTTTCGAGGTGCGCGGCGAAAATTTGCGCATGCCGCTCGTCGCGCGTATACCAGTAGGCGCGCCCCAGCGTGGTGAAATACTGCTGGCGGTTCAACTCCCAGATGATCTTTTTGTCGCCCGTCACCTGCGCGTCGAGATATTCGATGCGGCTCCAGTGCTTGCGCGGCGCGCGGCGACCCGAAACAGGCTCCAGATGCCAGTCCGGCGGCGCGCCAAAATGCAGGTCTTTAAAGCCGAGGAGGTCGAACCGCCCTTCACCGGCGCGCGCGGCGCGTTCGAGCACTGCTGCTTCCGCCGCCGGGAAACGCCTGCGCAACTCCGCGACCGTCCCTTCGCGGTCGGAGAAGCCCGCGAAAAATTGCGACTCGCGCCGCGCCCTGAAATGCGCCAGCAAATTCTCATCCGAAACATGGCCGCCCCCAACGCTGAGGCGCGAGGCGTCGAACAATTTGCGGAACGCCGCGCCTTCCGGCACGCGCGCCTGCGCAGACCAGCCGTAGCTCTCGGCGCGCGCCGCCAGGGCTTGCGTCCCGCGCACGCGCAACTCCGCCCAGTCGCTCCCGCGCAATTTCTTCAACTTGTTCAACGCATCGACCATAATATTCAAGAGACGTTTCGAGTCTCGCCGTCAAACGCCGCCGGCTCCGCACGGAGTTTCTCGCCCTTTACGCCCACGGGCATCTACCGATTTGCTTCTCCTTACCGCTCCCCTGCCGCCGAGGGCTGCACCACCTGTTCCGCTTCGCCGCGCGCCAGCGTCCGGTAGAGTTTCAACCACTCGCCGCGCACGTTCGACCAGGAATACCTGGCGCACTCGGCGTGCGCATTGTGCGCGAGCGCGGTCGCCAGTTGCTCGTCGTCGAGCAGGCGAAGGGCGGCTTCGGCGAGCGCATCGGCGTCGTTGCGGCGCACCATCAGGCCGGTCTCGCCGTCGCGCACGATGTAGGGGATGCCGCCCGCGTCGGTTGTCACGACGGGCAGCCCGGCCGCGTAAGCTTCGAGCACCGAGTTCGGCATGTTGTCCACGTCCGGCGCGTTCAGGTAGATGTCGGCCGCGTCGAGCAGATCGAACATGCGTTCGGACGGCACACGCCCGACGAACTCAACCTGCCGCAAGTTGAGTTCGACCGCGAGTTGTTCGAGTTCGGCGCGCTGCGGGCCGTAGCCCGCCACCGTGAGACGCGCCTCCGGGTGTCGCCGCTGAATCAGGGCGAAGGCGCGCAGCACGCAACTCACGTTGTAGAGCCATTCGAAATTGCGGTTCGACAAGAAGACCGGACGCAGCCGGCCGCGCCGCCGGTAGCGAAATTGCTCCAACTCGACGATGTTGAAGATGGCGCGCGCGCGCAGGTTGAATTTGGCGAAGACATCCACGAGGTAGCCTGACGGCGTGACGATCTCGTCCACGAGCCGCATCGTCGCGGGCGCGGTGCGCGGCCAGCGGAGGAGGTGATCTTCGAGGTGGCCGCTGCGATAGTTGAGCACGGTCTTCTTGCCGTAAAGTTTGGCGACGAGGATCGCGGGCGTCGGCGCGAGCACGAACGAAGTGTAGGAGGCCGAGAAGATGTGTATGACATCGTAGCGGCGCACACGCGCGAGGAGCGTGGCGAGGTAGTACAGCTCGGTGACGAGCGTGCGGACGTACTTGATCGCCTGCAGCTTGCGCAGCACGCCGGGCAGGCGCGGGTTGACCGGCAACAGATCGACTTCGAGTTCCGGCTCCGAGCGCAGCCGCGCCAGCAAACGCGACGCCTGCACCGCCTGCCCTCCGAGGATGTCGAGCGAAGGCCCGACCATCAGCACCCGGACACGACGCCCGGCGCGCACCGACGACGCTTCGCCCGCCGACAACGCTTCGCCCGCCGACAACGCTTCGCCCGCCGTCTCCACGGCGGCGCGCGCTTCTCTTTCGATTGTCTCTGCCGTCGCTTGCATAGGTGTTTATCAATTTCCGTCGCCGCGCTTTACGCGCGCTCGCGGCTGACGCCCCCCGTCATCTCTGAAATCGGATTGTGCGCCCGCGCCAGCGCGCGCTCATACAGGGCTTCCGTGTTGAGGAGCTGGGCTTCCGCCGAAAATCTCTGTTCCACGATCTCGCGCCCGCGCGCGCCCATCCGCCGCGCGCGCTCTTCGTCGCGCAGCAACTCGACGAGGCGCGCGGCCATCGCCGCGTCGTCGCCCGCCGCCACGAGGTAGCCCGATTCGCCCTCGGCGATGGCCTCGCGCGCCCCGCCCACGTCCGTCGCAACGACGGGACGCGCCGCCGCCATGTATTCGAGGATCGAATTGGAAAAGCCTTCCGCCGTCGAACTCAGCACGCAAACGTCGGAGACCGAAAGCAACTCCGCGATCTGCTCACGCTCGCATCGCCCGATGAAGTGAGCGTCGCGCTCAAGCCCCAACTCCGCCGCCAGCGCTTGCAGACTGCCGCTCAACTCGCCTTCGCCCGCCAGCACGAATGCCGCTTCCGGCACGGCGGCGCGGACGCGCGCGGCCGCACGCAAAAATGTCGGGTGGTCTTTCACCGCGTTCCGCATGTTGGCGACGATGGTGACGAACTTGCGTCCCGCGCCGGTCGGCAGGTTCAGACGCTTGAGCGTCGTCTCGCGCGTCGCCGTCAGGTTCGGCGCGACGCGCGCGAGGTCGAGCCCGTTGTAAATTGTCTCGATCTTGCGCGCGGGCACGCCTTCGGCGATGAGTTGCCGGCGCACGGCCTCCGAGTTGGCATGGACGACGTGCGCGAGCCGGTAAGCGCAACGCTCGACGAAGAGCTGGCGCGGGCTGCGAAAGCCGCCCGTCTCGCCGCGAAAGGCGATGCGCGCAGGGACGCGCGCCGCCGCCGCGCCCGCCATCCCGAAGATGTTTGTGTAGAAGCCCTCCGTGTGAACGACGGCGATGCGCTCGGCGCGCAGGAACGCGGCGAAGCGACGCGTCTGCGCGAGCATGTTGCGGTCATAAAAACTACGCAAGGGGTATTCGGGAATCTCGCCTAAGGGGAGCCGCCCGGCCTCTTCCCACAGCACGCCGCCACGGTCGAGCGTCGCCATGCGCACGCCGTAGCGACCGTGTTCGAGCAGCAGGCGCGCGAGTTGCAAAAGTTGCGTCTCCGCGCCGCCCATGTGGAAGCTGCCGATCAGTAATAGGACGTTTGGCTTGAGGGGCAAAATGGTGTGTCTCCCTTGCAGGGTGGTTGCCTGTGCTACGAAGTCAGCGCGTCCCGGCGCGCTCACGCTGCGGGGGCGGTGAGGGGCGCGACGAGTTCCCTCTCGTCGTGCTCCGCCGCGTGTGCCTGCGCGTCGGCGCGCTCGTGCCTGAGCCACGATTCGAGTACGTAGACGTACCAGAGTTGATTCGGAACCGCGCCTTCGGCCGCCGTTCTGGCGAGCAAAGCGCGTGCGGGCGCGGCGCGAATCCAGCCGCCGCGTTCGACGAGCGAGTCGGCGAGCATCTCCTCGACCGCCCCGCGCCAACGCCCCGCCAGCCAACGCCCGACGGGCACGCCGAAGCCGCGCTTGCGCCCACTCGCGACGCGCTCGCCGAGCCGCCGCCGCGCGATCTCGCGCAGCACCGCCTTCAACTGCCCGCGCCTGAGGCGCACCTCGTAAGGCAACGCCGCCGCCGATTCCCACAACTCTTGATCGAGGAAGGGCGAGCGCGCCTCCAGCGCGTAGTGCATGGTCGCGCCGTCCACCTTCGGCAGGTACTCGCCGACGAAACGCATGCGCCGGTCGTACCGCAAAAACTCCGCCAGCACGTTTCGCGCCGACTCGTGCGACCAGACGATCTGGCGCTGCTCGATGGTCGCAGACATGAGGCGCTCGCCCAGCAACCCGTGCCGCCGATAGACCGGCAGGCCGTCGTGCGCGCAGGCGACCGCGCCGAGGCCGCCCGTCGCGTAGTCGAGAAACGAGGCCGCGCGTTTCAATGCGCCCACGCGCGGAAAACTCTCTCGACGTGCGAGCCACGTGCGCGCCGCCGCGCCGGGCAAGCTCCCGGCGAGTTTCCCTGCGAGCCAGAGATGGCGGTGTTCCGGGTAGCCGAGGAACACGTCGTCGCCGCCGTCGCCGGTCAACAACACGGTCGCCTCCGGCGCGACCGCGCGCGACACGCGCAGCATCCCGAGCGCGGACGCGCACGCGAACGGCTCGGCATAAGCGGCTGAAAGTTCGCCCACGCCCGGCGCACCGTCTGCGGAGAGTTCGAGCACGCGGTGCCTGATGCCGAGAGCCCCGGCCGTGGCGCGCGCATCGGCCGATTCGTCCCACGCATCGCCGGGTGTCCCGATGGTGTAAGCCGTCACGTCGCCGCCGAGTCGCGCGATAGCCCAGCAGACCAGACTCGAATCCACGCCGCCGCTCAGGAGCGCGCCGACCGGCACGTCCGCATAGAGCCTTTGCTCGACGGCGCGGAGGAACAGAGCCTCCGTCTGCTCGACGGCCTCTTCGAACGCGGGCGCGGAGCTTCGCGCGGCGACTTCGGGCGGCGTCCAGTAGACGCGGCTTTGTAGTCGCCCGTCCGACCATTCGACAATCGTGGCGGCGGGCACTTTCGCCACGCCCTCGTAGATGGCGCGGGCGTCCGTGACGTAGCCGAACTCAAGATATTCGGCGACCGCCTGCTCGTCGATCTCGCCCGCGAAGCCGCCGTGGCGCAGCGCGCGCACGGTCGAAGCGAAGGCCAGTTGACCGTCGCGCGCGGCGTAGACGAGTGGCTTCACGCCGAGGCGGTCGCGCACGAGAAAGAGCTTGCGCGCCTCGTCGTCCCATAGGCCGATGGCGAACATGCCGCGCAGCCGCGCGACCAGCTCGTCGAAACCCCATTCGCGGTAGCCGTGGAGCAAAACTTCCGTGTCGGTCTGGGTGCGGAAGCGGCAGCCGCGCGCTTCGAGTTCGGCACGCAGCGCGCGGAAGTTGTAGATCGCGCCGTTGAAGACGACGCCGACGCGGCGGTCGTCCGAGAGCATCGGCTGGCGACCGGCTTCGCTCAGGTCGAAGATGGAGAGCCGCCGGTGGCCGAGCACCGCCCGCGCGCCCCACGCTTCGATCCCTTCATCGTCGGGGCCTCGCCGGTTGAGCGCGCAGACCATTCGCGCGACGCGGGCGTGCGCCGCGCCCGCCTCGTCGCGCTCGAATGTCCCCACCAATCCGGCTATGCCACACATCTTTTTTTCGCGGCGCGCACAGTCTCTCGCTGCGCGCCCCTCACTTTCAGGTTAATGGATTGACAGCCCGTCTCCAAGGCGTGCGGTGTTGCCACCGCGCCAGATTTTGCTGGAAGCTCGCGCGCTCGCCCCTGGTCGGAATTTTTAGCAGCAACACGAGTGCGAGGTAAGTCGCGGAGAAGATCGCGCCGCAGGCGACGAGCAGCCAGAAGGGTCTCTGCCCGGCGAGGAATGAGCGCACGATGGCCGTCACGATGCCCGCCGCGCCCGCCGCCGCCGCCAGTTTGCCCACGTCCCTGAGCAAGGGCGCGTCGCCCCACTTGACGCCGAGTATGCGCCCGACTTTTCGCGCCGTCGCCGCGCGCTCGACCAGGTTGACGAGGACGGCGGCCGTGATCGCGCCGACCATGCCGAAGCGGCTGACGCCGAACCAGACCGCGCCCATGAAGACGAAGAGCAGCACGACGCGCAGTTTCAACATGAAGTAGCGGTGTTCGGCGTAGGCGCGCATGACGGGGTCGCACGCGCTGGCGAGAATGCCGAGCGGGATGAGCGTCAGGTTGATGGCGAAGATCGGCCACGCCGCGAGATACTGCTCGGTGAAGAGCAGCATGATGAACTCGCGCGCCACGACGAGCAGCAGAACGTAAATCGGCAGAAAGACGAAGGCCAGTTTGCGCATCATGCGCGCCGTGACTTCCAGAATCTCGCGCCGCGCATCCTGCTTTTGCAAAAAGCTCACACGCGGGATCAACACCTGCCCGACGGCCTCGCTCAGTATCCCGATGAGCGGGATGTTGAAACAGCCGACGGCGTAGACGGCGTAAGTGGCCGGGTCGAAGCGGTGCGAGACAAAGAAGTTGTCGAGGTAGCCGAACAGGAGCAGGACGACGGCGGCCAGCCCGAGCGGCAGCGCGTAGGCCAACTGCGCCCGCAGCATCGCCCACTCGAAGCCGCGCCAGAAAGCCCCGAAACGCGAACGCAGGTAAAAGACGAGCACGACAGTTTGCAGCGCGCCCTGCACGATGGCCGCGTAGATTAGCGTTCGCACGTCAGGCCAGAAGAGCGCCGCCGAGATGAAGAAGACGGACTTGGTCAGCCGCGCGCCGACGATGAAGACGCTCGCCAATCTCAACTCCTGATGCGCCACGGCGACCGTCTCTAAAAAGTAGGAACTGATCCAGAAGAGGATGGCGAGTCCGATGAGCGGGGCGAGCGCGGTCAGTTGCGGGCTGTTGAGCAGCGTCGCCGTCAATTCCGGCCGCGCGACAAAGAGGAGCCAGACGAGAAGGCCGACGAAGAAATGGAAGAGCAGGATATTGAAGACGATCTGCCCCTGTCGCTCCGGTTCGCGCGGCAGGAAGTAGAACGCGCTCATGCCGAAGCCCAGCGGCAGGATCGAGACGGCCACGTCAACCAGCAGGAAGACCTGCTTGTACAACCCGAACTCCGTCTGATCGAGCCGGCGCACGAGCAGCAGCGGCAGCGCGAAGGCGAAGGCGAAGGCCAGCGTCTTTGCCGCCATCACCCACGCCGCGCTCGCCGTCAGCGACCGCCCTCCATCTTTGATCGCGTCAGTGCTCACTTGCTCAGCCCCGAAACGTGCGCTTCGCCCGCCTCCCGGATCGGCTCCCAGTGCGCGTAGCGCTCGCCGCGCAGGAATTGATACCACGCCAGCAGCGAGGCCAGATTAGCCAGCACGAAATACTGCGGCAACGCCAGCAGCCGGTGTTGTACGCCGCCCACGCGTTCGAGCAGCCAGGCCAACGCCGCCGTCAGGTAGCCGCCGGCCTGCGCGCCGAACGCCAGCGCGTAGAAGAGCGTGTGCGGCGCGAGCATGGCGGACGAGACGAAAAGCGCGATCAGAAAGAACGGCACGAGATAGCGCATCACCTTGTGCGAGATGAGTTGCACGGCGTAGAAGCCGCTGCGCAGCGGGTTCAACATCGCTCGATGCCGCCACAGGTCGGTGAAGGTCTGCGCGATGACGCGCACGCGCATCCGCAATTCGCGGTTGCTCTGCCGGTTGGTCTCTTCGGTGCAGACGGCCGCAGGCTCGTAGACGGTGCGCAGATTCTGCTCGACCATCTTGGTGGCGATGATGAAGTCGCTGCAAGCCTCGTGGTAGAGCGGGACGTAAGCCGAGCGGCGCACGGCGTACAGGCAGCCCGAGACGCCGATGAGCGAGCAGATGCGGCTCTCGCGCTCTTTCAAAAAAACTTCGTAGCCCCAGTAGGAGCGCGCCCCGTGCCCGACGCCCGATTCGCTCGGGTCAACATAGATGAGCCGACCGGCGACGCAGCCGACCGTCGCGTCGGCGAAGTTCGGCATCATCGCGTGCAGCACGTCCGGCTGGTAGAGCGTCGTGGCGTCGGAGAACAGAATGATCTCACCGTGCGCCAGTTCGACGGCGGCGTTCTGCGCCGCGGTTTTGCCGAGGCGCGCGGCCTGCCGGTGCAGGCGCACGCCGCGCGGCGCGTAGGCGCGTGCGATGTCGTCCGTCCGGTCGTTCGAGCAGTCGGAGGCGACGATGATTTCGAGTTTGTCGGCAGGGTAGTCGAGCGCGAGCGTGTTCTCCAGTTTGGCCGCCAGGTCGCGCTCCTCGTTGTAGGCCGTGATGATGACGGTCACGGTCGGCGCGTGCGCGCCGCGTGCGACGGCGCGCGTGCGCAAGCGGCTGACCACCACGAGCAGCAGCGGATAACCGACGTAGGTATAGGCGAGCGCCGCCGCGCTCAGCCAGAATATGCCCTCTGCCAACAACCTTAATGACATACTGAATCGTTACCCGGTAGTTACCGGCGCACCCGCCTCCGCGCCCTGCCGCGACTCGTGCAAACGCCGGAGACACACGGCGTAACCGACCAGATAATAGATTGTCCACCCGTAAGCGACGGATAAGAAAAAGCTGCTCACCATGTAACCGACCAATGCCGCCTGTAAGCCGACCGCGAGATAGTAGACCCTCCGCTCGTGCGCCTGCCCGAGCGTTTCGCGCTCCAGCTTCCGCAATCCCTTAAGCGGCGTGAGCATGATCAAGAGGTAGACGGCCAGCGCGATGAGACCCATCTCGGAAGCCACCTGCGTGTAGGCGTTGTGCGTGACGAGATTGCGGTAGGAGACGATGGGGAAATTAGCCATGCCGACGCCGAACACCGGGTTGTGGAGCGCGACCGAGATCGATTTCGTCAGGAGCGCGCGCCGCTGCGTGGCCGAGGCTTCGCCGCGCGGGCCGCTGCTGTTGGTGATGGAGGCGATGCGACTGCTGTAATTTTCGGGTGCGAGCGCGAGTAAAGCTCCGCAGCACAGCACCAGCGACACGACGACGGCGAGGCGGTGTCGCCGCCCCAGTTTCCACGCCAGCACGAGAGCCATGCCCAGCAAACCGAGAAAGCCGCCGCGCGAATAAGTAACGAGCGTGCCGGCCAGCATCAGCAAGATCATCCCCCCATAGACGGCCTTCCCCAGAACGTTGCGCGTGCGACAGAACAGCGCAACCGCGATGGGAATCAAGGTCACGAGGAAAAGCGCCATGTCGTTCGTGCTACCGAACAGGCCGGAGAGGCGGATGCCTCCCTCGACGCGGTAGCCTTCGACGTTGAAGTTCCCCGCCAGATAACTGTTGATCGCGCTGAAGCTGATCACGAAACCGGCTGCCAACGCGAGCAGCAGCATCAACCGCAGACGCCGCTCCGTGCGCACCACGTTCACGAACACGATGAACATGACGACGACCTTCAGGAAAATGCCGCTGAACATCTCCCACGCCAGACCACGGTCAATCGCGAAAAGGATGGACAACAACGCCAGCGCGCTAAACAACAGCACCAGCGACACCTCGCGCGGCCGCATGGTCAGAGTTCCTTCGAGCGCGAATTGCGACGGGAGGAAAACGAGGATGGTGGCGGCCGCCAGCCAGAAGGGGATAGTGGAGAGCCAGCCGAGCGAAGGGTATAACTCGTAGGGGCGGAAGTAGAGCAGTACGGTGAATAAAAACAGTCCGGCGAAGCTGAGCATGTGCCCGCGCTTGAGCGGCGGCTTGGGCGCCGCCACCGGCGCGACGGAACTCTCAGGCAACATCTCGCCGGTCTCGGCGGAGACGGGCGCGGCGGCGCGCTCCGGCCACACCGGGTCGTCCCGCTTCCACTCTGCGGTAGCGGACGGGCGCGTGATCGGTTCGTAATCCGAGACCTGACCTTTGAAAGACATCTGCGGCACTCTGCTGCGAATCGCCCTCCCGAACGCGGCGCGCGGGGCGCACGCGGGGCTGATGATTAAAGAGTCGCGCGGCGCGGGGGGCATTCCGCCGCCGCGCGACTTTAGCGATACCTTAACACTATACCGCGCCGGACGACTTAAACCGCCACGCTCTCCTCCTCGCTGTCGAGCACGAGCACGCGCACGCGCTCGCGCAGGGAGGTTTCAAAGCGTCGCGCCTGTTCGATCTCGCCGAAGGCCAGCGCGCGCAACTCCTGCTCGATGCGCCGGCGATAATCCGAGACGAGCGAATCGGAGACTCCGAGCCGCGCGGCGGCTTCAAGTTGCGTGATGTGATCCGGGCTGAGGTAACAATGCCAGAGGACGCCGAGCATGCGGTCGTACTGCTTGGTCTTGCCGCGCACGCTCGTGTGCAGGGCACGCAGGAAAAGATCGACGTAGCCGACGGCCTCTTCCTCCGACTCGCGGCGCAGCAATCCCTGTTCGGGATTTTCGCGGCCGTCCACCGGCTCGAAGATGCGCCCGTTTTCTTCGTCGTCGCCGCCGCCGAGCGGCACGAGATAAATGTCCATCACGGGCAGACGCGACATCACGAGGCTGCGCAAACTGCGCACGTCCACGGGCGCGTCGGCCGCTTCGAGGATGGAGATGATCAAATCTTCGAGGTCGGAGTTGCTGATGATGATCTGCGAATCGCCCGTGCAGCCGACCATGCGCGTGTCGCGCTGGTGGACGGGGATCATCTGGATGCGCTGCTCCAAATCCTGTGAATTGCGGCGCGGTTTGGCGGCCGGCCATTCGCTGAGGCCGTAGACGCGGTCGGCGAGGCGGCGGTGCGGTTCGTCCTCGATGCTGCCCGCGCCGCCGTCGAAGCGGCGGAAGTTCGCGCTCGACTGGATGATGGTGGAGATGCGGCGTGCGAGGCGATAGGATTCCGGGTGGCGCTTGCGCAGTTCGGCCGTCAGCAGATTGGTCAGTTCGATCTGGCTGATTTCACACTCGATCTCGGCGTCCGTCATCGCCGTCTCCAGGTAATGCTGGAAGCGCGCCTTGCTGAGGAGTGTGACGAAGAGTTCCTGCGTCAGGTCGACATAAGCGTTGCCGCGCTCCGCGCCCTCGACCAGCAGTCCGGCGCTGTGCGAGGCGCGCACGAGCGGGTGGCTACAGACGATGCGGTGGAGTTCAGCCCAGAGACGGGTCACGTCGGAACGACGCAGGGAGTCGACCCAGTGGGCATTCGTCCCGCGCGCGGGGCGTTCGCCGACGACAGGCGGAGCCTGCTCGGCCGGCGCGTGCGATTGTTCTTCGGTGGCGCTGGTCATGTGGTTATCGAGCGGGTGATTTTGATTGGCAGAGGTTGCAACCATGTTATTAAGTAGTGTCTATCAGGCTAAATTTTGGGCGGGGTTGTGAGGCTGTACGCTTCAGGCAAGTTTTCCACAAAAGGTTGGAGGCGGTCTTTAGTGTCGTCCCTCTCCGGTCGAATGCTCGTGCGCTGAAGATTTCTCAGGACACGCGCCGCGACCGTCAGCCGCTTTCGTATCCGCTCACCGAGTTGCCGTCGCTGCGGCGGGCGTGCGGCCTGCCGGACGGGCAAAAACCCAAATTGTCAAAGCTACCATCTGCCCGGTTCTCTGCTCACCCTTGATCGAATTGTCACTCATTATCTTATGGGAGGGGCGTGAAACGCAATAAGCAACTTTCCCATCTCAAGGCCGGAGACCCGCACGGATCGCATCTCGGGGCGACCCATCCGAGCAGCATACACGCCGGAAAATGTTGCGCGTCACAGGCGCGCGCTTCCGGGTTTTCGGGGAGAGGCCGAAAAGTGTACCAAATCGTATGCTCTGTGTGGTAGTGCTAATCTGGATAGACCGTGCCAGATGACCGCAAAGGGGAACAGGCGCGGTCAGCCACGAAGGGGAATCAGGAAACTAATCTCGTCTCCCGACGACAAAATAATACTAGCAGTTAGCCGCAGAATGAGCAACATCTTTTTACACCGGCTCCAAGGCGTTGAAAAAAAGGAGGAAATCGGCTTTTCCGCCCGCCCCGGTTATGGAACTTCGCGCCTATTGACGATTTCTCTTTAGAGACCAAGCGAAGCGCCCATTGACAAGGGTTTTGATGGCTGTTCCTCTTAAATCACATCAGCCACCCCGGCCTGTCCGGTGCTGTGCCTAATAAACGTGAGGCGCGCTTCGACAAGAGCCTACAGCAACGCATCGGACTCCCCGGGTTCGACCTCTGAAGGCTCGGTCGGCGATGAATAAGGAGATAAGAACCATGGGTTCTGTCAGCACAGCCAAATTTTGCAAACACAAAACCTGCCCGTCCGCCGAGATGCTCCTGAGCTACACGCGGGCGACACTCGTCTGCGAATTACAACAGCAGTTGCGTGCGCACCTCGACGTTTGCGACTTCTGCGAAGCGGAACTCTACCTGCTCTCCAAATTTCCGCCCACGGGCGCGCCCGTCTACCCGACGGTCAAAATTCCCTTCGCGCTCTATCGCCTCGCCAAAGACCTGCTCTCCGTCTCGACGAACGCCGCCGGGCGCGCCGTGGAGATTCTCTGCGAACGCGAGCGTCTATCATTGACCGACGCCTAAAACCGTCCTTCGGCCGCCCGGTGTCGGATTCTCTTGCTCGCCGGCTCTCGCTCGCCCGTGCCCTTTCTCCGGTGCTCGTTCGCCAATTCCCTTCCGGCCTCGCCCTGCCCGCGTCTCAGCCTCGCCGCGCCCGCGCCTGAATTTCGCACAACGTCCGAAACTTTTAAACTTCACGCCCTACTCGTCCGTCGCCGCGCTTCCGCCGGAATTTCCGCCATCGTAAATTTCGTCAATCAGCGCGCCGAACTTTTCATCAATCACGCGCCGCTTAATTTTGAGCGTCGGCGTCATCTCCCCGCCGTCAATCGAGAACTCTTCGGCGAGCAGGGCGACGCGGCGCACGCGCTCGTAGTCGTGCAGCGGGGCGGTCAGCGCGGCCACTTCGCGCTGCACGAGTTTGACGGCGGCCGGGTCGCGACTGAGCGCGGCCTGTTCGCTGCGACCGAACCTCTTAGCCTCTCCCGGCCGCTTCGAGTTTCCGCTTTCGGCGAGCGCGCCGCGCAGAGTTTCCCAGTCGGGCACGATGAGCGCGGCCGGCGACTTGCGCCCCGCGCCGACGACGATCACCTGATTGACCAGCGCGCTCTGCTTGATCAGGCTTTCGAGTTGCTGCGGCGCGATGTATTTGCCGTTCGACAACTTGAACAACTCCTTCTTCCTGTCCGTGATGAAGAAGTGGCCGTGCTCGTCCCTGTAGCCCACGTCGCCCGTCTTGAACCAGCCCTCGGCGTCAAGCACCTCGGCCGTCTCCCGCGGTCGCTCGTAATAGCCGCGCATGACGTTTGCGCCCCGCACGAGAATTTCGCCCGACTCGTCCAACTTCATCTCGATGCCTGGAAACGGCAGCCCGATTGACCCGACCTTGTTGTCTTCGGGGCGGTTGGCCGAAGTGACGCACGTCTCGGTCATGCCGTAGCCCTGCAGGATGGGAATACCGGCGGCCAGAAAAGCGTATGAGAGCGCGGGCGACAGGGGCGCGCCGCCCGACACGAAAAAGCGCAGCCGGCCGCCCACGCCCTCGCGCCATTTCGAGAAGACGAGGCGGCTCGCCAACGTCTGTTGCAACTCCAAGAGCGGCGGCACGCGCTCGCGCCGGTCAACCAGCTCCGCGTAACTCTTCCCCACGCCGAGCGACCAGGTGAACAACTTCCGCCGCCACCCCGTGGCCGACGTGCCCTTCTTCACAATGCGGTGATAAACCTTCTCGAACAGGCGCGGCACGGCCGTCATGATCGTCGGCCGCACTTCGCGCAGGTACTCTGCGAGTTGATCCACGGAGGGCGCGTAGTAGACGGAGACGCCGTTCCAGCAGAAGACGTAGAAGACCGTGCGCTCGAAGATGTGCGAGAGCGGGAGAACGGAGAGCGACACGTCGTCCGCCCGGATCGGGAGCGCGCTCGTGATGGCGAGCACGTTCGAGACGAAGGCGAGGTGCGTGAGCATGACGCCCTTCGGCTCGCCCGTCGTGCCGGAGGTGTAAATGATCGTCGCGAGGTCGTCCGCTTTGATCGCTCCGAGCAGGCGCGCGAATTCCCCGGGGTCTGCGGCGTCGCGCTCCGCGCCCGTGCGTGCAAGCGCGTCGAGCGCGGAAGCGTCCGGGTGCGCGTCCGCGTCTTCCGCGTCGAAGAAGATCAGCCGCTCGATGCGGCCGTAGGCTTCCACGCCGGGGCGAGCGTGGCGGTAAACTTTTTCCCCGGAGACGAACATCACGCGCGCCCGCGAGTCCGACAGGATGTAGCTGACCTGCTCGACGGCCTGCGTCGTGTAAATGGGCACGTTCACCGCGCCGAGGCTGAGGATGGCGAGGTCGGCGATTGACCATTCGGGACGGTTCTCCGACAGGAGCGCCACGCGGTCGCCCGCGCCGACGCCCAGCGCGGCCAGTCCCAGCGCGACGGCGCGCACGCGTGCCGCCACGTCCGCCCCAGAGATGTGCGCCCACTCGCCGCCCCGCTTTTGGTTCAGCGCGTCCGGCTTCGCGTGCCGCCGCAAAGCTTCGAGACACATTCCGGGCAGCGACATCGTCGTCGGCGTCGCGGCGTCAGGCGTTTGAGGTGTTCCGGTCATAGATTAAGCGAGGCGGTCAGTTGTCACTAAACGGCAGTCAGTTGTCAGTTGTCAGTAGCCGGTAGTCAGCAGTTCATTGCTGGTAGTTCATTGCCGGTAGTTCATTGCCGGCAGTTCATTGCCGGTAGTTCATTGCCGGTAGCCAGCGGCTCATCGTTAGTTGTTCTTCGTTCGCGGCCGGTTGATCGATTCTATCTTTAGCGTCAGGCGGCGCGGGCACATGCGGCTGCCCGCTGTCTATTGTCTATTGCCCGCCGACCGTCTTTCACTTCAGGCGGCGTGCGCTTCTTCGCCGGGCGTCTCCGCGCTCGAAGCGTCGCGGTTGCGGTGTTTGCGGCGCGAGCGGCGTTTGGTGTCCGGCTCCTCGACGCGCCCGTCGAGGGTGGCGAGCGCGGCAAGCACGAGAAAGAGGAGCGCGTTGGAAGTCATGTGCAGCGAAAACTCGAAAAAGCTGTGGACGAGCACGGCGAAGCAACCGGCGAGCGCGCCCGCCGCCACGCCGCGTCGAAACTTGTCGCGCACATCGAAGCGCGAGAAGCCGTAGCGAAAAAGCATGAAGATGAAGAACAGGCCGAGCGCGCCGCCGACCAGTCCGGCGTCCGAGAGAATCTGCAAATAGTCGTTGTGCGCCTGTTCGAGGCGGGTCGCGCCGTTCAACACGTCGTGCCGCGTGTAGACGACGGCGAACGCGCCGAGTCCCGCGCCGAGGAGCGGATATTGTTTGATCACGCCCCACGCCCCCTGCCAGAACTGCACGCGCCCGGAAGTTGGATCGTCCGCGCTCACCGTGCCAAACAGACGCGCGAGCGACTCTTCGCCGCCGAGCCACGCCGCGCCCGCCAGCAGCGCGACGACGAGCGCAAACCCGATGCCGACGCGCACGAGCGCGGCGCGCACGCGCGACTCGGCCGCACCGCCCTCCTCCGCCTCCTCGCCCTTCTCTTTTTTGCGCCGCACCAGCCCCGCGATGGCCGCGATGAACAACACCTCCGCGCCGAGGCTCACGATGCCGCCGCGCGAGCCCGTCAGCACGAGCGCCGCGCTCATGATCACGACGGCGAAGATGTAGAGCAGACGCCGCTCGACGGCTATCGCGCCGGAGACGAGCAGGCCGAGCGGGAGCGCGAGCGTCAGTTCCATGTAGGCCGCGAAGTGGTGGCGATTGATGAAGGGGCCGAAGGGGAGCGCGAACTTCGGCTGGCGAAACCAGTAAATCTGCGAGGGGTTGGTGAAATACTGGAACATGCCGAAGAGGGCGAGCAGGAAGCCGAAGATCGTGACGACGCGCACGACGAGGCGCAGGCGGCCGGGGCTGTCCGTGTAGACGAGCGCGGCCGAGAAATAGATGATGAGCGCGCCGAGTTGCATGAGGACGAAGCGCGTGGCGTAAGGGTCGAGCGAGAGCGTGCCGGCCGGCGGATTCGTCAATGCGCCCGGCGCGACGCCCGCGCCCAGCGGAAGCAACTGCACCAGCCCGACGACGAACAGGCCGATGAGCGGCAACTGCAACAGGTTGCGACTCAGGCGCAGACGCCCCGTGCGCCATGCGTCGATTGCCCACAGTATCGCCACGATTCCCGCCCCCGCCTGAAAGAAGCCGAGCGCCCATGATTGCACCGCGCCGAAGGCGAGCGTCGAGAGCACCACGGCCAAGCAGAGCACGAGGATGATGAAGCGGCTGGCGAGCGTGCGCGGCTCCGGCACGACGGCGCGGCGGCGCGCGGGGCGTTCCGGCGGCGCCGTGGGCGGCGCGTTCGCAAACGTCGGGTCAAACGCGTCCGGCGTTTCGTCCGTTGGTGTCGGCTCCGCCGCCGAGGCGTTGGAGGTTGAAGTTGTCATACCAGACTTTTCCGAAAAGGGGGCAGATGGCGGCCGGGCACTGCCTTGTGACGATGCGCAGAGTCACGCCCTGCGTGCCGGGTGCGGTCGTGAAATCGAGCGCGACCGTCTGCCAGCCGGCCGTGCCGGCGGCGAGCGGCGGCGAGGCGGCGAGCACGCGTTCGGGCTGCGCCGCGTCCACAATCTCGATTGCGGGCGTAGACTCGCCCTTCAAATCTTCCGTCCGCACGTAGCAGGCGAGCCGGTAGCGCGCGGCGGGCGCGACGGCCACGAGTTGCGAGATGTTTCTGAAGCTGAGCGTCTCGGCCGAGTTGAAGGCGAGGCGCAGGCTGCGCGCGCCTTCCTGCCGCACGCCCCCGTCGAGCGCCATCTGCGCGCCCGCGAGCGGCACGACCTGCCACTCGAAAGGGTTCTTCCCCGGCGCGCCCACCGCCGATTCGAAGCCGCCGTTCAGCACACGCTCCGGCGCGGCCTCGGTCGGCGTGCCGTCCAAAGCCGAGAGTTCACGGTGCAGTTCGAGCACGTCGTTGAAGCGTTTCGCTTCGAGGAAACGGAGCAACAACTTATCGCCCGTCGCGCGCACGAGCTTGCGCTGCTCCGTGTCGAAGCCCTCCCACAACTGTCGCGCGTCGTCCGGCCGTTTGAGGTTGATCAAATAATCCATCAACTGCCCGCGCGCGCGCGCCGAGTTGCCCACCGCCGCCAGCACCGAGGGCACGTCCGCGTCGTAAAAACGCCAGGATAGTTCGATCACCTGCGGCAGGAATTTTTCGGGACTCGCCTCGCCCGCCCGCCGCAACTCCGCGAAGGCCTCTTCGGTGCGCCCCTGCCGGAGCAGCAAATTGCCGAGATACCAGCGCGGCTCGGGATAAGAGGGCGCGAGTTCCACGGCGCGGCGCAGCGCGGCCTCGCCCCCGCGCACGTCACCGACGAGGCCACGCACGCGCCCCAACTCCATGAACAGGCGAAAGTCGTGCGGCGACAGTCGCGCCGCCTCCTCGTAATGGCGCGCCGCTTCGGGCAATTCCTCCGGTAGAAAACTCCGTTCACGCAGGCGCGCCATCGTGAAGTGCGCCTGCGGGTCGTCCGGCGCGAGCCGCGCCGCCGCCGACGCCGTGTTGAGGTCGGGCAACCACTCGGCCATCGTGTTGCCCACGCACCAACGCACACCGTACCACGCGCCCAGAACCACGAGCGCCAACGGCGCGAGCAGCAACAGGCGTCCCCACGCGGCGCGTAGCTCGATGGTCTTGATCTGGTCTTTCATAAGCGAGAGGTCATAAGCGAAAGGCCAGAGGTCGGAGGTCAGAGGTTAGTAAAAATCATTTTTGTTTTCACTAACCTCTGACCTCTGACCTCTGACCTCTATCAGTTCAGTTGATCTATCTGGATGCGCATGCGTTTGAGCGTGATCTGCGCCGACTCGCAGTCTTGCAGGATGGCGGCGAGCCGCTCGTCGGAAATTTGCGTACTGGAGATGAGAACTTCCGCGACGCGCTGCTCCTCGCAGATGCTCACGAGCGTGCCGTTGCCGCCGAAGACGCGCAGGCCGTGGATGACTTTCCCCTTTTTGTGCGGGTCGTCGTCGACAAACCCGACGGGCGTCAGTTGCAAATCGCGGTTGTTGAGCACCTCGCGCAGCAGCAGTTCGCCGCCGTCGCCCGCGCCGTAGATCAGGACGCGCCGCGCGCCGCCCGCCCCCGCGACGGGCAGCGCGTGGCGAAACAGGCGGAAGGCGAAGCGGCTGCCCGCGAGCATCATGAAGAGCACCATCGCATCGAGCACGAAGACGGCGCGCGACAGTCCCTCGAAGCGAAACGCCACCAGCAGCGCGAGCACGCTCCCCACCGAACCGAGCGCCACGGCCTTCGCAAACACCACGATGCCGTCCACGCTGATGTAGCGCCACAACCCGCGGTAGACGCCCGCCGCCAGAAACGCGAACATCTTCACGCAGACCAGCACGGGCACCGTGCGCAAAAACAAATTCCACGCGCCCGTCTCCGCAATCGGCCCGAACAGGAGCGTGTACGCGCTGTAGTAAGACAGGATGATGAGCACGAGGTCGAGCATCACCTCGAAGACGCGCCGCTTGTAGGAGAGGTCTACGAAGAAGGCCACGAGCGGTTTCTCGCGCGCCTTCAAAACCTCCTCTTCCTCGTAAACTTTGACGCCCGCCAGGTACACGCCGAGGAGCGCGAGCACGATGGTGAACCCGACGATGGCCGCGATGCTCACGTCGAGTTCCGTGCGGCTGACCAGGAGCGCGAGCACGCCCGACAGCCCGGCGAAGCCGTAGAGCATCCAGACGGCGCGTCGCTCCGTCATGCCGAGCGCGACGAGGCGATGCGAAGTGTGGTCGCGCCCGCCCTGCGAGGCCGAGCGCCCCGACAGTTTTCTGAGCACCGTGACGAAGGTCGTGTCGAAGATGGGGATGAGCAAAATCAGCACCGGCACGGCCAGCACCACCATGAACGAGCGCGAGCGCGCGCCCGACGCGCTCATCAGCGCGGCGCTCGCCAGAAAGAAGCCGATGAACATCGAGCCGCAATCGCCCATGAAGATCGAGGCGGGGTTGGAATTGTAGGCGAGGAAGCCGATGAGCGCGGCGGCGAAAACGGCGAGCATCAGGGCTTCCGCCGGTTGCCCGTTCACGACGAAACTCGCGGCCAGAAAAGCGGAGGCGATGGCGGCGATGCCGGCGGCCAGCCCGTCCATGTTGTCGAGCAGATTGAGCGCGTTCGTGATGCCGACGAGCCAGAAGATCGTGATCGCCATGTTGAGCGAGGGCGACGCGCTCCACGGCAGCGTCAGCCCGTAATAGACGACGAGCGACGCGCCCATCACCTGCCCGATCAATTTCTGGTAAGGCTTGACGTGAACGATGTCGTCGATCAGCCCGACGACGAACAGGAAGGCGCTCGCCAGGATCACCACCCACCCGTAAGGCCTGTGCGGCATCTGCGACATGAAAGCCAGGTAAGCAATGACGACGGTGAGGAACACGGCCAGGCCACCCATCATCGCCGTCGGCTTGTTGTGCCAGCGATCCGCCTTCGGCTGCGCCACCATGCCCCAGTGCCGCGCCAGCCAGCGCACCACCGGCGTCAACGCGAGCGCCAGCGCGAACGACACGATAATCGGAAGGAAATTTAAACTACCGAAATACATGAGCCACTGTCAGTTGATTCTGTTTGAAGTCTCCCGAAAAGCTATTCGATGTGGCGTGAGAAATCAAGCGAAGAAAGTGAGTAGTAAGCGGTAAGCAGTGAGCAGTAAGAAAACTGTTTTGACTGCTTGCCGCTCACCGCTCGCTGCTTACTGCTCACTCGAATTTACTGCCCGCTGTGGTGCGCGATCACTTTCTGGAGAATGCCGTCGAGTTTCTCGGTCGGGTGAAAGCCCGTCAGCGCGGCGACCTTCGAGATATCGGGGACGCGGCGCGGCATGTCCTCGAAGCCCTCCTCGTAGGCTTCGTCGTAGGGCATGAAGACGATCTCGGAAGTCGAGCCGGTCAACTCCTTGACGCGCCCGGCGACTTCGAGGATCGAGACCTCTTCGTTCGAGCCGATGTTGAAGACTTGGCCGACGGCCTCCGGCGCGTCCATCAGCTTCATCAGCGCACCCACCACGTCGCCGACGTAGCCGAAGCAACGCGTCTGTTTGCCGTTGCCGTAAACCGTGATGGGGCGGCCGGCGAGCGCCTGCCTGACGAAGGTCGGGATGACCATGCCGTACTGCCCGGTCTGCCTCGGCCCCACCGTGTTGAAGAGGCGCACGACGACCGTCGGCAATTTCTTCTCGCGCCAGTAGGCGAGCGCGAGAAATTCGTCAATCGCTTTCGAGCAGGCGTAGCTCCAGCGCCCCTTGGTGGTCGCGCCCATCACGAGGTTGCCGTCTTCACGGAAAGGAACTTCCGTCGACAGGCCGTAAACTTCCGAGGTCGAGGCGACGAGCACCTTCTTCTTCTTCTTGTTGGCGAGACTCAGGACTACTTCCGTGCCGCGCACGTTCGTCTCGATGGTGCGCACCGGGCTTTCGACGATCAATTTCACGCCGACGGCCGCCGCCAGGTGAAAGACCACGTCGCACTGGTCGATCAGTTCGGCGCAGACGGGCACGTTGTGCACGCTGTCAATCGTGTAGTGAAAGCGCGGGTGCGTCTTGAGATGCGCGATGTTCTCGAAGCTGCCCGTCGAGAGATCGTCGATGACGTAAACCTCGTCGCCGCGTTCCAGGTAAGCGTCCGAGAGATGCGACCCGATGAAGCCCGCCCCGCCCGTTATTAAAACTCGCAAATTATCCGTCTCCTTTCACGCGCGCCGACCCGACCGCCGCCGGCACGCCCCCCTCCTGTTTCGCTACCACCGCCACCGAGGGCGACGGCACGAGTTCGCTGTAAAGATTGAGCACGTCCCTCACCAGACGCTCCTTTGAATAATGCTCCGAGACGAAGGCGCGCCCGCGCTCGCCCAGCTCGCGCCGCAACGCTTCGTCCGCGACGAGCAGGTGCAGTGCGTCGCAAAATGTTTCCGCGTCGCCCGTCGGCACGCGCACGCCGCGCTCGCAAACCGTGTATGCGGCGGCCACGTCGCCGCTCTCCAACCCGCCGCACGCACGCGATGGCGTGTGCTCGATTGGCTGCCCGACGAGATCGACGACGCCGCCGACGGCCGTCGCCACAACCGCCCGCGCGTTCGCCATCGCCTCGATCAGCGTCAGCGGCGTGCCCTCGTTCAGAGATGTCAGCGCCACGATGTCGAGCGCGGCGTAAAAGTTTTCCGGGTCGGAGCGCGTGCCCGTGAAGGTCACGTGTTCGGTGATGCCGAGCGCGTGCGCCTGCGCTTCGAGTTCGCCGCGCAGTTGCCCGTCGCCGATGACGACGAAGCGCACGCGCCGCCGCGCCGCCTTGTCCGTCTCGCCATGTCCGTCAATCGCTCCCGCGTCCGGTTCCGACGCCTGTCGTTTCAGATAGAGCGCGGCGGCTTCGATGAACATACGGTGGCTCTTGATCTCCGTCAGACGCCCGACGATGCCGACGAGCAACTCGTCCTCGCCCGCGCCCAGTTCCGCCCGCGCCGCCGCGCGCCGCTCAGGCCAATCGGCGAACGCGCCCAAGTCCAGACCCAGCGGGATCACTCTGAACTGTTCTCTGCGCCCCACGCCGAACTGCTCATGAATCTCGCGGAACTGCTGCCGGCTGATCGCCACGATCCTGTCCGTCGCCAGGCGCGCGAGCAGGCGTTCGATGGTCAGAAAAAAGAGCGTCTTCCCGCGCCCGTAGTAGCTGTGAAAGATGTGGCCGTGATACGTGTGCACGAAGCGACACGCACGCGGCCGCCCCACGAGCGCGGAGGGCGTCAGCCAGCGGTAGAGCATCCCCGCGACGCGTCCCACGGTGCCGGCCTTCGCCGTGTGCGTGTGGACGATGTCCGGGCGCAGGCGTCGGAACAGGCTATACAGTTTCCAGACGGCCACCGCGTCCTTCGGCGACACCTCGCGCGTCAACTCCGGCAGCATGATGGGCACGACGCCCTGCGCGGCCGCGAAATAGCTCATGTCGTCTTCGCCCGGCGGCACAGTCCCGGCGATGAGTTCCGACTCGATGCCGTAACGCCGCGTCGCGGCCGTCAGCCACGCCACATGCTTGGCCGGGCCGCCCACGTTCAAACGTGCGATGATGCGAACAACTTTCATGCGTAGCTGTTAGCTATTAGCTGTTAGCTGTTAGCTAAAACAAAAACTCGTCTGGCTGACAGCTAATAGCTAACAGCTAATAGCTCTTTAATCTTCCATCCGGTACACGGTCGCCGGGTCGTCCTCGTGCCTGATCTCGTCGATCTCCTCACGCTTGCCTTCGCCCATGTAGAGGCGGTTGGGGCAATTGATGACGATGCCGGAGACGCTCCCGACGTTGCGATAGGCGTGGACGACGCCCTTCGGCACGAGCACGGCCTTCGGGTTGTCCGCGCCCGCGTAGAGCGTCATCACGTGATTGTAGGTTTCCGAATCCGCGCGGTTGTCCCAGAGGCACAGCTTGAAATTGGAGGGGCCGATGAAGACGAAAAAATCGGCCTGATCCACGTGCTCGTGCGGGCCGCGCTGCACGCCCGGCTCGGTCGAGGAGATGTAACACATGGCCGGGAAATACTCGACCTCCAACTCGTCGTGGCGAAACAGCTCCGCGAGCCAGCCGCGCTCGTCCACGAACTTGCGCACGTCGCGCACGATGACATCGCGTATCCGGCCGCGCTTGAACTCCGGCGCGGAGGAGGAGTCGGCCGCGAGCGGCACGCGCTCAGGCATGATTTGCATTGACGGCCTCCATTTTGTTCGCGCCCGTCTCGGCGACGAGGCGCGAGGCGTGCAGCAGGCTCTCGAACGTGCCCGCGTCAGTCCACCAGCCCTGGAGTTCGTTCCAGGTCATCTCGCCGCGCTCGATGTAGGCGTTGTTCACGTCCGTGATCTCCAGTTCGCCGCGCTCGGAGGGCTTGAGCGTCTTGATGATCTCGAACACTTCGGCGTCGTACATGTAGACGCCGATGACGGCGTAGTCAGACTTCGGCGCGCGCGGCTTCTCCTCGATGCGGACGACGCGGTCGCCTTCCAGTTCGGGCACGCCGAAACGCTGCGGGTCGGAAACCTGCTTGAGGAGTATCTTCGCGCCGCCGCCCTGATGCCGGTAAGCGCGCACGGACTGGCAGATATTGCCCTCGATGATGTTGTCGCCGAGCACGATGCAGACGGGCGCGCCGTCCGCGAAGTCTTCGCACAGCGAGAGCGCGGCCGCGATGCCGCCCTCGCCCTCCTGATAAGTGTAGTTGAGATGCTTGAGGCCGAACGCCTTGCCGTTCTTCAACAGCTTGAGAAAATCCCCGGCCGAGTTGCCGCCCGTCACGATCATGATGTCCCTGATCCCGGCGTTGACCAACGTCTGGATCGGGTAATAGACCATCGGCTGATTATAAACCGGCAGCAGGTGCTTATTCGTCACCGCCGTCAACGGCATCAGCCGCGAGCCGAGTCCGCCGGCTAACACGATACCTTTCACAATTACGCTCCTTACGAATACAAAATATCAGCGGTCAGTTTTCAGTTTTCAGTTTTCAGTTTTCAATCCGATCTTTAGCAGCTCGTGCGATTGCCACATGCAACTGAAAACTGAAAACTGACGATCAATCAATAAAACGCTGAAACCATAACTCAAGCATGAGCAACGTCCAGAGTTGGTGCGCGTAGTCTCTCTCGCCGCGCGTGTGGAGTTCGACCATGCGGGTGACGGCTTCGGGTTTGAAGAAGCCGCGCGCCAGGGCTTTTTCCGCCAGCAGCGTCTCGCGCAGGAACGGCTGCATCACGCCGCGCAGCCAGTGGCCGATGGGCACGCCGAAGCCCATCTTGCGCCGCTGTAAATTCTCGGCGGGGAGCAGTTTCGCCAGCACGCGCTTGAGGAGATACTTCGTCGTCAAGCCCCGCAGTTTCAGGTTTTCCGGCAAACTCGCCGCAAACTCTATCACGTGATGATCCAGAAACGGAGAGCGCGCTTCGAGCGAAACGGCCATCGAAGCGATGTCCACTTTGACGAGCAGGTCGTTCGGCAGGTACGTCATCGTGTCGGCCAGGAGCGCCGCATCCACGAGCCCCGCGCCGTTGGCGGCGGCGAACCACGGCGCGACGAAATCGGCGGCCTTGTGCTCCTGCATCTCGCGCCGGAAATCGTCCGTGTAGAGCGCGTCTTTCGCCGGCGTGTCGAGCACGCTGACGAGGCGCATGTAACGCTCGACGGTGGGGAGCGAGGCGGCGTCGAGAAAGCGTTTGAGGTCGCGCGCGCGGCTGCGGCGCGTCTCCGAAGTGGGATAGAGCGCGACGGCCGGTTTGATCAAACCTTCGCGCAGGAGGTGTGGCACGCCGCGATACTTCGCCGCGAGTTTCATCGCCGCGTAACGTTCATAACCGGCGAAGCACTCGTCGCCGCCGTCGCCGTTCAGGGCGACGGTGACGTGGCGGCGCGTCTCGCGCGAAACGTAATAGGTCGGGATGGCGGAAGAGTCCGCGTATGGTTCGCCGTAGTGTTCGACGAGCGTCGGCAAGACCTCCATCGCGTCCGGGCGCACGATGAACTCGTGGTGCTCCGCGCCGACGTGTTCGGCGACGCGCCGCGCGTGGTGCAGTTCGCTGAAATCCTGCTCCTCGAAGCCGATGGAGAAGGTTTTGACCGGCGTCGGCGACACCTCGCTCATCAGCGCGACGACGGCCGAAGAATCCACGCCGCCGGAGAGAAACGCGCCGAGCGGCACTTCCGACATCAGGCGCACGCGCACCGCCTCGCGCAAAATCTCGACCGCGCGCTCGCCCGCCTCCTCTTCGCTCATCCGCGTTTTCTGCGAAAAGTCGGGCTGCCAGTAGCGCTCGGTCTTGATCTCGCCCTCGCGCGTGTAGCGCAGGGTGTGGCCGGGTTCGAGTTTGTGTATGTCGCTATAGGCTGTGAGCGGCGCGGGCACGCACATGAAAGTGAGGTAATGATGAATGGCCTCGCGGTTCACCTCGCGCCCGACCTGCGGGTGCCGGAGCAGCGCGCTGAACTCCGAGCCGAAGACCAGCCCCTCGGGCGTGCGCGCGTAGAGCAGAGGCTTTTTACCCACGCGGTCGCGCGCGAGCAGCAGTTCCCCTGTGCGCTCGTCCCAGATGGCGAAAGCGAACATGCCCCGCAGGTGCTTCGGGCACTCCGCGCCGTACTCGTCGTAGGCGTGGATGATCACTTCCGTATCGCAGTCGGTGTGAAACTCGTGGCCGAGTTGTACGAGACGGGCGCGCACCTCCTTGTAGTTGTAGATTTCGCCGTTGAAGACGATCCAGGCGGTGCGGTCGGCGTTGTGCATCGGCTGCTGGCCGCTCTTGAGGTCGATGATGGCGAGGCGGCGCATGGCGAGGCCGATGCCCGCCTTCCGGTAGAAGCCGTCCTCGTCGGGGCCGCGATGGCGTATGGCCTCGCACATTTGCCCCAGCACGGCCTCGTCCACCGCGCGTCCGCCGCGATTCACAATTCCCACGATCCCGCACATAACTCAGTTCCTCTCCGCCACGCTCGTCTCCGGCTCCAACACGCCCGTCTCCGGCTCCAACACGCCCGCCGCCCGCGGCCGCGGCTCATCAAGCGCCCGGCGCGAACGTCTCGACATCACCTCTTTGCGGGAGGCCATGGCCTGCCGCGCGCGTTCTTCCCGGCGTTCCTTCATGAGCACGTAGCCGACCGCCACGAAGATGAAGTAGAAGATCAACAACTGCGAACGCTGCCGGTACGCCGTCCCCACGTTCCCCTGAAAGATCGAGTAGGCCAAAGTCAGCATCAGCGTGAACAGGATGATCGGCAAGGCCTGCCGCAGACGGTATTTCAAGGTGAACCACCCGCCCAGCACGAGC